>NZ_RHNZ01000021.1 GCF_003946395.1 Levilactobacillus fuyuanensis | reverse complement strand
CATTCTTTGATTATACAAAAACATCCGTTGCCAGTAATCAAATTCGTTTGATTACCAACAACAGATATTTTAGAACCGAAAATAATCGGGGCCAATTGGATCTGATCATTTTGGATTGGATGCTACCCAAGCTGGACGGGCTCGGGGTGTTGCGGCGGATTCGGCGTAACGACGACTTGCCAGTCATCATGATGACGGCGCGCGACTACGTGAGTGATAAGGTCACAGGGCTGGATACTGGGGCAGACGACTACATTACGAAGCCGTTTGACTTGGAAGAGTTGCTTGCCCGGGTGCGGGTGATTCTGCGACATCGTCAGGTTACGACGCCAGCCACGCAGCAACTCCACGTGGGTCAGCTAATGGTCGACACACGCAGTCGCCAAGTCAGAAATGGTGGCGAGCTGATTCAATTGACCCAACGTGAATACGATCTGTTACTCTGCCTCATGAAGAATGCCGGTGAGACGCTGACCCGTGATGATCTGTTGGACCAGGTCTGGGGCGTGGATTTTGAAGGGCAACCCAACATTGTCGATGTCTACATCCGCTATCTGCGGCACAAGCTTGCGGCGGGAAACGTTAATGTTACCGACTTGATTCACACGGTTCGTGGCGTGGGTTACGTCCTCTCTACTGAATATGTGGGGTAAGTGCAGAATGGCTAAACCACAGACCACGGCCGGAGAGATTCATAAGCGGGTGATTCGGCTGCTCGTTTTGACAACGTTACTTATGGGGACTGCCATCATTACGGTGGTCGGCTACCAGCAGATTCGCCAGACCCAGCAGTCCGCCACGCGCTTGATGAAGGGGCTGCAACGTTCAGTAATCGGCGATCAGCCCGACTGGCACTGGTGGCGGCGATACAGTGCCATCAATACCTTTGAGACCAACGTCCGGGTGACGAATCCTCGTGGCAGCTCGGTGAAATACTATTACTCGCCGTTTACCCGGGACTTCTTGAATGTCAAGTCCCACAAGGTATTTGGCACCAAGGCAATCGGTTATACGCCGGATTACGGGCTAACCTACTATCGGAAAAGTTATTACCACGGAAATCGCTTGGAAATCTGGTTGAATCTGATGCCAATCGTAGAGACCTTGGTGTCGGTCATTGCTGTGGTACTGTTGGTCATGGTAGCAACGATTCTGATTGGCGGATACTATGTCCGGTCGGTCGCCCGGCAACTCACGCGGCCACTGGCCAGCTTGAATACGGCCGCTCAGGAACAGGCTCACCAGCGCGAGCGGCGGATTGCCTTGCCCGTTCCGGCTCAACCGGTGGAGGTCAATCAACTGGCTGAGAGTTTTAATGCGCTCTTGGAGACGGTCAATGCACACATCGCGCAGGAGCGGCAGTTCACCTCGAACGCCGCCCATGAACTGCGGACACCGATTGCTGCAGTGTTGACGCAGGTACAACTCCTCCAACGCCGCGCCGCAGACCATCCGGAGATTATCCCACAATCGTTGGCCTACATTAGTGAGGAGTCGATCCGGATGAAGAATCTTGTGGATAGCCTGCTGACCCTGTCACGGGCTGATCGGGCCGTCTTGAAGCTGGTGCCGGTTAACTTGCAGGATGTGGTGGCCGCAGCGTTGACGCGTGAACGGCCATTACTTCATCAGACCCTTATGGTAACCGGCACGCAGTCGGCAAGCGTGGTCCTGGGGGCCGCGGAAAGTCTGGAGCAGGTGCTGACGGCCTTGCTCGATAATGCCGCCAAATACTCACCAGCAACGTCGACTATTACGGTTGACTTGGCAACGACAGCGACTACGCATATTATTGCTGTTAAGGACGAGGGAATGGGGATCAGTGCGGCGGATAAGCCGCATGTCTTTGAGCGCTTCTACCGGGCCGATTCGGCGCGTACGCCTGAAATCACGGGCACCGGATTAGGACTGGCTATCGTTGAACAACTGGTGCGCCTGAATCACGGGACCATTACTGTCGTGGACAACGTTCCTCGCGGAAGTCAGTTCGTGGTGACGTTGCCCCGGGTGGATGGCAAATCTGAGAAAATCTCAGAATAATTTCTTTTAGGGTAAGTTTTTAAAACGCCGATGTTCAGCTATGATTGAGACATTCAGTTGTGGTTGAATTTTTTCTGGGATACTGGACGACGGGCAATGGTAAAAGTTTTAGGGGATACCATTGCGTGTTGATCGGTTGACGACAATTGAACGTCTGACGTGGCGCAACCGTTTGAGGGGATACGGTTCTTTCCGGGAGGACCAGCTTGTGCGAGTCAAGGCGAAAGCCGCATTGGGGAATGCGACTACGAAAATTAGAATCTAACTAGTAATAGAGCGATTGGTCAATGGAGTACGGGGAAAACAATGAGCAGAATAGCGGTAGCGTCGAGAGGCCTACCAGAAAGGAGCTAGGCGTGGGGACGTCGGCTCCTTTGATGTATAGTAAGTCAGCTAACCTAACGGCTGATTCCGACTCTGCCTTGATTGTGTTTCAATCGGGCCATTGCGATAATGAAGAACTACGGGGGGATTTATGATGGGGAAAAGACTATGGTCGGGCATTCAAAAACATATGACGTTGATCAAGGGGCTCTTTATGTTTTCCGTGCTGCTCTTTATTATCCGAGAAATCGGGCGAGTCGCGCGTGAGGTCAGTGGCCAACAGGTGCAATCGGTTCTGGCATCGTTGAGTTGGGGAACGTTGGGCCTTCTTCTGGTTGGCGGTTTCGTGGCGGTCTTGCCAATGCTGATCTATGATTTCACTATCGTGGAATTCTTGCCCGGCAAATTTTCAACCGGTTACATCATCCGTAGTGGGTGGGTGACCAATACCTTTACCAATCTGATGGGAATGGGCGGCCTGCTCGGGGCGAGTCTGCGGGCGAACTTCTACTCGGCGTCGGCCACGAAAAAGCAGGTGGTGTATGCCATCTCAAAGATTGCCCTGTTCCTCTTGGCCGGCCTGTCTCTGTCGTGTTGGGTTGCGCTCCTCCTGCTCTTTGGGTTTGATGTGGGCCAGCCGTATCAGGGGTATTGGTTCTGGCTCCTGGGCGGTGGCCTGTACTTTCCGGGGCTGTTCTTCTTCACGCGATTTAACGACAGTGAGTTCTTTAAGGACCTGACCTGGACGCGTGAACTACGGCTGATTATTGGTTCCAGTCTGGAGTGGGGCGGCTGTGCACTCTTCTTTCTTCTAATCGGTTGGGCGCTGGACTTACCATTGAATTTGGTCGCCGTATTCCCCATGTTTGTGGTGGCTTCGGTCGCAGGGGTCGTCTCGATGATTCCCGGTGGCTTAGGGAGTTTTGACGTCTTCATGATCCTGGGTCTGGGGATGCTGGGTGTCAGCAGAGCGGACGCGGCCGGTTGGCTGTTGCTGTATCGGCTGTTCTACTACCTCTTCCCGTTTGGCGTGGGGGTCGGCCTGTTCTTCCACGATGCCGGCCGTAAGATCAATCGTTTCTTAAATGGGTTGCCGGTCGCGGCGTTACGGCGGGGGGCGCACCTGTTTGTGACGACCTTTATGTATTTTTCAGGGGTGATGATGCTCCTGTACGCGACGATTCCAGACGTGGTCTTAACCAATCATCTCTATATTCGGTTGGTGCCCTATATGTTTTACTTCCTGGATCAGGTCTCCAATATTATCGTGGCTTTCCTGCTGATTGGGTTGGCCCGCGGTGTTGGGGCCCGGGTCAAACGGGTCTTTTGGCCGACACTCTTGGTCTTGGCAATTGCAATTGGCAACACGCTCTGGCGGGAAAACTTTCCTGGCGGGCTGGCAGTTCTGCTGGGCTTGGTACTGGCCTGTCTCATCTTTGCGCGGCCGGAGCTGTACCGCGAGGGCTTTCACTATTCCTGGGGGGGCCTGCTGGTCGACGGCAGTATCTACGTTGGGACGTTCCTGATGTATACCGTGTTGGGCTTGTACATGTTCCAGGGGCACCATCGGCCGTGGCTACCACAGAGCTGGCTGGTGCCGTCGATGCAGGTATGGCTGAACGGACTGGGTGGTTTACTGGTGGCCTTGCTGATTCTCTTGGGCATCTACCGCTACCTGGCGCATTCACGGCAGGCGTGGTTGCACCAGCCTTTCGATGGGCCGCGGGTACGGGCCTTGATTCGGCAGTTTGGTGGCAACGAGGTCAGTCACTTGGCCTTTCTGCGAGACAAGCGCCTGTACTTTTACCAAGAAGATGGCGAAGACCAGCTGCTGATTCTGTTTCGGCAGCGCGCTGACAAGCTCTTGGTCATGGGCGAACCAATTGGTAATCAGGAGAAATTAACGCTGGCACTCAAGCAATTTATGCACGACACCGATTTGGCTGGGTTGCGACCCGTCTTCTATGAAATCAGTGAGTCCCTGACGCTACGTCTGCACGAAATGGGCTTTGACTTTATCAAGGTAGGCGAAGAGGGTCACGTCGACCTGACCACGTTTAACCTGGTGGGAAAGGCCCATCGTGGGGAACGGGCGCTGGTCAACAAGTTTCGCCGCGAGGGCTATACCTGTGAAATTCAGCAGGCACCGTTCAGTGACGAAGACTTTAGCACACTGCAGGCTATTTCGGACTCGTGGTTGGGAGATCAGACCGAAAAAGGCTTCTCCATGGGATTCTTTGACCGCACTTACCTCAATGAAGCCCCGATTGCCGTGATGAAAAACGCTGACGGTGAAATTGTGGCGTTTGCCAATCTGATGCCAACGGGTGACCGGAAGATGACGTCGATTGATTTGATGCGTGAGAGCCACGCGGCCCCCTCGGGCATCATGGACGGACTGTTCGTCTATCTCTTTGAACTGTGTCGCGACCAGGGGTATACCGCCTTTAATCTGGGGATGGCACCGCTGGCCAACGTGGGCGTGTCCAACTTTAGCTTTATTGAGGAACGGGCGGCGCATCTGATCTATCAGTACGGGTCCAGTGTCTACAGCTTTCAGGGGTTGCGGGCATACAAGGAGAAGTACGTGACCACTTGGCAGCCGAAATACTTGGCGTATCGGCGGCGGGCATCGCTGATCTTCACGATGCTGCAGCTGATGCTAGTGATTAATCGGCCAGCAACGGGCCCGAAGACGCGGTTGGTGCCACATTGGCTGGATCGCTGGTTGACCGACGAAATCAACTGGCAGAACCGCCGTTAACAGATTGGTTAAAACCAGTCGCCTGCGGCAGCCAGGGAGTCCGCCTGCTGTGGGGACCGGTCCAAGCCTGAGAAGCGGTCTTGGACCTCGACTTGAAGCCGTCAAAGTTCAGACGTCTCCAAGCTCGTCCCATGACCTAACCTGACGAGAACCGTCAGCTAAGGTCATCGACACGGCCGGCTACACCCTGGCTGCCTCCGGCTTGGATTGGGTTTTACCCGCGATAACGGCTTTGGGGTATCCGTGAGTTGAGCAATGTTGGTATGTGACATCGGTGGAAATTAGGCCGATTCGTTGGCAATGTTGTTCAGACCAAAAGAGCATAAAAAAAGAACGAGCATTTGCGCCCGTTCGGTTAGATTCATCTTGAAGTTAAGTATAGTTGTTACCGACGAGACTGAAAATGGCAACGTCATTTAGTTGTTGTTTTGGCTTTGAGATAGCGTAGCCGGAGGAGGCCAAGGATGGAACCGGCCGTGATAATGGCGTTGGCTGGCGTTCTTTGCTAGCCTACGCCATGGGCGACTTTGAAGACAGGTGGTCTTCGTGGCTTCAAATCGAGCGAGAAGCCCGTTTCTCAGGCTGAAGCGTCCCCACAGCAGGTGTAATCCTTGGCAGCCGCAGGCGGAACCGTCTCAACAAAAAAACAGCTAAAGGCTAGTTCGTGTATTTGTAAGGCAACTGGTGATGGAAGGTCGCGAAACCTTCAAAGATTTCATCGATCGAAGCCGCATCGATGAAGAGGTCCATGTTTTCCTGAGGGGCGAAACCTTGGTCACAGCACTTTTGCATCATGGCGACGAGTTCGTCGAAGTAGTGGTTGATGTTGAAGAGGGCAATTGGCTTTTGGTGAACGTTGATCTGACTCCATGACAGCATGGTCGTGAATTCTTCAAACGTCCCAAAGCCGCCGGGGAGCACGATGAAGGCGTCGGATTGGCGAAGCATTTCGTCCTTCCGCTCGTCCATGGTGCTAGTCTCTAACAACGTGGTGACGTTGGTTTCTGCCAAGCCCATTTCGCTTAAAAAGGTTGGAATGATCCCAATGACTTCACCGCCGGCATCCATGGTGGACTTGGCAATAGCGCCCATCAGGCCTTCCTTCCCACCACCGTACACAACGGGATGGTTGTTAGCGGCGAGGTATTGGCCGAGCGCGTTCGTTTGTTTGAGAAAGTCTGGATCATAACCGTGGTTGGATCCGCAGAAGACGCAGACGTTTTTGATTTTTGGCATAGAAATTGACCCCCTGAATTTAGACAGTGGCGCGCCGGATGACGCAATCATTTTTTACCAGTATTGGCGCGTAACTTACAATCCATTATACCGCAAAATGACGGGTGGCCTAGGCCAGATTTGGCAGAGTTTTCGCAAGTGGCAGTTTCTTGGGGAATTATCAGAAAGGGTGAGGGGTAATGGCAATCGAAAAAGTTGTGATCGCTGGTGGTGGGACGATGGGGAGTCAGATTGCGTTTCAAATTGCTTACAGTGGCCTGTACGTGACCATCTATGATGTGAATCCGGCAGCGAGTGCCGCGGCAAAACGGCGGGTGGCGACGTGGGACCGGACCTATATGCGGGAGCGCAAGGCAACGCCGGCCGTGATCAAGACGACTAATGACCACCTGCGTTATGCCACGGATTTGGAAACGGCGGTGGAAGACGCCGACCTAGTGATTGAGACCGTCCCCGAGGTGGTGGGCGTGAAGAATGAGTTTTACGCGCAGTTGGCTAAGGTCGCCCCGCAGGAAACTATCTTCGCTACCAGCACGTCGACGATGGTTCCCAGCCAATTCGCCGCGATCACTGGTCGACCTGGAAAATTCTTGGCACTACACTTCACGAATCACGTCTGGGTCAATCACCTGGCCGAGGTGATGGGCCATCCAGGGACTGACCCGGTTGTTTATCAGGAGGTGGTGGCCTTCGTGCGGCGAATTGGGATGGTGCCGATTCAACTACAAAAGGAACATCCAGCCTACATTTTAAATGCCATGCTGGATTCCTTCCTGAGTACGGCGTTGATGCTATGGGTCGAGGGCGTAGCCGACTTCGAGACGATTGACCGGACCTGGATGATGGCGACAGGCGCCATGCGTGGACCGTTTGCAGTACTCGACGAGATTGGCTTGCAGACGGCCTATCAGCTGATGCTAGGGGCCAGTGCCGAACCAGGGCGCGAGGGCTTGGTCACGGTGGCCCACCGAATCAAGATCGAATTGATCGACAATCACCGGCTGGGTCAGGAGACAGGTGCGGGATTTTATGAGTATCCCCATCCGGCATTCCAACGAAAAGGATTCGTGCAGGGGAAATAGGATTAGCGATGGCCAACCGATGACGGTGCGGCCATTTTTTGTTGTCGTTGCTTTCCATTACGGTGCCCGGTACACTGAGGGTAATTGAAGACGAGGAGGTCTTTTTATGACGGTTCCCGATGTGAATGCTATTTACCCCAATCCAGAAATCAAAGAGGTTGTGTTTCTAAAGAACGTGATTCAGCGCCCCAATATTGAAGTGGGCGACTATACCTATTACGATGATCCGGTGGCACCGCTGGACTTTGAACAACACGTGACGCACCACTATGAATTCCTAGGTGACAAGCTCGTAATCGGTAAATTCTGTGCGATTGCAAGCGGCATTGAATTCGTGATGAACGGCGCTAATCATGCCATGACGGGGGCGTCGACCTACCCCTTTAATATCTTAGGTGGTGACTGGCAGCCGTTCACACCACGTCTCGCGGACCTGCCACTGAAAGGGGATACCGTGGTCGGCAACGATGTCTGGCTGGGCCAAAACGTCACGGTGTTGCCGGGTGTCACGATTGGCGATGGGGCAATTGTGGGGGCTAATAGCGTCGTGACCAAGAACGTGGCCGCATACACGATTGTTGGTGGCAATCCTGCCGCCGTGATTCGTCCTCGCTTTGCGCCAGCTGTGGTTGCCGCTTTGGAAAAATTAGCGTGGTGGGACCAGGACATCGATTGGATCACGACCCATATCCCAGCACTGACACGGGCAACGCCAACGGTTGAGGAGATTGAAGAGCTGATGTAAGTGGAATTGTTGTGGGATGCTAAGCTGCGTGAAGTGTGTAATAGTATGAGAATTTAGGCACAGCTTGGTCAATGAGGATGGTTGAAGACTGGTTTAGCCGGAGGAGGCTAGGATGTAGCCGGCCGTGACGATGACCTTAGCTGACGATTCTTGTCAGGTTAGGTCATGGGACGAGCTTGGAGACGTCTGAACTGTGACGGCTTCAAGTCGAGGTCCAAGACCGCTCTATGGCTTGGACCGGTCCCCACAGCAGGCGGAATTCTATCAGCCGCAGGCGACACAATCCACCTCCACATATGACCGAAAAGCAAAGAAGCCGCAAACGTGCGGACCATCATCCAGTGGTTCAGCGTTTGCGACTTCTTTATCTATCTGTTTTATTTGCTAGGATCGTCAGGATCTTTCGGTTCACCGATGTTGTAGTCGCTGTCGTTCATGGCTTCGACGTTACCTAATAGGTAACCATTCCCCACTTGGGAGAAGAAGTCGTGGTTAGCAGTCGACGTGGAGATCCCGTTCATGACGACGGGGTTCACGTCTTCGGCAGTATCGGGGAAGAGGGGATCTTGGCCCAGGTTCATCAGCGCTTTGTTGGCGTTGTAACGGATGAAGGTCAAGACTTGTTCCGTCCAGCCAACTTGATCGTAGAGGGTGTGGGTGTACTTTTCTTCGTTGTCGTATAACTTGTAAAGGAAGTCGTACATCCAGTCCTTCATTTGTTGTTGTTCGTTGTCGGTCAATTCCTTCATGCCGAGTTGGAACTTGTAACCAATGTAGGTGCCGTGGACGGATTCGTCCCGCAGAATCAACTTGATGATTTCGGCGACGTTGGCTAACTTGTTGTGGCCCAGGTAATACAGTGGGGTAAAGAAACCAGAGTAGAACAGGAACGTTTCCAGGAAGACACTGGAGATCTTTTTCTTCAGGGGATGTTCGTCGTCATGATACAGGTCGAAGATCCGCTTGGTCTTGTTTTGCAGAAATTCTTCGGAGTCGCTCCATTGGAAGATTTCATCGATTTCGTCGGGCGTATTCAGTGTGGAAAAAATCGTGGAGTAACTCTTGGCGTGAACGGATTCCATGAATTGAATGTTATTCAACACGGCTGTTTCATGAGGAGTCCGCACATCCCGACGCAGGGCGGCCATCCCATCTTGAGATTGCAGCGTGTCCAGTAAGGTCAGTCCACCAAAGACGTGGCCCACGACCCACTGGTGATCGGTGTCCAGCGTCCGCCAGTCGTCCAAGTCATTGGAAACGGGGATCCGTGTATCCAGCCAGAATTGTTCCGTTAGTTTTTCCCAAGTTGCCTTGTCGATCTCGTCAGAAACCGCGTTCCAGTTGATTGCCTTGTAGTTTTCAGTTCTTGCCATTGCAGCCACTCCTTTTTCATATTGCTGGGGTCCAACATTTGTGTTGGCCTAAGCTTACCACATTTAGATAGTGAAAATGCGAATCAAAAAGCGATGATTTCCGCTAATGCTGCCAAGCACAGAATCCCTGAGGAGCCCCCTGACTGAGCAACATGCGGATTCACCGCTTTGATTAATTTTAGCTAAATAACACAGCT
The DNA here is from genome assembly GCF_003946395.1 of Levilactobacillus fuyuanensis. Classification (GTDB taxonomy): domain Bacteria; phylum Bacillota; class Bacilli; order Lactobacillales; family Lactobacillaceae; genus Levilactobacillus; species Levilactobacillus fuyuanensis. The sequence continues at coordinate 34,238 of NZ_RHNZ01000021.1, read as the reverse complement.
TTCACATTGGTTGGCACCGACTTCGTTGTTGTCGTCGGTAAACGTCCGCACGTAGTAGATGGACTTGATGCCCTTACGGTAAGCGTAGTTCCGCAAGATGCTAAGGTCCCGCGTGGTCATCTTGTCGGTCCGGCCGTTCTTCCATTCGTACAGACCTTCTGGGATCGTTGAACGCATGAATAACGTCAAACTCATTCCTTGGTCCACGTGCTTCTGAGCGGCAGCGTAAACGTCGATGACCCGCCGCATGTCCGTATCATAGGCGGACTTGTAGTAGGGCATGGTGTCGTTGTCCAGGTAAGGCGCTGGGTAGTAGATCTTCCCAATCTTCTTTTCCTGACGTTCCTCAATCCGGTTGATGATCGGGTGGAGGCTAGCCGTGGTGTCGTTGATGTAGGAGATTGATCCATTAGGCGCAACGGCCATCCGGTTCTGGTGGTACAACCCGTCTTGCATGACGGCAGCCTTGAGCGCTACCCAGTCTTCAGGAGAAGGTAACCAGACGTCCTTAAATAAGGCTTGAACCTTTTCCGCCTTTGGCCGCCAGTCCTGTTCCGTGTAACGGTCGAAGTAGCTCCCGTCAGCGTAAGTGCTCTTTTCGAAATTGTGGAAAGTCTCGTGGCGTTCCTTGGCAATCTCGTTGGAGGCCTTGAGCGTCCAGTAGTTCAGCAGCATGAAGTAAACACTGGTGAAACCGATACTGTCCTTGGACCCATACATCATGTGGTTCTTGGCGAAGTAGCTGTGAAGCCCCATGGCACCTAGACCAATCGTGTGGGCGAGTTGATTCCCCTTTTGAATCGAAGGGACGACGTCGATATCGGAATGGTCGGTGACAAATGTCAGGGCACGAACCATGGTTTCCACGGAGTGACCGAAGTCGGGGGACGTCATCAGGTTAACGATGTTGGTTGACCCCAGGTTGCAGGAGATGTCGGTCCCTTTTTGAATGTATTCTTGCTTGTTGTTGACCGTGGATGGCGTTTGAACCTGCATGATTTCTGAACACAGGTTGCTCATCACGATGCGGCCATCGATGGGACTTTCGCGGTTGGCGGTGTCGATGTTGACGATGTAAGGGTAGCCGGATTCCTGTTGGAGCTTGCCAATTTCGGTTTCCAATTCACGTGCCTTTAGTTTCTTCTTCCGAATGTCGGGATTGGCGACCATGTTGTCGTATTCCGTTGTGATATCCACGTAGGAGAACGGCTTGCCGTAGATGCGTTCCACGTCGTAAGGGCTAAACAGGTACATGTCGGCGTCCTGTTCACAGAGCTCGTAGAATTTGTCGGGCACCGTGATACCGAGTGACAGCGTCTTGAGTCGAATCTTTTCATCGGCGTTTTCTTTTTTTGCACCCAAAAAGGCAATGATGTCGGGATGGAATACGCTTAGGTAGACCACACCGGCCCCTTGACGTTGACCCAGTTGATTAGAGTAGGAGAAACTGTCTTCCAATAACTTCATGACGGGGACAACCCCGGAAGCGGCGCCGTCGATATGCTTGATGGGATCACCGGCCCCTCGTAAATTGGAGAGGCTAATGCCGACCCCACCACCGATACGGGACAGTTGCAACGCAGAGTTGATGGTCCGACCGATGGTATTCATGTCATCGGTGGACTGAATTAAGAAGCAGGAGACCAGTTCACCACGCCGCGCCCGACCAGCATTTAAGAAGCTAGGCGTTGCGGGTTGGTAGCGTTGGTGGATGATTTCATCTGCGAGGTCGTGGGCCAGTTGTTGATCGCCACCGGCAAAGTCGAGGGCGTTCATGGCCACGCGGTCGATGAAGTTTTCTAAGTAGTAGTCGTTGTCGTCCGTCTTCAGTGCATATTGGGCGTAGAACTTGTAGGCGGCCATGAAGGACTTGAAGTGGAAATCCTGGGCCTTCAGGTAGCTGTAGAGGTCTTCGACGAAGTCAAATGGATATTGATCGATGACCTGTTGTTCAACGTAGTTTCCGGCGATAAGGTAATCGAACCGGTCACGGAGCGTGTCGAACTTTTTGGTGTTGGGAATCACGTTTTCGGTTAAGAAGGCCTGTAAGGCTTCCTGATCCTTATTCAGCGGAATCTGTCCATCGACGGGGATGTTGATCTCGTTGTTTAAGTCGTAGTATGTGACGTCGCCTAAATTCTTTAAACTCATACTCGTCATCTCTTCCTTCTCTTCATAATCATTGCTTTTTGGTCTAACAGGTGTCGCCTGCAGTTGCCAGAGATATCGCCTGCTGTGGGGACCGGTCCAAGCCTGAGAAGCGGTCTTGAACCTCGACTTGAAGCCGTCACAGTTCAGACGTCTCCAAGCTCGTCCCATGGCTTAACCTGACAAAGGACGTCAGCTAAAGCCATCGACACGGCCGGCTACATCTCTGACCACCTCCGGCTAAGTCAGCAGTTAGCCCGGCAGTAGGCTGCTAATCGTCTCTCGGAGTAATTTTGTATAGAAAGCTACCAGTTCTCTAAGCGGTGAACCCACTAAGAGAACTTCCACGGCTGAGCCTATTTTGACCGTCCCTGCGGCTGGCACTTGTGTAGTTCGTCAGCAATTATCTAATCGTCTTGTCTGATCCTATATCATTAGTATTTTTGCAGACACTATGATATAGGACTAGCTGAATCACTCATATTTGCCAAACAATTAGTTAGTTAACCGTTAAAAATCATATAAAAATGGCGACACCGTGAACAAACACGACGTCGCCAAGACGGGTTTGTGCTTACTTCAATTAGCCCGCAATCTTGGTCAATTGATCTGGCCGGAAGCCATAGAAAGCAGGGAGCCCTTGTGCTTCAACAACTGGGACGGCTTGGAAGCCGTGGTCTCTAAGGTAAGACACATATTCTGGATTTTGATTAATATTCCGTTCTTCGAATTCCACGTTGTGTTCGCTGAGAAAACGCTTCGTCATCTTGCATTGCATGCAGTTGTTCTTTGAGTATACTGTTACTTTCATTGTTGCCACATCCCTTAAATTTCAATATCAACGAGTTAAGTGTACACCAGATATTGAAAATAGCAATTAAAAAAAGCACCACATTTGGTAGTTGGTCAATACAATAACTACCAAATATAGTGCTGAACGGATTAAATTTATTTTTCTTGTTTTCCGCCAAAAAACTAAGGTAGAATAGACCTAAAAGGTGGCGGAGAATTTGACTAATCACTATTATACACAAAATCCAGACGTTTTACATGAGGAACACCATTGGCCGTTTACCCTCTTAGGTAACGAATTGTTGTTTACCACCGACAACGGGGTCTTCTCCAAGAACCGAGTCGACTATGGGTCACGGGCCTTATTAGCAGCTTTCAATGCCGATAAGACGCCGGCTGGTCCCTGGTTGGACTTGGGTACCGGATACGGTCCCATCGGCTTAGCCCTAGCTAAGAAGTGGCCTGAACGGCAGGTGACGATGGTCGATGTCAACGAGTTGGCGTTAGACCTGGCGCGGCAAAATGCCGTGGCTAATCAGATTGAAAATGTTGAAATCAAGACGTCAGATATTTATGAACACGTCACGGAGCGTTACGCTGCCATCCTAACGAACCCACCCGTTCGTGCGGGCAAACAGGTCGTAACGGCCATGTTGACCGGCGCCAAGGAACACCTCTTACCTGGGGGCACGTTGACCGTTGTGCTCCAGAAGAAGCAGGGGGCACCGTCGGCCGAGAAGAATATGAAGGCGACGTTTGGCAACTGTGAAATTATCAAAAAAGATAAGGGCTATTATATTTTGGAAAGTACGCTGAATTAACCTAACTGACTGGAAAGGAGGGGTTCGATGCGTGACGCTTCCTATTCACCTCTACAACGACACTATATGAAGGAAGCTCTGTTTGAAGCTGACCAAGCGGCACTGATCGGCGAAGTGCCGATCGGGGCGGTTATCGTCCACGAGGGCAAGATCGTTGGTCGGGGGCACAACCTTAGAGAACACGCCAACGATGCCACACTTCATGCCGAGGTGCGGGCCATCGAGGAGGCATGTGCCACGCTCAAGAGTTGGCGCCTCGAGAATTGTCAGCTCTACGTGAGCATTGAGCCCTGCCTGATGTGTAGCGGGGCTATCATCAACGCTCGGATTCCCGAAGTCTATTACGGCGCGCGGGACCCCAAGGCCGGGGCCGTCGACAGTCTCTATCAGACGCTGACGGACGAGCGACTCAACCACACGGTCACGGTTCACGAGGGCCTGATGGCCAAGGATGCCGGTGAACGCATGGTAGCATTCTTCAAGGCCGCCAGAAAGCGACAGAAGGCGGCTAAAAAGGCCCGCAAGGCCAAAGCAGCGGCACAGAATTCACAGGACTAGTCGGTTGTCATGGAGCGGGTGGTCGGTGGCGTTTCAGCCGAGCAACGCTGACAATTTTGACAAGCCGCTAGACAGGCTTCGCGAATCATGATACACTAGTTATTGCCGTTAAGGCCTTGAAGCAAGGGCGGACTTACGAATTGTGTCAGGTCCGGAAGGAAGCAGCACTAAGTTTGCTTCGCTTTGTGCTTCAAGTTTATGAGCAATTAAGCAGGAGCTGTGACGTTTGTCGCAGCTCCTTTTCTGTCTTTAAATTTCATCTGGCAGAACCGGATGGCTAGGGGAATGGGCCACTTAGATTAAAAAATCAACATTAATTTCCGCTAAAACCAACCCAACAATCCGTGACAGACGGTAGGGAAAAAGGCTATAATTATGAACAGCGAATTTATCTGAGAATTATTGAAGAAAGGAACCGATTGCATGGCTTATCAAGCACTCTACCGGGTCTGGCGCCCGCAGCGTTTCGATGACATGATTGGGCAAGAAGTCATCACGCGTACGCTGAAGAATGCCATTACGACGAATCAAATCAGTCACGCGTACCTCTTTGCCGGGCCGCGGGGCACTGGGAAGACCTCGGCCGCGAAGATTTTTGCCAAGGCAATCAACTGTCACCATCAGGTCGACGGCGAACCTTGCAATGAATGTGAGACGTGCAAGGCCATCACGAATGGTACGCTCAATGACGTTATCGAAATCGATGCGGCTTCCAACAACGGGGTCGAAGAGATTCGAGATATTCGAGACAAGGTCAAGTATGCGCCGACCGTGGCCGACTACAAGGTCTACATCATTGATGAAGTCCACATGCTGTCGACCGGGGCCTTCAACGCCTTACTGAAGACGTTGGAAGAACCACCGGCTAACGTGATCTTTATTCTGGCCACGACGGAACCGCATAAGATTCCGGCCACGATTATTTCACGGACACAGCGCTTTGATTTCAAACGCATCGCGGCTAATGATAGTTACGAACGGATGATTTACATCCTCAAGCAAAAGGATGTCACTTACGACGATCAGGCCATCAAGGTGATTGCCAAGGCCGCCGAGGGCGGGATGCGGGATGCCCTGAGTATCCTGGATCAAGCCCTGTCATTCGGGGACAATGAGATTACACTGGACAATGCGCTACTGGTTACCGGGAGCGTCACACATGAGCTGTTAGCGACCTATATTTCACAGGTCCTGGCCGGTGATACCAAATCGGCCTTGGCGAGCTTACAGTCCGTCTTAGAGGCTGGTAAAGATGCCGAACGGTTTACCGAGGACATCATCAGCTATGCCCGGGACCTGTTGCTGTATCAGCAGGCACCACAGATGGTTGAGGAAGCCGAGATGGGGAGCGTTAGCGAGGACTTTCAGGCACTGGCCAAACAGACGCCGGCACAGACCATGTACGCCATGATCAACGAGCTCAACGCCATTCAGCAACAGATGCGTTTCACAACGCACCCCGACGTTTACCTGGAAATTTTGACCATTAAGTTGGCTGAAATTGGCGGGCAAAAGGGTGCAGCGCCAGCGAACGTCGTGACACCAGCTGCCACGCCAAATGCCGAGGCACCGGCACCCGCACAAACGGCGGGTGGTACCGACGTGACAGAGCTTCAGCACGAGATCGATCAATTACGGTCGGCCGTGAAACACCTCGAGCAGGCACCTGCAGCCTCGGCTGCGGCACCTGCCAAGGCGAAGCCACGCGTGGCCAAGTCACCGGCGACCAAGGAAGTCAACCTGGCTAAGATCTATCCGGTGCTGGGTTCGGCGACGCGTGAGAAACTCAATCAGCTTCAGGAGGTCTGGCCCGACTTGCTCAATAGCCTGACCGTGACACAGCGAGCAGTCATGAAGGTGTCACAGCCCGTGGCAGCAGCCAACTCCGGGGTCATCGTAGCTTTTGATTATTCGTTCCTGTATCAGCGGGCGACGACTGATCATGAGCTGACCGATGCGTTGGAGAACGGGCTCGACCGGATGATTGGGTCAGCGCTACCGGTGGTCTTTGTCCCTAAGGACGAGTGGCCGGTGATTCGGAAGAATTATCTGACCGCACACCGTGATGAACTGCAGGCTAATGGCGAGGAAGAAGCACAGCCGGAAAAGCCGGCGGCTAATCCGGTCGTGACCAAAGCTGAAGAACTCTTCGGCAAAGACATTGTGGATGTTAAACAAGATTAAACTTTGAAAGGATGATACCAATGCGGAACATGGGAAATATGGGCAACATGATGAAACAAATGCGTCAAATGCAAAAGAAGATGGAAGAGGACCAAGCGAATTTGAATGCACAATCCTTTACCGGAACGTCACCCGACGACATGGTTCAGGCAACGTTTACCGGTGACCGGAAGATGACTGACCTGGCAATCAAGCCAGAAGCCATCGATCCCGATGACCCCGACATGCTGGCCGACCTGGTCTTAGCAGCCGTTAACGATGCCCTGACTAAGGTTGACGAGACCACGAAACAAACGTTAGGCAAGTACACCCAAGGGATGAACATTCCTGGTATGTAAGGCAGAAAGGACGTTGTGACATGCAGTACCCAGAACCCATTGCGCAGTTGATCGACAGCTATATGAAGCTACCGGGCATCGGCCAAAAGTCAGCGACTCGGCTGGCATTCTTTACCATTGATATGGCGGATGACGATGTCACGGCGTTTTCCAAGGCACTGGTCTCGGCTAAACGGGACCTGCACTATTGTTCGATCTGTGGAAACATCACGGAGAGTGATCCCTGTGCCATCTGCGCCGACAAGACGCGGGATCAAAGCCACGTTTTGGTGGTCGAACAGGCCAAGGATATCATGGTCATGGAAAAAATGAAGGAATATCACGGCTTGTATCACGTCCTCCACGGGGTGATGTCGCCAATCGAAGGCAAGGGGCCCGAGGACTTGAACATTACCAGTCTGATCAACCGCTTGCAGAAGAATCCCGATATGAAGGAAGTTATCATTGCCACGAACGCTACTCCCGAGGGGGAAGCCACGGCGATGTACCTGTCACGGCTGATCAAGCCGGCGGGCATTAAGGTGACGCGTTTGGCTCACGGCCTGTCCGTGGGGAGCGATATCGAATACGCTGATGAAATGACGTTGTTCAAGGCCGTTGAAGGCCGGACAGAGATGTAGGAGGGCGACTGATGTTTGGACGAAAGAAGCGCCAATTTCCCCGGTTGAAGGCAGCCTACGATGAACAGCTACTGGCGACCATCGATGACGCTAAGGATCGTTGGGACCACGCGAAGCAAACGGAAGAAGCCATTGCCGATGCCGACAACGAAATGACGGCCAATACCGCCTTGGCACGGCAAACCTACCTGTTCTTGTACCGGGAAGCTCGGTTACGTCGAGTGAAGGGCAAGCACATTTCGGCGGCGATTTTCCGCGACTAGGTAATTCGAATTAGGAACACTTTAAAAGGAACATCTGTTGAAGCTTCAGTCTTGCCCTTGGGGTGAGGGTGAAGTTTTTTATTGTCGATCGGTGTTGGATGGTTTGAGAGGGATAACCAGGGTGTTACGGGGTGATTCTTGAGTTGGCATAAACCATTATGAAAGTGTGAAATTCAAACGATGCAAATAGACATCATTTCTGAATTCAAGTACAATGTAAGTATTCAATCAAAAATGGGGTCGAGTATGTTGTCAGGAACATTTATAAGCTTCGAAGGACCCGACGGCGCCGGTAAGACCAGCGCTCTCGCGGCTATTACCGCTAAGATTCAGCCCACTTTGGGGGACCGGTTAACGATTACGCGTGAACCGGGGGGCAATCCCATTTCAGAAAGTATTCGGGCGATTATTTTGGATCGGGCGAATACCGATATGGACTATCGCACGGAGGCCTTGTTGTACGCCGCAGCTCGGCGACAGCACATTGCTCAGACAATCCTACCAGCGCTCGCCGCTGATCAGTTGGTTCTGTGTGACCGCTACGTGGATAGTTCCATTGCCTATCAGGGAGCGGGCCGCCAAATTGGTGAGGACGCCGTGGCTCAGATGAATACGTTCGCCACGGATGGGTTATTGCCCGATTTGACGGTGTATTTCGATGTTCCCGCCGAAGTGGGGCTGCGCCGGATTCAAATCCATCGTCAGGCTGATCAAGTCGATCGACTAGACGTTGAGCAGGAAGCCTTTCACGATCGTGTGCGAGCTGCTTACTTACGGTTACAACAGGCTCATCCAGAACGCATTAAATTAATCGATGCAACCCAGTCACCCGATCAGGTGGTTGCGGAAGCCTTGGCATTGATCAAACAAACGGCAGCACGTTATTTCTAAACCGGCATTTGAGGGAGGAACAGCAATGAAATTATTAATCGCTATCGTCCAGGACAAAGACGCAAATCGCCTCAGCAATGAATTTATCGATAAGAACATTCGCGCAACGCGGCTATCGACCACTGGGGGCTTCTTGAAGTCTGGGAATACCACGTTTATGATTGGTGTGGAAGAGGACCGGGTCGATGAAGTCTTGGAAATGATCAAGGCGGCCAGTCACACGCGTCAGCAGTTTATGACGCCACCCGTTAACCTGGATGCACAGTTAGACAATACGTCCTCGTATCCGGTGGAAGTTCAGGTGGGGGGCGCCACGGTCTTTGTGATGCCCGTCGACCAGTTCCATCAATTTTAGGGGGCACCCATGACCGAAGAATCTCTCGTGGCAACGGCGCAACGGTTACAGCCGCAGTTGCTGAGTCATTTTATGAATTTAATCACCGATAACCGGTTGGCCCACGCTTACCTATTTAATGGGGCAGACGGGACCGGCCGGCAACAGCTGGCGACGGTCATTGCCATGCGGCTCTTTTGTCCCAACGTGGACGAGAACGGGTTGCCCTGTGGCCATTGCCCAGAGTGCCAACGGATTCAGGCCGGGGATCATCCCGACGTCGTCTCAGTGGTGCCGGACGGTCAGCGAATCAAGGTGGATCAGGTCCGTTACCTCAAATCAGAATTTACCAAGAGCGCCGTTGAAGGCAATCAGAAAATCTTCATTGTCGATCAGGTCGATCGCATGACGACGGGGGCAGCTAACAGCCTCCTGAAGTTTATTGAGGAACCGGTGGGCAATACCGTGGCCCTGCTGCTGACAGCGAATAAGAATCTGATCTTACCCACGATTCTGTCGCGGACGCAGGTCGTGGACTTCTTGCGAGTGGCGCCCGGCGCGTTAGCCGATTCACTAGCGGCTGCGGGCATCGTACCTAGCCAACGTTACCTGCTGGCGACCCTGACGGAGAGTGTGCAGGCAGCTAAGGCGTTAACCGCTGAAGACTGGTTGAAGACCGCTCAGCTGAGCGTGGGTCAGTGGTTCAGTGCGGCCTGTGCTGGCGATGAACGCGCCTTTGTCCGGGTACAGACCGAGCTGGTGCCCTTGGGGAGCAATCGCGACCTGCAGGGCACTATCCTGGATATGGTTGTGCAAGTCTGGCACGATGTCTTACGCCAGCAGAACGCCAGCGTCTCCGATGACCAGTTGGCCTTTCCACAAGTCGCACAGGTCAGTCGGCAAATGGCCCAGCATCTCAGCATCGATCGGCTCGTTAACATTATGACACTGACACTGGAGACCCGGAGTCAGCTTGCCGGCAATATGAATTTTCAGGGCATCTTAGAAGCCTTAACGTTACAGATCCTAGCGCAGATTCCGCGCTAAACAGTCAGCATTGGAGGGGTGGCAACTTGGAAAAACAAGAAGTATACGATCAATTTAAGCAGCTCGAGGGCCAAATACAAGAAGTGCTCGCCCAATTCACTGACTTACAGGCGGAGATGACCCAGGTGTTCGAGCAGAACGCCGAATTGGAAATCGAAAACCAACACTTACGGGACCTTCTGCGGGAGCTTCAACGTGACTTACCAGAAGCCCCCGAGACGCCGCAGGGCTTGTCCAAGTCGCGGCAGATCTTGGAAAAATTGTATGAAGAAGGCTTTCACGTCTGCCGCGAGTTCTATGGCACGCGGCGCAAGCAGGACGAGGAATGTGCCTTTTGTCTAGAAGTTATCTATCGTGATCAATAGGAGGTCCGCACCACACATGGAACGTCAACGTAGTTTTCAAGCCGCAGACAGCGGTCACTTATATCTGGTGCCGACACCCATTGGCAATCTCGATGACATGACCTTTCGTGCCGTCAAGACGTTAAAGGCGGCCGATCTGATTGCCGCCGAAGATACCCGTAACACCCAGAAACTCTTAAATCACTTTGAAATTGAAACCAAACAAATCAGTTTTCACGAACACAACACGCAGGAACGCATTCCCCAATTGATCGCAAAGTTGCAGCAGGGCATGCAGATCGCGCAGGTCAGTGACGCGGGGATGCCCTCCATTTCGGACCCTGGTCACGAACTGGTCAATGCCTGTATCGAAGCCCACATTCCAGTCGTGCCGTTACCCGGTGCCAATGCAGGTCTGACGGCGTTGATTGCCTCAGGACTAGCGCCACAACCGTTTTATTTCTACGGCTTCTTAGATCGCAAACCCAAGGATCAGCGTGCCGAAATCGATGAGTTGGCGCAACGGCCCGAAACGTTGATCTTTTACGAGGCGCCACACCGTCTGAGGAAGACACTGGCAAATCTGGCTGCGGGGATGGGCGAAGACCGGCCCGCCGTTCTGTGTCGGGAACTCACCAAGCGCTACGAAGAATTCTTGCGTGGTAGCCTGAGCGACCTGGCTGAATGGGCCGCCACGGATACGGTTCGGGGCGAGTTCGTCGTGTTGGTTGGGGGCAATGATCACCCAACGACGACGGCGACCACTGCCGTTGACCTCAGCGAACCCATTGAGACGCAGGTCGACCGTTTGATTGCGGCCGGTGACAAGCCCAATGCGGCCATTAAAGAGGTTGCGAACCTCCGCGGCCTGAAGAAACAAGATGTTTACCGAACTTACCACCATTTAGATGAGGAGTGACCTGCGTGGCCCAAAATGAATTCAGTGAACCGCACCGGGTCGTCTACTATGAAACGGATGACACCGGCCACTTGACCCTTGCCATGCTGATCAACCTGTTCGTCCTGGTCTCCGAGGATCAGAACGCCGCGTTGAAATTAACCACGGACTATATTCATAGTTTAGGTGTTGGTTGGGTCGTGACGCAGTACCACTTACAAGTCGATAGGTTTCCTGAGATTGGGGATCAGGTGACCCTCAAGACGCGGGCGACGGCCTTCAATAAATACTTTGCCTATCGGGAATACTGGTTGCTCGATACTGAGGGTAAGCAGTTAGCTTACGGCGAGGGCATCTGGGTCACCATGAGCTACGCGACCCGGAAGATTGCCACGATTCCGGCGGCCATCATGGTGCCATACGGAACCGAACCGGTCAAACGGTTGCCCCGGTTACTGCGGCCGGAAAAGGTTGATGAAACGGCCACCAGTGTTGCTAAGCCCTATACGGTGCGGTACTTCGACATCGATGAGAATGGTCACGTGAATAACGCGCACTACTTTGATTGGATGTTGGATACCCTGCCAGCCGAGTGGCTGCGGCAGCACCAGGCTGTTGATGTCCGGATTCGCTTCGAAAATGAAGTGAAATATGGGCATCAAGTGACTAGTGAGGTTGCGCATAGCAATGCGGCGACGACGCAGCACACGGTAAAAATTGGCGCGACAACCGCCGTCTTAGCTACCATTGATTGGCAACCACGGCGTTAAAAAGCTAGTGAATTACGGTGATGCCCCTTGAAGTTTGGGATGAATCTGTCAGCTTTTCGGGATAAAATGATTAATTTTGATAAAGACAGGCAGAGAAGATGTTCCGCGCCAGTCTTTGTGGTAATATAAGACACTGATATGAATAGTACACGAGAAAAAGTAAGTAACCGGTCATTGGGAAGCGGCGGGCCGGGAACACCAGCCGCCGCTTTTCCCATTTTCGCTATTGGCTGTGGTCACCATACACATGAAGGGGAACCCAAGCAAAATGAAGATTTTAGCAATTGATACATCGAACCGTCCGCTCAGCGTTGCTGTCCTGGATGATGCCACAGTGCTGGCCGCCATTACAGTCACGGTTCATCAAAAACACGCGGAATACCTGTTGCCAGAGATTGAACGGCTCTTGGCAATGGCAGAATTGAAGCCGACCGATCTGGATCGCGTCGTGGTTGCGGCGGGACCTGGCTCTTACACGGGCATTCGAATCGCCGTGACGACCGCTAAGACCTTGGCCGCAACGTTGAATATCGACATGGTTGCCGTCTCAAGCTTGGCGACCCTGGCCGCCAATGTGCCGGTTGAAGGCGCCTTGGTTGCCCCAATCTTCGACGCGCGGAATCAAAATGCCTTTGCCGGGTTGTACCGGATCAAGAATGGGGTGCCAACCGCAGTGATTGCGGATACGCATACCGACGTTGCGGACTTTCTGGCCGCAGTCAACAAGTACGGTGAGCCCGTATGGTTCCTAGGTGATGCCGCCAACTTTAGTGACTTGATTGCCACCACGATTTCCGCTGCCACGCCGGCCATCAGCCCGTGGTTGAACTTGCCACAAGTGGCGACGATTGGCCTGCTGGGGCAGAAGTTGACCCCCGTGAGTGATGTTGATCGGTTCGTGCCGAACTACCTACGTTTGACGCAAGCCGAAGCCGAATGGCGTGCTAAGAACCCAGAAGAGGATACCGAATCGTATGTTGAAAAAATTTAAAAATTGGTATAAAAATGTATTTGGCAGTCGGCGGGAAGTCGTACGCGAGGAGACCATGGACGTTAAAAATCATCGGGTCGAAATTCACGACGTCACGTATTTCGTGGCCAAGGCCCTGTTTACCGACATTCCAGAAATGATTGAAATCGAGCGGGCCGTGTACGCAGGTCAAGCCCCATGGGACTCGACGGCCTTCGCCAACGAACTCCGACGGGATAAGGATCGGTTGTACCTGGTTATTCGTAAGAATGACAAGCTGCTGGCGTTCATTGGAAGTACCTTTGATGAACGCAATCGGGATGCCCACATCACGAATATCGCTGTTTTGCCAGAGTATCAAGGCAAGGGCCTCGGTCGTTTCCTGCTGGGCATCATGATCAAGAAGGCGCACAAGCTGAACTATAAGACGGTCAGCTTGGAAGTCCGGGTATCCAATAAGAGTGCCCAACGGCTGTACCGCGATCTGCAATTTGAACAGACCGGGATCAAACGCGGCTACTACTTTGGTGACCACGAAGATGCTGCTGACATGGTGTTGTACCTCAATGAAAATGAGGACGAAGCCACGACAGACGCTGACGATACGCAGGATAAGAACGCGGAACCGCAAACGCGTGAACAGAATTAACAACGCAACACCAAGGCGGGCTAGGCATCGGGCCACCCGCTTTTTGTGTGCGGTGGGGGTTGGCAACATTTAGGAACTTTCACTGTTTCGTGGTATAGTTAATCCCGGAATTGAAGCCGAATTCGTTAAGTGAACGACCAATCGGGAATGTGGAACCGACCAAAGTTAAGATAACTAACAGGTTATTTTTGTTTTGGTGAGGTCCATGTTGGCTAGTGGTTGAACTGGATAGTTAAAAATAGAGATAGTAGGTAAGTGAGAAACAGTTATGGTTTGGTAGTGTGGATTAAGCGGATGTCAGCCGTTGAAAAATGGTGGCGCTAGTGGAGAATGACGACAGAACATAGGGTTAAACTAGTGTGAGCCGCAGGGATGGTGAAAATGGTCCCAGCTGTGGGAGTTCTCTAAGCGGTATTCACCGCTTAGAGAACTGGTGGCTTTGAGACGTGGTTTTTAGCGGCTCAAAGACAAGTTGGAAGACCGTACTTTGGCTTCCAACGTCCGCCCTCAGCGTTCCGGTCCATTTTCACCATCCCGGAGGCGGCGCAAGCACCATCTTAACCCAGTGCGAAGAGAAGGAAGAGGAGTGAGTCCAACGGAAAAGCGAAATTTGATTTTAGCATTTGAATCGAGTTGTGACGAGACCAGTGTGGCGGTTATCGAGGATGGTCATAAAATCTTGTCCAACATCGTGGCGACCCAGATCAAGAGTCACCAACGGTTTGGCGGGGTCGTCCCCGAAGTTGCCAGTCGGCATCACATTGAAGAAGTGACGCTGTGCATCAAGGACGCTTTGGACGAGGCCAAAGTAGGTTACGAGGACTTGGACGCCGTTGCGGTCACGTACGGTCCCGGATTAGTCGGTGCACTGTTGATTGGCGTGACGGCTGCCAAGACGGTGGCTTTTGCACACAACTTGCCGCTGATTCCGGTCAACCACATGGCGGGGCACATCTACGCGGCCCGTTACGTGGAACCCATCGAATTTCCAGCGCTAGCTTTGCTGGTTTCCGGTGGTCACACCGAGTTGGTCTACATGCCTGCCGAAAATCAATTTGAAATCATTGGTGAGACGCGTGATGACGCTGCCGGTGAGGCCTACGACAAGGTCGGCCGGGTCATGGGCGTTAACTACCCAGCCGGGAAGACCGTTGACGAGTGGGCGCATCAGGGGAAAGATACGTTTAAATTCCCACGGGCCATGGAAAAAGACGACAACTTTGACTTTAGCTTCAGTGGGTTGAAGAGTGCCTTCATCAACACGACGCACCATGCCGACCAGATCGGCGAAACGCTGAGCAAGCAGGATCTCTCTGCCAGTTTCCAGCAAGCCGTTGTGGACGTGTTGGCCGAAAAAACCAAGCACGCGTTGGCCGACTATCCCGTCCATCAGCTGATCTTAGCCGGTGGGGTTGCCGCCAACCAAGGCCTGCGTGAACGCTTAGAACGCGATCTACAGAGCAACCCAACGACGCACTTGGTGAAAGCACCACTGAAGTTGTGTGGCGATAACGCCGCCATGATCGGGGCCTTTGCCTACGTGGCGTACCAACACGGTGTTTTTGCCGATGCAACGTTGAACGCCGATCCTAGTCTGGAATTCGACTGGGCAGCAGATTCCGTTAAATAATAATGATAAATAGAGGAGGACGTCCCATGAATCAAGCCGAATTGTTGGCCTATCGCCTGTATCAGCAGGGATTGTTAACGACGAGCGCTGAATTGGCGGCGTCCTTTTTTAATATTGTTGGGATTCAGGCACAAAACCAGCGCGCAGCAGAGCTCAACGTGGCGTTGCAAACGGGGATTACCCGGCCGCAACTCTTGAAGTTTTATCAGGAGCAAGGTATCGTCCGGTCGTGGGCCCAGCGGTGGACGATTCATTTAATGACGTCTGATGACTTACGGTTGGTCGTGTCGGCCCGTCAGAATGAACGACTTCCCAAGGCTTATTTCTTGGGTGTCGAAGAGCATGTACGTGCGGCCGTCACTGCAATTGACCAGCTCTTGCAACAGGCGGGGCGCTTGACGCGGGCGGCATATACCGCACATTTGCAAGCAGCTTTTACTTGGTATGCTGAGCGGCCCCATAACTTTGATTACGCCGTTTTGCAAGTGTTGACGGCGCAGGGTAAACTGCAAATGGCACCAACCACGAGCGGTCAAGACTGGCTGCTTCTGGCGCCAGCAACACCTACGCTACTGAATCAGCAGGTGGCGACGACGGAATTGATTCGCCGGTACCTGCAAGGTTTTGGACCGGCAACGATGGCTGATTTCGTAAAATGGTCCGGCATTAAGGTCAGTCAGGTAAAGCCAGCTTGGCAAACGGTTCTACCGGAATTGACGCCAGTGACAGTCGGACAGGAAAAGTTCTGGACGATTGCCCCAATTTCTTCCGGCCAACTCACCGCGATTACGGATCAATTGGCCCACTTAACCGTGGTCGCGGCCGGTTTCAGTTCACCCATGACGGGTTACCGGGATAAATCCTGGCTGGTGCCAGAGCCGATCCGGCAACAATTGTGGTCGAAGAACGGTATTCTCCGCGCACCGATTATCGCGAACGGGGTTGTGGTGGGAAAATGGACGACACAGATCAGTCAGCGCCAGATTGCGTTCGCAGTCGAGAGCTGGGGACCGTTCGACCAGAATCAATTAGAAGAGGGCTTCGACCGAGTGGCTCGGTTCTTAGAACTCGACTACGCGGGCTTTACTGAAAAAGTCTAATTCGAGAATTTTTAAAGCTAATCAAAAACGCGCCACAACAATTCACGATTAAGTGAGTTGTTGTGGCGCGTCTTTATTTATGGTGGTTAATCGTCAAACTCTTCCAATTCCAGACTCTTCTCCGTCCATTCATCCTCAGTCTCGCTGAGTTGCGTGGTCACGGCTGTGAGTTGTTCCTGAAGGTCGGCGAGCTTGCCAGCGTCGTTGAAGTTTTCTTCCTTGCTCATTTCGGTTTCAACGGCGGTCTTTTGCTTTTCCAAGTCTCCCATTTGATCTTCCAGGGCGGTGACCTGACGACTCAGCTTACGTTTCGCTTTCGCCTGGTCCTTTTGTGCCTGGTAGTCAACTTGCGTCTGCTTGGGAACATCGATCGTAGGGTGGGCTGCCTCAGCTTCGGCAGCTTCCTTAGCAGCATACGCGTCCTGCTCGGCTTTCTTAGAGACATAGTAATCATAATTTCCAAGATAGCGCGTGGTGCCTTCGGGGCTTAGCTCGACGACTTGAGTCGCCACTTGGTTGATGAAATACCGGTCATGGGAAACGAATAGAATAGTTCCGTCGAATTCATTTAACGCGGTCTCCAAGACCTCGCGACTGTCGATATCCAAATGGTTGGTGGGTTCGTCAAGCATGAGAAAATTATCGTGTTGCAGAGCTAATTTCGTCAGTAGCAGACGTGCGCGCTCACCACCACTCAGGCTGTGAACGCTCTTGTCGACATCGCTACCGGTGAAGAGAAAACTACCGAGAATGGAGCGGATATCGCCCTCGGGGGTTGTGGGATGGTCGTCCCAGAGCTCGTGGAGCACGGACTTCTTGTCATGCAACGTAGCCTGATCCTGATCGTAGTAGCCGGTGTCCACACCGGTACCGAAGATGATCTGTCCCTGAATAGCTGGAATTCGACCGAGAATCGTCTTGAGCAGAGTGGATTTACCAATGCCGTTGGGGCCAACGATGGCGACGGCCTGATGTTTCTTGATGTCTAGGGTAACGGGAGCCGCAAGAATCTGGCCATTGTACCCAACAGCACCGTTGACGACGTCTAGCACGACGTTACCACTCTGGCGTTTCGGATGGAAGCTGAACCGAGCGGCCTTTTCGTCACCTTCTGGTCGGTCCATCTTGTCCATCTTTTCCAATTGTTTGCGGCGGGCCTGGGCCCGTTTGGTCGTGGATGCCCGGACGATGTTTTTGTTGACGAAGTCTTCCAGCTTACCGATCTCGGCCTGTTGCTTGTCGTATTCTTTCCAGGCTAAACGCAACCGTTCCGCCTTGGCGGCAATGTAGTGTGAGTAATTACCGGGGTAGTGGTCGAGGCCACCGTGAGCCATGTCGTAGACGTCGTTGACCACGTGATCGAGGAAGTACCGGTCATGGGAGACGACGAGAATGGCGCCGGGATAACCTTGCAGGTAACCTTCCAACCAGGTCAACGTCTCAACGTCCAAGTGGTTGGTGGGTTCGTCCAAGATTAAGAGGTCGGGACGTTCTAACAGCAATTTGGCCAGGGCCAACTGCGTTCGCTGTCCACCAGAAAGTTCATTAATTGGCTTATCATAGTAGCTTTCGTCAAATTCAAATCCGTGGAGCACACCGCGAATTTCGGCCTGGTAGCCGTAACCATTTTGGTCGCTGAAATCTTGTTGAAGCTGATCGTAACTCGCCGAAACCTGTGCAAATTGTTCTTGGTCAGCGGTCACGGTCGGGTCGCTCATTTGCTGTTCCAACTCATGCATCCGGTTTTCCATGGCAATGAGTTTAGCAAAGACACTGAGCATTTCGTTCCAGACGGTCTTGGTTGACGCGAGGCCAGCGTTCTGAGCTTGGTATCCCAGGGTCAGGCCACGTTTGGTTGTAATTTGACCGACATCTGGGGTGGTTTCGCCAGCAATCATTTTTAATAGGGTTGATTTCCCCGCACCGTTACGGCCGACGAGGGCCACGCGCCCGTGCTCGGGAACATCCATACTGACGTTTTCGAATAGGACGGCGGCACCGAAGCGCCGGGTAACTTGTTGGACTTGTAAAAGAATCACGGTGAGTCAACCTCCTTTAGTGGTTTTGTGTTCGTTTTTAGAATTAAAGTGATGTTGAAAATTGATGGCCGGTACGACGTTAAATAACGCTAATAAGTCGCGGCAAGTCGTCGCTGTTTCCCATAGGCAGAGGAAAAGTAGCCTTAATGACCAGGGGAGATAGCGGACACTGATACCCACTATTTTAGCATATTCTCGAGGGAGACCGAAATTGTGGCTTAAATAGTGAAAAAAACTTGCAAATTCTTTCACAAGATGAACGGTTATGCTATAATCTATAAGAAAGTTGATTTCACAATCCAGACAATTATTTAAATATGAGGCTATCGCTTGTGAACGATAGCCAGTTTCTTTGATTAGGAGGTCTCGTTTTTGACAGAACAAAAAATTCCCCGGGCGACCGCCAAGCGCTTGCCCATCTACTACCGTTACCTTAACATTTTACTCGACGCCGACAAAACCCGGGTGTCTTCGACTGAATTGTCCGAAGCCGTTAAGGTCGATTCCGCTACAATTCGTCGGGACTTCTCATACTTTGGGGCCCTCGGTAAACGGGGCTATGGGTATGACGTTGAAAGTTTGATTAAGTTCTTTAAGAAGATTTTGAATCAGGACCGCTTAACTAGCGTTGCTCTAATTGGGGTTGGTAACTTGGGTCACGCCCTGTTGAACTTTAATTTCCATCAGGACAGCAACGTGCGAATCAGTGCCGCCTTTGACGTGAAGCAAGAGATTGCCAACACGATTCAAAGTGGGGTGCCCATCTATCCGATGACGGATCTGCGGACGCAGTTGGAGGAACAACAGATTGAAGTGGCCATCTTGACCGTCCCATCCCAGGTGGCGCAAGAAGTAACCGATGAAGCCGTGTCTGGCGGTGTCAAAGGTATCTTGAACTTCACACCACTGCGGATTACCGTGCCAAAGGGCGTTCGCGTTCAAAACGTGGACTTGACCAATGAGCTCCAAACATTGATCTACTTCTTGGAACACTACAATAATTTAAGCTAATGGTTGAATCGCAGTCCCCATTTGGGGATTGCGATTTTTTTATTGTTTCTATATTGTCGTCTGCGGCTGCCAGGGATTCCGCCACTGTGGGGACCGCCTGCAGCCAAAGGACGGGCTTCCGGCTCGGTTCGAAACCTCGCGAAGTTCACACGAGTTTCCAAACACGTCCCACGCCGTAAGACCGGGAGAAAGCGAGCACCCGGCCTAACGCCGTCGTCACGGTTGGCTCCATCCCTGGCAGCCTCCGACTTAGGTAAATTTAGAACAATCGCAGTCCCCAGTTGAGTGGGGTACTGCCATAGGTCATAAGTCGACTGAGGTTTTATGAATTCGGAACATGCTATTAAAGTTGGACAAAATCAATATTTAATTTCAGACAGAATTAGGATGGTTTTACATTTTAAGAACAAAGTGTCTAGACCAAATGAATTGCCATCTGGAAAATCTAAAATTCGCTAAGCCTCTCAGCCACACCGGATAGCGCATGGTAGGGGGACGGAATCGGTGAATTTGTTTGTCAAATTCCTTGATTTTTAGAGGGAAAAACCATATATTAGATATTGTTGATTAGCACTTATGTTAGTCAAGTGCTAACAGTGCTAATAAGTAAGTTCATTGGAGGGATTCAAGTGTTAAAACCATTAGGAGACCGCGTCATTTTGGATCAACCAGAAGAAGAAGAAACCACGGTTGGCGGCATTGTGCTCGCAAGTAATGCTCAAGAAAAGCCACAAACGGCAAACGTTGTAGCTGTCGGTGATGGCCGTGTGTTAGACAATGGCGAAAAGGTAGCCCCAGCTGTTAAGGTTGGCGACAAGGTGTTGTTCGACAAGTATTCCGGTACCGAAGTTAAGTACCAAGACACGACTTACCTTGTTTTACACGAAAAGGACTTAGTCGCAATCGTCGACTAATCCCGTTTCCACTTAAAGAAGACTATCCAAGATAATTCAAAAATTTTAGTATGAGGTGAATTTTTAAAATGGCTAAAGAATTAAAATTTTCTGAAGACGCCCGGAGCAAGATGCTTGCCGGTGTTGATAAGTTAGCTGATACGGTTAAGACAACCCTTGGACCTAAGGGTCGTAACGTTGTTTTGGAACAAAGCTACGGCAACCCAACCATCACCAATGATGGTGTGACGATTGCTAAGTCCATCGAACTCGAAGATCACTTCGAAAACATGGGTGCTAAGTTGGTTTCCGAAGTTGCTTCCAAGACCAACGACATCGCTGGTGATGGGACGACCACTGCCACCGTTTTGACGCAAGCTATCGTTAACGAAGGTATGAAGAACGTGACTGCCGGTGCTAACCCTGTTGGTATCCGTCGCGGGATTGAAAAGGCTACGAAGGCTGCCGTTGATGGGTTACACAAGATGTCCCATGACGTTAAGACTAAGGAAGATATCGCCCAAATCGCATCGATTTCATCTGCTAGCCAAGACACTGGTAAGTTGATTGCCGATGCCATGGAAAAGGTTGGTAACGATGGGGTTATCACCATTGAAGAATCCCGTGGTGTTGATACCAGCTTGGACGTTGTCGAAGGAATGCAATTCGACCGTGGCTACATGTCACAATACATGGTTACCGACAACGACAAGATGGAAGCTAATTTGGACAACCCTTACATCTTGATCACTGACAAGAAGATCGCTAACATTCAAGACATTTTGCCATTACTGCAATCCGTTGTTGAACAAAGCCGTTCACTCTTGATCATTGCCGATGACATTACCGGTGAAGCCTTACCTACCTTGGTTTTGAACAAGATGCGTGGGACCTTTAACGTCGTTGCTGTCAAGGCTCCTGGCTTTGGTGACCGTCGTAAAGCTACCTTGCAAGATATCGCCGTTCTGACTGGTGGGACTGTCATCACCGATGACTTAGGTCTTAACTTGAAGGACACGACGATTGATCAATTGGGTCAAGCACAAAAGGTCAACGTTACCAAGGACAACACCACGGTCGTTGAAGGTGCTGGTGCCAAGGATCAAATCGCTGCCCGGGTTGCTGAAATCAAGGGCCAAATCGAAGAAACGACTTCTGACTTCGACCGTGACAAGTTGAAGGAACGTCTGGCTAAGTTAGCCGGCGGGGTTGCCGTTGTTCGTGTCGGTGCCGCAACTGAAACTGAATTAAAGGAACGTAAATACCGCATTGAAGATGCCTTGAACGCAACGCGTGCCGCTGTTGAAGAAGGCTTCGTTGCTGGTGGTGGGACTGCTTTGATCAACGTCATCAAGGACGTTGCCAAGGTTGAAGCTGAAGGCGACGAATTGACGGGTGTTAACATCGTTCTCCGCGCTTTGGAAGAACCAGTTCGTCAAATCGCTGAAAACGCCGGTGTCGAAGGCTCCGTTGTTGTTGAACACCTGAAGGGTGAAAAGGAAGGCATTGGTTACAACGCCGCCGACAACAACTACGAAGACATGGTTAAGGCTGGTATCACCGACCCAACCAAGGTTACCCGTTCTGCACTTCAAAACGCTGCATCCGTTTCTGCTCTGTTGTTAACGACTGAAGCCGTTGTGGCTGACAAGCCAGAAGACAACCCAGCACCAGCAGCTCCTGCTAACCCAGGTATGGGCGGCATGATGTAAAAATTGAATCACTAGCTTGCTAGTGTGAAAGAAAGAGAGCCTGGGATAAAGTCCCAGGCTCTTTTGCTATCTAATCTTACATGGCCGAAACGTGCGCCAAAAGGCAGCTGGTTCCGCTTAAAACTGCTAACCAAACAATCCAAGTTCGGGATTATTCGGTTAGCAGCCTTAATGCTCGCCAGCTAACCGCCTTTTGTCCCACTCTGTTAAGTGGTCAGTTCGCTAGCGGTGGTAAAATCGGCAAAGGTCGTTACCGGGGGTGTGAAGGGCTGAAGGTCGCCAGCTGCTACGAGATTGCCAACTTTGTCGATAAAGACTTCGATATCATCGTCGGGTGCCACACCGTGGAAATCACCGAAGCCATACTGCCACCATTTCAAATTCATTAATTGTTCAATGATGTAACTGGAAAAACGAAACTTGAGAATCCGCGCGGGAACACCGCCCACCACCGCATAGGGGGGAACGTCTTTAGTGACAACGGCGCCACCAGCAATCACGGCACCATCGCCCACCGTGATGCCAGTGGGGGCGAAGCGCACGTCCTGGCCAATCCAGACGTCGTTACCGATGACAATCGGTCCGGCGTTGGGAATGGGGTTGGGTACGCGCTCGAAGGTGTTAGCGGTATCTGCCAAGTAGTCGTTGAAGGCATCTACTGAACGACTGTACGTTAGCATTGATGTCGTGAATCGCGTGGTCGGATGACTCCCTTGCATCCGGTTCACGTTATGTGCAATTGAAGAGTAGCGGCCAATAATGGTGTTTACTGGTAGGACGCTGTTAGCGGAGCTGAAGGCGCCCATACTGAAGAAGTGTCGTCCCGTCAGAAAGATACTGTAGGCTTCGGCCTGAATCCCCGTTGGCACACAAACGACTTGACCAAAAGGAATCCGGGACTGCGCGACTCTACGTGGCTGAGTGTAGATATTTCGCTGCGTTAGGAGCTGATCGAGCTCTCTTGTGTAGGGTAAGAGTTGATTCTTATGTGAGCGGGTTGCCACTAGATTGTCTTGAAAAAAGGTGACGCCATTGATTGTCGTTGTCATCGTCAAATTCCCCCCTTACGCTTCAGTATACTATAAAATGCTTATAGACTGATTCGTGTACTTTAATAATTCCCATTGATGGTAAGCGGAAGTTATGAGATCAAGCCGTTCTGCGGGGAATAGCTGCTCTTGCAATGATGCTGGGAGGGCCGTAGTTCGTGCGTAACGGCGGTTGCAAGTTGACAATAGGTTTGGATATAGAGGCTAAATGTGTGGTGCAAATGCAGCCAAATCTTAGGCTGGTTTGTACGGTGGCTTAAATTATTCGTATCGTTTGCGGAAATAGCCGTAGATTTAGCGAGTCTTGAATGGGGTGGTCAGACATGGTTGACACTACTAAAGTTGGTGAATTTTCGCGGGGGAGAGAATAATCTGTAAAGCGTTTTCTTTTGCCGCTGATCGGCAATGCTGAATGGGCGGTCAATTGATGTGACCACACCGTTGGCAGTTTTCTTAGTTGCTAAGCTGAACAAGAGTGGTATTGTGGAGCTAGTTGTAGTAGAATTACGTTTGCGTTTGAAATCGTAACAATTATAGAGACTTTAAAAGACGGGTGTAGGCCCGTTTTCATTATTTATGGAGATAAGGAGTAAGTAGTCATGTGGCGTTATTTAAAGCGGGTTTTAATTGGTAAACCCCTAAAGACCATGGATGAAGGCGGTCAAGCGTTGACCAAGTTTAAGGCATTAGCCTTACTGTCATCTGACGCGTTATCCTCCGTGGCTTATGGTACTGAGCAAATTACCACAGTCTTAATCACCTTATCCGCAGCCGCCCTGATGTATCAATTGTGGGTTGCTGCGCTGGTCTTAATTCTGTTGTTTGCGATCACGCTTTCTTACCAACAGATCATTCATGCCTATCCATCCGGTGGTGGCGCCTACGTGGTTGCCAGCACAAACTGGGGGCAGTCGGCGGGGTTAGTTGCCGGGGGATCACTGTTGGTCGATTATATGCTGACCGTGGCCGTTTCAACGACATCTGGGACCGAGGCCATTACCTCGGCGATTCCAGCACTGTCGCCATACTCGGTGTTAATTTCAATCCTGATTGTGATTGGGATCATGCTGTTAAACCTGCGGGGGATGCGCGAGTCTGCAGCATTCTTGACGGGTCCAGTTTATTTCTTCATCCTGATGATTTTCATCATGATCGGTGTCGGCTTCTACAACATCGTGACGGGGAACATCACCTACCACGCTTCGGCGCAATTAGGTGGGTCCGTCTCCGGCATGACGTTGTTGCTATTCTTACGGGCATTCTCGTCCGGGTCTTCTTCCCTGACTGGGGTGGAAGCACTCAGTAACGCAGTACCAAACTTCAAAAAGCCCAAGAGTCATAACGCGGCGGCGACGTTGGCCATTATGGCAACGATTCTGGCCATCTTCTTTGGTGGTATCACGTTCCTCAGTTACTACATGGGGGTTCGACCACAAGCCGGCCAAACGGTCCTCTCGCAGATTGCGAGCGGCGTGTTCGGTCACGGGGCTATCTACTATATTCTGCAATTATCTACGGCAATGATTTTAGCCGTTGCGGCCAATACCGGTTTCTCGGCATTCCCAATTCTGGCTTATAATCTGGCCAAAGATAAGTTCTTACCACACGCGTACTTGGACCGGGGGGACCGGTTGGGCTACTCCAACGGGATCATTTCCCTGGCGGTCGGGGCCATTGTCCTGATCTTCATCTTCCATGGGCAAACCACGCTCCTGATTCCACTGTATGCAATCGGGGTTTTCGTGCCATTTGTTCTGTCACAATCCGGGATGATTATTCACTGGTTCCGAACGCGTGAGGGTTTCTGGCAGGGGAAAGCGTTGATCAACCTTATCGGTGCGCTGATTTCATTGGCGTTGGTTCTGATTCTGTTGTTCATCCGCTTTGCCAACGTTTGGCCATACCTGATCATCATGCCACTGTTACTCTTGCTGTTTAACCGAATCCATCAGCATTACAAGCGGGTTGCTCGGCAACTGCGGGTAGCGGCAAAGACGAAGGCGGATATGCACGAGTATGACGGGGCAACGGTCATCGTCCTGGTCAGCAACATTACGCGGGTGACGGCTGGTGCCATCAACTACGCCCGGTCCATCGGGGACTATGTGATTGCGATGCATGTGTCCTTCGATGAGAATCCGGAGAAGGAACACAAGACGGCTCAGGAGTTCAAGGAAGAATTCCCAGACATTCGTTTCGTGGATATTCACTCGTCCTACCGATCCATTGCGACGCCAACGTTGCGTTTCTGTGACGTGATCGCTAAACGGGCGGTTGAACGGAACTTCACCACGACGGTCTTAGTGCCACAGTTCGTGCCACGACATCCATGGCAGAACATCCTGCATAACCAAACGGCGTTGCGCTTACGGACGACGTTGAATTCACGGGAAAATATCATTGTTTCGACTTATAACTATCACTTGAAAGAGTAGTGACTTAGCCTCACAAAGCCAACTTGGTTTTGTGGGGCTTTTTGATGTGACTGACTTGAAAATTAAAAACGGCCCGCAATCATTGGCGATTGGGGACCGTATCTTTCTTGAAGAGTGATGCGAGTTGGGGGTTACGCTTGTTGCTGACTCATCGTAAACCAACCAAGGAAGCAAATGGGGGTACCAAGAGGTCAACCACGATTGAGATAATGACGACGGCAATCGAGGCCATGGACCCTTGAATCGAACCCAGTTGAACGGCCTTGGCCGAACCGACCGTGTGTCCGGCGGTCCCCAGCCCTAATCCAGCCCCAATTGGGTCCTTGTCGATCCGGAAGAACTTGACCAGCCAGTCACCCAGGGCGTAGATGATGACCGAGTTCAGGATACAGGCGGTCGCGGTGACTGCACCGACACCGCCGATGGCATTAGAGATGGGCATTGCAATGGCCGTTGTCGCAGCTTGAGGCAACATTGACGCAATTCCCACCCTGTCGAGACCAATGAGCTTAGCGGCCTCGTAAATCACCAATAATGAGATGCTGAGTCCAATGATCAGGGACAAAATAATTTCGAGCCAATACTTTTTGACGATATCGTTTCGTCGATAGAGGGGGACGGCAAAAGCAATCGTTGCCGGATTCAGAAACCAGAAGATGATGTCTCCCCCAGGCTTGTAGGCGGACCGATAAAAGTTGGCCGTGGTGGTGCCAAAGGTTTTGGCAAGAAGAAAGAGGACGAAGATCCCTAAAACCATCCCGACAAATAGGGGTTGGAAGAGGAAGAAGCCCTTGCTGATTTTGAAGAGCCATTGGCCGATTAAGTAAACGACGAGTGACAAGAAGATACCAAAGATGGCGTTACCAGCGGTGGAGCCGTCGGCGTTGGTGCCAAGACCATCGCCGAGCCATTTGCCCCACAACGCTAAATTGGGGTTTTCCGCTAAGATAATCATTTTATAACCTTCTTAATTTAGGGACTAAAGGGTCGACTCCTGTTCGGCCGCTATTGCGCGGTGGAGCAGGTGCTGACGATGCTAAATCAACCCGACGGCGGTGTAGCTGACTAGCACCAACCTGACGATGGTGGCAATCAACACGACCGCGGTAATTTGGAGTCCCTGGGCCCCTAGAATGTCAAGGCTTGCGGCAAGTTGGACGCCGTCAGGGACGAAGAGAAAAGCAGTCAGGCTGATTATAAAATCAGCGAATTTTTCAACGTTACGTCGTTTTAGAATATGAGTGGCCAGCAGGATATAGAGAAGTACGATGTCAATTACTGGCGTAGGCACGGTCAGAGCCGTTGGGAACAGGGTGAGATGAGACTTGCTATGAATAGAATCACAGCGAAGATACTCTTCTGGCCCAGAATTGGTGTGAGCTGTTCCTCGACCGTCTCCAATGGCGTGGTTAGTCGCAGCCAAGATAAAACTGCCTTTCAAGCATGAAGCGTGATACGACGATTGTAGAGATTTCACAAAGAAGGTCTTGGCAGAGGCAGGATGAAACTAGCTGTGAATCCGTTCTCGATTGCTCGTAATCATTATATGGAGTTGAACGGAATGCACAAGGACAATCTGCGGTATGACACGGCTTGTGTAGTAACATATGTCTGCAAGTAGCCAGCCTAGGTTTCAAAAAGGGTTTCAAGATAACTATTCTTCACAAGCCATCGGATTCGTTACTAAATCACGAAATTTGGTCAAAAAAAGAGTGAGAGATTGGTCTACGCTCTTTCAAATCGGGTTACTTTAAGCCCATAAAGGCGGCAAAAGGTGGCACGACGATATCAACCACAATTGAAATAATGACGACGGCAATCGACGCCATGGACTCTTGAATGGACCCCAGTTGCAAAGCCTTGGCGGAACCCACAGTGTGGCCCGCGGTTCCTAAACCGAGGCCAGCACCGATGGGATCGTTGTTGAGCCGGAAGAACTTAACCAGCCAACCGCCCAGTGCGTAAATAATGACGGCATTGAGGATACAGGCCATGGC
The DNA here is from genome assembly GCF_003946395.1 of Levilactobacillus fuyuanensis. GTDB lineage: Bacteria > Bacillota > Bacilli > Lactobacillales > Lactobacillaceae > Levilactobacillus > Levilactobacillus fuyuanensis. The sequence goes on along the minus strand of NZ_RHNZ01000021.1, from coordinate 6,745 downwards.
CGTGATGGCTGCATTTCCACCAGTTGCCGCGGCAATTGGCATGGCAATCGCAGTCGTGGCCGCTTGAGGTAGCATTGAGGCGATACCGATATCGTTCAAGCCTAGCAGTCGGGCCGCACCATAGATGAAGAACAGCGAGACCACGAGGCCGATAATGAGGGACAGGGTGATTTCAAGCCAGAAACGCTTAACGATGTCATTGCGTCGATACAGTGGAATAGCAAAAGCAATCGTTGCTGGATTCAGGAACCAGAAGATAATGTCTCCACCCGGTTTGTAGGCTGACTTGTAGAATTCTGCGGTAGTGGTCCCAAAGACCTTGGCCATCAGAAACAGGATAAAGATTCCGAGGACCATCCCAACAAAGAGGGGTTGAAATAGGAAGAAGCCTTTGCCTACTTTGAAGAGCCATTGACCAATCAGATAAACTAACAGGGACAGAAAAATCCCGAAGACGGCATTGCCGGCAGGAGCGCCAGCTGCATTAGTGCCAAGCGCATCGCCCAGCCACTTGCCCCAGACCGCCATGTGCGGTGCTGCTGTAAGAATAATCATGGACACTCATCTCTTTTATGCTTTATGCTAAAGGTTGAAAGTTTTCGCCTGTGGCTGCCAGAACGCTGGCTAGGTTTGTTAACCATTGATTAGATCGATAAATGAGGTACCGAGTAAGTTATTGGCCAGCGAATTAACTTGTATTCGGAGTTGGTTTAAGACAGGCAGAATTCACAGACTAAGCTGAAATAGGCTTAGGAATTTTCAATCTTTATGTTTTTGAAGAATTAAACGTGAGGGGACTGACAGATTGAACCGAAGTGCTGAAGATAGTTGGTCTTTTATTAGGATTTAACGTCAACGCTGCGGTGGAAGACGTGCTTACGAATCCAAATCATACCGGCTGTGGTGTAGGCGACAACGACCAGCATGACAATCGTTGCAATCAGGACGACGCTAACAATTTGAATCCCCTGAGCCTTGAGAATGTCGAGGCTGGCGGCCAGTTGAATCCCGGATGGCACGAAGAGAAAGGCAATCAGACTGATCATGAAATCACCAAACTTTTCAACGTTTCGTAGCTTGACGATATGTGAAGCTAGTAGGAAGTAGAGAATAATCAAGCCAATAACCGGTGTTGGTACGGGGAAGGATGGCGGAAATAAAGGTGAAATTAAACTGGAGACGAACAAAACTGCGGCGAAGATGGCCATCTGCACAATAATAGGGGATGGCTTCTCTTCGGTGGTTTCCGTTTGGGGAACTTTATCTTGGCTAGCCATAGAAAAATCTCCTTTCAATGAAACACCAAATTCAAGCAACAATTGCCGAAATTTCACAAAGAAATTAGACACCAATTATAAAAATATCAATAAGAACTTAATTGCTCTTGAACTAACCACATTATATGGGGCAGCTTCCGAATACACAAGCGTAAGCACCGCCATTTCGGCGATTACCGAATATTTATATACTTATAATTAGCGGAATCCAGTAGGCATTTGTTTTCATTGGTTTTTCGCTGAACTAACTAAGTGCTGTCTTGGATGGTTGTGCTTGTGAAAAGTGTTGAGGACTCCTGCAAACCTTAACTTTTCTGAACATTCTGCAAATGGCGGTTGTGTTTAAATTGCGAGATTTGTATAATTAGCAAAAGATATGTAGGAAAGAAAGAGGACACTTTATGAGATTTGAGATTATTGTTAGCTTGTTTGCTACCATGATTATCTCCGCAGTCCTAACGCCGTTTGTACGCCGCTTTGCGTTTCAAATTGGTGCGGTGGATAAACCGAATCAACGACGGGTCAACAAGGTGCCAATGCCGACACTGGGTGGCCTGGCAATCTTTATTGCGTTTACCTTTTCAACCATGTTTCTCTTGCGCGATCAAATGCCGACGCAACAGTTGTGGGGCCTGTTCGGCGGTGAATGTATTATCATCGCGGGTGGTATGATTGATGATGTTTTTGAATTAAAACCACGGCAGAAAGTGATGTTCCAATTAGCCGCTGCACTGGAAGTCTACTTTATTGCGGGCGTTCGAATGCGCTACCTGACGCTACCGTTTATTGGCGTCTGGCACTTTGGCTGGCTGGCCTTACCCATCACGTTGCTGTGGATCGTGGCAATTGTCAACGCCATCAACTTGATTGATGGGCTCGATGGCTTGGCAACGGGGGTTTCCATCATTGCTTTGACGACGACCGGGATTATTGGCTTGTTCTTCCTCAACGTAGCGAATACTTGGGTTGCCATCATGATCTTTGCTTTGGTTGCTGCGATGGTCGGGTTCTTGCCTTACAATTTCTTCCCAGCACGGATTTATCTGGGGGATACCGGGGCCCAATTCATTGGGTTTATGATTGCTTGTTTCTCACTGTATGGGTTGAAGAACGTGACCTTTATCTCCGTGATTATCCCCGTAATTATCTTGGGGGTGCCCATCACGGATACCGTGTACGCGATGATTCGGCGGATCTTAAACAAGCAGCCGATCTCACATGCCGATAAGCACCATTTGCACCATCGGTTAATGCAACTGGGATTGACCCACCGGCAAACGGTGTTGGTCATCTACGGTATTGCCCTGATTTTTTCTTTTATCTCATTGCTGTACCCGCTGTCAACGATTGTGGGCTCGGTTCTCTTGACGATAGCCATTCTGATCGGTTTGGAACTCTTCGTCGAGGCAATCGGCTTGGTGGGGTCGAACCGCCAGCCGTTATTGCATTGGATCAAGCGTATCGTGAAGCAGTTAACGTCTAAAAATTCAGATTAAACGAAAGCAGCACGCCATTAAATTGGTGTGCTGCTTTTTTCATGTCATTAGATTGGGATGAAATCAGTCGCCTGCGGCTGCCAGGGATTCTGCCGCTGTGGGGACCGCTTGCAGCCGAAGAGCGGGCTTCCAGCTCGGTTTGAAACCTCGCGAAATTCGTGCGAGTTTCCAAACACGTCCCACGGTATAAGGCCGGGAAAAATCAAGCGCCCGGTCTAACACCGTCGTCACGGCTGGCGCCATCCCTGGCTTCCTCCGGCTAAGCTAGTTTTTTAGCCGCAATTTAGTTTAGTCCTGACGTGAGCCAAATTTGTGACCGCGTTAAACATCAGCTCGGATTAACGTAATTTTTAAAAGCGGTTCGCTGCGGTCGCGGCGGAATCTCAGGTTGCAGACAAACCCGACGTATTTTACAAAGTCAGTCTGACTCGCGACTGCTGGCGTGGATCTCAGCGGGGACTTCGTGGTAGTCGATGTCACCGGTGGTTACGGTCAACCGGTTACTGAGGAGGTCTGTAATGGCCTGCTGAGTGGCGTCGACGTTATCCAAGTCTACCGCAATCGTGACGGCTACGGCGTCCGTGTAGGTGGTGTCTAGCGTCGTAATTTTTTCTTCGGTTAAATAGTGACTCAGCCGATCATAGTTGGCGTAATCGACCGTCAGGGTCAGGGCCCGTTGACGGACACGTTTGACCACACCAACGGCTTCAATCGCCGTTGATGTGGCGTTGCTGTAGGCGCGAATCAGGCCACCGGCGCCTAGCTTGATGCCACCAAAGTAACGGGTGACGACGGCAATCACGTTGTGAAGCTGATTACGTTGCAAGACCGTCAAAATGGGAACACCGGCCGTTCCTGAAGGCTCGCCGTTGTCGCTTTCTCGCTGAATCTCGTCGTGCTCGCCTAAGACGTAGGCCCAACAATGATGATTGGCCTTGGGTTCACGCGCACTGACGGTGGCGAGAAAGGCCTTGGCCTCGTCTTCAGTTGATACCCGGGCAATGTCGGTAATAAAGCGGGATTTTTTGATTTCCAGATCATGTTGACCGGTCGCTTGAATCGTTAAATAGTCAGTTTCCATAAAAAAACACCTTTCTCGAAAAATATTTCGCCGCTTTTTACGGAGTTAGTTCCTGTACCATCAGATGGGAGGAACGCTATGATTGATTTATCAGAATACTTTGGTCGCCGTTTATCAGCCGCAACAGGAACATCTCAGTTAGGAATGGGAATGCCGGCTGTTCAGCAAGTTGGCGCACACTACCAGTGTCAACGGTGCCAGCAGTGGTTAGCGGACACGGATCAGTTGCCCAATGGTGCGTGGTATTGTCGCCAGTGCCTGCAATTGGGGCGGGTGACCTCACAGACTAAATTATACACTATTCCGGAGCCAAATCGCTTCTCGCCGCCAGAGTCGCCGCTGACTTGGACGGGGGAGCTGAGTCCGGATCAGCAACAGGCCGCCGAGAGTATTCGCCAGCACGTACAACTGGGACAAAATCAGTTGTTGTGGGCTGTGACCGGCGCGGGAAAGACCGAGATCGTCTATCCGGCATTGGCCTGGGCGGTGACCCAGGGCTGGCGGATTGCGTGGGTCTCACCACGAGTGGACGTTTGCTTGGAGCTGGCCCCCCGGATTCGGGCTGCGTTTGCTGCGGTCAGTCAGTGTCTGCTGTATGGTGAGCAGTCAGCGCCCTATCAATATAGTCAGCTGACAGTCTGTACGACGCACCAGTTGTTGCGGTTTGATCAGGCCTTCGATTGGATCATTGTGGATGAGGTCGATGCTTTTCCGTTGGCCACGAGTCCCTTACTCCAACTGGCTATCACGCGCGCCGAAAAGTCTAAGGGGCAGCACCTCTACCTCACGGCGACGCCCGGAGAAAAGTTGCAACGACAGATTCGCCAGCGGACATTGGTTACGACCTATTTACCCTTGCGCTACCACGGCTATCTCTTACCGCAGTTGCGGGTGAGACTAGCGTGGCGGTGGCGAGAGCGCTTGCATAAAGGACGACTGCCGCGGCCACTCATTCGACAACTCTTGGCTTATTTGGGAAAAGGGCAACGTTTTCTGTTGTTCGTCCCGCACGTCCGTGACTTACCCGAAATCATGGCTGAATTGGGCCAACAGGGTGTCCGCGGTGGGGTCAGTGTTCACGCCGCAGATCCAGAACGGACTGGTAAAGTTCAGGCGTTACGCGATCAAAAACTTTCGTATCTGGTGACCACCACAATTCTGGAACGCGGGGTAACCTTTTCCAATATAGCTGTGGTGATTCTAGGCGGCGACGATGCTGTCTTCTCAACGGCGGCATTGGTTCAGATTGCCGGTCGAGCGGGGCGGAGCGCAGACTTCCCGGACGGAGAGGTGACCTGCTACGTCCAAACGCAGACGCGAGTCGTTCGGCGGGCACAGGCCATGATCACGCGACTCAATCGACAGGGAAAGCAGCGGGGAGGACGGCGACCATGACGAGATGTGTCTGGTGTACCCGAACATTTGAGCCGCCGGTGACCCTGCAGGACTTGTTGCGCTGGCGACCGCTACCGGTACCAGCGCTCTGCTCAAGCTGTCAGGAACGGTTTACACCAATCACCGGAGCCCACTGCCCGGCTTGTGGCCGTCAGCAAGCTACAACCATTCGGTGTCACGACTGCGAACGGTGGGGGACGGAAACGCTGACGAACCATGCGTTATTTCAGTATGATGCGGGGATGAAGGCCTACATGCAACAGTATAAATTTCAAGGGGATTACGCCTTACGGAAGGCGCTGCAGGCACCCTTATATCGGGCACTAGCGCGGCAGACTTATGATGTTCTAGTGCCGATTCCGGTGGATCAGCATACGTGGTTGACCCGAGGCTTTAATCAAGTCACGGGGTGGCTACGCGATCAGCCTTTCCAACAGGTGCTCCGGGTTAAGGCAGATCACAAATCTCAGCCACAATCGGCTAAGACCCGAGCGGAACGATTGGTCACGCCACAACCGTTTATGCTGGACGCAGCTGCGGCCAAAATTATCGCAAATCGGCGGGTTTTACTACTGGATGACGTCTATACGACAGGAAGAACATTGCGGCACGCAGCAAACCAAATTTATTTAGGAGGCGCGAAAGCGGTTACTAGCTTGACTTTAGCGCGTTGAACACCATTAAATTTCGTGAGAATAATTGTTTCTGATAGGGCTTTCTATTATAATAATAGTAAGCAAAGCATATTAGAAGAGTGGTCCTTCTAATGCTGAGCAAGCCAAGTATTTCTTGGTTGAAGGGAGAGAAGTTTTATGCTCACATTTAATATTCGTGGTGAAAACATCGAAGTTACTGACGCAATACGGGATTACGTTGAAAAGCGTATCAGCAAGTTGGAGAAATATTTCGACAACAAAGTTGAGGCAATTGCGCATGTCAACCTGAAGGTCTACCAAAACAAGACAGCGAAGGTTGAAGTAACAATCCCACTCCCATACTTGACATTACGGGCAGAGGAAACTTCTCCGGACTTATATGCAAGTGTTGATTTGGTTACCGATAAGCTGGAACGGCAAATTCGCAAGTACAAGACCAAAGTTAACCGTAAGTCCCGGGAAAAAGGTTACAAGAACCTTGATTTCGCACCCGAAGCTGCGGAGCCAGAACCAGCTGAAGGTAAGGAGTTAGAGGTTGTTCGGACCAAGCGCGTTTCGTTGAAGCCAATGGATAATGAAGAGGCTGTCCTGCAAATGGACATGTTAGGCCACGACTTCTTTATCTACGAAGATGCTGAAACGAACGGCATTAGCATTGTGTACCGTCGTAACGACGGCCGCTATGGTTTGATCGAAGCCGACGACCAATAACCAATAATGTTAACTAAACTAATGAAGCACCGCCTTGTGCGGTGCTTTTTAGTATTGCCTTTAGGCCCAGTTGAGCACGCTAAAGCGTGCGAAACAAAAACCCACCCGCTATGCGGGCGGATAGCAAAA
>NZ_RHNZ01000020.1 GCF_003946395.1 Levilactobacillus fuyuanensis | reverse complement strand
CCGTGCGGGTGATAATTAGAAACACACTCACATACGAAAAACCACCAAATCGCTGTTAAATCAACGTTTTGGTGGTTTTCTTTTTGCTTTGAAGCACGCTCAAATGCAAAGTCCTCTTCGCAAATTCTTCGCAAATATGTTTTCACCTTTTTAAATGCGAAGAATTGCGAAGAATATTATTCGCACACTATTCTAGCTTGATTAGGGGAACTTTTGTTCGTATAATCGTAGGTGAGGTGATAGCTATGGAACAACAACCACTTAATGGAATCCTTGAAAGCGACCCCCGAACTATCAAACTAAGCCCCCTGCTTCTTTATGTAAAGATACGTGACTCCAAGACAAACGAGCTAATCAATTGTTTAGTACACGTCCATGCCTTAGATTTTCTCTATCGTGCAGAGAAAGGATCAACGGCTGCACTCCTTGGGCACTATAATAGTAGACGACAATTCGTAATCACTAGATATGCGATTGTGGCTCACACAAAAGTTGGCGCATAAGGAGAAAAAACATGGAAACTAAAGTATATCAAGTGCCGACACCCGATCACCGTATCTGGATCATCTGTGACCAAATTGGCATATCGGTAACAACCGATCCAAAAACTGACATGGTGCCACTTACCATCACCGATGAGGCAGTGAGTGGTAAGGGAATTCTCACAAGTATGACACTCAGCGGAAAATCTATCGAGGTGCTTGTGGATCGAGCAAACAACCAATCCATCAAGCTACCGGCCGGAATTTATCAGTTCCACCGCAACACGCCCAATGCACCAGCTAAAGCTATCTTACAGCTAGCTCTCTCACATTAAACGAACAACTTCTCTTATTATGTACAAAAGCAGCTAAACATGGGGTCCTTAGGGGTGAACACCCATATTTAGTTGTTTTTTGATTGGTTAGACTAGAACCAACCTTTGTATGATAACACTTATGGATGCCTTGGCTCAATATCTCAACAAAAGCCACCCACCTCCTAAGAGATGAGTGGCCTTAGTGTTACTTATCTTTTTGACTTGTTTTGCTCTTCTCTTCTCTCTCTTTTCTAGAAGATCGTGTCCCATATATAAACACATATATCAAGCTACCCAAGCCAGTTAGCGAAAGCAATGTACCGTACGAATGGCCGATCACTGCGAGATAAATCCCACCACAGATTGCAGTAAGAGCAAGTATGAATGCAGATATAACTCCCATCATACTATTCCTTGTATTAGAAACAACGACTTTGTCTTCAATACTCTGACGATGAGCCATCTGTTTTTCTGCCATCGTCAATATTCTATCTGCCGCTCCAGGGAGAACCTGATTATATTTCAAAAATTGGTCGGGTGATGGTAGCGGTCCAGAAAACAAACTCTCTCGAACAGACATTCTAACTTGAGTAACAGCTACGATCTGTTGTTCAATTTCCTGTTTCTGTTCAGGATTTGGAGCTTTTTCCAGTTCTTTTAATAACGTCTTAACATCCTTTACACTATTGGAAGTTTTTAATTTATTTTTTTGATCATTATCGTCTCTTGGGTTCTCTGGCTTTATATCCATCTAACGCTCCAAACATATCATTGCCAACCGCCTTCCAGTCAGAATGCAAGGCATTAGTATCAGCCTCACGTTCATTATCGGAAGTATTGTATTCATCTGTCGTTGCACCTAAATCAAGTACTCGAGCAGCACCTCTAATAAAAGAAGGCATTGCAAAAAGGGAATCAAACATATCGCAGCACTCCTTCCATGATGCGTAAATTAATTTGAATAGAGCCCGACTACAGTCTCTTAGTATATTATCACCATGAGTGAATCAAATGTCAACTTTTACGGAGTATATGTCAACTTTCTTATACTTTTTTGTATAGCTCATATAGGATTACGTATTACTGCTAAAAAAAGGCGCTCACCCCGTTAGGAGTGAGCGCCCTTTCTAAATCAGTAACGTACAGGTATATCTTGTACTATACGCTTATTTGACAAATTTGTTAATCTTTTTGTTGCCACTGATAAATAATCCATTAGCTAACTGAATCCGAGTTGTATCTCCGTACTTGACTATCTTAGCGACATCAAACTCAGTCCCGGCTGGCTGCCAGTCCACAACATACTTAAGAGCTTTATCCTTGTACCGGTGAGTGCCACGCACAGACTTTACCCGTTTGACATCACCACCAGCCACATAGTAAAGCCGATTTACATTGTCCTGATTAGACGTGATGTAATACCCGTTTGCCAATTGGAACCGGGTAATTTTGCCGTAGGTCACCACTTTAGCAATCGCAAACACAGTTCCGGCTGGGAAGTTGTCCACTTTGTGCTTGAAGGCAACGTCCTTGTAACGATTAATCGGTGTCCGGGCATAGATCATCTTGGGGTTATACCGATAATAGATGGCCTTCTTAGGCTTGATCGTCTTAGTTGTGGTGCCATAGTAGAAGTTTGAATACATCTGGGACACATCGAAACCACCATAACACCCGGGGAAGTGCATTCTTGACGTCCATTGCCAGCCATTATATCCGGTATAAAGCTTAAACCCGGACGGGTTATAAGGATAGTTAGCCACCCAACCGCCACGGCCCGAGTTGTTCAATGGCACTGAATTAATCCAGCTGCCCATCGTATAGACGTCTGTCTTAGGATAGCCCATGCGGTGGACTTCGTTGATCCAAGCCTTAACAATTTTGGAGTTCTGATTCCAACCAGAATTGGTGGCTTCAAAATCAAGTACGATCACACTGTTCTTGCCCAAACCAGCCTTTAGCGCACTTCGGGCTGCCATCTGGGCTTCAGCCTTAGCACCAGCCACTGTCGTAAATCGGGAAAAGTGATAGCCGTTGACGTGTAAACCAGCAGATACCGCGTTACGAATGCTCGGCTTGGCCGTTTGGTCAGTGAAGTACGTACCTTCGGATAGCTTGGCTATCATGGCTTTGACGCCATACTTCTTCATCGAACGCCAATTGGCAACGGTCATGATCCCATTGTTATTAGAAGTATCCACAACATCATAATGTGGCATTACTTTGCATCTCCCTCCGTAGTGGCCGTGTTCTCTGGCACATCTAAGGGTGCTGGTTCAGCGGGCACTGTCGCAGCTTGCTTGTCCAGTTGTGCTTGCTTATCAGCGAACGCTTGCTCTGTGTCCGCCAGAGCGGCATTGTATTCGGCCTGTTTTGCTTGGGCTTTCGTATCTGTTGTTGTCATCGACTGATATGCTTTTTCGATGGCTGCTGAAATAATTGCCGGTGCCAGACTATCATGACCAAATACTTTCATTTGGCCTGTTACATCAGCAATCGCCTGCTCACGCTTTTCTTCCCCTGGCATTTCATAATTAGTGGCCGCCTTGTTGACAGCACTGAACGCCAATGTGTCTAACAGTCCCAATACTTCGCGCTGAGTAGCGGACTTGTTCGCCGCAATCTTGGTCTTCAATGCCGGATTGATCCGGGTAAACCAGCCAACCAGGGCAAAAATTAAGACACCTAAGATACCGGTGTCGTTGAGCAATTTAATAATCTTCGTAAATTCATTCATGCTTTTTCCTCCTAGGATTTTAACTGACTCTTGAGCTCTGCATTTTCAATTCGTAGCTGTTCGTTTTCCATAATGAGTTCATGATTTCTTTTTTCGGCTTCATCAGTTCGCGTCTTCATCTCCATGTACAGCCCTTGCCATTCTTCACGATTAGACTTCTTCCGTGATATTCGATTGGTGTACCATGCCGCAATCATACCGGCTACAACTGACATGATTAGATATATTTGGTGCAAATAGCTTTCGGTCAAACTGAATCCGAGCGGCGGGCAACAATCATAATGACAATGGTCAGTGCGGCATTACTGATCCACGGCATTCCGCTCCCCATAACCATTGAATGCAAGAACTGATAAAATGACAAGGTCGCCATGGCAAACGTGGCCACGGTTAAAATGATGTGATCCATCCTAACCGACCGCTTAGGGTCCAAGACCCAGATTGCCATAACCACACCAATCACCACATACATCATGCCTACGGCATCATCATTCGCAATTTCAGCGACTACTGGTGGCCAAGTAAAATAATGATCACTAACCATCAAAAATAGGCCAATACCAATCATGGTTAAAGCAATCACGGTATGCAGCGGATTATCCCGAAGTGGATGATACATATAAATTCCTTCTTCCATCAAAAAAGCACCTAGGCGGTTGTGGTATCCGTCGTTGGTGCCGTGTAATTCTTACCTGTCAGCTCCTTGTACTGTTCTGGTGTAATGCACCAGTTGACCATGTAGCTAATGTCTAAACCCCATGAAGCATACAATTTGGCGTCATTAATGTTAGGTGATGAAAATGGATTATTTCCCATGATAACTCCTCCTATTCTGCCTTAGTTGCAAGCTGTTTCTGAACAGCTACTATTTGTTGTGAAAGACTACCGAATTGCTTTTGAAATTGCTCTTGCGTAGTGACAAACTGTTGCTGAGCTTCTACTTGAGCCTTTGTGGCGCTTCCCAATGCTGTTTGCAAGCCTTCGATGGTTTTATCCCGCTTTTCGGCTTGTTCGCCTTGCTGGTCAATCAATCCTTGCAGATAGTCAATATCCAAATTGGGTAAGTTCCCCGGAGCTGTGACTTCTTGCGAATCATCACTCTTGAATGCATACATCCACCAGTATCGCGTGAAGTATTGAACCGAGGTAGTTGGGATATTGACTGCCCGTAAGTCATCCGCTGGTTCAAGCACGGGTGTGGTATCCTTGTCTGGAAACTGGTTATCTGAATCTGATTTTACGTAATAAATTGGCATTTCTTTTCCTCCTAACTTTGTGTATATGAGTTATTAAAAATTACGATACCGTCATTAGTCCTACCCCCTGGAATGCTAGAAATGGCAGACAAAGATGAATCTTTATCAAAATATAATTTGGCAGTCATCGGATAGTCACCATCGTCAAGTCCTACCGTCATTTTCTTTTGGATAGTCCATACTTTATTTTGTAATTCTGTTGGAAGTTGACTAACTATTGTCAGAGTAGCGTATGTGTTACCACCATTTCCCCCTACGCGTGCATACCCAGATATATATAGTGTGCCGTCGACAAGTCGATAAAAAGCAGTAGTAGCATCACTATTTACCAATAGTTTCCAAGCACTTGCCTCAATGCTTTTCAAATCAGCCGCGGTTGCGACATCGACACCTCCTGATTGTAATCCGGCCGTGAAATTAGTAAGTTTGCTGGAATCAACCATGTTAGCAGTAGCGGTGCTGATAGCGGTTGTAACATCTGATGTGGTTGCTACTGCTGTACCATTACTCTGCAATCCGGCAGTAAAGTTAGATAGCTTAGTAGTATCGGCAAGCGTTGATGGAACAGCAGGTACCCCATCTTTTGTGATATAGGGATTACCTGTAGTTTTATCAATTGGTGCTACATCAAATGTTTTTTGACCAGATATTTCTTCTGCTCCAGATAGGTGGGCAACCTTGGAATCGTCAGCAGGTGTGATAGTTAGCTTATCTTGCTTAGCGTTAACTTCCTCAATTCCTGCTACATCACTGGCAGGTTTACGCATATCAGCTACATTTACTTTATCCTCTGGATTAGGGCACCAATCAGTTGCTACACTACCTTTTTCTACCTTAACTTGTCTCCAAGCATATGAACCAGATACGTCCCCACTAGACCAAGCAAGTTGCAAAACAATTGTTTTGCCATCATTTTTATCAGGCGCATTAAAAGTAATTGATGCCCTACCTAATCCAGTAATAGTAGCTGATCCTATTGGTGCTTGTCCTTGTCGGTTACCATTGGTATCAGCTTGCCACACTTGAAAAAACATAGGATAATCATTTTTTTCAATTTTTACACTGGCTGTATATTGACAGCTATTCTCATAACTGAGTTTACCTATAGTTGCGACTAACCAATCGCTACCGGTAGCCGATTCAATATCATTGCTTGTGCCAGTCAATAGGTTAGTTCCTACAGCACTATTATCAACTTGAGTTTGCAATGCGTTAACTTCTTCAATTCCGGCTACATCACTGGCTGGTTTACGCATATCAGCTGTGTGTACTACCTTGCTATCATCTGCTTTGCCACTAATCTTCGTGTCTGCGTAGTCCTTTGCCGACTTGAGTGTTTCAGCGTCGCCATCGGAGACATTCTTGGTAGTCGCGATGGCATTGCCAGTACCGTCTACCGCACCCTTTTCAAGGGTAACGGCCTCCTTGAAGTCTGCTGGCTTGCTGCCATCGATGACGGTGGCAGGGATAAGGCTTTTTACATCGTCCGTTTTGACGTAATCGGCCAATGTTGCTTTTAGGATTTCGTTAGTAACGGCGCCAGCTGGGTTAACTGATATTTCGACGTTACTTGCCTGACCAACAACTGTTTCCAGATCAATTCCTAATGCCGACCCCATTGCATCTTGATGGATATAGACTGGGTCCTTTAGCACGGTGACACTGTACAGCACTTCCTTACCATCACCATCAACTGCGAAAAGCCCAACTGAATTCATCTGGTAATTATTAGGTGCTTTGGTTTGGTCGATTGCAACGTTGACATTGACAGTATTGTTGTTGATGACTGTCACGGTATTAATGTCAGCTGTCTGCTGTACATTATCCAGAGACGTCAGGACTTGTAACTCGGTAACCGATTGATTAAAAAGATTAGTGGTGCTGATTTCTGCTTTGGTAAATTTTGCCGTCGTCTCATTGGCGATAAGCCGTGCGGCTATTGACTGGGCGGCAGTCGTGAGGATAGTCGTTGCACTTCTCTGTTCGTCATTACTTGCCACTATTACCCCTCCTTTGCTTTAATTGTTTGTCTAATTTTGGTGACACTAGCTAGTCCTGCATCGCCTTGCATCGAGATATGGCGGTTCTGCGCGACATTCATTGTTGTATGAATTGTTTGGTGAACCATAGTATAAGAGGCCATATAGAGATTACTTTTGACTGTCGTTTGGAACTGGATCGAAGCTACTCTGGTTGGAGCCGCAACGGATGCCCGGACCTGATCAAGCAACATTGCTTCTTTCTCCTGTGAGTCAACATAGATTGCCGGGACATTCAAGACCTCAATTGCCATCGGTTCACCAGTTACGTTCCAAAGAGGGCGTACCCAAAATTCGTGTGGGTCCGCAGAGAGGATTACCGAGACGACATCATAAATCTGATTGATGGTCCCATCGGTATGACGTCGCGCAAGGCGTGCGTAAATCATTCGCCGATAGAAATCGTCATCCATCTGTCCTCGATAAACTCCAATGAGGTTACCTATTCTGTCTAGGAATCCACCCTCAGCAGTGTCTAGTGACCGCATTTTCAACAGCATATCTAGTCGTTTTTCACCCGCATTTATCGGCTGTTCGGCTAGCTGCATCAACTTCCAGTTATTTGATCCAGTAGACCGATCAAAAGATGGCGGTAAGTCCTTAATTGTTGGATCAATTTGCATTAGTTACCACCTCGATATTGCCCGGAGCATAAGTTGCTGACTCAAAGGTCTCTAGCTGGATATCGGACGCTGCTAAAGTATCAGTTGTGCGCCCAATCTTGATCTCCGCATCAGTCACGCCGACCACTCCATAAACCAAAGTGTAGAGATAAGTAAAACGCACCTTATCCCCCATTGTTAGAGAGTTAAGATACGTTTTGATGTTGGTTTTAATTTGGTCAATTCCATCTGTCTCAAATAAGGTACTATCAGTATCAAGCGTGACCGTCATAAAGATTGGCACGCCTGTTGGACGGTCAAAGTGAATCTCTTGCGGGTGCCCGCCACGGTCCAGCACCTTGCAAACCGTTGACCCTACTGTCTGAGTCCCACCAGCAAGAGTATCGCTAATAGCTTGAGCTACATCACCATCGATACCGCCTGAAGCATAGACGTGAATTGACTTTGGCGGGTCACTATTTTCATCGACTTCATTGGTGTCATTGACGTTAACCTCTACTTGATCGACCCCGGCTACGTTAGCCACTGATGATTTGATTCCGTCACGAGTAGCCCCCGACGGTGATTCTTCGAAGACTTTTACCCGATTCTTAAAAGTCTCATCATCCTCGGTAGTCATACCACCAGTCGCTGCCACCGGATTAGTGACCGAAGTGATCTCTTCAACCGGCATGGTTTGCTTAGTAATCGTACCTGCTGCGACATTCGCATCAGCTGACTCATCCATCGAGACAGCAATGCCGGAGCCATTGCCATCGGCATCCAAAATAACTGCATCTTCAAGTATGAAGGTTTGTCCATCTTCCGTTTCAAACATCTCATCAGCATCAATCACTGTTCCTGCTTTTCCGGTAAAAGATAAAGACACGTAAGCTGGTTGCGATTTGTTGCGAGTTAGTCCGAATAAGGCAACAACCTTATCTAAGGTAATCCCTGTTGCGGTATCGAAAAACCACGAGTCCCAAACGTTCCCAATAGTTTGTTCGTACTTAGCCATTCGGTGAGCCACGATACGGATAAAACTACCTAAGATAGACTTTTCAGCCGTCCCAATATTAGAACCCATCAGACTACCAGCAAGCTCAAATAGGTCAATTTGAATTGCATCCTCTGGCTCCGCTACATAACCTTGCGGCGTTAGTCCGTACTCAGCATCAGTTTCCGCCATCAATCGTCACCTCCTGTTCTATTTCCTCTTGATCATCTTCAATACCTGTTTGGTTCATATCAACGGTCATTTTCAAATTTACTGACAAAATTCGCGTTTTATGGTCCAAATTAAAAGTGGTATCTGTGATGGCTACCACTCGGGGTTCCTGCTCCAAAATTGCATCCTCAAAATCAGCTTGGGCAAAGGCTTCATTAAAGTCTTCACCGATAAGATTTTCATAGTCCATTCCCAAATCGGGTTCTAGTGGTGCGTCCCCCAGCTGATTACTGATGATGGTGCGAATTCCTTGAGCCAACTCCTCTTTACCAGTAACCGTCTGCATTTCACCATTTTCGATGACTAAATCGCCGTTCTCATCTTGTTTTAAATCTCGTAATTCCATTAAAACACCGCCTCGATAAAAGCATCATTCAGACTATGCAGACGATCCGAAGCGTTTGAGATATCTCCAGTATCGCCTACATCGGCTTCTGAAACGTCACGATCAAAGAAGCCCACACTTACGCTGACATCCTTTTTCACATCGTCTCGAGCATGCTTAGGAATTCGTACACTCAGAATCATCCCTCGCTTATCGCCATCAGGCGCAAGATCTTGTGGTTGTACGGTACAGGTATGATCCGATTCTACCGAAACTACTCGGCAAAGTAGGTGGACATGTGTCTCACGCTTTACCTTTCGTGCTAAGAAACGAAAAAACTTTAATTCCGGTCTTTTATTGGCCATTACTTTAGCACCCCCGTTGTTAGGAAGGACGACCCATCATAAGCGTGCTCACCGTTATCGACGACCATCGTACGATTAAGATTTCGACTCTTAACCTTGATCACCGCATCAGTCGTTATTCGATGCTGCAGTAGACAACTAAAACTCCAAGATTCACCATCGTCATCTTCACTGTAGGCAGGCTCATCAGTGAGGCCAGTTTCGGCTGATAGTAAGAACTCAGCAGGTTTGGTTGCTGTACTATTCTTCTTGGCCCCTCCGGCTTTTCGTAAAGCTTTTTCAGCCTTAGCCAGCAACTTTTTAGCGTCGATCCATGCATCCTTGGCATCCTTGACCTCTTTGGTCCGGTTGGTGTATGACTCAATGGCATTCTTGTGAGATTTCAAGCTGCCAACATCACTAATCCGCTGCTGCCAGTGTTTAATAGACTTCTGGGCCGCGGCCTTGCCACTCTTGGTTTTAGCCTTGGCCAATCGTCCCTGAGCCGCTGTCAGATTCTTCTTGTAAAGTTCCCGGTCCTTAGAGATTGTTGCTGTTGTAGACGACCGATACTTGGCTGCCGTCCCCTGTTGTTTCAACTTGGTCAGATAGTGGTTATGAGCCGACCGGACTGCAGTACGTCGTGTCCGTACAATCTTTTGCAGATCACTGGCACTGGTGTCATAAACCACGCAGTATTTTCCACGCACAATTCGGAGAACCGACCCACACTTCTTAGCAATAGATTCAATCAGTTCTAACGGCTGACCATCAGCTGTATAGCCCTTTTTAAATTTCTTCGGAATTTGCAGCTTGATGGATTTCAGCGGAATGCCTGACTTTTTGGCAATCGTCTTGATAACTTGTTCAGCATCCGATTGTTTCTTAAAGGTGATTGAAACATCTTTCTTTTTTGAGTAGTCGGCGCCCTGGATGAAGGTAAAGCTGAACTGCGAGTCAACACCGGACCATAGCAGAGGCGGAATTTTGTTGATGTTACCCTCCGTCAGAACTCCAACATCACCTTTATATCCTGCGTAAAGTGTGACGTGCTCTCCTTTTTTAAAAAGAGCCCGTGTCTTCTTAGACAGGTTCATGATGGTCACTGTCGCAACATCTGGTGTGGGCTCACTAGAAAATGGCACACTAAACTGAATTTCCAGCAAATGATTCAGCCGGTTTAGATTTTCAAGCGTCACTTTTTCCTTACCTGTATCCAGCACCAACTTGACTCGCCGATCCACTTGATACTTAGCTGCCATCATCATCACCCCCATCTTCGCCAATTCCAACATAGTCATCGCTACTAAGATCATCTGTTGGGTCAATATCATCGATCATCAAGAACACTGTCCGCCCAAAAGTCTCAGCATTGACGGCTGTGGCTTGTCCGGACTCATCCATTGGTACCAAGTCAACCGCTGGCAGTCGGTCATCATTGACGTAGGCCCATAGTCGATGATTGAGTACCAATTTTTCACCCAAAATGATTGGGTTGAGGTCCTCGTCGTATAAATCGACCGTAAAAAAATCACCAACAGCGTTGTAGGAAACTCCAAAGTTGAAGGTGACATCTGCTAATTCAATTTCAAAAATCTCTGGGAGATCATCAACATCTATCGGAATATAGTCGCGTTGCGACATCACCACTCACCTCACTTAACTCTAACCCGAACACCAATAGGTATCTTGCGATCCGGATACTTGTTCCACTTACGCAACGTCGCAATCGATGTTCCAAAGCTTTGATGGAACCCCCAGTAGGTATCCCCGGCTTTAGTCTTGCGATAAGTACCCTTAGTCTGAGCAGACTTGGTACTACCAGTGGGCTTCTTATTACCGTTACTTTTTTTACCCTTCTTTTTGATTCGGGAAGTCTTAGCAAAATGTACAAACTTCAAGCTCATTGTTGCCTCAATTGTCGAAGTGTACTTTTCGCCATGACGGGTTAAGTCCTCAATTTGAAGATGTTTGTAGTAAACGACGGCACCCTTGAAAACCACTTGTGTGCCATCGAACCGCCACTTATTCAACTTGGACCAAACCTTATTGGCCTTAGCCATCGTATCTTCTTGAATCAATATTGAAAGGGTGATTGTCTTACTTGTTGACCTTGAATGATCGGTGATAGGTTCGCCCTTCTCAATAGCATACTGAGTGACCTCAGAAGCCGAATCATCATCCTCAGTCTTGGCATGAATCCCAATTCGTTGAGACATCTTATTTTTTCCGTATTCGTGCATATATGCACCAAAAAACTCGGAAGTCCCATCCCGAGTTCGTTTGTATACAGGTTTTACCATTATGCTCCTCCTAACAGATCTTGTAATTGCTCAAAGCTTTCACCCATCGCTTCCTTGACCCACTTCATAACTTGTTGCTTCGTGATATTTCCGCTGGCGTCACCAGTTATATTGACATGGATCGTTGGGTGAAAATCAATCTTGGGTTTACTGCTGTGTCGTGAATTTGAAGGAATGGATTGGTTCGCAATCTGCTTTGATTTCTCGTGCGGATAAATGGTTCCGGCTGAGTCTGGCTTGAAAAGCTCAGGCCCCTTCTCGCCGACAATCGACCACTCACCAACCTTCGGACGACCACCCTTGGCATAAGCACTTGCCGCAACACGCTCAAAGGCGGCCCGTCCAGAACCATAACGGCGTTTAATATATCGAATGGAAGCTAGTATGTTGTCATACCCATTCAAGATGTTGGTATGCCCCTTAAAAGCATTTGCCTTAAAGGTTGATAGTGTCGTTTGGGTCAGACCTTTAGAAGGATTACCGGCCTTGGCATTGCTATCCCAGTTGTTTACAGTGGTTGGGTTGCCGCCTGACTCACGACTGATAAGCCGTAGCATATCATTTACACGCCAATCCGTAGCTGAAAGGCTATTGACTCTAAGAGCCTTCTCGACTGCTGACTTCCAGCGTTTAACTCCAGACCCTCCGGGGTTTCCCATTGAACCGCCAGCCGAGTCATTTTGAAGGTTCTTAGAAATCCAAGCCAACGCTGACTTGCCAATCTCGCGCTTGAAGAGCTTTTCAACGCCAGCATCCTTAGACTTACTCTTCTCCACACCAGAGCTCTTGCCATGCATCTTGGTGACATCGTACCAACCATTGTGGCTCATACCACCGTGATTCCAGACAGAGCCTTTAGATACACCAATGTGAACGTGAGGCGGTGTGCCAACATTGTTATGGCCCAACGTCGCGACTGTTTGACCAGTCCTTACGGTATCTCCGACACTAACCTTCGCATTCTTGGCCATCCCATACTCTTGGTAAATCTCTTCGTATCCATCATCTGATTTGACGACAATCGAATGACCAACGGCTCCCCAGCCAGAGGGCGGATACCCGACACGAATAACTTTTCCACCATGCACGGCATGAATTGCCGAACCAACTGCACCGGAAAAGTCATTTCCATCATGCAGTCCGCTTCCTCGTGCGGAATTAAATCCATCAGTTTTAGCAAGCCCTGGTGAGTGGGCCCAGTTACCGCCGGCCCCGCTGCCACCATTTATAGCATCATTGATGACGTTCCAACCAGCCTTGTACCAATTAGGACCGACAGAATCCGTCGCCCCCTTAGCTGTAGTGGTCAACCCACGTTGCAGGTCAGACCCTTTAGGCTTAATCGTCTTGTCATCAAAGTCACGTTTCCAAGCAGCATCTGGGTTCTTATGATTCTTAGAAGCCAGACTAATCAGCTTATCATCAGACGCACCAGTACCTTTCTTGAAGTGTGGCAAGTATGGTTTGGCCTTCTCAACCTGTGATCCGTTGAAGACTTCATCACCCTTTTTCAGGGGCGTAATGACATCCTTACCAATAGGCTTCAAAAGTTGACTGCCACGGGCCACTAGTTCTTGTCGAGGGCCACTTGTTGCGTCGTTAAGAACGGCCAGCTGGTCACTAGCGATTGGACCCTTAGACCCAGTTGCATAGTGAATTGGCTTCAATACAGACTTGTTCCCACCGAACTGAGCCAGTGTGGTATCAATGCTACTGATACCCGAATTCATTGATGAAATTGCACCGGCCATTCCGTCATGGGCTTGGCCTTTTAACTTGCCAAAAATGGACCCAAAATCGCTAACTAGGTCCGTTGTGACGCTGTTAAACTGCTTGTGCATTGACTTCAGTGAGGCAACCGTATCATCTTTGACGTCGTCAAACTTCTTGACCGCCTGCCTATGCAGTTTCGTGGTCTCAGATTCCGCATCAGTGCGAGTATCATGCCACAATGAGGCGTTTTTCTTGTTGAGCTGTTTCAGCGACGAAGCAGACTTCTTAGACATGTCACCGTAGTTCTTAGTGACTAATTTCGACATCTTTTTGGATTCCGAAATTGAGTCTTTAGAAGTCTTCTTGCTCAGCCCTGGCATAGCGGCTCCGCTACCAGTAGCAAAGCTAGTTAACTGGATCGTGCCAGCAGCAAAGTTAGGGAGTCGTTGACTGAAAGCACCATGTGCCATCTTGGCAACATCTGCGTGGCTGTAGATACGATCACCCGATCGTACCTGTAGAAGTTGCGCACCCTTAGCACCCACAACGCTGAATTGCTTCCCGCGTTGTAAGACCTCGGAGCCATTTTCCCCAACCATTGCCATACCGGTCTTACGGATTGATCCACCAGCTGCATACCCAGAATATCCAGGAACCGATATGGTACCGCCTGCGTTGATCGTTGGGCTGCCTTTGCTTGACGACTTACCACTGCCGCTTGGCTTAGATGTAAAGGATTTTTTAATTCGGCTCCAAAAACCTTCTAGCCAATTGCCAAATTTTTGCATCCCCGTCTTGGCTTGACCAGTCCAAGAATTGAAAGAACTAAGGGCAGAACCAGACATCTTCTCAACTTGAGCTACGACTTGTTTGTGCATCCGGGTTGCCGAGCCAATAGACTTGTTTTCTGTCTTTTTAGCAGCGTCAATTGATTTGTCGCGAGTTGATTCTGCTTTTGCGATAATCTCATCGTGTTGCTTTTTTGAAATTGACTTGCTGACATAATACTCATGGTCAGCAGCAGATTCAATCGCTTTGTATTTCTTATCTGCAGATTTCTTTACAGACGTATATGTGCTTTGCGCATCAGTAATCTGTTTACGCATAGCTTTGTATGAAGCAGAAATCTGGTTCGATGCTTGTGTGGCAGAAATTTTCTTGGTTGAGTCACGCAATTTACCCAGAATAATTTTTTGTTTAGAACTGCCGCTAGACATAAGGGCCGAAATACGATTTTCAGCATTTTGAACTGCCTTTTCGCGACCCTTTCCACCCTTACTTTCAGCCTTACTCAGTTCGGCAATTGCGACCTTTGTTTTATGCAAACGTGAATTAAGACTAGAACTATCAGATTTTTCAATTTTTCGAGCTTCCGTTGCAGAAACGGCACCATATTTTTGAAGAGTCTTGATAGCTGAGTTAGACGATTTTTGCTGTGCCTTGGTGTAACCAGCCGCACTCTTTGAAAGACGACCATATAAAGACTTATTGACACTAGTACCAATGGCTTTGCCCTTAGAATTCATCATTGAGGCATGTGTTGACCAGTTAAGTTGAGCTTGAGAAAACAGCTTGCTAGTGGCATTTAGCTCACGTTTAGTCTGTTTAGATAATCCATCAATTGGGCTTTTGACTTTTTTAGGCACAGACGTCATACCAGCGAAATTAGATCCATACGGATTGGTTAGTAGCGTTTGGCGACTCACTGAGCCACTCTTTTTAGCGCTGACATCGTAACTATGAATATTTTTGCTTACTTGTTTAACAATGTGACTATCAGCAAGTGCATTGCCTATGGCCCCACCAACAGATGCACCAATTGTGGTAACAAGTGGATTTCCACCACTTAGAGCGGCCGCAACTCCACCGCCGACTGCGGAACCAGCGCCGTGCCATAACGCCTTGCCGCCTTGCTTGCTATCAACACCAGAATGAATTGCTTTAACAACATCGCTACCAATACTTAAACCAATGCCAGCATATGTTAGCTTGGAAACTAATCCTGAACTAGCCAGTTTGCCAGAACCACTCGCTACCGCGGAAGAAGCCACCGTCGCTTTTTTAGATGCACTCACTGCTCCTTCGGATTCTGCCAATGCTGTCGAAGACGCAGCTAATGCATCCTGAGATACAGCTAAGCCTTTGATAAGTTTGGCCGTCTTGATGGCCGCACTACCTAGTGTTGTGATAACACTAACAACTTTTGCAGCTGGTGCCAATGCAGCAACCGTTATGGCAGTCCACGTCAGCATGGTCTTTTGTGACTTATCAAGTTTGCCAAATTTCTCCAGCAAGCCCCCCATACCGATTGCCAGTTTAGTAATCGACGGGAGTACCGTTTGTGCAAAAGTGATAGCTAAACCCGATGCTGCCTGTTTGAACTTGTTAATCTGGTTTTGAGCAGACTGCATGTTCTTTGCAGACAGCTTGCCGGTATAGTCATTCTTAGCTGAATCCTTGACCTTCTCGTTTAACTTGCCAAGCTGATCAGCATTTTCAGCTAAGATGGCTCCAGCTTGTTGCCCTGTTGCCCCAAACAGATTATGAAATACAGAGGCCTTTTCAGTCGCTCCTAGCTTGGCACTATGCTTTTGAATTAGGCTAAAAGTGTCAGCCATAGACTTCATATCACCATTTTTCTTGGTGAAATCTTTGGTTGAAAGTCCTAATTTATCAAGCGCACCTTGTGCTGCTTTTGAAGGTGACTGTAGACTGGTCAGTGTCTTACGTAACCCAGTCCCGGCTTTATCAGCTTCGAGACCATTATTAGATAAGATACCGATTGCACTGGCAGTTTCGGACAGACTTAATCCGGCTTGCTTAGCACTGACACCAGAGTAACTAAGAGCGATCCCCATCGAATGGAAGTCCGTTGCCGTCAAATCAGCAGCGTATGCCATTTGATTAGTAACTGTCTTAGTGTTCTTGATCATGCCAGCAGTAGAGTTGGCCCGCATTCCGAAGGACTCTAAGGCTGCTGTTGAATCATGCACAACGTCTGAGAAACTGTCCCCAGAAGCTACAGATGCCTTTAGCATGGACTTCATAGAACCAAGAGACTGCTCAGAGGTGTAACCACGCTTGGTTAGTTCCTGGTACCCCTCAGCAATTGACTTCTGGGATTTACCGTACTGAATAGAATATTTAGCGCCGTCAGCCTGCATTTGCTTAGTGGCCTTCAGTGAAGTTCTGGCACTCTCACCACCAGTCGTCAGCAAGTTATTGGTGACCTTGTACTCATGCTGAAGCTCAATGGCCTTCTTAGCGCCATAGACAAACGCGGCGCCAACACCTAGGCTCAATGCCTTGGTCTTATCATAAACACGGTTAGCAGACTCAGACACCGTCTTCATGGACTTCTGGGCTCGATTGAATCCGTTGAGTTCGTTAGAAGTCTTAGCCATCTGTAGGCCTAGATCATTAACACGCTTTCGCTGTGCCTGATAGGCCTCTGAAGTTGAGCCACTAGCTGTCTTTACTCGCTGGAGCTGAGTAACTTCTTTACTATACTGAGTTTGTAGACTCGCGTATGTACCACGCAGTGACCGAATATGGTCACTGTTAGCAGCATGTGCATGGCCTTGGGCCTTTAATGTTTCAGTGTACGAGGCATCAGCCTTCTGGCTAAGTTCTAGCGATTTTCTCGAAGACTTAAGTGCGGTTTCATATTCCTTAACCTGCTCTTTAAGCTTGGCCCTGTCTTGCGCAGACTCTCGATCCTGTCGTCCAGAATTGCGTTGGGCCTCAGTATAAGACTTGGTAGCTGATGTAGACTCTCGCTGGGCCGCTGCTGAAGCTCGCTGGCTGGCTGAGAAACTGGCGCTTGCCGTCGTTGCCGACTTTGTTGCCGTTTCTAGTGTTTTGACGCTACCTTCTGCAGACCGTAGCCCACTATCATCCACTTTCCAATCAATATCGATTGTCGTGTGCTTGATTGCCATACTTTTTCACCTCACTATTCTTCGGGATTCAATCCTTGCATCAACTCAAATTTTTTATCGGCTTGATAGTTAAACATTTCTAGTTCATCAAAGGTCGCCAACTCAACCTCTTCGCGCGTAGCAATCCCCATCTCAACTGGCCACTCATACTGCCGATTATTCCGATAGGCAAGCTCCAATTGCATTCCTTTTCGATTACTTGCGCAGCCACTCGCCAAGAAACCGATCAGCTTCGTCCATGACCTTGCCATAACCATCATGTTCATCCCAGTAATCCCAATCCGTCTTAGGTTCCACAATTACCGTTTTCATAAGGCCTTCATTGTACGTGGTATTATCAATAACTCCGTTCCCCATGCGCGCAAAGTCTACGAGGTTATGGGCCTTCTTTAAACCAGGGAAAAAGAACGTGTAGTCTTTGGGACCATCGAAATCTTCAACCGTAATAGTTTCAGTTTTACCAATTCGCTTCAGTGGTACTCGCTCTGCTTCATCACGTTTTTGTCGTGCCTTAGCCACCTCGTTGGTCGCCTTAGTGTCTTGAGATACAGTCTTCTTTGCTTCAGTCATTTGTAATCATCCTTTACAATAAATTTTTGGTACAAAAAACGCTCAGGGAGTCGAACCCTAAGCGCTCACGGTTATTCGTTCATTTCATCGTTGTAGTCAATGCACAAGATTACCCATGCTTTAACGCCAGTTTTGGTCCCCGCACCAAATGATGGCACCTTTTGGATCTTGGCTTGATTCGAGTAAACCCGTTCGTGTGGCGTCGTAACACTCAATGTAAATTCTTTATGAGCATTAGCGAGAGCCATCAACTTAAGGTTTGCTGGTGAGCCAGCAGACAGGTTAATCGTGATAGTTCCATGAATGTCATTGTTTGTACTAAAAACACCCCAGCCTTGAGCATCAACGTCATAATCTTCAGAGTTGTTGGCTCGTTCACCTGAAACCATGTCTCCGGGTTGATATCCGTACATAGGTTCACTATCAGCAATGACCTTGACATCAGTTGCATCGTAATTCCATTTAGCCATTATTTATCACCCCTTTAGTATGGAAAATCGAGAGTACCGCCGACCTTCATGCCATGCACAGCATCGGCAGGCGTATAAGACCAGTGAATCCCGTTGTATTGACGGTTCTTGATGTCCTCAACAGACAGGTCGGCATACTTATCAGCCGTAACTGAATAGTCAGCTGCCTTAGTCGTGGCATCGTAGGCAATGATGCCGTTGGCATAGGCCGTAGAGAGAACCTTCTCAACAACTGCTTGAAGTTGAGCAAATCCAAGATCATCGAAAGTGATCTTATCTTGCGTGTTCAACAAGTCTTGGAGCGCTGACTCAATATTGACCTTGACCCAATCACTGCCATGCAAAACATCGATCCAGTCTCCTGAAGCTGTCCATCCGTTAGAGCTAACGGCCTTTTTCCCCTTGACTACATAGCAAATACCATGAGCCGCCTCAATTGCTGCATACTCGGGATAAGATAAGTCGTCAGTTTCAACGCCCACTAAATCGCCCTTACCTTTCCACGTCACAGAGCCGACTGTCTGGTTAGCTACTCGACCTAAAAAGGCCACTGGAAAGTTATCCGTCGTGGCCTTATGAATGAGGTTAATGGTCCGCTTATTGGTGTAAGCCTTCGCTGCGTCCGGCGTGGTGAACTCCGCAACTAAGAACTTAAAGTTCTGTTCTTCGATGTAGTTGCTCAGTTCCAACTGATCTGCGTCATTGTCACCGATAACAACGGCGAAATGCCAGACACTAAAGAAGTACGCCGCAGCGGCCGCAGAAATTCCGCCAGTCGTTGCCTTCGTGTCAGCACCCGTTGTGGACGCTGTGTAGGTGATCACTTCAATCGTGGTCCCCGCATTCGGTTGTGCGTAGTATGCTGATGCCACCTTATAGATGTCAGTGCCTTCCGCGTAGTCAGCTGCTAAGGCGTCCAAGCTTGAATACACTTGGTCCTTCTGGGTATCACCTTTAATAAAAAGTCCCGGGACCCCTAAGCCAACAGGGATTACCGGGTGGTTGACATCGATCGTAACAGTGATGTCACCAATCTTCGTAGCTACAGTCATTTAGCTACCTCCTTAATTTATATTGTCTAAGTTAATCTTATCGATGGTTGGAATATCTTCATGGAAGCCATCCACTACTCGAAGGTGTAAATCAAACCCAACGCGCCGTTCATAATTGACGGACTGAAAAACGCTTCGGTTGTCGAAAGAATCAACATCGGCAATGACGATATCGTGATCCGTTCGAAGTTTGCGACGCACGTTATCAGATTTGAGATTCTTAAAGAGCTTCATAGCGAGGTCTTGAGCCTTAATGCTGTTGTCACTACAGCAAGTCATTGAGACCGTCAAATCGAACATCTCGCCGTTATTCATTTGCTCCATGTCCTTGATGTAAGGCGTGGTTATTTTATACGTGAAAAAAGGGTAAGCGCGTTGCGGGCCAGAGAAGTCCTGCTCAACTAAGTCACATCCCACTAGTTCTTTGACCTCGTCAATTAAAACATCAGCCAGTGCTCCATACTCAAAAGAACCGTCAGTCATGGTTACTTGCCCCCTTCAGGTCGTACTCGTGCACGTCAGAGTAATCCGTATAATCCCGCTCGTGGTCAACAACGTATTTTCGACCGGTCCGCTTATTTTCAACAATGGTTCCCTTAGGGGCCTCCATCGTTGAATACCAGACAGCATCGTAAGATTGCGTCTCCCCACCCGCGTTATGCTGAACCTCCATGCTGTACAGTGATGTCTTGGATGGCACCACCAGTGGCTCACTGACCTTAACTGGTGGCGATTCAGGGTCCTTAACCCAAGTTCCGTGTTCCAAATGACCGCCCTCGCCATCAGCAGGTAGATACACAAGAAGCGGTATTCCAAATTCCACTAGCATGTCGGCAAACTCTTCATACATCAGACGTTCACCACCTTATATCTCACAGCATCAATAAGATGACCTGTATCTTCCAGTGGTGAGTTAGAACCTTTACGAGCAATAGTTATGGGAGAATTGGCAGGTGATTCAATGGAGCGTATTTTTTGCACGATACTCCGTTGAATGCGATTACCTAAAGATTCCATGATTTTTCTAGCTGTAATACCGCTATCACCCATCCCCAGCTCGATAACTTGATCAACAAGATACTCAACCCAATCATCAACATTTTCGTCAAAGGTAGACCGAATAAAGGATCGCTCTGGGATATGAACTTTCTTTGCCAGATAGAACATCGGGATAAGTCCACCTTTACCATCACTGACAGCAAGAATATTTTTATCCTTAGGTCGAAAAAGTCCCTCAATATCTCGTGCCTTGGCTCCCTTTGGCGCATTCTCGGTGGGAATCGTCAACCATTTGCCGTTTTTCGGTTCAATATCAGCGCCATACTCGTTGGCGGACGCAATCATTTGCATAAACGACCCGTCCTCACCAAATATCCCGACCTGCAGTTGTAGATGACTCAGCTCCGCCATCTCCCGCTCAACGTCTGGAATTCTGTCGAAATCTTCCATCAAATCACCACAATCCTAAGGGAACCGCCATCACCAAACTGGCTCAGCAAGTAGTTGTACCGGTCTGCCCAAGCGTTGACGCCCTTGAAGTATTGCTTTTTCAAATCCCCAACCTGTTTCAGAGAAACACGATCATCCTCACGGCTGATTAGGCTTGCTGCTAGATAGCGACATGCCTGCTCCTGATACTGTGCGGGGAAGCCACGGCTCTGAACCTCGGTCCAAGCGTCATCAATTGCGAGTTGAATAGTATCGTCACTGACCTTCGCCAAGTCCGACCGAATCAGCCGAACGTTCTGGATGGTGCTCTTATCCGCTTCATCCACTTAGACCACCTCTATTCGTCTTCCGGGGTCTTTAATTCAGCAATCCGAGCCTTCAACGTGTCCACCATCTTCTTACGACCGGCGCCGCGTTGTTCATCGGCTAACCACTTGGTCAGTGTCTCAACCGATACGGTGTCCGCAATCTCAGGCAGTGCTTGGTCAAGGGTCATGTCAGTAACACTTTGCACGTCCTTGCCACCTTTACCTTCAACAGCAGATAAGGTGCCCTTTTCAACTAAAAAAGCATTCAACTTGTTCGACTTGATAGCCGTGTTGAATGCTTCGGATTGCTTCTTGGTGAGTTGGTTAGAACCGGGGACCAGTTGCACCCCACCAACGTTGTGAATGAATTTACCCTTATTTTTAACTAACATGGCGTCCTCCTTAGATTCCTGACAGTTTAACGATGGCGTACGGCGTCTTGATTACCAGGCCACCGGTCCGTTCATCATAAGGCACAATCGTGTTAGGATAGTGCGCTTCTTGTGGGAACTGCGTGACGTCACGAGGGAGCAAGAAACCACCGGTTTGTGAAGTGGAATCAAAGATCATCGCACATTCTGAGTTATCCAACCCCTTACCTACCAATGCGGAGGTCGTTTCGATGGAGCTAAACCAGCCAGCGGCATTGATGACTTCCAAAATGGTGCGGGAGTCGTAGTCGCTGTAACGTGAGTTCAAAGATTCATATTGGGCTGGTGCTAAAACTAGCTTCAACCGTGCTTGATTGAACCCTGGAATTACAGTGATTAAGGACTTAGCCTTACGCAAAGTCTCTTGCATCTCTGCCCCAGTAGATTCTGAAAACTTCTTGTCAGCGTTCATTGCCTGAATACCTTCAAGGTTTGTCAGACCGGTGATACCAACCTTTGATTCCCCGTTGAAGATGATGTCATTTTCCTTCTCGGAGATTGCCCGGCGGACCGTTTCAGCTTTATCCGTTTGAAGCGGCTGTCCGGCCATTTGAGCGGCAAATACTTCCTGATACGTGAAGTGAATACCAGCGGCAATAGTGTAGATTGGCTGATAAGCTCGCTTAACGTCTTCGTCGACCATCGGTAAGTCATCGGCCCCGTTGGCAATAACCTTGGCAGCACCGTGCCGAGTCATTAGACTGTATCCGTAGGTCTCTGCCCCTGGATTTACCCCAGGAATGGTTGGAAACAGTGACCGACCAATTAATTCTTCTTGTGGTGCCTTAAGCACCGTCTTTTCCATCGCGATTAAGTCGCGATTTTCAATCATTGCTAATTCTTGTGGCATCTACTGTCGCCTCCTTATGGCAAGTTAATTTGAAGTTGTGCCGTTGAGCCCGCAGTGGCGTCGTCGGCAACAAACTTACCCGCTGTCTTGAACGTCCCCACAATCGTGTCAGCACCTGCAGCCGGCTTGAAGTTCCCAGTCGTCCCGTCAACAGCAGCTGGCTGGCCTTCCGCAACATCGGCCGTGATGGCAACGTTGATGGTCCCCTTACGCAAAACAGGAACCATCTGCTTAGCCTTGTACTTAGACGTTTGTGGTGAATCATCCAAGTTATCGACGTAGTCCTTGGCTACTGCAACGCCATAGAACTTACCATCACTAACGGTCGTAACAGCCCCCGAACTCATTTGAACGGCGGCCCCGGCAGCTACTACTCCTGCAGCAACCGCTGAGTCAACTTCTGTATGCCGAATGTCGGCAATCTTGCCCAACCCAATGTTGGGGTCCATGTACATTTGTGGTCGTGGAATTAATCCCATGAGTTATCCCTCCTTTACTTGTAGGCGTTGGCTCGGTCGCCTTTGAGCTTATCTACCGAGTCAGCTTCGTTTTGATTCCCACCTTGGCCACCCAACGTGTGAGTGAACCCTTTCTTATCTGCCAAGGAAACCGCAGAATCGTAGAATGCATTGATATAGTCGTCAGACTTATCCTTTTCATCAAAGGCATCATTGGTGGTCTTAATGGCAGCCACCTTAACTTCCCGGTCAGTCTTCCCCTTGAAGTCGAAGCTATCACCAACAAAACGAGCTGCGCTAGTCTGAAGTGCAAGCCGTGCGTCAATGCGCTTGTCTAAGGCGTCTTGGTCAAGTTGCTTATCCTGAGCATCCTTGAGTTGCGTCTTTAAGGCATCCCGTTCACCCTTAAGTGAATCGGCTTCCTTTTTAGAGCTTGCCGCTTCGTCATTCGCCCCATTCAATTGCTTCTTTAGCTTTGCAAGTTCAGCCTCTTTAGCGGCCACTTGCTTCTTTAAGTCGTCGTGGGCATCTGCAACATGCTGGTCCACTTCGAATTGTTGGCTATCAATGATTAAATTCGCCATGTGTTTTCCTCCTGTATTCGTGTTGTTATCGCCCATAACAAAAGCCGCACTGTCATGAATTGAAATTCCATGACCTGCGCGGCCTCTATCTACGATAGCAATGTGATTTATCTTGATGTTGCGCTGAGCGGCGTCATACTGGGCTCCGCCGTACTCCCCGGATTCTGTAGGAACGTCAGCATTGAAGCCAATCGAAAGTTCCCGCTTACCCGACTTAACCTGAGCAATCATGTCTGGGTCCGTAATGGTTGCCCCAACTACCAGCTTATTGTCTTCAACGTGGGCGTCACTGTCGGTCATCCCTACAGATAATGCCTTGAAGTTCCGCACATCAACACCCACGTTTGGGTGGTCATTAGTCAATGGCTTGTTGTTGGCAGATTCGATGGTCTCCTTAGAAAATACCTCATCCGGAAGCTTTGCCACTTGGGAGACACTTCCACCATTACGCATATACGGGAAGACTCCGGGACGCGTAATCGGAAACTCGCCATGTAAATAACCTTCAGGCGTTTCAGTATACTTGCCAAGCTCAGCACGATCATAAAATTTCATGCAATCACCTCCTATGGCAATTGCAGAACCTTACCGGGCTTAACCGAGTAGTTCTTCAAGCCATTAATTTGTACAAGTGTGTCTAACGAAATGCCAGCATCAGTGGCAACCCGCCATAGCTTGTCGCCTTCTTTTAAGGTCACGGTCTTGGCCGTACCCTTAGGATTAGTTGCTGGCGCTGCTGGTGTCGTACTCGAAGCATACATGCTAGTAACAGTTTTAGAGCTAGGTGCTGCAGAGCTTGGCGTACTTGCGGCACTAGATGAATTTGTATCTGCCATACTTTCACCTCCCTTCGTTTCGTTATTCTTCTGAATCATCTAATTCGTCATCAAAAACAGGATCACCAGTACAACGGCACCCATAATCTTCTCCGGGTAGCAAGCCAGCCGTGTCGTAGTTGTAGATAATGCCCTCGCGTGCCACATGACTGGCACGTTCACGCTCATCCATCATTCCACGCCATTGAAAGTGGTTAATTCCAGCTGCTTGGTGCCTAGTACGGGTCATCTGACTGTAGATGGTCCCGGACTGGTCCCGGGCAATGAAAGCGGCGCGATTGCGACTCATCTTGCCTTGGTGACGGATTGCTTCCGCCATCTCACCATAAGACTGCCCCTTTGTGACGCCACGATAGATAATCTGCTCAATCTTCGTCGCATAATCATCGCGGATACCCTTGATGTAACTGACATTTTCGGCAATCTTACCTTTGACGTAGCCGTCAAGCTGCGCATCCCCTGCGAGTGGATTAATTGCCATGATTACCGGCTTACCACTAGGAAGCAACGTTGCATGCTTCACTAGCTCGTGAGATTGAATCTGTGACGCCACGTTGGCACGATTACTGGTGTTGATAGCCGACATAAACCGCTCAACCATTTGCTTCGCGTCAGTATCTGTAAAATAACCAAGAATCAGCTCCTTTAACCGGTTAATTAGGGATTCAACCCAGTCGATCATGTCGTCGTTGTAAAGCGAGTCGTTGACAGTTCCTCGGTCAATTACTGGCTTGACCTCTGACTTAAGCAACAGTAGTGTAGTGCTCTCAACTTGGCATACAGCCTTACCGACAGTATGTGCGTATGATTTCTCAATTCTTAGTGGATAACGCGTGTGTGGCACTCTCATGGCTAATCACCGCCATGTTCTTTGCGATAAGCCTCAACTACCGCCCGGCGCTCGTCATCACTCATACTGTCCATATCAACTGAACCATCCGGGTCCATGCCACTGGAACCAAAACGTGCCTCTCGAACCTCTTCAGGTCCTTGCACGCCGTTTTGAATGTAAATCTGGTCGGCCTGAGCGTTTGCTAAGCGAATCTGCGAATCGGTTTGCGAATCAACCGACCACAGCGGGTTAAATTCGATGGACCAGTTAACGGTGTCGGGGTCTAGCGATCCGCCGCACTCATCACTGGCTCGCATAAGCAATTTGAGCAAATATTCCAGCTGTGGTCGCATCTTGTTCTCTTGGTCCGAAGCAATGCGGCTATAGTAGTTCATCACATCATACTGTGCCCCAGTCAGTGTTCCGGCCTCTTGGCCTTTAAGAACCGACTTGGGCATGCGGGCCGCGCCACTAAGGTATTCCCACAAGAAATCAAGCAAGCTGTCAATGCCACCGACGTTGGTTGATTCTTTGGTCAACTCGTCCTTGTCACTAATTAATGCGGTGGACTCAGTTCTAAACTTTGACGAAGCAGCCGCCCCGACCTGCAACAGCTTATCGGGACTCGTGTCGTCAACCGATGGGGACTTGAAAACCTTAAAAACATAGTCGTACAGAATCTCCCCGACTGAGTAGAGCCCTGTATCCATCGTCATCAAGATGTCGTAAATGGTCTCCAATAGCGAGATACCTTCCGTTTCATCTTCGAACCGCAGTTCTTGTTGGCGAAGCAAACGTGACTTATCTACCTGCTGTACCCCATAATAATTTGACCCTTGCACGTCAGCGGTTCCGTTGTTGATCTGATAACTTAGAGCTTGCCCGTAAGTTGGTGAGAAGACGTCATCATCGAACTCGGTCTCGTTGACCTTCTTGGAGCTAAACGCCGTAAGAAATGGGATTCGCAACAGTCTGTCTGGGTTCAAAGGGTCCTCAAGTCCATAATTCCAGCTCTCGGTCGTACTGATAGCAATATACCCCGCTCGGTAAAGCCGCGAGTATCGGTAAAGGTCCTTGAATCGTTTCTGGGCGTTCAATTCATTTAATCGTGCCTCATACTTAGCTGCTAAGGAATTATCGTCCATCTTGATATGCCAGCCATTACGGGTCATATCCTCAGCGGGAATATCCACAATGTTTCGGGCCATCGAATTACCCCGATAAAGTTGCTCCAACTCGTAGTCTCCCAAATGGTGCCCCATCCCCGGTCGCTGCATGTGGAAGGGGTCTGGGTGTCGTGTTCCTGTCGCTGGTGCCTGCTTGGTCTGCATAAAGTCCATAATCAATGGATTACCATCAAGTCCCACAATATCTTTGCTCATTCACTCACCTCCTTGCTTATACAACGCCGAAGCGCTTCTCTAGTGATTCGTATTGAATAATGTACTTTTCTAGTCCGTATCTAAGTGCATCAATAAAGTGATTATTGGCGTCGACCGGCTTATTCAGCCAGTTTCCGTCCTTATCACGATCGAAGACGTAGGTGTTAAACTCTTCAATCGCATGCACACAACTAGGCAGGATGTGAATTCGATAGCCCTGCAAGAAGTTGATCCCATAGTCGATTGAATCAGGGCCTTTAATCGACGCATGCATACGCCGCACGCCTTTAGCCTGTAACTCATCAATCAATCGAGGTTCTGCACAATCGGCCCCAATATCGGACTTTAAGTAGTGGTTATCGTCCAACCAATCGAAGATATCCTGTGTCGTCATGGCCTTCTGATACAACTCTTTAAAAATCCAGATATCCTTGGTCTCACGATTAATAGCAGCTTCAGCAAAGGTCGTGGGGTCATGAGTGAAACCAAAGTCCATTCCATGCCCCACGCCATCCGACTCTGCTACTACCTTATTGACGTCAAAGTCTTCAACAACCCAGTTTTCAAATACAAGTCCCTCAGCAACTCCCCATTTGCCGTCACAGACAATCTGAGCCCGTCTAGGGTTAGTTCGATACAAGTCTAGGTATCTTTGCCTGTCTTGCTTATCAAGCCACTCGTTGACCCTAAAGGTGGTTGTACGAGAAAAAACATCTGGCTTACGCGTCTCCGGGTCAAAAAACATCGGTTTCAGCCAATGTCGCTCCGACCACGGGTTAAAGGTCAAGGTAATTTGCTTGAAAAACTCCTTTTTCCACTGCTCACGTTTAAGAAGTTCATCAGCAGGCACGTACTGGTGATCAGCGTAAGGGTCATCTAGGCCCCCACGAACAGATTCAACAACTGTTTCGAACTTATCCGAGTTTTCGATTTCGTACGCCTCCTCGAACCAGGCCCAGCACAGTAGACCCGTGTCTACATCAACCGAAGTAACTTTCAAGGGATCATCTACATTTTGTTGCGGATAAACCGTTGCCGTTTATCCTCTGCATGTTTCCATACAGATCAGACTATATCTTGACTGCTTAACAGTCCTCCATCTTTCAACCTCACTTGAGGCTTACTCTACTCATCGCATAAAAAAAGCAGACATTTCAGTCTGCTTGTGCGCTTTCGATAGTCGTTACACGATCCTTTGCCAACCCAATTCAAATCGATACCTAGTTCCGTTTTTTGTAACATAACTACGATAACCGTGAGCAACATTACTGACACTTGTTCTCGGTATGTCATAGTATTTGGCGGCTTCTAGAACACTTCCAAATATTTTACCGTCGTTTAAGCACGTGACTTTACGCCGTCTCGGATTAAAATGGCCGCCCCTGTCCTCACCGGGTCGATCATTTAACAAATAACCATCTGGCTTGTACTTGGAGTAATACTGTTCTTCTAAATCAACCATTTCATGCTTATTTTCACCGCTATCGACCCACTCGACAATGACATCTTTATACAATTTCAAATTGTGTGAGTTCATATATTGATGAATTGAAGATTGTTTTTTCATACCGAGTAGAGCTTGCTGGTGTTCTTTCAGTCTTTCCGCTGGTCTTGCTGAACTGCCAACATAAATCACGTGTCCTGTGTTTTTTTCACGGAATAAATATACTAGATACATAAACAGACCCCCTTCTACGGGTCAGTATACTCTGAATAAAAAGTTTTGTTAATAAGGAATCGCTCGGTCTTGTCTGCGTCTCATTCGTTAAGAGTTTAACCGATGTAATGGAGTTTAACGTGGGCTAGTTAGGTCAACCCACGGAAAATAATCTTTTGCCCCGTGGGCAGGTAAGTAATTTCCGGTTTTCCTTCGTTGCATTTGAAAAGGCGACTAACCCCAAGTCGGTTAATCGCCCATTTTAAAACTGTGTAAGTTGAATCGTGATTGGTATTGGAGTACCGACGAACCACCAGTAAGTTTGACCAAGGATACTTCATAATTCGGTAGATGAAGTTTAATGCAGTGGTCCGAGATTTTTTAGAGCCCCGTGACCCCTTGACCACACGATAGAAATGTTTGTCGTGCCAGAATTCGTTGTACCCCTTGCCAATCAGGTACTTAATCTTTATCTTCGGTCGCTTAGCTGTCGTTACCATCGGCATCTCCTCTAATCTCTTCATCATTTTCCGGTACATCGTCAACAAATGTCGGCAAAGGCACATTGGAACCATCGACATCTTTTTTAGCCTTGGTAGCTTCAGCCGTAGCCTTGTCAACTTGTGCTGCTAACAGTCGCTTTCGATCCTTAACCATGCCCTCAGCCACCTCTGCTTCAGCCTTAATCTTGCGTGTCTTGGCAGATTCCAATTCTGGGTTAAGGCCTTTACTGATGCCCAAGACGCGGGTCAGGATGTCGGCAGCCTTCATCGAATCTGAGTTCTTCGTTTTGGTGTCGACCACATCGTCAACATCTTCGTAGACCAGCTTGTCGTACGTGTCCCCATCCGAATTGGTCATGGGAATAGTTCGAGCCTTTCGCAGTGTGACAACAACCTGCTCCAGCTCTTGACGACGCATGATTCGGGTCAGGAACTCCAAGACCTCCTGCTGGCTGGCAACTCGCTCACTAGCAAGTTCTTTAATCCGGGTATCGATGTACTCCTTGATGGCAGGTTTTAGCAGGTTTTCCTGTCCAATGACCCGGGCGGTCTTCTTACTGTATCCCGCGTAAGTAGCGGCTTTAGTGGCATTTCCACACTCAATGTATATGTCTGCGAACTTCTGCTGTTTAAGTGTTAATTTACGTGTCATTACATACCACCACACCTCCATTTGTTTATTTTATGTATTAAAAAAGCACCGCAATTAAGCGATGCTAATTTTTACTTATTGTGTTCTTCCTCTAACTGTTTCAGTCGTGAAATTGCTTTGTTCCAATCTGTTGAAATAAGTCTGCCTGTATTAGCTTGGCTTGTATATAAAATAGGCACCTTGGGAGAAGTTACCAGCCCTTCCTGAAATAACTCTTGACTAATATCTAAAACCTTATTCCCATCCAACCCATAAGATTCAGCTTCCTGTTCCAACTGCTCTGGACTTTTCCCAGACTTAATACTACCAATCAAATATTCATATTCATTGCTGTATGTCATGCAATCATCCTTTCTATAGGATAATATAGCACTTTAAAAGGCTGACACGTTATTTAACAGCCTCCCAATCATCGCTAAATAATTCAATATTTGTTTCTTTCCATGGCACACGTCCAAATCTGGATTGCACATATAAATACGGTGCTGTCATCTTACTGTGCTTATCTGGATATTGAGCAAATATAACAACATCTGGCTTCCATTGAGGGAGCCTCATACCCTTTCCATTTTTCACTTGTTCTAATGCTTCGCCAAAGTTCATTACTATTCCTCCTTAAATTTCGTATTCAACGTTTTCCCACTTTTTATAAGCATCCAGGTAAACTTGCTTTTTGTCTCCGTTATAAGTTAATTCGTAATACATTCCGTCTGATAGTGTTGTACTTAGTAGCGCCTTAGAGTTCTGCAAGGTCTTAGCTGACCAAGCAACGTAAACATCAGCATCCGTGATGTGGACACCATCTGTCTTGTCCATGTGATCATTAGTGTAATCGGCCACTAACTGTTTTGCTTTATTAATGAATTCTTGATTTGTCATTTTTATGCTTCCCTTCAGTAATCTCTTCTACAGAAAAAGCACCACTCTTTTGCGAGTGATGCTTTGCATACTGCTCTCTGACCCACGGGTCCAAATCGCGTTCAATTTTATGCCCTGTTTTAGACGCATATGAGCCGTTTTGCCAATACATGGGTGTTTGTTTGCGTTTTACCATAAGTAGGCTAACCACCCTATTAGGATACCCACAGCAAGTGCCGTAAGCCCTACTATCAAATTCTTAACGTTTTGTCGCCACATAGGGCATCCCTCCCTGGTTAAATCAATCCCGTTCTGTGCGGCTGACCAGGCCAAACTTTGTATTTACCATCTGGTCCATGCTGGCCACCTCCTAATTTTGGGCAAAATAAAAGCATCGCTGCTACGCGACGCCATAAAAAACTTATAAAACAATTTCAAACAACTGTCCGTACGTTTCTTCCAGTCTTACATTTTGCGTTGCTAAACCATGCGCTTGAAGTTGAATATGTTTCCCATTACTATAGGCCTTGAAAGCCGTAGGCGATAAATCAACTGTATATGGGTTCATGGGTTTGGTTGGAATAAAGACTGTTGAGTCATAATCCGGAATACCCTCAATCAAAATATAGGCACGTGAAACAGAAGCTTCGTACCATTTTTTTGCTTGATCAAACTCGTCCAAATTCCATACAAGATGCTCAGTATCAAACTTTTCAAAGTGAATATGAGTACCATAGAGGTGGTAATAATGCAATGGGGCACAGTTATCCAGAACTTCCGAATTCCGTGAAAGTTTCAGCTCATGCATATCGCTTTCAACGTAATCACGTAGCTCTCGAAATTCTTTTAGTGCCTTTTGTCTATCAGACATTTGATTGATTTCATGAGCTCGTTTTGAAATATCATTAACTCTTTCGTCGATTTCCTGCCACGTTACATCTGCCCGTATAATTAATTTTTCCATTTAAAAACCTCCGTATAATTTGTCAACAAATAAATTATACAGGATAATTGCAACTATCCCCAAATAACTGTTGTTTGATATATCAGGATTTTTAGCACTAAATAATTTTGGGCAAAATAAAAACGCCCCGAAGGACGTTAATTGTATTTAATAAAAATTACCAGATATCGGTTGGCCAGTAATAATCGACTTTACGGTCGCTTTTAGTTTAGATTCAAACTTCTTAGCCCCAACAGCTGTGTCACTATAAAAAATAGTATTCGTGGTAGATACATCAAAGGGTAGCTTACCGTCATAGTCTTTCTTAAACGAATCTTCATCACAGATCGTTATAACCGGTTTACCAATTGTATTAGCAATCCCCAATTCATAAAAAACATTGGGATTTTTCCCACTAAGATCGCAAATAATAAACTTAGAAGTATTGATACTAGTCCAAATATTTTCCATGATGTTGGAATTATTAGCATCAAACATATCACCGGATTTCACTACGTTAATTTGAAATTCCTTTTCAATCACTGGTTTAATTAAATCGTCAAAAAATGCTGATCTTTTTGAATCAAACTGTAGAATTCCAAATGCTAATTTATTATCAACTGTCAAATTACGTGCTTTAAAGATCGGATTAAAATCCATAGTCTCCACCTCTTCTTTCTTAAACTTAAAAATGTTTTTATCTTGGCTATGATTTAATTGCAAAGTCTTATGCCAAATACTTTCTCCTAATTTCCTTAAATCAGCAGTAGTATCTATATCTTGATTGACACCTAATTTTTCATCTAATTCTGCTGAAAATTCCTTAACAAACTCCACTGGTATAGATATCCACTTCGAATATTCAATACCAGATAAAATCTTTGCACGTTTTTTTAGTATGGTATCCACTTCGCTAGACAGGACAGCTTCATCAAATAGAAGATTACAATTTCCTCGTGTTGCTTTTTGTGATGAAAACGCAATAACAATTTTATTCGGCAAAGAATTAAAAAGTACATAGAAGTCAAAAGGCTGTTCCATATGTAACCTGTTTTTTAAAACATTTAACTCTGAGTCCCAACCATCCAAAGATTCAGCAATAATTCCCCAAAGGATAAAAAAATTTTTTTGCACTTTCTTTCCAAAAATATTTTTCTTAATGATAACTGCACCTGGCTCATTAATGCCCCCAATGCTATTGGTGGACACCAGCCCCCCATAAATACCCGAATAATATATTGACACCTTTATACCTCCAATTAAAAAATGAAATTTACCTAAGTATATCAGAATAAATTGATCCTTTAAAAATGGAAGTATTAATCTTGAAAATTATAATGACACTTTTATACAAAAAAGGAGCCGCTCTACCACAGATGGCTCCTCAGACTAATTTTAAACTAAACTGAGAGAAGTTTTCACCTCTTTTCAGTTTAATTTGTATGACCCAGCGTTAAGCAAGATTTGTTTAGGGCCAATGTGCTTGGCAGGGATTTGCACCCTACATGGTGTGTGGTCACATGGGTTGTCAACCCACGCCCGTTACTCGCACCTAGCTAAGCGTCTACCTATTCCGTCACAAGCGCACGATGATTTTTCGGTCATCATCAGGACTAACGCGAGGTTACAAGGCCACCCGTGGGGCAATGTGATTGGTGTGGAATCGAACCACACACGGATTCAAATTCAGACCGCCCTCTTCTGATAGGCCACCACCAGTTACAATCACAATATGGGCGCTATAGCCTTGGATGAACGGGAGAGTCCATCTCCTTTAAGTTATTGCGCCCGATGGACCTTGTAGGATTCGAACCTACGACCGAACGGTTATGAGCCGTCTACTCTACCCAGCTGAGTTAAAGGTCCAAAAGACCGGTTATGCAGGCCGGCCAATTTTATGAAGGAGTTTGGCAAGCTAGAATAGCGTTTAAAATGAAGGGGAGTCGCCTCCCAATTTGTAATGCTCGCCAATGCACGCAGCGGGATTCGAACCCGCGTCAGGCAATTACTGTCTGCTCTGCCATTGAGCTATGCGTGTTTTTCTTAATTCTTTCGATGTTACTAGAATAACCCTTAAATATGGCTAGTGCCTGCTGTCCGACTGCACAAAAACTGCACTCAAACTGCATCAAAACTGCTTTTTTTAAAAATATGGAGATCATCAAGCATGTAGCAATCGGCAAACTGTAATAGTGCTTTTGGCTTCCAAACGTGGAAATAGCTGGACTCAGAAAATCCTAAGTCCATAAAGCACATAGTATCTGATAGTTCTTGTAGATATAGTTCATCTAAGATATTCTGGCAATCTTTATCACAGTGTTTAATTGCTTGGATTGTCCGTTTAACGACTTCTTCGGCATATAACCGCCGCACAATTCTTGAATCTGTCGCATTACCTGATGGCTGAGATTTTGGCATTCCATCATAGCTAGGTGATTTTAAGTCGCTCATTGACTGTCCACTGATACGGACCATCTTAGGCAATACTACAGATAAAAAGTGTGTCACGTTTTGCAAAGTTGCTCCAACATCTACCTCTGGGAAGAGACTTCCCATGTTCATATTGTCAAAATCTAATTCAGCCAACCCTTTCAGCCCCTATCAATGGTATAATTAATTTGTTGACCATTGAGTAAGAACGAATTGGGTGAGGGCTGCTGGCGGGCGGCCCTTTTTTGTATCTAACTATTTATGGATTTCATAAAATCATCAACCGTCTCAATACGGATTCCGTACTTCTGGGCTGTATCCATCCACCCATCAAACCGCTCGGCTGTGATAGTCGCCGTCTTGCGATAAATCTTAACTGTTGACATTTGCAATCCTCCTGACTTGGCCGTTAATGGCCTTAAATCGCGTACTATCAACGCTGACACTCGAAACGCTAACGCCCATCAGCTTGGCGGTGAGTAGCGCATCCTCGGCGTCCTCTTCATCGGAGTAGTCCGCGTTCGCAGTGGTGTAGGTCTGGACCTCTTTACCGTGCTGATACAGCGTGATGGTCTTGTAATGATTGTTATCGAACCGCGACATCCACCAGTCGTTATAGGCCTTTTCTTTCGAGCTTAATTCACTCATCGCTCTTCGCCCCTTTCGCCGCATGCTTCCGTGTGTGTTCCGCCATACGGCGCTTCTTCTTTCGCATGGTTGACTTCTTGGTATGCTTACGTTGCTTACTCATGTAATCCCTCCAGTAAATTGTCCAAATTGTCTGACCAGTGCTCATCCGTGGCCCGCTTGGATAATTGCTCCACACTTAGATACTCGAATCCCTTACCCAACTGACGACGCCAGAAGTTGGACTCTCCTCTTGGCGTTAGATTCATCCAGAATCCCTCGGGTCTCATAAAAACCAGTGGGGTAACACCTTTAGTTGAGAACCTGTCATCTATCATGACAAAAATTGAGTTGTCAGCTTTTAGCGTAAATACTTTTCCAATTTCTGGAATCATTTCGTGTCCTCCAATAAAACAATGCTGCCAGCAGGTTCAAAGTTGCACCACAATACCTCTTGCCGCCTTTGCCCTGCCTCAGCGTGTGCTTCAAAGTAACGCTTATGCCAATCACACAGGTAGCTGTCATACATGCTGCTTGGGTACCCACTAAGGATCACTTTGCCCTTAAATCTCACTAGCGTATCCAATAGTGCCTCATGGTCGGCATCGGTCATCTCTACCGCGTAGTGGCGCTTGGTCCGCGTGCTGAGCAAGTACGGCGGGTCCACGTAGGCCAGGACTCCGGGTCGGTTGTAGCGGTCAAGAATCTGTAGCGCCGGTTGGTGCTCAATTTGTGCATCCTTTAGGCGGTCCGCCACTGCCAAGATTCGTTCGTCAAGCTGGTTCCATTCACCAACCTTGCCGCCAATCTTATCGATATTTGACCGCCACCCGGTGTGATCACTCGTCTTGCCACCGATTGCCTGCCAGCTACGCACCATGAAGCGACGTGCGTCCTCAATGGGGTCATCTGATGGCTCATAGGCGAGTTCGTGCTCCTCACGCGATAGCGGCGTCAGCTCAATTGCACGGGCCAACTCTTCCGGTCTATCACGACAAACTTTGAAGAAATTGACTACTCGGCTGTCCAAATCGTTGATGGTCTCCACCTTGCTCTTAGTCTTGTTGAAGAAGACGGCCCCACTACCGAAGTACGGTTCCACGTAGGTAGTGTGCGGCGGCATCAGACTGATGATAAAGTCAGCCATCGCCCACTTACTACCCGGATAATTTAAAATTCGTTTCATCCAATCACTTCGATTCTCCAGCCGTTTATGACTGGCTTTTTCTGCTGCCATAGAGCTGCCTTCACCTTCCAAGTAGGCACATGACCTAAGTAATGGGTCCGTGCCCATGATAGCTGGCACTCGTGGCAGCCATTCTCGTTCGTCAATCTAACTAACATCGCCATCGGTCCCTATCAGCTTAAGCAACTCGATGTGACCACGACCGTATTGCCGCTGGCTACGAATGAACCATTTACCAGTTGTCGTCCAGTAATCCACGATTCCCAGATTCGTAGTCAGTTGGTACAGGCCATTACTACTTCTAGCCTCAGTCACCTTCTTTATCACGCCTCGACTGACGATTTCCTTAAGCCAGTAGACTTCATCTTTGCTGTGGTCCCAGCGACTCTGCTGCCACATTCGGTGGTATTCTTTCCAAGCTTCGGAATTTTCATTCTTACTCATTTCACGCCTCCGTAACCGTGACCTCAATTCGCGGGTCATCTGAGTAGTACTTCTTAGCTACCAGACTAACGATGAGATTGTCATCCTCCCAGATAACGCCTGTGAGCGCGTCCTCAATCAATTTGACATAGTTGGACGTGTCGGGCTTAACAATGGGCCTATGCTCCCCTGCGGCCCGCAGGCTGTGTTCCTTGTGACTCGCCGATTTCTGGATTGACCGATAGATATTGATATCGACCGCAATCGCCTTATCCGCAATCAACGGCCCGTGATACTGCAATGCCGCCGACTCCTTGACCATCGCTTTGTACTCGCGGCTCTTCTCCGGGTCATGGGCTTTTCTAGTCTTACTGTTGAATCGTGGCCGCCCGGCTTGGACTGGATCACCATGGACGATTACACACGCCAGCACGCGCTGGCTTTGAAGGACATCGTGTTGATGGTTGATCATCTCTGACAGCATGGAGCGTTCCGGTGCGCCGCCATTTGGGTACTTAATCATGTGGCGCCTCCAGTAAATCTGGGTTCTTGTGGATATTACCAACGATTTCATAGTCCCCTGAATTCCACGTAAGTAGCGGGTAGGCTTCCGAAGAAAGTGACGAATTATCATCTAGTCCAAGGTCAACTATGAAAGATCCATTTTTAAATGTCACAAAACCAGTACCGTTATCCCATACGCGAACGATGTCGCCCTCGTAGATTAACTCGCCGTTGACGTCCTTAAGGCCGGTGTACTGTTCAATTAAAACTTCGTCTAAATCAGGTTTGTCACCCTGTAAAATAATTGGATCGTTTGAAAAGTCAGGACCATCGGTGTACACAGCAACCAATTTCCCACTGTCACTAAATGCTAGCTGTTCAACCTGAAGCATCCACTTGGCTGATTTATCCCACGCTCTAAATCTAATATCTCTCATCCCTACGCCTCCTGAGCAACAGGCATCTCAGTACCCAATTGCTTGATGATGGCCAGTGTCGCCGTAGACGGCACCCAGTCGCTGATGTAGTCCGACACGCTGTCAAAG
Source organism: Levilactobacillus fuyuanensis (assembly GCF_003946395.1). Taxonomy (GTDB): domain Bacteria; phylum Bacillota; class Bacilli; order Lactobacillales; family Lactobacillaceae; genus Levilactobacillus; species Levilactobacillus fuyuanensis. The sequence goes on along the minus strand of NZ_RHNZ01000020.1, from coordinate 13,823 downwards.
TACCCTTCGCGAATCTGCGTACGCGTCTTGACGTGAGCCACCGTGCAGACGCCGATGTTGATGTCACGGAACAGCTCCGACCGCTGCTTAGTACTCAGCTTTAGGCGTTGCAGACCCATGTAGTCTCTCACCGCCTTGCTGATCCGGCGTCCCAGCCAGTTGTACTCACCGGCATCCAGCTTCTGATTCTTCTCTAGGTCTGTCAGGCGCCCTTCAACGTGTGTCAGCCGCTTGTTGGCCCGATTGCCAGTCTCCATGACCAGTGCCAGCTTCTCTTCTGGCGTCATTGGCAAGCTTGCTTGGCGCTCCAACTCGTCTTGCATGGCATCGAACGCATCGATGTAAGCCAGCTTGAACTTGTCAGCTTTATCACCGGTGAACCCCATAGCAATGAAGGTCCAGCCATTGCGGTTCATGTAGTACATGCTCTGGCTTCTTCCCCGACTATCGCGGTAGGTGCCCTCTGCAAACATGCTCTGGTAATGCGCGGAATTTTCCGCCGATTGAAGCTTGCGACGAATGGTATCCATCACGTCCTTATGCTGCTTTCCAAATGCCTCTGCTACCTGCAAGCTAGTGGTGACTGCCTGCCGATTTTTCATAATTACTAAGTCGTTCATGATGTTGCCTCCTGTTCTGTTTTTCCATTCTGCTGTAATCGTGCTATCCGCGCGCTAATCTCTGCCTGCTGATCGGGCGTTAGCTTAGTTCGGGTAGCCGTTGGAGTGGCCCCCGATTGCGCCCAGTCTGGCAAGGTTTCTTTGGTGGTTGTCTTCTGCCCCTGACGCGGTGGATCAGGCAGCATATCCAATGTGTCAGTCCACCTGTGCTCAGCAATCCAGTTATCAGGATTCTTGGTATACTGTTCAGTCCGTTTTTTAATTTTGCAGTATTCTGCATACTTCTTGGCGCCAGTTTCAATGTCATCGGGACTAAATCCGTTGTCAATGGCAATCTTAAACTCATCAAATGCCTTATCGAATCCTTGTTTTTTTGGATAGGTTAGCCAAAATCCAAGATTGAATCTTTCTCGAAGCTGGTCATCAGTCACCTTTGGTTTAGTATTATCTGATTTACTATTATTTCCTTTAGTATCCTTTAATATACTTTGTGTACTCTCAACGTTGGAAACGTAGTTATCAGTGTTAGTTACTCGGTTTCCAACGTTGGAAACCCGCAATAAACTAAATTTTGGTTCGATATGGTGATTTTTCTTCTGGCGCGCTGCCTGCTCATATCTAGCCTGAATACCATGGGAAGTTAAAATGTGATATTTTTCAAACATGCCATTATCGAAGAATCCAACTTCTGTGGCCCGTTTTACCAGTTCATCTACCGCACTTTCCTTGGTACCGACTTCGTCAGCCACCAAGAAGCACATATCTGAATCCCACACGGCGTAATACCCTTCATCACGATAAATATTACCCAGCAGGCTCAGCAAGATGGACCCTGTAGCGATTCCACAAGAACGCATGATCTTTCGAATCTTGATATCTCTGAGAAAATCAACATCTATTGAATAGTAATCAATTCCTTTTTTTATTGGACGTGCCATTTACGCACCCCCTAACTGTCTAGTAAGTCATCAACGCTGATGATGTTTTCAAGCTGCTTATGTTCACGGCAATAAGCACAGCTACCACATGGAACAGGGGCCTGTACACCAGCAATTACATCCTCAAAATGGGGCAGTTGCTCGTCTATTCGTTGCAAGGCATCCTCCATATACTCATGAGGAATCGTGATAACCGCCTTATCCGGCGGACTTTGCTTTGTTACTGCAACAATGTAGGGTTCACACTCGATTCCGTACTGCTGCTTGACTAGCTCGCGATAGACAGCCATTTGAAGCTGGTAGTCATATTTCAGAACGAATGGTACCCACTGACGGGTACGGCTATCCCAAAACCGCTTAGACAGTTCCTGTGTTGTCTTTAGATCGATGAAATACCCACGATCTAAGTTCAAACAGTCCAACTTGCCCATCCATTTAACGCCAGAAATTACGCCAGTAACGATTGATTCCTTTTCACCTTGATATAACTGTGTGAACGTCTTGTCATTTTTGAGCGAGTCAATCATGATGTCGGCCTGCTTGTACTCACTTTTTAGCTGGCCTTTAGTCTTACCACGACTGGATAACATCACTTCCTTGTTGGCATCTAAGAACCGTTCATGGGCCTCAGACGACTCAAAATAGCTGTGCAGGTCATTACCAACTAATAAAGCGGTCTTATCCTCATCGGGTGCCCACTCACCTCTCAATTCAGCTAATGCCTCTGCCTCACAGGCAACGAACTTCTTAAACCAAGTTGGACTCATGAAGTTTCTATTGGCCTTCTGGCTGTAATAATTATCAGAATTTAGAATGAACGTCTGGTGGGAAGAGTTCACCCTGTCCTTCTTCGGTGCTGCTTGCATCGTCACCATCCCCCTTATGATTTTCAGATTCTTCAAGGCCATCCAAAATATTGTTGACAGTGTCCTTGTCTTGCTTATCACCCGGTTTCATATTTTCAATAGAGCGAATATCGTCAGAGCTACTTTCGTCCGTATTTGTATCAACCGGTTCTTCTTGTTCTGCCGGTTCATCCGTTTCTGCTTGTTCAACGGGTTCAGGAGGCGTTGGTTCCTCTGTATCCGCATTACCGATCAAATCTGTAACCTTTTTAGGTGTCACATCTTTGGCTGTTTGATCATCGTCATACTCGTTGGAAGTAGTGTTATTGATGGCTCCTACTACCAAATCAGAATCATCACTGGTGTTCAAGATATTCTTGGCGGCCCGATTAAGCACCGTTCGTTTAGCCATCTCGTCACTGAACTTGTTCTGCACAGCCCCTTTAGACCGTGTCTGTGACCAGCTATTTTTGATTTGCTTGAAGGTCATGATAGTATGCTGGTGAGTTCCGTCAGCCATCTCAATAACGGCATAAACGTACTTAATTTCCTTATCGAGTCCCTCCAACGTTGGCTTCCAATCCCTTACGACCAAACGATCATTTTGGGCACCGATTTCCAGCCCGTCACCTTCATGAACCACATTTGCCCAGCAGTCGTGTACCTCAGATAGTCGCTTTAGAGCCGCCTGCGTCCCAAAGTAGGAACGCTGCATTTTAACCTGATTGCCATATCTGATGAAGTACACTTGGGTCTTGGCCGGTGTTAATCCCTGAACCACCATATCCATGAGGGCATTGGCGATTGAAGTCTTCATTTCAGGCATGTGAGTAGCCACTTGAATCAAGTCCCCATCGTTATTTCCCTTTAGCGCGAAGAATGCGGACTTGAGGGCGTTTCCTACGGCATAGTTTGCTGGCAACTTCAACCCGTTCTCCTGATTAATCATTTGATTGATTTGGTTCTGAACACCCGCATCTAGTGAGCGCTGGGTTTCTGCAACTTCGTTTGTAGCCATTTATTCTTCCTCCTCCAAATTGGGTGACCAAGCAACAAGCTCGTCGCTGATACTGTATAGCCGATCAATCTCATCATTGCTAAGCCGATCATTCTCGGCCAACAATTGAACTTCCTTAAACAGATCAGATTTAATGTCATCTAGTTCAGCTAAATTAGTAGCAACCACTGCTTTAGGCTGGAAACGACTGCTTGTGTGTACCTTGACTACGTCCATGAGATCACCTCCGCGCCTTTAAAATCTTCCAAGATAGCTGCCAGATGGTCATAGTCCCAATCAATCTGGGCTCCGTAATCCTCACCCTCAGCATCTAAAAAGTCGTGCATTGAATCTTCATCGGTCGGCACATATCGGCCTTCTGCTTCCCAATAAGTTTCACCAGAAATCATGGGGTTGCCATTGGTATCTTTGACCATGAATCCCGTTTCAGGCTGCGATTCCAGCCGATTCATGTACCGGACAAAATCGAATGTTGCATGATCTGGTACGTTCATCGCCATTGCAACCACCGCCCGTCTGGAGTAGAATTAAGGTTATAGAAATAGGATAAATGTAATTTATCTTTGAGTTCTGAGCTGCCACTCAGAGCTCTTTTTTTATGCCAAAATGTCATTTTTTGTCCTCCAATCCGAAGAAATCCATTGCCCATGCTTTCCAGCCGCCCATGTCGTGGACGCTCTCTGCAAGCTTGAAGCCTAGAAACATTGCCCCAGAAATCAATCCGAACCATGACACGCATTCACCAACGTAGTAATAAAACAAGTCCATCTTTATCCCTCCTTGTGTTCCTCCAAGTAATCCATCATTGGACCAACAGGAATTCGCCAGCCGTTATGAGTTGCCTCGTAATCAATGAACCCGCCATTAGTAATGGCTAAATCATCAGCGTGTTCGTACAGATAATTGGAGGCCCGACTAGTGTTTTTAGTGCCAAACTTATATCGTGCGAACTGGCTTAAATTCCAAGTCTGGATTCTTAGCTGCTGTTTCTCCCAACTATGAAATTTTTCGTAGTCAGTTAAGCTAATCAGTTTGAACCCGTCTGGTGCTTCATGACTAACGATGATCTTATCTGCTACCATGACTATTACCCCCCAAGCTTTTCGTTATAAGTATCAATGAATGGTTGAGGATCGACTCTTAGGTACTTGCAACATCTGATGAACAGCGTTATCTCCGAGCCAATTTCTTCAATCAATTCTTTGAGAAACTGCTTGATTAATAGACGCTGTTCATTGCTCCGCTGCTTGGGTTCCGTTGTCGCCGCCCTAATGAACGATTTCTGAATATTTTCTCGATCGTCTTCTTCCTCTTCTTGCTGTGAGAAGGCCTGCAACACATCATCCGTACGCCCCGGCCGAATCATAAAAGAAATGATTCCGTGATTGGCACGGGCTGCTGAATAATTAACGGTAATTGCGTGTGCCATCATCGCAATTGCCTTTACCGACTGCTTGGTAAATTGCCTATCACCTTTTCGCATACGGCTGAGTTGCCCTTCCGATACCGGCACTGACTCTGCCACATCTTTAGCTTTAACTTGGTCGTTTCCTTCAAGGAAAAGATCAAGCTGTTTTCCGAACTTGCTTTGCATAAAATTCCTCCTTTGGAAACGGGTAAAGTTTCACTTGCCACCCATCTCCACTAAAATTAAGCCATAGCCTCAAAGGCTGATTCATTTGCGTCATTAGCAATTTGTGCTTTAGAAACTACAACCAGATTTTCGAGTAGCTGATCGTTATCAGCAGTTAATTCTTCAATAAAGTTAACTGTGCGACCTGACGTGCCAGCTACCATTTCAATTTTTTCTTGCCGTGTCATTTTGCCACCTCCTATTAGTTTGATGAGCAGTGTCCAATCACAAGAATCAGTAATCCTGCTGCTAGAACTTGGAGCATAGTGTCACCCCCGTTCTTTGAAAAAATAATATTAGCCACCTTCTCTGGTACAATTGATACCGGAATGGAGTGGTAAATAATGATTATTGCGCAAGTAATGGGGCCAAAAGACTGGGCCCTTATTCTGACACCAATGGCGACTATACTAGCTGTTCTTCTACATGACGCATATCAGTTCGTTAAGGACAAACGGCAAATTCATCATCAAAAACAGTTAGAAGCATATGAAACATTCTATGTTCCTGCGATTAAATGGTTCTACCAACTAAACCCAGACGGTGCTTCATATCAAGAGATGAAATGGAATAATCCGGATGTAGATAAAATGGATCAATTGATAACAGAAAACATCAAATACGTTTCCCCAGAGATTCTTAAAATCTATATTCTTTATTTTCGTTCAGCTCATGAGCAAGGGTCAGTAAAAACAGATAGTGGTTTAGATATATCCATGGACTTCTTAAATTCCACACCCAAGGAGGCGGTACAACATCAAAGCCTTGAAATCGCAAAATATTTCCATGCTTTGATGGTTACGATAACCACAGAAGCAAATAAGGAATCGCGAAAGCTAGGAATGCCAGAAATCGGTAAACCAATGCTTGAGAACCTTCAAGATATGAATCTCGCTCCAAAAAATAAACGGGAAGGATTATGGCGGTTACTACACAAGCGGTTTGATAAATAGTCAACTCCAAGACTCCTTTTCAAATAGAAATCGTTGATGAAACCTAAACTCCATTTTTTAGGATTTTTTCGACTTCTTGGCGTTCAAGTTGCAGCTTGGACGCTTTTTTCCCAAACAACCAATCAACCCGTCCTTTCGCAACGGACCACTCAAATTCCGTCATACCAGCAACAGCTTCTGCTAACTTCGCAGATTGTTCTTCCTTCTTCATCAGATCACCTCCTCAGATTTACTCGTTTTAGTAGTCGTCCTCTTTATGAGACAATTAGGTATTATCAAAAGGGAGCGATTACTATCGAAATTCTTTATAAAAAGGCAAGCATTGTCTTGCACCTTTGCCACAAAACGATGCTTGGCGCCGACATAATTAACATTCAGGAACTTAGGTCCTTTGCTTATTCCGATCCGATCATTTTTAAAATAAATCGAATTTCATATCAAGACTTTAACAGCGCTCTTGAATACTTGGTTCACAATAATTACATCGAAATTAATAAGGCTCAACGATACGTTTTGACAGAACATGGTCTGCATTACTTTGAAAACCAATTCGAATTTCGCAAACAAACCTTCTACAAAAGTGTCATATTGCCCATTATTGTGTCGATAGCCATAAACACGCCAAACTGGTGGCCGTGGCTAACAAAACTGGTAACCAAACGTTAGCGAATCGCTGATGTTGATTTAAAAAAATCATTACGGAATCGATTAAGCCGAACGACTCCCCAGTTTTCTTTTCTTTCATCAGCTCACCTCCTCAGGCTTTTTGATACTATTTGTATCAAAATTAAGCAAAAATATATCAGGAAATAGGGTTGCTAAATCCTTTTCAAAGAAATTAGCATATTTAACAGCTAATTTAGCGCTCGGATTCGTTGCACCGTTTTCAATTTTCCTAACTGTTATTTCAGCAATACCAAGTTCGTTAGCAAGTTCTTCCTGAGTAAGACAAGCTTCTACACGAGAACTTTTTAGACATTTTCGAATCATTTTTTTCGCCTCAATTCCGATACATAACGTATCAACAATCATAATGATACACGATACATTACGTATCGTCAATAGAAAAAAGGTACTTTTTGTATCTTTTATTGAACCAGATACTTTTTGTATCTATAATGATACGTATAATATCAATTAAGGAGGACTATTAATGGCTTCTTCTACTTTTGGAACTCGTTTGAAGTACTTGCGCAATCAACTCGATCGAACGCAAGATGATGTAGCAAAAGCTATTGGAACTAGTAGGGCTGCATATTCTCATTTGGAAAATGGACGCAACGAGCCCGACAACACAATGCTTATAAAGCTAGCTAACTACTATGGAGTAACAACTGACTATCTTTTAGGTCACAAAGTTGACCTCGGTGATGTGCCCGTTGCCGCCCATATTGATGGCGATCTAGCTGACTTAACCGAAGAAGAACGCCAAGAAATAAGAGACTATATTGAGTTCAAAAAGGCGCAGTACAAAAAGCGTCATGAAAAGGACTGAGTTTATTGAATAGACTTGAAACCTTAATGGCGCAATATTCGGAAATTGCTTTTAGCTTCAAGAGGTTACCAGTGCGCCTGAGCGGCTTGGCAATCGGTGATGAGGTCGCCCTTAACGAAAGAAAAACACCCGACCAACTATGTCAATGGATACTAGAGGAAATTGGTCATGTTGAAACTTCGGTTGGCGACATTACCGATTATAGATCGTTAGAGAATATGAAACAGGAACGACGGGCTCGTGTTTGGGGATTTACTCACTTGCTGACACGGGCTGACATGGACCGTTTACGTCGCGAATATGCGTGTGAGGAGTCCGACTATCCAGCGGCCGATGATGTTGGCGTTGAACTGCCATACCTGCATGAAGTTGGCTTCGCGTATGGATTGCAGTACAAACACGTTTTGGATTAAAGGAGGGACTACATTGAGCTTAAAAATTGGCATACAGTCAGTTAACCCACTGCAAGGCGATGAGGACCTGTCCAAGGCCACTATTGACTTTATTACCAAGTACATCAAGAACCACTTTCCCAATCTGTCAGGTAGAGAGTTTAATGAATTTATTGCCATTACGTTCGATAGTCTAAGTAAGGGTGATAGGGGACAATCTATAACAGACTATATGAATAGTAATAATCTATCAGAAAGCAATATTTCCGTTTATGACTCTGTTCTTGATTTATCCATGAGACCACTAGCATTCATAAGTCGATATCGTCTTATACGCAATAGATTTAAATACTACACTTGGTGTGCACTAAACGATGAACGAACCTCCCCTGAACATCGTAAATTAGATGGGAAAAAGTTTGCTTTGCTTCCTGAGTATGAGACCAAAGAATTTCCATATCTAGAAATCTATCCAGGATCTGAACATTTATGCCGTTGCTTTATGGACCCAGACTTCGATAATATGTGAAAGATGTCGTGTTGGAGCAGGGACTCAGTAATCATTTAGTTTGAATGAATACCAGTTTTGAGAACCTCTTCAATTAAGTAATTCGTCATGTGACTATCTGCAAAGGGTGCAGTTGCCTCCAAATAACAATCTTGTTTTGATCATTCTGGATTATTGGCTTTAAAAATTATCGTTAGCAATTTCACGATTCAAAAAGTGTATATCAGACTAAGGAGTGGCTATTACGGATACTAAGGACTGGATTCAATTAGTGACAAGTATAATCACTGCGGCTACTTCAATCATAGCTATAGTTATTTCTGTTCGTTCTTTAAGGGCAACAAAAAGGTCGATTGAAGATGCCAATCGACCCTATGTGGTAGCCTATCTTGCTTGGATGTGGTTAGATGATAATTTGAAAGAATATCTTGTCATTAAAAATTTCGGAAAGACAGGTGCAACAATCAAGAGTATATCGTACGATGTACCTTGGCTCACCCCCACTACAAATACAAATGTTTTTGGGAATATGAATGGGTATTTTTTGGCCCCTGATCAAAAATACACTTCATTAGTAGAGATTGATGCAACCGGTCAAGGTCATGCACGTTCACGCAAAGTTCCTATAACTATGACCATCAATTATAACTGGAAAGACGATACAAAGAGGGATACGTTTGAACACACCTTTTCCGAGAAAGCTTATGGCAACTTTACCTATATGCGTAGAGTCACAGGATTTGATGGCAGTATCGAAAATAGTGAAAAATTATTTTACAAGGCTGCTGATGAGTTCTTCCGATCTAGGCTTTAAACAATCTGTCTTTGCTTCAATATAAGGCGTTAAATTATTCGCAACAACGCGCATCTCTCCAATGTTAAGACCCATGTCAAGCATAGTTGTGATTAGTTTGTCACTAACAAAGTCACATTTGTTTCGATCCATCGATGCCATATTTTTCATCTCCAATACGTATTACTATGATTATAAAACATACGTTCACTTTTAGCTACTGTCCACACCCGAAGACACTAAAAGCTGAGTACATATTTTCAGGAGGAAAGCATGAAAAAACATAGATTTCTAATTATAATCCTAATGGTCTTAACTATCGGATCATTATCCATTTCAACTGAAACTGCTTCAGCAAAAAGTTATTGGGCGCACAACCATTGGGTAACTTTGAAAAGGAACGTGAAAGTCAGCAAGATAAAAATTTCGTATCCCCTTTACAAAAGTCATTCAGTTGCGACTTATACTGCAAAAAAAGGATCACATTATTTAGTTCGCCATAATAGCTATAACTATGGATGGTTACTATATTCAGGCAAGTTTCATTCAAATTCAAAGTATGCATACGCCGTAGCTGCTAATGAGAGTGATTCTAGTTGGTTTAAGATGGGAATTCACAAAGCAAACCAGTATAAGTTTAGAACTGCTGCAAGCACAGACTTCTTTTATGATTCTTGGGAGCCTGCTTACTTAGATTACTTCAAAGATAAATTTGATTTATATAATTCTCACAGTGATGCGAAAAAAGAAGAAAATGTCGTTAACTCAATTGATTCAAATACTGATAAGTTCTCCGCAAAATGGTTATCAAAAACGCAATATGACGATGTGATTCTCATCAAATATCACTCAAAAACCTATTATGGAAATGACAAGCACCACGCTATTCGTCCATACAGTGCATTTAAGGATGGTGGCGTCGTTGCATCCTTCTTAAAACCAACTGACAAAAAATCAATTTTAAAACACGGGAACCATATCTACAAAGGTACTCAATGGGCCTATTATACTGACAGTACACGGGACCATTACACGTTATACAAATTTAATGGTAAGAAATGGATAAAAGGACATAGTTATAGATAAAAATGAATTAATCAGCTTCTGTCCGGTGACTCCCCTCGGTTCGATTCCGGGGAGAAGCATAGTTTAAATATATATAATATTCAAGGCTTCATGTGCTCAACATGTCAAAGATGGCTTTAATAATAGGAGGTAATGAATAATGTCAAACGAAGGCAAAACCGAAAGCGAAAAAGCTAAGGTCATATCTTTTATTAATATGAAAGGTGGCGTCGGTAAAACTACCTTGACTAAGGAAATTGGTTTTCGACTTGCAAATTCACTTGGTAAAAAAGTACTATTAATTGATGTGGATCCACAAATAAACTTGACACAATCTATTTTTAAATATTTTAACTATGCACAATCGGCAGAAATTGCTCAAAAACTTAAAAAGCAGTATGATAATTCCGATGAAGACTCCGAAAACGAAGATGCAAATGTAAAGACTACCAAAGTATCGACCGCTTCGATAAAGAAAGTATTTGAGGGCAATTCAAGTTCTCCGGCCAATCTAGCTGATTGCGTTTTAACGTTCCCGGACAGCAACCTAAGTATTATTCCCGGTGAGCTTGGAATTGAGTTCACAACACGAAACCTTAATAGTGCACAACTTGAAAACGGAATTTATAACTTCATTGATAAGCAGAATCTACGCTCATTATTTGATTACATTTTAATAGATTGTCCTCCCACATACTCTTCATATACAGTTGCGGCATTGAAACCCAGCGATTTCTATGTTATTCCAGTAAAACCAGAAGCATATTCTATTCTAGGAATAAACATGCTGAGTAAAGTTGTTAAAACTATCGTTGACGATAATCGTATATTCTTCAAAGAACAGCCGTTACATAATTTAGGAATAATTTTGACTGATATTAAGTCCAAACCATCAGCAGGTATTAAAAATCTAATTCAAGACATCTCTTCTAGCAATGTTCTGAAAAATAGTGGAATTGATATTTTTAAGACAAGATTTTTACATAACCCATATCTACAAAGTGATATCAGTTACTTTATTGATACCTCAAATGCTGAAAAGGGATCGAAACCAAACCTTAATAAATTAGTTAAGGAATTTCAAGAGAAGGTGAACAGATATGAATGAAGTTGATATTTTAAAAAGAAATATCCAGAATATAGCCAAAACCAACGATGTTGAGTATAAGAGAACACTACTTTATTCTGGATATACAACCCTACTCCTTTCAACAAGACTCTTTAAATTAAACATTGATTTAAAAGATTTTCTAACGCCGCTATTGACTGGCTTGGAAAAGGAATATCCTCTTCGTAAAAATCAGACATTAGTATTAAAAGACTACGTTTATAAAAGTCGTTCTCTAATAATTTCAAGAATAATACGTATCATACAGAACGCTGATGCACATTCCCTTTCAATTTTAGAGAACGGCTACTCTTCACTTATACTCCAAGATAATAAGCCTGTTTTAAAAAAGAAGGCAAAAAATAATCGCCCCAACGCTGTTGATGAACTCTTTGAACGGTTTGATAGAAAATGATAAATAATATTTACAAGGGTGAAATTATTGAATATAAGAATTTTTGCAAAACATTTTTTCGAGACTCGTATATTTTGAACCATTTTCAGAACAAACAGCTACTCCTCATATTTCAAATGTTAACTGTGTTTGGTGTGACTTCTGACTACGATGTGAACAACTCCTTGGCTGTTCGTACTCAATCAAAGAAAGCTCAAGAATCAACCCTAAGATTGCTTTATGCAATTCCCACATGTGAAGATTTATTCATATCTGCTTGTTTCAGACAACTATCAGAAGAATTATTAAAAATAGTCTATGCAAAAACCTTTAATAACTCCGTTACTTCTGAAACCTTGTCAGGGTTAAAATATCGGCACCTTTGGAATGATGGAGTTAAATCAACATCACTATATCAAAATGATTCTAATTTCAAAAAAATTTTGGATCAAATTAACAATATTTTTAAAGAAAAGTCTGATAGACTACACTCAAAAAATTCTAATTTAAATAACTCAACCGTATATCTACAACAAATAATTACTGATGGTACAGATTTGTCACGAAAAAATTTATATTCAACCATTACAACTATATCGAGCTTTACAATTGATTGGTTACCAATACTTTGCGATTTTGATATAAACCTCATGACAATGTCCCAACGTTCTTTATTTTTAAATATGGTGAAAAGTCTTCGATACTAGCGTCATGTGGTTTCAGCCCCTAATCGGGCTTTTCTTTATAATCCAAAAAGAACATACGTTTGGAAATATCAACAGTTTCGGTTTCCAAAATAAGGAGGTCATCCCCTATGAGTATTAATAAGCGTGACAATGGAAAATGGGAGGCGCGTGTCTCCTACAAAGACAAAACCAGCAAAACTGGATACCGTCAAAAAGTGAAAAACTTTGCGCGAAAATCAGAAGCAAGAGAATGGGAAGTCTCCATTCTGGACTCTATGAATAAAGGAACTGACGTATCAAAATCCAACCTCACTTTCTCAAAATACTTTGCTGACTGGATCAATACATATAAGACTACTGGTGTCAGACCTCATACCCACGAAATATATGTGGGTAACTTAAATCACGTCAAGGCATGGTTTAAGGACACCAAGCTACCATCAATTAGTCGTGCCGACTATCAAAAGTTTCTTAATTCTTTTGGTAAATCTCACTCGCTGGCCACTTCGCAAAAGCTTCACCGACAAGTACACTCTGCTATCCGTGACGCGGTTGCCGAAGGAATCATTCACAGAGACTTTGCCTATAAAGCCAAGATAACCGGCTCCGACCCCAAACCAGAGTCTGAAAAAGTACTCACCTTCGACGAATACACAGTCTTCCGCAAATACCTCATTGATAACGCCAATTACCATCGCATGACCCAAGAGATGATGCTTTTTCAACTTGAAACTGGCACACGTTTTGAAGAGTGCGCCGGCCTTACGTGGGACAACCTTGATCTAAATAATGGGATTGTCCATATCACACGCCAGTGGGACGCACGAGCCCAAAACTTCACTAAGACAAAGGGTGGCGGCAAAGCTGACGGCGATATAACCATAGGCACAAAATACTGCCAGTTTTTGCGCGATTACCGTGACCAACAGAATGAATGGCTATCAGACCACGGCATCAAGAATCCCCTCAACTTGGTGTTTTGGTCAGACCATGGTACAATTGTCCAAAATGGTACGGCTAATACGCAGCTCAAAATTATATGTAGTAGATTAGGAATCAAAGAGGTAACTTCTCACGCAATGCGGCATACGCATGCCAGCATTTTAATTTTACAAAAGGTGTCACTGCCATACGTCCAGCATCGACTCAGGCACCAAAAGTTAGAGACGACAATTAACACCTATGTCCACTTCATTGAACAAGCAAATGGCATAAGTAACTCAGACACCCTTGCCTTTTTAGATAAAGGGTTTGAAAATAAATAAAAATGTTCTTCGCAGATTCTTCGCATTTTCGTCTCTCGAGTTTTAGAAACGTTGATATGAAGCCGTTACTAAGGGGTTCCCCCACTAGCTACAATCACCGTGCGGGTGAT
>NZ_RHNZ01000002.1 GCF_003946395.1 Levilactobacillus fuyuanensis | reverse complement strand
AAAATAATTGAATAATATCTAGTTTTGAGGGAAGAAGTTCTCTTATAGTGTGGTGGCGATAGCCTAAAGGATACACCTGTTCCCATGCCGAACACAGAAGTTAAGCTTTAGCACGCCGATAGTAGTTGGGGGATCGCCCCCTGCGAGGATAGGACGTTGCCACGCGATTATTCCGGCATAGCTCAGTTGGTAGAGCACCTGACTGTTAATCAGGTTGTCGACGGTTCGAGCCCGCCTGCCGGAGCTTAATAATGGAGAGTTGTCCGAGTGGCTGAAGGAGCAGCATTGGAAATGCTGTAAACGGGTACTAACCTGTTTCGAGGGTTCGAATCCCTCACTCTCCGTTTCATAAAGTATGACCCGTTGGTCAAGTGGTTTAAGACACCGCCCTTTCACGGCGGTAACATGGGTTCGAATCCCGTACGGGTCATTGTAACATTTAACATGGAGGATTAGCTCAGTTGGGAGAGCGTCTGCCTTACAAGCAGAGGGTCACAGGTTCGAGCCCTGTATCCTCCATATAACATAATAATATTATGGTCTGTTGGTCTAGTTGGTTAGGACGCCTCCCTGTCACGGAGGAGATCACGAGTTCGAGTCTCGTACAGACCGTTGTTATGTTATTAACAATTTAATACACAACAAACATATTACATGATGGTATGGCTCGGTAGCTCAGTTGGTAGAGCAATGGATTGAAGCTCCATGTGTCGGCGGTTCGATTCCGTCCCGCGCCATTTATGGTGGGGTAGCGAAGTCTGGCTAAACGCGGCGGACTGTAAATCCGCTCCTTCGGGTTCGGTGGTTCGAATCCACTCCCCACCATCATTATAGGGATATAGTTCAATGGTAGAACAACGGTCTCCAAAACCGTCGATGTGGGTTCAACTCCTACTATCCCTGTTTGTAATGTGATGGCGGTATTGGTGAAGTGGTTAACACACCGGATTGTGGTTCCGGCACGCGTGGGTTCGATTCCCACATACCGCCCTAGATTGGGGCATCTTGAATTATCTTCAGCTGATCCAATCAGATTGGATAGGCGATTATGGTGGTATAGCCAAGTGGTAAGGCAGAGGTCTGCAAAACCTTCATCGTCGGTTCAAATCCGATTACCACCTTTGACTGGGTGTATCCAATCAATATTTTTTTGCCGGAGTGGCGGAACTGGCAGACGCGCTGGACTCAAAATCCAGTGACCGTTGAGGTCGTGTGGGTTCGAACCCCACCTCCGGTATCACTAAGAACACGTTCGGTTTTCATAAAAGTAACGACAAGCACTGTTCATTCAGGTTTGTCGTTTTTTTATGTCTCATTTTGCAAAGGAATTTTGTATTATATTCTACAAGGAAAGCGACTTTTGAAGCGGTTTTCGAACTGTCCTAGACTGAAATCATCATAGATTATAGTGGGAAGTCTCAGGATAGTGCAAGTAAATAAACTGCTTCGTTACGCGTTAATTGGATTGATTGTCACTGATGGCGGCATTTTATTGGGACAAAATCCCGATCAGGCGAGTTACAACACCATGTTCACCAGAGAAGGGTATTCTCTACGCATGAGAGGCTGGACGGCGACGTCCTCCTTTCAGTACTTACAAGTCGGCTTACATCCCTCAGATGAAGAATGACGCAGTTTGTAATGCCATACAGTAAAAATAACTTTAATGGCTATGCCAAGCACTGGATCAATGTCCGACAGTTGAAGAACGGCAAGGTCTACGCCTATAACGACAAGACAGTTTACGGTAACTATTTGGTAAGCTATCATCAGCTGAGTAAGGGACATGGTAGCAACATCAAGGCTGGGTCACGAAAGGTCAACGTGCACTTCTCTAAAGCTGGGAATGTCCTCTTTAAATACCAGAGAAATCTCCTCACAGTACACCTGAATAATGGTCAGATCACGCTTAACGGTAAGGCCACTCAGATGCGAAATAACCGGGTTTTCAAGCGAGCTATCCCCAAGCATGGTACGCGAGTAAACCGGCTGGTAACGGACGCTAAACGCTATCTGGGCGTCCCTTATCGCTATGCTGGTCGGGATGCTTTTGGCGGATTGGACTGTGCCTCATTCGTTGATCAGGTCTACTTAGATGTTGAGCACCGTGACATCGGGGGAATGACTGGTGTACAGCAGAAACTCGGCAAACATGTGGCCGTCAGCAAGGCGAAGAAGGGGGACCTACTCTTCTGGCAGATTGCTGGGCAGAAGTACACCTACCACGTGGCCATGGCGATTGGGCACGGCAAGCTGATTGAGGAAGCAGGAAAGTCAGTTCATGTTTCTAAGATCAGCAATCGTCATCCGCAGTTTGCTATTCATATGAAGTAAGTGACACTAAACCGCTAGTACGATGGGAGACTTTCCATTCTGTACTAGCGGTTTTCGTCTGCAATCGATCAATTAATTTTTGTGATATCACCAGTGATAGGCAAGAGACTTTTTAATATAAATTAGGCAGAATTCCCTTGCTTTCAAACAGGGGATGAATGCCGCTATGCCCTTCGCTGACTGGCAATATAGTTTTCTACGATTTTCTTGCTCATATTACCAAGGGTACTCATGAAGTAGCTAGGAGACCAGAGATGTCCACTCCAAAACTTTTGGGCTTTTATCTCGGGATGTAATTCAAAGAATAAGCGCGCTGAACCACCCTTGAAGGCTTTGACAACGTTCGTTGGCGCATACTTGGGCTTAAAGCTTAGTAATAAGTGGATATGATCAGGCATTACTTCCATTTGCTCAATGGTTACTTCGTTCAGCCGGGCTATTTTCGTTAGGATATTGGTCATTTCAGTGACTAACTTTGGCGTTGTAAATACTTCGTGCCGGTGTTTAGTGACCCAGACCAGGTGAAAATGAAAGTTGTAAACATAACCTCACTCGTGAATTGATCCGCCAATGTCTTTACTCATATGATACCTCCATAAATATTATTATAAGTTGTTTTGTTATGAATACAGTATACTCATATGGTATGATACCATCAAGCAAGAACCTCCTGCACCATGTCTCTACGGCCTTGATCAAAAACCACGATTTAGTCGTAGCTGAAGAACTGCGGAGTAAAAATATGTTGCGGAACCATGCGTTGGCGATTAGTATTTCGGACGTTGGCTGATTGCAAGCGGACATGTCCTAATTGTGGCACGTTTCATGTGCGTGATCATAACGCAGCTAAAAATATTTTAGGAAAAGGTTTAGCAACCCTGTAAGAAATGAGTCCGCCTGGCAACCTGCGGACCTAAAAGGCTTTGGTAATTAGCGGATAAGTCCTATTCGTAGGCAATCGCTGTATCTAAGCAAATTGTGGTCGCCATGCCGTGGGGTGTGGTTCTCACAAGCGTCCGTTTTTAAACGGGCGTGGTTGACGAGGATAGCGGTTATGATAATAACGAGAATACCCGAAACCTTACAGGGGACTCGAAAATTGCGCAATAAAAAAATCCTAGCTGGACAGGCTAGGATTTCGTAGGTTATTTAGAAAGTTGTTGAAGCTGGGTAGATTAGCCTTCGTAGGCGTCTTGTAAGCCGACCTTATCTTGATGGTCGATGGAAGCGTAACGATCGGAAGCGTACATCACGCTGGACTTGTCACCGGAATGGCTCAAGCCTAAGGCATGGCCGATTTCATGGGTAGCAACGTTGGTCCGTTGGCTCTTGGTGTAACCGTACTTAGTTAAGAGGCTCCGGTTCAACGTGGACTTGGCGGAAACGATTTGGTTGTTATCGCTCTTCTTTAAGTATGAGTAGTTCGTGTAACCAGCCAACTTGCCGCTCTTAGTGCTTAATGATTGGGAAGAAGTTAAGGTGATGTCAGCCTTTTCGCCGCTCTTAGCAGCCTTTAACTGAACCACGCCAACCTTGTTCCAACGCTTAACGGCGTTCTTCCAAACACTTTTGTAGTATGAGGAAGAAGTGTTGGTCTTGTAAGTAATAGTGGTGTCATTCCAACTGCCCCATGAAGGTGTTGGCTTACTTGCGGATGCAAGAATCGTGGTACTGAGGCTTGTAAGGGTCAAGACGATAGTGGCGATTACTAACACTGTCCATTTAACAACTTTCTTTAACATTTGAATAACCTACTTTCTTAATTCCGAACTTTTTACAATTCGGTTGTGTAATACCTTATTGACTATCGTTAGTATAAAGCGGGTCATGGATCAGTTGTTATGCCACAATGACGAGTGTGGATAGTTTCCACGGGACAATATTGTGGAAGTGGATATAAACGACCTAAAAAAGCCTGCGACACCGCAAAAAACGTTACACATCAGGCATTGTGGCCACTTGAAAAATCAGTGCTAAACGAACACTTGCCGTTTTGAGAGGACACACAAAAAGACCAAATAAAGTAGAACTCTTTTCAAAGAGTCACTTTTTCTGGTCTTTTAAAATCATATTTATAATCAATGTGTAACGAACATTCGGTGGTAACACTTTCCTTATTGTGGGGTAATTAGCGATATTTCACGGCGGTTCCGTAAGCGGCCACAGATTGCATATCTGTACCAATGGAACCGGAATCAAAACGCATCATGACGACGGCGTCTGCACCCATGTCGATAGCATTTTGCCGTAACCGGTCGATGGCGATGTTCCGTGACTCGTTCAACATGTTCGTGTAATCCTTGATTTCACCACCGATCACATTTTTCAACGAAGCACCGATGTTACGCATGATGTTTTTGGATTGGGTGGTTAGGCCAAAGACCTCACCTAAAACCTCGTAATCTTGTCCGGGAATCTTTTCAGTCGTTGTTACCAGAATTTCTGCCATAGTGTACATCCTCCTCAGTTGGGTTATCCCTAATATACCGATGTTAGGAGGGGAATACAAATGAGAGGGTTGAAGCGAGACCAGTCAGAATTTAGGATAGTCATATTTCGAAGGCTTATCGACGAATTTTGACCTGATTTGCTAAGACTAATCCTGCATGAATAGGCGATATCTGGTTGTATATCCATTGGGGCAACCTACTCCTCACCTTTTGCGGCTTAAATTTCTGCATATAACCGGTATCTTGGCCTTAATACTGGTCAGTCTACCAATGTTATTAGCTGTTAATTAGGATGCCTACATGTTAAGCTGTGGTTTGTGGAGACCTAATAAGAGGTACCACCCTAAGGAGAAAGCATGACGATAGAAGGCAGAGAATCACGACGTCCCCTGGAAGCATTAACGAACGAGACGCTGAATCAGCCATTATCACAGAGTCAACGTGACCAGATTGATACTTTCTTAGCCGCCGAAAAAGCCCATCGTGAGGCACTGATTGCATTAGAACAGTCCTTGCACGCACCACTCGTGAATTACCACGATCAGCGGCTATTTTACCAGGACGTGAGTGACCTAACGCACTTTCGACGGAACTTCTTCACACGAGTCGGTCGTTTTTTGCAAAAGTCAGTTGCAGCGACCTATCAACTGGAGTTCTGGGATCGGGATTCTCATCAGAAATACTGTTTTCCACAACATGAGCTGTCGCGCGCGGATACCTGCGATATCAAGACGGGAACCGCAGTCGAAACGCTCACGTACGTCCAATTGGGCTATAAATTACGACGGACGTACGATATCCAGAATCATCACCTCTACCAGAACAAGATCCAGTTCTACATTGACGGGCAGCCGTATGGGACAGTCGATGGTCTGATGCGCCTGCAACAACGGTTAGAAGCCCGCTCAATGTGGCTCAAAGATGCTATTCTCCATATCAAAGACTTCACTTAGTTCAGGACGCTTCATCTGCTACGAACAGTGGCAGATACATATGAGTAACCAGATACGACATACGGCCGCAAATGAAGACAAAGAAAAAATCCAACCGCAAGTACTTTGCTAGTTGGATTCATTAGTTAGCTGACGACTGGGCAGCTAGGATAGTCGCTAATTTACGCTTAGTCGCACCGACTTCGCCGCGTAACAGCGCCGTGTGGCTGACGGGGATGATGTTTGCCATACTACGTTGATGGCCGCTAGCGTCTAATATATGCTCGTCCACGACGTAGATGGTTGCGGGATCAACAACGAGATCCCAGTGATGTTCAGCGTGAACGGATTGTGGTGATAGGGCAAGTGCGGCGATTAGGCCTTGACAAAAGCGATCGATCAAGGCAGCGTCCACAATGGTATTACCCGTTAACGTTGGCTGAAACTTACCACTTAGGATGTCACCGATCACTTTGATTTCAGGCATAGGGGTTCCTCCAATTTCAATGATGCCCCATTTTAACACGAGAATTGGCGAAGGGGGACCAATTGCCTGCGAGCTTAGCGAAACTTTAAATTTACGCAACTAAATATTACTTTTCTGATGAATTAATCGAAAATCAGGAGGCCTAAGATAAGTTGGACGACACTGGTTGTCACCAATCGGTAGTTATCATTGATCTTGGGTTGCAGCCACCAGTAGGCGAGGGCCAGGATGCCGGCAATGAGGACCTGCCACGAGAATCCCAGCGTAAACAGCGTCAGAATTAAGATGACAGGGGTGAGCAGCGTCCAGCGCCAGTCGCGTTCCTTCGTTAAGTAGTAAGGCTCAAAGAAGACTAGGTAGCTAGCGACTAACGGTACCATTGGCATCAAAAATTGCGTTGCCAGGTAATGGTTGCGAAGGAAGAACAGAATCACGGGAACCCCGCAACCGGCCAGGAAGCTAAAGACCACGAGGCCATAGGCAGACTGCAAGCCCAATTGAGGAACGCATGCCAGGACCAGAAAGACACACAATAGAATCGCAAATAACTGCAGCAGGTGGTCGTGAGGGGCAGCCAGTAAGCCTAACGTGGCCGCTGCAACCACGAGGATCGGCCCAATGTGGGATTGAAAGTGGCGCTTGAGAATCAAGAAGTAGCCAGCTGCCACGAGGATGCCATATCCGCCGAGGTAGACCTTAATGTTCGTCGCCAGGGGCGTTCCCGTAGCGGCGGTCGATCCAGCGACCCACCAAAGTAAATTTTGAAAAAAAGTGAAAATAAATAATTGTTGTACCGTCTTATTTTTTAAGAAGGCCATGATTGTGGTCATGGAATCGCTCCGTTTCAACTGATTTAGTCTTATCCTTTATAATAGATATTGTTTTGACCCTGGTCAATCATTCTTTGAAAAAAACGCCAAGGTTTCTTTTATCCCTCATTAATATATGTTAGAATGCTTAAGTTATGAGTCAATTCCCGATAGGATTCACGAACTCAGTGAAGCTGCCTTGTAACCGACTGGCGCGAGATTATCGGTCAACTCGTCGTCAACACTATCTAGGGGGAATATCCATTGCAAGAAAGACATTTATTTACGTCGGAATCCGTTTCAGAAGGGCATCCAGATAAAATTGCTGATCAAATCAGCGACGCCATCTTAGATGCTTTACTGGCTCAGGATCCGGATTCACGGGTTGCCTGCGAGACGTCCGTTACGACCGGTTTAGTACTGGTCTTCGGTGAAATCTCTACCAAAGCATACGTGGACATCCAAAAGGTCGTTCGTCAAACCATCAAAGAAATTGGGTACACGGACGGTCAATACGGCTTTGACGGTGACAACTGTGCCGTCCTCGTCGCTATCGACGAACAATCACCCGACATTGCGCAAGGGGTCGATGACTCTTACGAAACGCGTGAAGGTGATGAAGATCCACTGGACAAGATTGGTGCCGGTGACCAAGGGTTAATGTTTGGTTACGCCATCGACGAAACGCCAGAATTGATGCCACTTCCCATCACGTTGAGCCACGCCTTGATGCGTCGGATCGCCAGCTTGCGGAAGATGGGCACCATTGATTATTTACGGCCAGATGCTAAGGCAGAAGTTACCGTTGAATACGACGATAATGGCAAGCCATTGCGGGTCGACACAGTTGTCTTGAGTACGCAACATGATCCAGACGTGACGTTGGACCAGATTCGTCAAGACGTGATCGATCAGGTGGTTAAGGAAGTTATTCCCGCCCACCTGTTAGATGACAAGACGAAGTACTTCATCAACCCAACCGGTCGTTTCGTCATCGGAGGTCCTCAAGGGGATGCCGGATTGACGGGTCGTAAGATTATCGTCGACACGTACGGTGGGGCTGCTCACCATGGTGGTGGGGCCTTCTCTGGGAAGGACGCCACGAAGGTGGACCGCTCAGCAAGTTACGCTGCACGGTACATTGCCAAGAACATTGTCGCTGCCAAGTTGGCAACTGAATGTGAAGTTCAGATTGCCTACGCGATTGGTGTGGCGGAACCCGTTTCCGTTTCCATCAACACGTTCGGCACTGGGGTCGTTTCGGAAAGTAAATTAGCTGCAGCCGTTCGTCAACTCTTTGACTTGCGTCCAGCCGGCATCATCAAGATGCTCGACTTAAAGCGGCCAATTTACAAGCAAACTGCCGCATACGGCCACTTTGGTCGGACCGACATCGATTTGCCTTGGGAACATACAGACAAGGTCGATGCGTTAAAGGCTGCTTGCAAATAAGCGCCACGATTAATTTCTAAAATAAAATCCCATTGGTTCGGCGTTCTTGCCGGCTGATGGGATTTTTGCGTTTAGATTAGCTGGTCCGCTAGATTTATTTTCACCGGGGGGTGTCCTTTCACAAGCAATCCGTGATAGTATAAGATATTACTGTTTCAAACAGGATTTGGGAAGTAGCGCTGTTGGCTACTCAGTTTCGTTGCGTGGTGGGGCCCAACGGTAGGAGGAAATTATGAAACAAACAAATGTTAAGGTCGTCACCATCGCCGTCTTTGTGGCCACCTTCATGTCAGCCGTTGAGGGGACAATCGTGTCGACCGCCATGCCGACCATCGTTGGTGATTTAAAGGGTGTGGCCCTGATGAACTGGGTCTTCTCCATCTTCTTACTGACCAGTGCGATTGCTACCCCCATCTATGGCAAATTGGCTGATACCGTCGGTCGGAAACTAGTCTTTCTCGTTGGACTGTTCATCTTCGTTCTGGGGTCCACGTTGTCGGGGATGTCTCACAGCATGGAGACACTGATTGCCTGGCGAGCCTTACAAGGTATCGGCGCGGGCGCCATCATGCCCGTCTCGTTCACAATCCTTGCTGATATTTACCCTGTCGAACAACGTGCCCGGGTCATGGGTCTCAACGGGTCTGCCTGGGGAATCGCAGCGGTTGTCGCGCCACTATTAGGGGGATTTATTGTCGATCAACTGAGCTGGCACTGGATTTTTTTCATTAACATTCCGATTGGGATCGTGACTATGGGATTGATCTGGTTCTTTCTCAATGAGCACACGGCACGTCAGGCATTTACCATGGACTGGGCCGGTTGTATCTGGCTATCCGTGGGCCTCTTGGCCGTCATGCTGACTTTCCAGTTACTGGGTGAAGGAGACCTCAATATCATCTGGGTTATTGCTGGATTAATCGTTGCTATCGCAGCCTTCTGGGCGTTTATTCGCCGGGAGAAACGGACGGATGATCCCCTCATTCCTATGGAACTGTTTGGCAACCGAACCTTTGTGGTCCAAAATCTGATTGCTGCACTGTTGAGTGGCTTTATCATGGGCTTTGAAGTGTATCTGCCCACCTGGACGCAGGGGTTATTGGGATTGAAGGCCTCCGAGGCTGGATTTGCGATTACGCCCAGCTCTCTGATGTGGATCGTTGGGTCCTTCATTGCCGGTAAATTATTAATGAAACGCTCGCCATACCAGATTGTTAATATTAGTCTGACGCTGGTGCTGATTGGTGCGGTCATCATGGCGGTTATCCCAGCAACCACGCCATTCTGGAGCTTCTTTGTCATTGCGGCCATCTGTGGGACTGGTTTTGGGATTACGATCACCACCACGACCGTGACCGTCCAGAGCAAGGTTCCTGTGGCCGAGATTGGGGTAGCAACCTCATTTAACACCTTGGCCCGGACGCTGGGGCAGACCGTGATGGTTGCTGTCCTGGGAATCGTCATGAACGTGACGATGGCGCGTGGGGTTGCCAGTCATCCCGGCACAAGCATGGCGATGATGAATAAGTTAATTAACCCACAAACGGCCAAGAGCCTCCCAGCGCACCTGCTGCCCACGTTACATGGTATTCTATATCAAGGGTTACACCTGATTTTCATCACGGGAGCCTGTCTGATTGTGGTTTCATTCTTGGTCAACTTACTCGACCGCCGGGGCACGCAGAGCCTGAGTGACCATCAAGCGTAAATATTCCCGTTTTAAGCTTAGGTACGGTATAATAGTTCTAAATGACTGAGAGTGGAGGCGAAGAAAATGTTTGAAAATAATCATTCACGTTACGCGAGTTATGGCACCGTTGCGGCCTTGCCCGGCGACATGATCGACGCCGTTTGGGAGATCATCGACCAAGACCTTCAAGGGGTATTCCCACTGGAGAATTTACTGACGTTTAAGCTGCATAACAACCAGGGGACGACTACGTTTGAATACGTCCAATTGGATGAAAATGATCATCCCGGAGCCCTGAGTGCGGGGTTCGATACGGATTTCGCTTATGCTCCCGAACTCCCAGATACTGTCCTGGCCTACGATGATGGTGACAGTCAGATTATCCTGCTGCCATCCGAAACGGCGGACCACTAAATTAAAAAACTCCCCCAAACCATTTCTGGCTTGTGGGAGTTTTTTGTCAATTTAGACCGTTGCGTCGGTCCGAATGTCTTTTAAGGCGTCATCAATTTGACCCAAGACGAGTTCCGTATTACCTGGTTTATCTAAGTCATACTTTTGTAAGTCAATCTTGATCTTAGGACTGATATCGTAGTCGGCGAACCAACCTTGGTAAGCCGTCCACATCTTTTTGTAATAGGATTCCAATTCAGGATTGTTGTCGAATTGTTCGTAATCCCGGCCACGCTTCTTGATCCGGTGAAGAATGGTGTCGAAGTCGGCGTCAGCGTATACTAACAAATCTGGTGCCTTCTTTGGGAGTTCGTTCAGTTCAGTCATCATGTTGTCGAGGAGTTGTAAGTAAACCTCGAGTTCGGTGTCCGTAATGTTCCCTTCAGCGTTGTTTTCTCGTGTGAACAGGGCGTCTTCATAGATCGAACGGTCGAGGACGTTGTTGTCGTCCGCGAGCGCGCGCTTGATCATGCTAAAGCGCTTGTTCAAGAAGTAGATCTGTAGCAAGAAACCATATTGCTTTGGGTCCCGGTAGTAGAGTGGTAACACCGGGTTATCACCGACCGGTTCGAAGAATGCTTGCGTATTTAAGTGTGATGCGATTTTTCCAGTTAGAGTCGTTTTACCGACCCCGATCATTCCAGCTGTAATTATCACCATGATAGCCCCTCTTTAATTAGAAATACAAGATATAGTGTACCATAAAATGACTGACTACTACATCTGCCGGGAAGAAAAATTTCCGCCATTTCCAGTACTTTGGTCATTGTTGTATAATGAAACCGTTGGTATTAGTGGATTAGGAGGTTGATTAAATGTATCAAGCAATCGTCTTTTTTGACTTGGATGGAACATTATTTGACGACGACAAGAATGTTTTACCGACAAGTGTCGCAGCCATTCAAGAAATGCAACAACATCATATTCTACCAGTTATTGCGACTGGAAGAAACATTTTTGAAATTCAATATGTCCTGGATGCCACGGGAATCGATGCTGTGGTCAGTGCGAACGGCAGTTACGTCCAGTATCAGGGCAAAAAATTAACTGCGGCCGTAATCGACCAGAAGACGTTAGCGGCCATTACGGCCTTCGCCAAGGAGCAGGGTGATCCGTTGGGTTACTTCAATAACCAGGGATTTCGCCTGAGCCAGGCGAACCAGGATACGACCGATAACTTTAAATTATTGCGCTTAGACGCGCGGGTTGATCCCACCTGGTATCAGTCCCAAGATATTAACTTCTTGAACGTCTTTAACCGGGATAAAGAAAAAATCTATCAAGAAAAGTTTGCGGGCACGCTGTCCTTCGTCCGCAACAACCCACGGGCTCTGGATACCATGCAGACGGGCGTCACCAAACAGACGGGTATTCGCACATTTCTGAAGAAAGCTGGTCTCGAGAAGGTCAAAACCTATGCCTTTGGGGACGGTTTAAATGACCTGCAGATGTTTGACGAGGTCGATATTCCAATCTCCATGGGTAATGGGGTCTTTCAGGCCAAAAATAAGGCGGCGTATGTCACGGCCAGCAATATGGACGACGGTATCGTCAAGGGTCTGCGTCACTTCGGCTTGATTCGATAAGTTAGAGGACCAGTCTCGTTAGTATAGCGTATTTCGATTGGGAAAAATAGGTCAAAAAATACAGGCGACACTCAGTCCGTTCACTCACCGTTGCGGTGGGGGATGGCTGGTGCTGCCTTTTTATTATTGAATTTGTGAGAACCTAAATTTTTATAAAGTTGTCAGAAAAGATGCGACAGATTTCCCATTTTTTACATTAGTACTAAGTAGGAACAACACAAAAACGCCACCGTTCCATGATAGGAACAGCGGCGCTATATGCTACAGGTATAGTTTTAGCCTAATTTCTTCGCAATGTTAGCGAGTGTGACGTCAGCCGTGTCCGCAAAGACCATGTCGGCGGCCCCAAGTTCGGTGGCATCACCGATACCTAAGGAGACTTCACCAGCAGCGTTGATGGCTTGGACGCCGGCAGCGGCATCCTCGACCCCAATGCATTGTGCGGGTGGCAGGTTTAATAGCTGTGCCCCCTTGGTGTAGATTTCGGGATCTGGCTTACCGTGCGTCAGGCTAGCAGGGTCGACGACTTTAGGAAAGTAGTCAGCTAACTGTAGCTTGTCCAATACACGAGGGGCGTTCTTAGAAGCAGAAGCCAGGGATAATTGATAGCCCTTAGCCCGCAGATCGTCCAGGAAGGCCTTCATGCCAGGCAGAATGTTGGCGGGCGTCATCTTGTCGACTTCGGCCACGTAGTTCGTGTTCTTCTTGGTAGCTAATTCTACCTTTTGGGCTTGAGTATAGTCGTTTTCCTTGCCCCCAGCCTTGAGAATCATTTCCAGGGAGTCCATCCGACTAATCCCCTTGAGACCGTTAGCGAGCTCATCGCTCCAAGCCACGTCGAGATAGTCGGCCAGTTGGTGCCAAGCGGTACCGTGTAAGATGGAAGTATCGGTGATAACCCCGTCTAAGTCGAAAACGAATCCTTTAATATCAGCAAATTTTGTCATTGCGAAACACTCCTTAATATGAAATTGTTGCGGGTTGTTGCGGTTTTAGTGAAACTTTATGTTGACCAATAGTTAGTGTGGCAGCGTGATCGGCGGTTACCGTGACTTGACGGTGGTCAATCGCAAAGGTATAGCGAATGCCTCGAACCAGTTGGTGAAACCGCAGAGTTTGCCAGTTCTCTGGCAAGTGAGGGTTCACCGTGAGCTGCGGTGCCAGGACATCGACGCCGGCATAGTGCCGGGTGGACATCAGTGTGACGGCACCCATGACGCCGAGGTGAATCCCTTCGGCAGTGGTGCCTCCCTGGATGTCGTAATAGTCGGATAACAGGGCCTGTGAGAAGAGTTTCCACGACTGATCCATGTTCCCCGCCATTGCAGTCAAAACGGCGTAGACGATACGTGAGAGGGTGGAGCCGTGGGTCGTTCGGTCGAGGTAGAACTGGAGGTTCTTCATCAACGCTTGCTGTGGTAAGTCATAACCCAATTGTTTGAGTAGACCCATGACGGCTGTGGCATCTAGACTGTAAAAGGCCATCAGCGCATCGGCCTGCTTGGCGACCTGGTAAGCGTCGGGTGTTTTACCCTCAGCCTTTAAGATCCGATCCATCCGCGAGATGTCCCCGTACTTCTTCTGGTATTTACTAAAGTCTAGGCGTGGGAGCTTAAAGTAACCCTCAAATTGGCCGATGATGCCATCTGGATTGATATCGAGCTTGAGATGATGGCTCACGTCGGCGACCTTTTTAGCCACGGCTTGATTAAAGCCAGTCTTCTGATCGACGGCTGCAACCTGTGACTGTGGTAAGGATTGCCGTAAGTCGGTCAATTGATTGAACAGCCAGGTGACCATCAGGTTAGTGTAGGCGTTGTTGGCCAGTCCGGTCGAATCGGCGTTAGGATAATTTTCGTGGAATTCGTCGGGCCCCATGACCTGGTCGATCGTATAGCGGCCGGTCTTGGTGTCCAACTTGGCCTTGCTGAGCCAGAACTGCGAGATTTCTTCCAGCATTTCCAAACCGTAGTCGGCCATGAAGTCGGTGTCACCGGTGATGTGGGTGTACATGATCACGTTGTAGGCAACGGCCAATGAAACGTGGCGTTGTAGTGAGGAATAGTCCGGGTCCCAGGTGTTGGTCAGGGGGTTCAAGTGAACGACTTGCGATTGTTCGTCGCCAACTTCACCGGATTGCCACGGGTACATGGCTCCAGCAAAGCCCGCGTCCTTGGCATTCTGCTTGGCTGCGGGCAGCCGCCGGTAACGGTACATCAGAAGCTGCTTAGCGAGTTGTGGATCGTGCAGCGCGTAAACGGGAAGATCGAACATTTCATCCCAGAAGACGTGCCCCCGGTAGGCTTCACCGTCGAGCCCTCTGGCGTTGACGGAAGCGTCAATCTTGCCAGAAGCAATAGCTTGTGCCGAGGAGAACAGGTGATAGAGGTTGACCCGCGTTAGCTTCTGCGCGGTGATGTCACCGGTAATTTGGATGTCGGCGCCGGCCCACCGCTGTTGCCAGTAGGCTGTTGAGCTAGCTAGGGTATTGGCAAAACTGGCTTGTTGGAGTTCTGACGTAGCGGTTGCCATGAGATCCGTCTTGGTTTCGCGGTTCGTAAAGAGAACCACGTTTTTTTCAAAAGTATAGGTTTGATTAGGTTGGACGGCGACCGAGCGCATCTGTTGAATGTGTTGTTCGGCATTCGGCCGGGTGTCGACGGGGGCATCGAGGGCCTTACCGGGACCGACGAGTTGCGAACCAAAGATGAAGTCGACCTTGGAGGCTCTGGTTTGGCCTTCCAAGTAGATGGTATCGGGTTGTTGGCCGGTGCCAGTCACCTTGATGTGGTGCTGATCGAAGGCGGCATAGCGGTCAACATTGCTGTTGATAACGCTACCATCAATTTCTGAATAGATCTGCAGGGTGCCCGCAAAGTTGAGGGGGGTCACACTGTAGCGAATGCCGAGGCGATGCCAGTCTTTCATGTTGGCGAGCTTCGTTGTCTTGATCTGTAAGCTGTGGCCGGTGGGCAACTGGACCAGCATGGTCGTCGTCAAAGCACCGGTGTGGAGGTCGAGGCTGCGGTAGATGTCTTGAATGTCGCTAGCCTTGATCTGAAACGGATTCTGATGATCCACGCCAAAGGTCAGTGCCTGCGCATTAGGTAGGTTGACCAGGTCTTCGTTCGTGACTTGACGACCGTTGATATTGGTCGACAGTTGGTCGTAGAGACCCGCGGCGTACATGCCAGGATAGTTGTCGTGATCGGCATGGGCCTCGGTGTAGGCGCCCCGTAGACCGAAGAAGCCGTTGCCCACAGTGAGCATGGCTTCTTGACCATAGTTACGCTTACCTTGATACTGACCATAATAATCGAGGTGCCAGCTCAGGTAGTTACGCTTGGCGGTGAGAGCCGCATTTAACCCCTGATCGGCAATCGCTTGACTGCTGACGACGGGGATGTTGAGCATGTTGGTAATGGCAAGCCCGATGTCGATCCGTTGGTGATTGATACCGACGACGGTGTCGGAGAAGGGGTAGCTCAATGCATTGTCGATGACGGCAGCGTCCACATCGAGACCCGCTAACTTCAGTCGTAGGTTTTCCAAATTTTCGCCGATGGCTTGATCCGAATTGTAGGCAATCGTGAATTGACGCTGGGCAGCGGGTTGGCCGGCCGGTGCGTAACTCACCTGCAAGGAATCATCTAAAACGTGTAATGTAATTATTTTCAAGCTTGATCGTCGTCCTTTCTGCTAAAACTTAGCGTATTATTCACTATTAATCTTAGGTTACCCGCTGACAATAAGCAATTAATTCCCCTTAATTTTGATAAAATTTACGTGAAGTAAAACGCTAAAGCGGCGCCGTTGCAAGCGATTGCACGATTTGAGATTTTACCCATTGGTTCGACCAATTGGATAAGCGAACGTCCGTAAAATAGGCTTCGATAAATTGGCAGAAACGTGGTAAGCTTTTGGTATTGAACTTGTGAAGGGAGCTAACGCTGTTGAAAGTGTTAACGATGATCCTAATTGTCTTGGCGACTGGCCTCATTATCGGTGGCACCCTCTGGGGATTGCTGGCGTGGGCCCTCGTTGGTTGGGTGAAGATTGCGGTCGGTTTTGGCGGGTTACTGCTGGCGACGGTGGTCAACTTCTTCTTGTACTGGACGTTGTGGCCACACCGACCATTTGAAGATGACGATGAATAGAGCATTTTCTAGAAGACAAAGCCTTTAAAAATAGACACAAAAAAAGCCATTACGATAAGTCGCAATGGCCAAAGAGTAAGGTTACAACATAATTGGGGGATTATGTTGTAAAAATTTCATCTACTTTGGGGGAGTAAAATGAAATCTGTCTGTTGAATGAGGACAGAAGCCTCACGCGTAAGCAGAAGGTTAGTTCAAACTTACCCGCAACCTTATAGTAACGCAGAACAAGAAAAAATGCCATTAAAAAATAAATATTTGGCAAACTTTTTGCGGTTTTTAATAGAACTCGAGAAACAGTGGTAACCTAGACGGGTTATGGGTTTGTTCGGCAAAAAAACAAAGTGATAGAGGGAATGATAACGTGAAAACTAAGCAGCAACCAAATAATTATTGGAATTTTGGATGGGTCTTGATTATGATCGTCGTGACGTCGGTGGTTCAGATTCCACTGAATTTTATGGCGCACGGCACCACGCTGAATCGTGGGCTGTGGGCGGCTGGCTACTTGGTTGGTTTTGCCGTGGCAATTGCGTTGGGTGCTTGGATCTTTCGGCAGGTGCATCCCGTGCACTGGCAGCGATTGACACGGCAGGACTGGCAATTGATGGTCAAGGGATACGTGTTCATTATTGCTGCGGAGATTGTGTTAAATGTGGTCAATAACGTTTTCTTCGGTGAAACCAGTACGAAGAATAACACTCTGATTGCTGACATTATGGGTCATAGCTCGCTGACCCTGGTGATGCTCAGCCTGACAGCCGTTTTAGCCTCGCCATTTCTGGAGGAACTGACCTTCCGGGGAATCCTCGTTGGGGGATGTTTCCCAGCCAAGATGTTTTGGATACCAGTCATCACCAGTGGCGTTGTCTTCTCGCTGGTCCACCAGAGCGACAACATTATTAGTTGGCTGATCTACGCCTTGATGGGGGGCACGTTCGCCTACATTTACCGGAAGACGGACAAGCTTCAGACAACGATTATCCTGCACGGATTTAATAATTTGATTGCGGTGGCTGTGATGATTGCGACGCTGCACTAAGACAATTGTGTAAACCAGAATCGATAATTTTTAACCAGTAGGGATGACAAAAAAGGCCAACGCACTCGCAAATGGGGGCGTTGGTCTTCTTTAATTAACTTTGTCGACTTCTTTTGTAATGAGCCGTTCGTTGCTAACTGTGTCGAGTTGATGCTTAACGGTCACCAGTTCGGTCATCATTGAATCAATTTCCTCTGACGACATGTCAAGTAACGTTTGACACTGACCAATTCGTGAGTAGACTTCATCACGCTTGGTCGTAGCCATTTCAGTCAAGTGAATCAAAACCTGTCGTTCGTCGATTTGACTTCGAACCCGAGTGACCCAGCCTTGCTTTTCCAGCCGTTTTAGTAACGGCGTCAATGTGCCACTGTCTAATTCCAAGCGTTCGCCAAGTTGGTGAACAGTTAGAGGGGCCTTTTCCCACAGAACAAGCATGGCAATGTACTGGGGATAGGTTAAGCCAAAGGGTGCTAAAGCACTCTGGTAAAAATGATTGAATTTCTTGCTGGCCGAATAGATCGAAAAACATAACTGTTCATCCAACAATACGGGGTTAACGTCTGCCATCGTATTGGCCTCCTTTCGTTTACTTTCCAGTGTATTGTATACAATTAAATTGCTGCTGGCAAGTAAAGTACCTCAGATTGCTCGTCATGAACATGACTTGGTCACGTGAACAACCAAAAGACGAGACAATCTGGCTAAAATGTAACATCATCATGATTATATATCATGTCTATAGGTGAATACAGCAATTGTTGACATGATTAGCCTTATCCTACATTTAACATTTAGGGGAGCAGCCAATTTGTGAAAGGTATACGCAATTACTGCGAGTAACTTATGATAACTTAAAAACTAAACTGCCGCGATAACTATAGTGGCGTCAACCTGATAAAAAAGCTTTGTGAAAATATGATTAAAGTGGTCAATTGATTACCTGGTTGACAAGACTGCTTAAGTATACCAGAAGATTTTGAAATGAAAAGTTAAATTTTATAGATATGATAATGAAAAACTAGTGAGAAAAAACGATGATTCAATGCAAAAGAGGGGAAGCCAAGTGATGGCCACTGAATACAAAAAATAGGAACTTCATTAGACGTTAATCTAACGAAGTTCCTATATCAGTTATTCATGATGCCCCGAGCAGGATTCGAACCTGTACTTGATCTCTCAAACAGCGACCTGAACGCTGCGCGTCTGCCAGTTCCGCCATCGGGGCAACTCAACAACAAATAATATATTACACTATCTGTGTATAAATGTGAACCCTTAATTTAAAATTTTTTTATTTAGGGAATTTAACGGCTGTCCCGTAGCCATGAACGACCAGAAATTTTGGGGCAACATTCATCTGAGCAATCTCAGTGTTAAAGCGCACCTCAATCAGACCGTCTGCTCCCATTTCCTGAGCTTTCTTCATCAACTCTTGCTTAGCCTCGTCGAATAGGCCGTCGAAGAGTTCAAACTGATCCGGCTTTTCCGACCGCAACATGGTGTGCGCCGTTGCCGTCAAGATACCTTGAATTTGGTGGGACCGGTTTAAGCCCCCAGTCGTCATAAACATAGGTAGTTCCTCCTCATTTTAAAACCTGATAATGGCGTTGCAGGATCAACATGCATGCCGCGCCAATGATCACGCCCGTACAGTTTGTTAGGACGTCGTTGATGTCGACCCAACGCCCCAGACCGACTAGCCAATTAAAAATTGCCTGACCACTCTCAAGGGTCAACCCAGTGGCGAGACCGGCGAGTAGCCATTGGCGCCATCGATGTTGACTGTGATTGTATTGCCAGACGATGCCTTGGGGAATAGTCATGACAATATTTAGCCAAAATGACAGATCGATACTGGCTGGTTGTAGGGGCCAAATGACCCAGGTACCACCGGCGATCCAAAAAGTTTGAATATGACCAACACTGCTTCCCAACGTAATCGCGACTGGCGTCCACGTCAGGGCATTTAGTCCCCAGCACCCCAGCCACCACCAAATTCGTCGAAAGCGGCGGTTATGCAAATCCCTAAGACTCAGTGTGGCCCACAGCAGGCTGACGCCGATGAATGGTAACCAACGGATCATATTTTCCCGCCTCCTAACGTTTCCAGTATACCGATTTGCCGGAGTGGGGACAATTGCTTTTGTCTATTTAATTTTTTGTTAGAATTTGTCGTGAATCGTCTGGACAAGTTTGATTTCTGCTCGGGGATTCATTTTTGAAAAATGTCCTTACCATACGCCTTGATCATGGCCTTTCGCCAGTTGCTGTATGTGAGGTAGGGGCCCATCCCCAGTTCGCCGGTCTGCGGATCGAGATACTGCCGATTCGTGGTCGTTGGGAGATCACCCGTGCAGGGGGTAGCGATGCACCGGCAACCGTCGTGGAACGGGGGATAGT
This sequence comes from Levilactobacillus fuyuanensis, assembly GCF_003946395.1. Classification (GTDB taxonomy): domain Bacteria; phylum Bacillota; class Bacilli; order Lactobacillales; family Lactobacillaceae; genus Levilactobacillus; species Levilactobacillus fuyuanensis. Next base: position 48,637 of record NZ_RHNZ01000002.1, on the reverse strand, counting down.
TGATGCCTGGGCGGGCTTCGTCTGTCCGGTAAACGCGGCCATCTTGTGCACCGCAGTCCGGACAAGTTTCCCGGTCAAGCACACAGGTGATCTGGTAGTAATCGGTGTAGGGGGTTCCAACTGGCTGCTGGGGTTGCTCGGCTTGTGGTCGGTTAAGGCCAACTAGGCGGCCAATCTGGGGAAATAACCAGTAGATGATGGCTAAGACCAATGCGATGACCGTGGACCACGTAATGGCGTATCCCAGCGTGTAGAAGATGACGCCAAGAATCACATCTAGAATTAAGAAAACGATGACACTAATTGAAATGCCGCTTCTTTTTTTCACGGGAATTGCCTCCATAAAGTAAGATTTGAAAGTCCTATCACCGTATTATACACGAGACGCTCGCCGATGTGCGAAACAGTTCGCGAGTCCGACAATTATCACAGGCAGTTACCCAGGGGAACGACTACTTCGGGGCTAAAACGATAGTTAAGCCGTAAACCTGAATTTTCAAGGCAATTAGGGTAGAATAAAAGCACTGACTAATTTCGAAAGGGATCCCGGTGGCGGGATTGCTGGAGGTCAACTGGTCGCGACCGGGACACCAGCCGCGGTCAGCGAGAATCCAACGAGTGTCACGGGTCAGTATTTAAAGGCCCATCTAGATCTATTCGCCTAAATTTTGAGACAAAAAGAGCGCCGACAAATCAATCTTCGTCGACGCTCGTTTTATCTAAATTAAAGTTAAAGTTTCTTGGAAATTTGGTAACGCTCGCTGGCCGCGTGGCCGGTCTGGCCATTTCCCAGTTGTGATTCTGCTAGGAAGATATCAAAGGAAGGCTCACCTTTTTCGCTCTTCACTACCAAAACGTGACCGGCATCTGTATGCCGTTCTTGATAGATCTGCGCCGATTGGACGGCTTCGTGATAATCGTGAAAGTTACCAATTGAATCGCCAGGATTAAAGAGTACAACTTCATCCATTATAATCATTCCTTTCAGGGCTAGCTGCTAATTTCATTATACCGCACTTACTCTGAAAACGGTATCAATTCACAAATTCTGGTCCATGGTAAATGAGAGTTGCGACTGTTCAGCGTTGGCACAGAGCAACTTGCCAGCCTGGGCTTCAATTTCCGTTGCAAAGCGTTGTGCGGTGTCCGCATTGAAACGACCTAGACTGGTGTCATCGGTCGCCGTCAGCGCATCGCCAGCGGTCACGCGCTGAATCCCCAATGATTGCGTGTGTTTCAAGAAGTCCGCGATGAGCTGGCGGTTTTGGTGATAGTGTGTCTCGCTTAGGTCTTCGAGCAGCTTGCCGGCCCAGTAGGGATTTTGTGGTGAGAACTGCTGGTTGTCGGCCGCATAGACCGTACCGAACTGGTCGCCATTGGCATAGAAGGGAACGTACGGATTGAACGCGGGGTTGCCCAGACACTGCCAAATGAGGCCGGCCAATTGTGGAACCACGTGGCGTCTGATTTGCAAAATGTGAGAATTTTCCGTGCGCGAGAGGCCAATCGACCGATAGAGGTGGCGTTCAGTTTCGCTACCATCACCTAACGGATCGTAAGGGGTCTCCTGATAGTGAGAACCCAAGAGCTCCGCGACGTCCGGGACACTGATCTTGCGCTCCGCGTGCCGAATGAAGGGCAGTTCCTGATCGGTGGGATTTTCAAAGGCACTCGGGGTAAAGAGCTTGTGCCCGTACCAGACGCGGGGCGTATTGTAGTGGGCGTCGAAAACGGTCTGGGTGCCGAAAATATGGCGGGAGTTGAAGCGATTGCTGTCTGGATTAAGATGGTTAGCTTGAACGAAGTGCCGAATATTGGCGGAGGTCAGAAAGTCTCCAGGACGATCGAAGTCGATGTCCTGAATAGCCAATTGATTGGCAACAACGGCATACATGTCATCCGGAATACGCTGGGCAACCCAGTGATGACCACTGACGATTTCCATGTACCAGACCTCGTCGCTGTCACTGAAAAGAATGCCGTTGGCCTCGGCGGCACCATTGGTTTCAACGAGGTAGCCCAGGCGCTTAATGCCGGCTTGAGCCGAGTCCACGTAGGGTAGGACGACCGTAACCATGGCGTCCTCGGCGATGCCGTCGTCGACGAGTGGGTCCACGCCCAGCACCCGACTATTAGCGTAAGCCGATTCCGTGGCACTCATGGCGACGTTATGACTGTTGATGCCGCTCTCGGCGTAATCGCCTTCGCTGGAATCACTGTCAGGGACGGCGGTGTAGTGCGCCGCGTGGACGGGAAGCGTTGTCGTGAAGTGGTTGTTTTTAGAAATAAAAGTGGTATTCGCGTTGTCGGTCGCCGGGTACACGACCGCTTGTTTAGGCCAGATGGCGACACCGTTATCCTCGTTGCGGGCAATTAAGGGACTACCGTCGATAGTAGCCAATTTACCAGCGAGAAATGAGGTGCAGGCCTGATGGGTTTGACGAGACATGGGGGTTCCTCCTTCGAAAAAGTGCTTAAATATAAGATTTACTATAGCATATTTTGACCGAATAAGCCGTTGCGCACCGTTTCTATCCAATTGTTTGCTAGAATAGACCGTGGATAGTTGTTTAATGTCGCAAATAGTGATTGATTAAGTATCAAACTGGCGCCAGCAATCGGGCTGTGATAATCGAGAATCAAAATCTTAAAGGAGATGTCGTAATGGAAAGTGTCCATACGCATGAACATTCGATTGAACGAGAATTAGAGTGTGTCTCACAGGTGCCAATTTTTCAGCGGTTGTCTGGCGAGCAGATGACCTCGGTGGCCCAAGTAACCCGACCGATTCACGCGGAAAAAGGTGGCGCCGTCTTTAGTACGGGCGAGGTCTCACAAACGCTATATATCGTGAATCAGGGTCAGGTCCGGCTGTACCATTTGGCTGAGGATGGCCGCGAACAGGTCTTACGGGTTCTGAATCCGGGAGATTTCGTTGGCGAAATTGCGCTGTTTACGGATGAAATCCATGCTTCCTATGCCGAAGCAACGAAGACGACGGAACTGTGCACCATTTCGCGAGCCTCACTGACGGCACTGATCAAGAAGCTGCCGCCACTGTCGATGGCACTACTGGGTGCTTTGGCCGATCGGTTGAAAGCCGCCGAACGTCAAGCAACCTTGTTGGCGATTCCAGATGCGCTGCCCCGTTTGGCAGGCTACTTGCAGGAACTCACTGGCCATACGACCGGGACGATTGACTTGCCGATGAGCAAGCAGGACTTGGCCGCCTATTTGGGGATGACCCCAGAATCATTGAGTCGCAAGCTGCGACAGCTGGCAACCGCCGGAATTATTGAAACGATTGGCCGTCGGCAGGTCAAAGTAACCGATTCCATTAAACTTAGTGAATTGGCCCCATCATAGGGCATTTTCAGCGAACCGTTTAAGAATCCTTAATAATATGGTATTCCCGAAATAAATTTGCTAAAATGATGGGTGTTGTGTTTCATTTAAATTTTAATGAACGACCAAATTAGACTTAATAATAAACAGGAAAAAGGGGATACGCACATGTGTGGATTCGTTGGCTACGTGAACCAAAAGGATGTTCCGGCTACCACGATTAACGATATGGCAGACCGCATCAAGCACCGGGGGCCAGATGACGAGGCCTACTTCAGTGATGACCAAGCTGTCATGGGCTTCCGCCGCTTGTCGATCATTGACTTGGCTCACGGTAAGCAACCAATGTACAACCGGGACCAAACCAAGGTCTTAACTTTTAATGGTGAAATTTATAACTACAAGGAAATTCGAGCTGACTTACAAAAGCTCGGCTACGAATTCCAAACGGACGTGGATTCTGAAGTTCTGATCCACGGTTACGATGCTTGGGGTCCTAAGTTGTTGGACCGGCTTCGGGGGATGTACGCCTTTGCCATTTACGACAAGACGAAGAACGAAGTCTTTGGTGCCCGGGATCACTTCGGGATCAAGCCAATGTACTACTACGACGATGGCAAGACGTTCCTGTGGGCTTCTGAAATCAAAGCCTTCCTCGAACACCCAAACTTCAAGAAGGAATTCAACGAAACCTTATTGCCAATCCATTTGAGCTTCGAGTTTATCCCATCACGGGACACCATGTTCAAGAACGTTTACAAGGTATTGCCTGGTCAATACTTCATTCATCACGCGAACGGGGAAACGGAAACGCACCGTTACTTCAAGTTCAACTACGATCACATTGACAACAGCCAAACGGTTGAAGAGGATGCCAAGAAGATTCGTGGCATCGTTGACGAATCCGTTAAGGCGCACATGATCGCCGACGTTGAAGTAGGGAGCTTCTTGTCCAGTGGGATCGACTCTTCCTACGTATTGAATGAAGCCTCCAAGCTCAAACCAATTCAATCCTTCTCCTTAGGGTTCAAGAACTCTAAGTACAGTGAGTTGAGCTGGTCTACTGAGTTTGCCAAGGAAATCAAGCAAAAGAACACGCCACTCTACATGACGGGTGAGGATTACTTCGATATCCTGCCAACCATCATGTACTACATGGACGAGCCGTTATCTAACCCTTCAGCAATGCAGTTATACTACCTGTCTAAGGGGACGCGTGAATCCGTAAAGGTTGCCCTGTCTGGTGAAGGGGCCGATGAATTCTTCGGGGGTTACAACACTTACCTCGAAGCCATTCCATTCGAGCGCTACCAGAAGTGGGTACCAAAGGGCATTCGGAAGATGCTGGGTGGCATCGCCGAAAAGTTCCCACGGTTTCATGGACGGCGTTTCTTAGTGCGTGGTGCACAGCCATTGAGCGAACGCTACTACCGGGTCAACTACGTGTTTGACTACCATGACCGGAACAAGATTCTGAAAAACCCGAAGCTCAATCAAGATGCGGGTGCTTACACCAAGCACTTGTTTGATGACGTTAAGGGCTTGGACGAAATGACCCAAATGCAATACTTCGACATCAACACCTGGTTACCTTACGATATCTTACACAAGGCTGATCGGATGAGTATGGCGAACTCTCTGGAAGTTCGGACCCCATTGGTTGATAAGGAAGTGGCAAAGTTTGCCGCGACCATGCCAGTGAAGACGCGGATTCACACAGATGAAACGAAGGTTTCTCTGCGGACTGCTGCCGAAGCCGAATTGCCAGAACGGGTAGCGAAGAAGGAAAAGATGGGCTTCCCATCTCCAATCGCTACTTGGATCAAGACGGAACCTTACAAGTCACGGATCATTGAAGCCTTCAATTCTGACGTGGCCCACAAATTCTTTGATACCGAAGCCTTGATGGATATCTTACGTGAACACATCAACGGTAAGTCCAGCATGCAAAAGATCTTTACCATCTACACGTTCATCCTCTGGTACGAAGTTTACTTCCCAGAAGACACGACGGCCAAGACGGTTGATCTGGTCCACCGGACACAAGTTTAATATAATTTAAGATGCGCCGTGCATTCACACGGCGCGTACATAACGCTCAAGGTTGCTATTGGACTCGTCCGCTAACAACCTTGCTTGCGTTTAATCAGATAAAAAGTAGTTGTGAAGGGACTTTAAAATAGTTATGGAAAACAATGGCGTAAAATTCACCCCAATTCTGTTGGGGAGTGACTTCAACGTTTACGGGATGGCCCGGTCATTTTACGATCTGTACCACGAACCCGTTCAGGCCTTCGCCAGCATTCAGTTGGCCCCGACCCGCTACACCAAGGTGGTTAATCTGGAACTGATTCCCGGATTCGATGAGGATCCCGTGTGGATCGAAACCATGCGTAAACTCAAGGAACGGTATGCCAATCATCCCGAACCCGTTATTTTAATCGGTTGTGGGGATGGCTATGCCCAACTGATCAGTAAGCATAAGGCCGAACTGGAAGATGTCTTTATTTGCCCATATATCGATTACGACAAGTTGCGGCACCTCAACAACAAGGAAAACTTCTACAAGGTGTGTGACCAGTACGACTTGCCTTACCCGGCAACGCGAATCATCACCAAGGATGAAGCGGCCAGTGGGGATGTTGAACAACCCTTTGACTACCCAGTTGCCCTGAAGCCAGCCAACAGTGTGGAATGGCTCGACGTGCACTTTGAAGGTCGGAAGAAAGCTTTCCGGATTCAAAGTGAAGCCGAATTCAAGGACATCGTGGTCAAGGCCTACGCCAACGGGTATACCTCCGACCTGATCTTGCAAGACTTCGTGCCCGGCGATGACAGCAACATGCGGGTACTGAATGCCTACGTGGATCAGCACCATCACGTGAAGATGATGTGCTTGGGTCATCCCCTGTTGGAAGATCCCGCACCATCGGCCATCGGTAACTACGTGGCCATCATTCCGGAATACAACGAAACGATTTACAAAAACATCCAGACCTTCCTGGAAGCCATCGACTTCACCGGGTACGCCAACTTTGACATGAAGTATGACGTCCGCGACCACAGCTTCAAGTTGTTTGAAATCAATTTGCGGCAAGGACGGAGCAGTTTCTTCGTGACGTTGAACGGCTATAACCTTGCAGACTGGGTCGTTAAGGACTATGTTAAGGGTGAACTGGTTGATGCACCGACTGTTTATGGGAACAAGGACGAAAGTCAACACGCTTTGTGGTTAGGGGTACCGGTCAAGGTATTCAAGCAGTATACGCGTGAAAATGCCGACAAGGAACGCGCCCTCAAGCTGATTGCAGCGGGCAAGTACGGGACCACGTATCGTTACGATCAAGACATGAACTTGAAGCGTTGGGCCCTGATCCAGTGGATGCAACACAACTACACGGTTAACTTCAAGAAGTACTTCGCAGAAAACAAGGGGTAATTGCCATGCAAAAATTCTTTACGATTATTGGCGGCATGGGCACCATGGCCACCGAAAGTTATTTACATCAACTGAACTTACGGACGCCGGCTCACGCCGATCAGGAGTATTTGAATTATATTTTGGTCAACCACGCCACGGTGCCGGACCGGACAGACTACATTTTGGATCACAGTCAGCCCAATCCACTACCGAGCTTGTTAGAAGATATTCAGCAACAGAGTCAGTTACACCCAGAGTTCTTTACGTTGCCATGCAACACGGCGCATTATTTCTATGACGACCTGCAAGCAGCCACTGACATTCCCATTCTGCACATGCCACGCGAGACCGTTAAAGAGATCAAGCGCCGGTATCCGGATGCCAAACGTATCGGGATTACCGGGACGCGAGGAACCATTGCCGATAAGGTCTACGAGGATGAGGTGAAGGCAGCAGGGTTAACGCCCGTCCTGCCAACTGAAGCTATCGAAGCCGAGACGATGAAGCTGATTTATCACTATATCAAAGAAAACAACGAAGTGAACGCCGACTTGTTCCACCGTATCATTCGTGAAATGATGACGGAACAACATGCCGACGTGGTCATCTTGGGCTGCACTGAGCTTTCATTGGCTCAGGAACGGGAGCCCGAGACGACCTTCCCAACGGCCGACAGCCAATCTATTTTGGTCGACCGGACGCTGGAACTGGCTTTGAAGATGCGTAATAAATAAGTTTGGTAGTCAAAAACGGACCTGCTCATGACGAGCGGGTCCGTTTTGTTTACAGGCCGGGGACAAAATCCCAGACGCTATTGCTATCCAATTTTATATGGTCGAAACGTGAGACAGCAGGCAGCTAGCTGCGCTTAACCCCATAAGGAGAATAATCCAAACCCGGGATTTTCCCCTTATGATGTTAATGCTTACTAGCTAATCGCCTGTTGTCCCACTCTGTTTACTACCGAAAAGCCAGTGTCAGGCCCAAACCAACCGTAATCAGAGCGACGACGCCCAGTATCCAGTAGATCAGGTGAGGGGTGTCACGTTCCATTTTACGGCCAAAGCTGACTTCAATCAGCGCGATGGTCGCAATTCCCAAGGCAAACTTGAGACTGATCAGCAGGGGTGCGTGGCCGAACGTCCGAATACTCAGGACAACACCACTAATAATCATGACCAGATAGGCCAGTCTTGCTAGCAGTAAAAATTGGGTCACTCGCTTTTCCGAGTGCCGCGTCAGACCAACGATCACCAGGATCGTCAGGACAATCCAGGTCCAAAAATGTAAGGCTAACCACATCGTAACCGCTCCCTTAAGCACTATTTGCTTCTAGCGTACCATATTGACGGGGCCAAAGGGAACTAATTTACCCGGTGATAAACGACTTCGGCCAATGGACCGTATTGATGCGTCGCGACCAACTGGTAATCTTGAGGCTGTGCCAATTCGCCGAACAAGCGCTTGCCGTTTCCCAAAAGAATCGGCGCGATTTGAATAAACAAATCGTCAACGAGGTTGGCGGCGAGTAGGGGCATTAAGACACCACTCCCACCGACCACCCAGACGTTACCCGATTGTTGGGTTAATTGCGTGGCTAGGGTCACCACATCCGTTGACGTGAAGGTGTAGCCGGGCTGAGCAGGCTTGGAGTGGCTGGTCAGTACGTAACTGTCCATTTCCGGATTGTGCGGATTCAGGGGACTTCCGGGTGCCATGGCCTGAATTGCCTCGTAGGTGACGCGACCGAGGATGGCGGTTGACATGGCGGCGAGCGTCTTAGCACCCACGTCGGCGGGAATGTTTGGCAGGCTAGTCAGCCAATCAATATTATCATTTGTCGTTGCTAGGTAACCATCGAGGGAGATGGCGCCGTAGAATTGAATTTTACCCATTTTTAGGTTGCTCCTTTAGACAAAAGGGGCGAAACACGCGCGGTGTTTCGTCCCCTAAGTTATGATGGTTTAGTTCAAGTTCAGACTTGTGGACTTTGCCCAGTAGGTGTTACCCGCAACGGAAACGCGGTACCAAGTGGAGTTGTCACTAGCCTTGTAGCCTTTTTTGTTGATCTTAGCCGTTGTACCAGCCTTGAAGTCTTGTGTGTGAGCCGTCGTCTTGGACAGGTAGTTTGAATTCAGGACGTGGTTGTATAAAGCGTAGTTCTTGGTAGTCTTTAAGGTAGGGGTGCCGCTGGCATCACTGTAGGTGACTTTTTGGAAATTCAAGACCTTACTGTAGACCCAGTACTTGTAACTGGAGTTCTTACTGAAACGAATCCGGTACCAAGTACCACTCCAGCCGCCTTTCTTAACACCACGACTGTCGACGTAGACCTTGGCGCCACGGTAGTCGGAACTCAGGTTGGACCAGCCAATCTTACGTGCACCGTTCGTGCCCTTAACGTGGTTGTAGACACTCCAACTGGTATAGTTGTTGGCTAAGGTGGCCGTTTCATTGTTGCCACCGTGGTAATATTTCACAGTCTTAGGCTTGGCCACCGTGTGTTGCGTAGACTCGTCTGGTGTTTGATCGGTCGTTGTATCAGTATCTGTATCGGTGGTAACCCCACCTAGGTTCGCGTACTGCGTCTTCACTAGGTTAACGAAGTCCGTCATGGTGTAAGTTGTGCCAAAGTAGTTTCTGGCATTCGTGGACCAGTAACCATCGGGGTCGGTATGGTTCGTTCCACCCAGTTGATTAGAGACATCGTGGTGGGAAAGAACCGTCGTGTACCGCTTCGGTGTTAACCCGTATTGTTTAAGGATGTAAGCCGTATAGTAGGCCGCGTTGTTTAATTCGGAAGCGAAGGCCGACTTGGAGTGGACTTCGACTTGTTCGAATTGCACGTAACGTTGGTTGGCTACCGGCCCAGCTCCCCAGCACAGGTATTTCGTGTTAGCAATGTTGATGATGTTACTGGCATCAACGAAGGTGTGCACGAAGGCGTTGTTGTAGTGACCAGTCATGTAGTTAATTTCACCATAAATAGTGGAATTCGGGTTAGCCGTTTCGTGGACCACAACCCCTTCAGGCTTGTTATACCGGTAGCTATTCTTTGGCAGAACCGATTGATAGGCCTTGGTGATCTTAGGTGTGCTGTAATCTTGATTACCAATGTAGGTATTGATTGCATTGGCACTAGCAGTCGTGGATGACCAGAATAATCCCAGACATCCCGCCGTGAGGGCGATTCCCCGAATCGCCCAGTGTTGCCATTTCTTCATAATAACTTCTCCTCCTACCGAATATCCTTTATCTAAAAAAAGATGTAACGCAACGACTCGATTATAACGTATTTTTCAAAGGTTGAATATTGAATAGCTTATGGGGTGATCTATCAGCCAAGTTCGGGGTTTCGGCATGTATGACGGGAAAAGGGCGGATGAACTCATCAACTATCGGATTCTTGTGATTTTTACATGGTATTTACAATCAAAGTTCGGAATTAGCTGATTGTTTCAATGTTCTTACAATTCTGTGGCAGAGATGCCGGAAGCATTTGCTTGCGGTTACGGCGGAATTTAGCTATAATTATTATTTGCATACGAAAGGAGCGACGAACAATGGCTGATGAAACGACTGATACAGAGATTAAGATTGGCGATTACGTTGCGGCAAAGAAGTTTGGTCCCCTGGAACACGATTTCACGGGTGAAGTGACCAAAGTGTATGATAATTCAGTTTTAGTTGAGATCCGCGACTACGATCCAGCTGATAAAACGGCGGTCGGGGACATGAATAACCGTGCCGTTGTACGTAAGTCAGCTGCCAAGATTACGGGCAACAAAGCAGACGAAAACTAGTTTTTAACAACTTTTTGAATTTATTTGCAAAAAGATAATGACAACTCACAGATGGTATGCTATACTTTTCTGTGTTGTGCGGGTGTAGTTTAGTGGTAAAATTCAAGCTTCCCAAGCTTGTGTCGCGGGTCCGATTCCCGTCACCCGCTTTCGAATGGGGCGGCCTTTAGGGTCGTCTTTCTTATTATTCGAAAGCACCTCAGACGAATTAGTACGGTGGTTATAATTTTCAGCGAATCCGGGAGGCTGTGAGCCGGGTAATTTCACCATCGGAACGGAGCGGCTGAGTCAATTAAATTGATCATTTAAGTGGACTTTTAAGTCAATCAGAGTGGTACCGCGGGAAATCTCGTCTCTTACAAATATTTTTGTAGGGGACGTTTTTTTATCCCACCGGTGAAATGATGTAAACTAAGAGCACAACGTCATTGATGAAGTGAATTATAGGGAGGAAAATTAGCATGGATTACAAACAAAAAGTTACTGCAGCCTTAGCCCAAGCGCTCGACGGCCAATTGACCGCTGACGAGATCAGCGCCAAGCTGGAACGGCCAAAGACATCTGATAAGGGGGACATGGCGTTCCCAACATTTACGCTGGCCAAGGTTTTACACCGCGCACCCCAACAGATTGCGCAGGACTTGGCTGACAAGCTGGATACGACTGACTTTGAAAAGGTCGAGGTCGTTGGTCCTTACCTGAACTTCTTCTTTGACAAGGGCGCTTACAGTGAAGCAACTCTGGATACGGTTCTGACGGCTGGTGCCAGCTACGGGAAGAACGAAGACGGTAACGGCGGTAACGTGCCAATCGACATGTCTTCACCTAACATTGCCAAGCCAATGTCTATGGGTCACCTGCGTTCAACGGTTATCGGGAACTCGATTGCTGAGATTCTGACCAAGAACGGTTACCACCCAATCAAGGATAATCACTTGGGTGACTGGGGAACCCAATTTGGAAAACTGATCACCGCCTACAAGTTGTGGGGGAATGAAGCCGATGTGAAGGCTGATCCCATCAACAAGTTGGTTGAATACTACGTGCGTTTCCATAAGGAAGACGTCGACAAACCTGAACTGGACGACGTTGCGCGTGAATGGTTCAAGAAGCTAGAAGACGGCGATGAAGAAGCTCACCGTCTGTGGAAATGGTTCCGTGAAGCTTCTCTCCAAGAATTCAACGATGTTTATGAAGAATTGGGTGTGAAGTTCGACACCTACAATGGTGAAGCCTTCTACAACGACAAGCTGGAAGAAGTTGTTCAGATCTTAAAGGACAAGCACTTACTGGTTGAGTCACAAGGCGCCCAAGTGGTTGATTTGAGCAAATACGACTTGAACCCAGCCTTAATCTTGAAGAGTGATGGGGCATCCCTGTATATCACCCGTGATATCGCCACGGCCTTATACCGTGACCGGACTTACGCGCCAGCTAAGAACTTATACGTGGTTGGGTCCGAACAGACTTACTACTTCAAGCAATTGAAGGCCGTCCTGAAGGAAATGGGCGTTAAGTCTGCCGACAACCTCCAACACGTGCCATTTGGTTTGATCACCGTTGACGGGAAGAAGTTATCGACCCGTTCCGGCCGGATCATCCTGTTGGCCAAGGTTCTGGAAGAATCCGTTAAGTTGGCTGGTGAACAGATCAACGAAAAGAACCCAGAATTGGCAAACAAGCAAGAAGTCGCCAAGCAAGTTGGTGTCGGTGCCATCGTCTTCGGTGATTTGAAGAACGAACGGACCAACAACATTGACTTCGTATTGGCTGACCAGTTGAAGTTCGAGGGAGAAACTGGTCCATACGTACAGTACTCTCACGCCCGTGCCGAAAGTATCCTGCGTAAGGCATCTAACGTTGACGTGCAGGCAGCTGGCAACCATATCACGGACCCAGAAGCTTGGGATACCATTAAGGCATTGGCTGACTTCCCGGCAATGGTCAAGATGGCTTGCAAGGAACTGGAACCATCCGTCATTGCCAAGTACGCCATTCGCTTAGCGAAGACCTTCAACAAGTACTACGCGCACTCCAAGATCCTGACGGAAGACGCCGAGTTACCAGCACGCTTAGCACTGGTCAAGGCCGTTTCCACGGTTCTGAAGGAATCCTTACGCCTGTTGGGTGTTCAAGCACCAGACGAAATGTAAGCTCAAATTAAATTTAAAGGTTAGAAGAAACGGTCATCAACTCGGCATAAGCTTAGTGGGTGACCGTTTTTTATCTATGGCATGGCGCAGGAAGCTAACGTCCATGAGATTGATTTAGGTGCAACACATCAAGATAGTTAGAGCAGGTACATAGCTACTGACGGTATAACCAGCGTCCTTATTAAATGCTGTTTTGGCTGAAATTGATGGCTGGATGATTAACTAACGTCGTGCTTAAACGTTAGTAAAGCTGGAGGAGGCCAGGGATGACACCGCAGTGACTGTGCGACGTAAGCGCGCACTTTGGCTGTAGGCGGTCCCCACAGTAGCAGAATCTATGATCACCGCAGGCGACAACACTTAGCCACAACAGTTCGTTAAGAAGTTTCCCGTTCCTGAGGAAGCTTCTTTTTGCGTTGAAAACGAATATTTGGTACACTTGCTTTATAAATATGCAGAGACGTGTGGCTAAATTGCGCATCCTTTGTTATACTTAATGCAATTTTATGCGGGAAGGGTGGTCGCAATGAAGAAAAGTATGCGTCAATCACGTATCGAGCAGCTGATCAATCAATATCCGATCGGTACGCAGGAAGAGTTAATGGAACACCTCGAGGAGGTTGGCATTCAAGCTACGCAGGCCACCATCTCGCGGGATATTCGGGAAATGCAGATTGTTAAGGCCCAGGATGGTCACGGCCACCTGCGCTACACAATCTTCAAGGCCGGTAATCGTAGTGAGGAAGAGCGGCTACGGGAGACCATCAACGAGGTCGTTACGGGCCTGACTCGGGTTGAATTCGTCAATATTTTGAAAACGCTCCCGAGCAACGGGAACCTCTTAGCAGCAATCTTTGATGACTTGAACTTGCCAGAGGTTGCCGGAACTTTGGCCGGACATGATACCATTTTCATTATCAGTCCTAGTGCCGAGGTAGCGGTCAAGCTCCATGACATGATCGCGGACGAAATGAACCCGGACATCGTCCATTAAACTTACCATAATTTGAGAGGGCGTAAAGCGAATAGCCGTTCGCTTTACGCCTTTTTGCCGATTCGGTAAACTTAAGTGTTGGCACCGTTAAGATTCGCGGAGCGCCAACGGAAGTGCCGCGTCAACCCAGAGTTAAGCTATTTTAAAGGTTCGTAAAGTTTTTGGGAAACGCCGGGCGGGTCGATGGACTATGCTAAAATAGTGATATTACACGTGGCGAGTTTATTTAAAATCAGAGCCGCAGGGGCGCGTCAGTTGAGAGATGACGCGACTAGCTAATGAATGCGCAAGCCAGTGCCGATTGTTTGCGACTAGTAGTCCGGATAGGTCAGCCTAGCCTGAGTGTTCAATTCTAATTGAGATAAGAAGAGGCTATTTATGAATAACCAACAACCTAATCAGAACTTTTGGTCAGGCTTCAAGGCTCGCTTCAAGTACGTCTGGCACCGATTTCAGTTAACGCGGTGGTTGATCGTCATTGTGCTGAGTGGGTTCTTGGTGTTAAGTGGCTACCTGACGTTCATGGCCAAGACGGCCAACGTCGGCGACCTGAAGGCTGCGCTGGAAAATCCAACGCAGATCTATGACCGCAGTAATCAAAAAGCCGGGACGTTGTATTCCCAGAAGGGTACCTACGTCCCATTAAAGAGTATTTCACCGAGCGTTCAGAGCGCCGTGATCTCCACGGAAGATCGCAACTTTTATCATGAGTATGGATTTTCTTTCAAGGGATATGCGCGGGCCTTCTTTCTGTATGCCAAGAACAAGGTGCTCCGGCACAACTACATTAGTGGTGGGGGGAGTACGCTGACGCAGCAGTTGGCGAAGAATGCCTACCTGACACAGGAGCAGACCTTTACGCGAAAGTTCAAGGAACTCTTTTTGTCGATTGAAATCGAAAATGTTTATACCAAGAAAGATATCCTCTCGATGTATCTGAACAATGCCTACTTCGGTAACGGGGTCTGGGGGGTTCAGGATGCGGCCGAACGGTACTTTGGAACCTCGGCCGAACAACTGACGGTGCCCGAATCGGCCGTCTTAGCGGGAATGTTGACTTCACCGAGTGCTTACAATCCCATCGACCATCCCCAGGCCTCACGCGCCCGGCGGAATGTCGTGTTGGGGTTAATGGCGGAGACTGGGGCGATTACCTCGGCTCAAGCCAAGCAGTATCAGGCTACGGCACTCACCACCAATGACAGTTATGCGTATAAGAATTCCTATAAGTACCCGTACTTCTTCGATGCCGTAATCAATGAGGCTGTCAGCAAGTATGGCCTGACCGAATCGGAGATCATGAACAAGGGTTACAAGATCTATACGACTCTGGATCAATCCAACCAGAAACAAATGCAGACGCTGTTTAAGAATACTAGTTACTTCCCAGCCAACGCGGCTGATGGCACCAAGGTTCAAGCAGCCAGCATTGCCATTGATCCGGATACCGGTGGCGTTGAAGCGGTCGTCGGCGGTCGGGGTAAACACGTCTTCCGGGGCTACAACCGAGCGACGCAGATGCAGCGACAACCGGGATCGACCATCAAGCCACTGGCCGTTTACACGCCAGCCTTGGAGAATGGGTACTACTACGATTCTGAACTGACCAACAAGAAGAAATCATATGGCTCGAACAAGTACACGCCAGAAAACTATGGCAACCAGTATACCGGTAAGATGCCGATGTACCAGGCCCTAGCGCAGAGTGCCAACGCACCCGCCGTGTGGTTGCTGAATAAGATCGGTGTGGACAAGGGTTACGAATCCGTGAAGAAGTTTGGCTTACCCGTCACGAAGTCCGATAAGAACCTGGCGTTAGCGCTGGGTGGTTTGAAGACCGGGGTATCACCGCAACAGCTGGCTCAGGCCTACACGTCATTTGCCAATAACGGGACCATGACTTCAGCCCATTACATCCGTAAGATTGTGGATGCCTCGGGGAACGTGGTCGTCAGCACGGATGACAGTAAGGCGAAGAGCACCAAGGTGATGTCGGAGAAGACCGCTAAGCAGATGACCAGTATGATGATGGGCGTCTTTAACTACGGGACTGGAACTAGCGCCAAGCCTTACGGGTACACGATTGCCGGGAAGACCGGGAGTACCGAGGCCGATGGGGATGCCGATGCAACCCGTGACAAATGGATTGTCGGCTATACCCCTGATGTGGTCGTCACAACCTGGGAAGGGTTTGACAGTACCAGCAGTAAGCATCACTTGGAGAACGTTAGTGGTACCGGTGAAGGCCCACTGTTCCAAGCAGAAATGCAAGGGATTCTACCCAACACCAAGGGGACTTCGTTTACCACCAAGGATGCATCGACGTTGGCCAAGGCTGAAAGTTCTGGCACGACCTCTTCATCCAGTGATATCTGGGATCAGGTCCAGAATGGCATCGACAATGCGGGTAAGTCATTTAACAACGCTGCCGACACGGTTAAATCTTGGTGGGAAAAGGCGAAATCCTACGTGGAATAGCTGATTCTCGCTAGGGTTGCGTGAGAAACCATGGTACAATAGTTGGTGATTAACTTATCCGGGCGGATGCCCAACAAGGAGGAACACTAATGGCAGACATGCACGCACTGGGCGAACAAGTGGCCCAAACCTTGCAAGAAACACAAGAATTCAAGGATCTTCAAGCAGCTTTCGACACGATGAAGGCTGACGATGAAACGTACAAGTTGTTTAAAGAATTTGAACAAATTCAAATGGACTTACAACAAAAACAAATGACGGGTCAACAACCTACGGACGAAGACATGAAGCACGTCCAAGAAGTTGCCGGTCGCGTTTCCGAAAAGGATGCCATCAAGGCCTTGATGGATAAGGAACGGGGCGTTAACGACCTGTTGACTGATTTAAACAAGATGATTACCGAACCCATTCAAGCTATCTACAAGGGCTAGGCGAAAAGAATCGTCGGCGCAACCATTCCGTTGGGAAGGTCGGCGCCGACGTTTTTTTTAACTGGTATTGATTTGGAGAGAATTTAGTGAAGGCTTGGAATCAATGTTGTTTGTATGAATATAGATAGTATTGTATAGGTTGTGAGTAGTATCCCTCGTCTGGGAATCAGAGTGGGAAAAAGAAGGTTGCGCTGGTTTAACATCTAGTGTAGCCGGAGGAGGCCAGGAATGGAGCCGGCTGTGTCGGTGCTGTTAGCCCGGGCGTTTGGTCCTTCCCGGGGTTACAGCATGGGACGTGTTTGGAAGCTCACCTGGTCTTGGTGAGGTTTCAAACCGAGGTGAAAGATCGTTCCTCAAGCTTTCACCGGTCCCCACAGCAGGTAGAATTCCTGGCAACCGCAGGCGACAATGTTAAACCAAGAGAAAATTAAGAAAGGCAGGCCCGAACCATGAAATTCATTCATGCGGCTGATTTACATTTAGATAGCCCGTTTTTGGGGCTGCAGTATTTGCCCAACACTTTGTTGGCCCAGGTGCGCAAGTCAACTTTTACCGCAGCAACCAAGGTTTTTGATAAAGCGATTGCCGAACACGTGGACTTTGTCCTACTCGCCGGTGATCTCTTTGATCGCGCGGAACAGAGTGTGGCGGCGCAGGCCTACTTGTTCGAGCAGTTTAACCGACTCAACGACGCTAAAATTCCGGCGCTGATCAGCTTTGGGAATCACGATTACCTCGCAGACCAACATCAGACCGTGGCGTATCCCGCCAACGTGACTGTATTCGGCCCAGAGGTCGGGACGCAGACGCTGACGTTAACGTCTGGAGAGACGGTGGCCATCAGTGGTTTCAGCTACCCGCAACGCTGGGTACCGGATGATCAAGCGGTTCAGTTTCCCACGCATGCGGCAACCGACTGGCACATCGGCATGCTACACGGTGCCGTCAGTACCGGTAGTGGCGACCACTACGCGCCCTTTACGGTAGATGAGTTATTGGCGAAACACTACGATTACTGGGCGCTGGGTCACATTCACCATCGGCAGTCGCTAAACGACCAACCGCCAATTCTGTACGCAGGAAATACGCAGGGGCGGGCCATTACCGAGACCGGCACGAAGGGCGCCTACCTGGTGACCAGTCAGAACGGCCATCTCGTGCCTGAATTCTTTGAAACGTCGGCGATCAACTGGGAGACAGTCACGCTGTCCGGTGGCGAGTCTCTCCAGACCGTGAGTCAGCAGCTGGTAGATTGGTTAACGGCGCATCCCGCGGACCGCACGACGCTCACGGCCTTCACCGTGCAATTGGCACAGCCACTGACTGGTGAGGATGCCGCCCAGCTGCAAAGCGGGGATTGGTTAGCGCTCTGGCAGCGGACGCAACAACGCACTATGCGAGCGTCCCAACGCTATGTGATTGCGGTTAATACAGCCACCCAGGCGGCCAAGATGGTTGCCCCACAATTGGACCAGCACTACTGGGAACAGGGAGCGAGCGGGGTCTTTACACCGGAGAACTTACAGCAACTTTTTGGCAAGCTTAATCAGGATCAGACGCTGGCGGCGTGGTTTGCCCAGCCAGAGACAGCAACGGAAGTGGAAGCCGCCGCGCGTCGGCAGTTAGCCGAGTTAATGGGAGAGGAGGAGAACCATGGAGCTTAACCAGTTGACGATTTACGGTTTTGGTAAATTTCACGATCGGACCTTTCCACTGAATGCAGGCTTAAATGTCCTACTAGGACCAAACGAGGCGGGTAAGTCCACGTTGACGCAATTTATCAGCGCCATTCTCTTTGGTTTTCCAACGAAGAAGCACCCGGAGCTCCGCTATGAACCCCTCGATGGCAGTCGCTTCGGCGGCGAGATTGCCTTTACACAGGATGGGACGGACTACCTGGTCACTCGTGTGGATGGGCCACGCGGAGGCAAAGTGACCCTACGCAACATCACGCTTGATTTGGTTTTGCCAGCAACCACTTTGGCTCACTTATTGGCGCCGGTCGACGCCCAGCTTTTCAGCAACGTCTACGCCATCAATGAGCCCCGGTTGGGTACCGTGTTTGCGGCATCTAAGCAGGAGCTGATTGATCGGCTGCGTCACGTGGGCGCCGTTGGGAGCGACTTTTGGCTGACACAGGCACGTCGATTGGATGATGCTGCGGATGACCTCTACAAGCCACAGGGCCGCAAGCCGCGTTTGAATCAGCAACTTCAGGAATATCAAGACTTAACTGAGAAATTAAATCGAGCCAATGCCAGCTACACCACTTATTGGGATCTTTTGCAGACGCAGCAGCAACAGCGTTCTCAGCAAACGGAGCTACAGCGGCAGTTAGCGGTGCAACGGCAGGTGGCGAGCCAATACGACCAGCAATTATCGCTGTGGTCCACCTATCAGCAGTGGCTGGATTTAGATGATACGACAACACCAGTAGCCAGCGGCTTTCAGCAGAACGATGCCACGGCCTTGGAACGGTTGACCAATCAGGTAAATGCGACGGCAACCACCCTCCAGGGAGATCAGGAGCAATTGGCGAGTTTGCAAGAACAAGCACAATTGCCACCGCTTTTTCAACAATACTTATTAGTCACGGCACAGGTTGATCCCCTGATTGCGCGGTTACCCGACGTGACCATTGCCGCGCGGGAACGCGAACGCTTGCAGACTGATCAGGCCGACCTGCAGCAACAGGCCGGTAATATTGAGCATCAGTACGCGAAGCACGGCCAGATGCCGCGGGCGTTTTCACTGGCGACCACCCAACAGGTGCAGGAGTTAACGGCGAGTCTGTCGTTGGCCAACCAGAAGCGGCGACGACTTCAGCAACAACTTAATCAGCTTAACGAACAGTATCGCCAGCAACAACCAACTCGGCAACAGCGTAAAAATCCGCTGGCTGACAAGCAGGTTGGCTGGCTGTCAGCTGGGCTAATCGTGCTGATCGGGGCGATGTTTCTTCCCGGTGCCCTGTTTAAACTAGTGGGTGCGCTGCTTGGCGTGGCCGTGGGCTACTATGGTGTCTTCATCGTGGATAGCAGCACACCAGCCAGTCGGCAAATGCAGACATTAGAGGAAGACATCCGGGATGTTCAGGCGCAACTGCGGGAGGGTGGTAGAGATATCGATCACCTGACCCAGCAACTCGATGATATTGGGGATGCCCACGGATTGAGTGATTTGGCACTGGAGCAGTGGAATGCGGCTCAGGATGCTATTGTGACCTGGGATCGACTCACGCAACGGCTGGAAAATGTCGCTGAGCAGTTGGCAACGGTGGCAAAGACGGTCACCGACTTCCAGACAGCCGTTCAGCGGGCACTGCCGGTGGCAACGACCACCAATTTTTCCGAGTTGGCACGTGAATTGCAGGACTTACAGAGCACGCAGCAGCGGTTGCGGACACAGGAGAGCGATGTCACGGCGGTGGCCGGGCGGTTAAAACGCGACCAGATTGCATTAGATCAAGCCCAACGCGCCGTCACAACCTTCTTACAGACGCGTAATTTACGCAGTACGGATGCCTTTTATCAGCAGTATCAGCAGGTACGTGAGCAGGGGAATCGGACGCAACAGCGCGCAGCTTTGGCCCAACAGCTGGGAGAACGTAACTTGGCGGCGCTGCAGCGGGTTGCCAGTCAAGCGGATCTCGGCCAACGTGCGCAGTCGGCGACGACGCAGGTCACAGACTTACAACAGCAGTTAGATGCCATGACGGAGCATCTCGCGACGATTGCCGGTCAGCTAGACCATTTGACCGCCAGCGGCACGCAGGCTAGTCTGCGCCAAAAATTAGCCAATCTAGCGGCACAGATGCAGGCGACCACGCAACAATGGTTGGTCGATCGGTTAGTGAGTCAGTGGATCGCGGCGACTTTGGCTGCGGCATCCGGCGACCGTTTGCCCCAAATCGTCAAAACGGCTAGCCAATTCTATGGTAAATTAACGGAAAACCGGTATACTGAAATTGAACTCACACCAACCACGCTCCGGGTCAAACGTGCGGATGGCGACTGGCGTGCGGTGGGGCAACTGTCACGGGGGACGGCCGAACAACTCGACTTTGCCGTGAAATTAGCCTTTGCCGTAGTCATGGCGCAGCGGGTGGCCATGCCGGTAGTCATCGATGACGGCTTCGTTAATTTTGATGCCGATCGACGACAGGCGGCTTATCAGCTGTTAGCAGCCATCAGCGACGACATTCAAGTGATTCTATTGACCGCGGATGATGGGGTTGCGGATAGATTACCCACAGAAAACTTAATTCGATTAACTGATTAGGAGGGGCTAACATGGCGGCAACAAAACAATTAATGGACTACGCAGTGGACGAGGCGGTCGACCTATTTGTGTTATTAAAGTCGGCGGACGTCCGGGTGGCGAAGAATGGCAAGCAGTACATTGCCTTAGTTTTTGAAGACCGTTCTGGAGAGATTTCAGGTAAGTACTGGGACGCTTCCGAAGAGGATGTTAAAAACTATGTCTCTGGTCAGGTCGTGCACCTACAAGGGAAGCGGGAGAATTACCAGACCCATCCGCAGATTAAGATTTTCCACCTGCGCTTAGCTAAGCCGGGAGAACCTACCGATCCAGAAATGTTTATTGAACAGGCACCGATGGATCGGGCGGCCATGGAAGATTACATCAACCAGACCATTTTTGAGATTACCCAGCCAACTTGGAACCGGCTGGTACGCAAGCTCTTGGGCGAATATCAGGATCAATTTTTCACGTTCCCTGCAGCTAAGAGCAACCACCATGCGTTTAAGGGTGGGCTGGCTTTTCATACGATTTCAATTTTGAAATTGGCCCATTCTGTGGTCAAACAGTATCCGGATTTAAATGCGCCACTGCTCTTTGCCGGTGCAATTCTACATGACTTGGGTAAGACCATTGAACTGTCAGGCCCGCAGTCGACGACCTACACCTTGGCCGGTAACCTAATAGGCCATATCGTGCTGATCGATGGGGAACTGGTCCGAGCCTGTGATCCCCTGAAGCTGGATCCACAAGCCGAGGATGTCTTACTGTTGCGGCACATGATCTTGAGTCACCACGGTTTGTTGGAATACGGTTCGCCTGTGCGTCCGGCCCTACGTGAAGCCGATGTGCTCCACCAATTGGATGAATTGGATGCTTCAATCATGATGCTGGATACGGTCGTGGACCACACGGAACCGGGAGAATTCTCGGAACGGGTCTTTGCCATGGATGGCCGCCGTTTCTACCGGCCAACGACAGATGTACCGGAAGAGAAAAAAGATTAAAGTGCAATGGGGCAATCAAGTCTCAAAATTTTTTGATAAAAATTAAGTATGATAGAAAGCCGCACCAGTTATTTTGGGCGTGGCTTTTGTTTTACGAGATGAATTTTTAAATGATTGGCTTTTGGCTGATGATGAATAATGTAAAGAAAGAGGGGGCCGGCTTGGCCTGTCATACGGGGATGTGAGTACGATGAATTTTTGTAGGCTGTTGTAATTCATCAGTGGGCGGTCGTGCAGATGATAGACAATTGTAGTGTAGCTGGAGGCAGCTAGGGTGGAGCCGGCCGTGAAGATGGTGGGGTGCCCGTTCTTACGCCATGGGATGTGTTTGGAAACTCGCGGTCTTGAGCGAGGTTTCAAACCAAGGCGGAAGCCTGTTCTGTGGCTGAAGACGGTCCCCACAGCAGACGTAACCCTGGCAGCCGCAAGCGACAGAGCCACATTTGTATTTTGCCCACCGCGTTCCAGTTTATTTTCACCGCCCGGCAAGGCGAAATGCAAAGACAAAAAAATCCCCGGTACGCCGACGGAAATCGGTGAACCGGGGATCAGTTTAATTCAGAAATTACTTAGTTGAAGATGAAGTGGTGGAAGACTTGCTTGATGATAAGTAATCAGACAAGATGTTCTTCAAATCGTTATCCTTGATGGAAACGTCACCCTTCTTCAAGACCTTGGCAACCACGTTGTGCAGAACAGTAGAATCGTTCATGTCGTTGTCAATGATTTGCTTCTTAAGTTCAGCCTTGTGTTGGTTCATAGTACCCTTACCAGGGTTCTTCAACATCAAGATGACGTGGTAACCGTATTGCGTCTTAACAGGCGTAGCGGTGTATTCACCAGTCTTAAGCTTGAAGGCAGCCTTCTTGAAGGTTGAGTCAAGGGAAGTGTCCGTGCTATCGAAGGCACTCAACTTACCACCCTTGTTCTTGGTAGCTGTATCAGTAGAGTACTTCTTAGCTAACTTCGTGAATTCGGACGTCATGTCGCTCTTCTTGGTACCCTTCAAGTCGCTGATAATCGTGTTAGCAGTAGACTTCTTGGAAACTAAGATGTGGGCAACAGTAACTTCTGGTTCGTAGCTCTTGAATTGCTTCTTGTATTGCGCATCAGTAACCGTTACGTTGTCCTTAACGGCTTCCTTCAAGAGTAAGTTAGAACGGATTTCAGTCTTTAAGCTGGATTCCGTCATCCCACTTTGAGAAAGAACGCTCTTGAATGATGAG
The DNA here is from genome assembly GCF_003946395.1 of Levilactobacillus fuyuanensis. GTDB lineage: Bacteria > Bacillota > Bacilli > Lactobacillales > Lactobacillaceae > Levilactobacillus > Levilactobacillus fuyuanensis. Next base: position 25,519 of record NZ_RHNZ01000002.1, on the reverse strand, counting down.
CCATACTGTGCCTTATAGGTATTGAATTGCTTAGTAACAGCGGACTTCTTGACCTTGCTACCGTATTGCTTTTCCAAAACCTTGTTCAGGATCATCTGTTGCAGAACTTGCTTACCAGATGAAGTTCCCTTCAAACTGCTGTAGTAAGCACTTTCGGTAACCTTACCACCGCTAGTGGTTGCAACGGTTTGGTTCCCACAACCAGCAAGCGTTACAGTCAGTAACAAGCCAGCAAGGGCGATAAACCATTTCTTCATATTACTCAACACATCCATTCATCAAAATTGGTGTAAACACCATACTTGGATATCATAACACAAATATGGCGAAACCTAAAAAGGTACGCGAAGCTTTACAAAAAGTTCAAATTTAGAACTTATCCCAGCGTGAGACTGTGTCCTGAATTTCTTCCACGCGTGGGGCAATTTTAAACGCAAACTTTTCGACATCGCTTTGAATATCCTCGATGGCAGGGGTGGCGGCAGTAACGGTGGCGTTAAGGGCGGCTACCTTTGTCGTCATATTATCCTTAGCCGTCTTGACGTCGTCAACCTTGTTGGCGGTGTCCTTGACCTGGTCACCAAGTTGCTTGGCCCAGACACGGGGATCTTGCTTGGTCAACGTAAAGTAGGCTGCCAAACCAACACCGGTTGCCAGGGTGACACCGGTTAGAAATTTACCAAATCCCATGATTAATCCTCCACGTGTGCTTTGATCTTAGACTGGATAGCAGCGTAATCGTCTGGCGTGTAGTTGCCGGAGTTATCCTTAAAGATCATTTGGAAATCATCGTCGTCGGTGTAGCGGGGAACGAGGTGAAAGTGGGAATGGAATACGGATTGATAGGCCACCTTACCGTTGTTATTGACGATGTTCATCCCAGTAATGGCGGGATCTGACGCCTGAACGGCACGGGCGATGCGCGGAATCCGGGAGAAGACGGCCGCTGCGAGGTCACTGTCGTAGGCGAAGATGTCCTTGACGTGGGTCTTCGGAATGACCAGCGTGTGGCCGGGAGTCCCTTGTGAAATATCTAGGAAAGCCTTGACAATGTTATCTTCGTAAACGGTGTAGCTCGGGATATCTCCCTTTAAGATTTTGCAAAAAATACAATCGTCATCATAGTGCGGTTCGAGTGTCATTTTATCCATGAAATCTCCTTCTTTCGGGTTGATTTCGTCTATTATACACCATCGTTAGGGGCGGATTCATCTCCATCGTTCGTTCACAGTCTGCGCTATGGTATAATAGCTGAGTTATCACCGAGTATTACCTCGAATTATTAGCGTGCGTATGCTGGTCGCCTGCGACTGTCAGGGGTTCTGCCTACTGTGGGGACCGCTTGCAGCCAAAGAGCGGGCTTTCAGCTCGGTTTGGAACCTCGCAAAATCCGCGAGTTTCCAAACACGTCCCGTGGTGTAAATTGGCCGAAAACGCCAATTAACACCACAATCACGGCTGGCGCTATCCCTGACCGTCTACGGCTAGGATAGTGGCTGGAATTGCCAATATACTCGCTGATAAGGTGATTCAGTCATTACCGTTGCAATGATTTTAGCAATTGCCGGCGTACTGAGACACTGTATTCTAAAGCGCGGTAATTAAATTTGAGGTAACTAAATTTAGAAAAAATTAAAGACTGTCCAGCTAACAACAGGCGGTCAAGAAATGAGGGAATGTTTATGGCTTTAGAAGTTAGCCACGTTGTGGGGGGGTACTCCCAGATTCCCGTCTTAAAGGACATTAGTTTTGACGTTAAGGACGGCGAATTGGTTGGTTTGATCGGGCTAAACGGTGCCGGTAAATCAACGACGATCAATCATGTTATTGGGTTATTAACGCCCCACAAAGGGACGATTACGCTTAACGGTGTCACCATCGATCAGGATAGTCAGGCGTACAAGCAACAGATTGCCTACATCCCTGAAACGCCAGTGTTGTACCAAGAATTGACGCTGCGGGAACATTTGGAAGTGACCATGATGGCCTATGACTTGGACCATGATCAAGCCTGGGCAACGGCTCACGAGTTGTTGAAGACCTTCCGGCTGGATAATAAGTTAGACTGGTTCCCCGCGAACTTCTCCAAGGGGATGAAGCAAAAGGTCATGATTGTCTGTGCCTTTTTGACGCAGGCTAAGCTGTTTATTATTGATGAACCCTTCTTGGGACTGGACCCATTGGCTGTTAACGACCTGTTAAATCTGATTGAGGATCGGAAGAAGAAGGGCGCTAGCATTCTGATGTCGACCCACGTGTTGGACACGGCCCAACGGTACTGTGACCGCTTCGTCCTGTTACATGATGGCCAGGTCAAGACCGAAGGCACCCTCAGTGAGTTACAAGCCGCTCTTCCCGAAGCGGGGGAATCGCTGAACGACATTTACCTTTCTATGACGAAGGTCGATCGCGCATGACCGGTTTATTTAAGACCCGGCTGCAGCGCCATCTCCGGGAAATGGCGAAGTATTTGCGGTTGGTGTTCAATGATTTCTTTGTCTTTGCCTTGCTCTTCTTATTGGGTGGGTTAGGGTACGGTTATTCAAATATGTTAAAGACGCTGAAGACCGGTTACTGGTGGGCGCCCGTCGTGGCACTGCTGGTGTTGGTCATTGTGGCGCAAATTGGCCGGTTCGCAACGTTGATCGAGGATGCCGACCGCGTCTTCCTCTTGCCAAAGGAACGGGCGATGCACGCCTATCTGGTGGCCGCACGGCGGTACAGCCAGGGGTTGGCGCAGGCTACTCAGGTGATTGCCGTTTTCTTATTGGCACCATTTATGAGTGTGACCATGGCTTGGCCAGTACTGAGCTTGGTTGAATTGGGGCTGGCGCAGATCATCTTAAAGGATGCGCTGCTCCGCTTAGACTTAGCGAGTGCCTATCAGGTGACGGGGCAAACGCGGATGAATCGCTGGGAGTTCAAGTGGCTACTGAGCATCATTGTGCTGGCAGCCGGACTGTGGACACTGCCACTGGTTGCCGTTGGCTTAGCCTTGATTCTCGATATTGCTGTGGCTGTCTGGTTTGCGCAGCACTGGCAGAAGCAACAGATTCGCTGGCGCGAGCAGATTAAGATTGAAGATAATCGGATGCTAGGCATCTACCGGTTCTTCAACATGTTTACGGAAGTGCCAATGCTGTCTGGAACTATCAAGCGGCGGCGTTATCTCGATGGCCTATTCAAGCTGATTAAGCCACGTCACGATAAGTTTTACCTGTACCTCTACAGCCGTGGCATGGTGCGGGGGAGTGAATTCAGTGGATTAGTCGTTCGGCTGACCGTGATTGGGATGCTTCTCCTGTACTTTGTGCGGGGCGAATGGCTGCCTGTGATTCTCGCCGCACTGTTCATCTACCTGATTGGCTTTCAATTGCTCCCATTCTTCCAGCAGTACGATGACGTTGTATTCACTCACGTCTATCCGATCCTGCCGGCACAGCGCTTAAAGAGCTTCGTGACGCTGATCACTTTGATTCTGAGTGTGGCTGCCTTGCTTCTGTGGCTCGTGGTCGTGGTGGCCAATCCACACCTGATGACGGCCGGGGTGACGTTACTGGTCGAGGTGGTAGAAGTTTGGTATCTCGCCAGAATCTATACACCCCAGCGGTTAGCGCGTTCGATTGAAAATAGGGCTTGACGTGGCTTCCGTTTCCCCATAGAATTAATAATAGCTGACAAATCGAGGAGGGGTGACCATGGCACTGGATATCAGTGATGGCTGGAGTCTATATCCGCTGGGCGGGAATACCGGTACAGCGTATATGGGGACGAAGGCGTCACAAAAAGTGTTCTTAAAACAAAATGCGTCACCATTTCTTGCCGCGCTCTCGATGGAGGGCATCACACCCCGGTTGGTGTGGACGAAGCGGCTTGCCAGTGGGGATGTCATGACGGCTCAAGAATGGCTGAACGGTCGCACGTTGCATCGCGAGGAAATGCGCGAACAGCGGGTCGCTCGGCTCTTACATCGGGTTCATCATTCTCACCTACTTCATGATATGTTATTAAAAGTCGGCGGACGATTTACCACGCCCGCCCAGTTGTTAACTCGCTTACAGCCAGCCTTAGCCGCTGACTTACGGCGTCATCCGCTGATTCAATCGGCATTTGCAGCGCTACAAGCTGAGCAACCACAACTGCCCAAGACGCATTACGAAGTATGTCATGGTGATTTAAATCATAAGAATTGGCTGTTGTCTGACCGGCGACGGCTGTACCTGGTCGATTGGGATGCGGCAACGTTTGCTGACCCCGCTTACGATCTGGGGGCCTTGCTCTGTGAGTACGTGCCACTGGAAGAGTGGCAACGCTGGTTACAGGACTACGGCGAAAAGATCACGTCTGATTTAACGGCGCGGGTCAACTGGTATGCACGGATTCACTGCTTGACGGTGATTGCCGACAGCTACCATCAACAGCGTTTTCAAATTATGAATCAACATTTAATCTTACTAGAAAAACTGACGAGAGAGTCAGTGACGGACTAAGCGTCGGCGGGAGCGAGGAAGGACCTTGCGCCCGCCGTTGTGATTGAAGGAGGAATTGGACATTGCGTGTGCGTAATAAACCGTGGGCCAAGGATTATGTGGCCGAACACACTGAACGACTAGTTGAAGAACCAGAACCATTGAAGGGTAAGTGGCAGAGCCGTTTCCCTAAGGAACAGCCCTTGTACGTTGAAATTGGGACGGGGAAGGGTCAGTTCATCGTTGAAATGGCGAAGGCCCATCCCGATCGAAACTTTATTGGGATTGAAATCCAGTTTTCCGTGATTGCGGCTGCCTTGAAGAAGGTCGTTGCTAGCGAACTGACCAACATTCAATTGGTCCACACGGATGGTGAGGCAGTCAACACGTTCTTTGCAGCGGGCGAAATTGCCGGTCTGTACCTGAACTTCTCCGATCCATGGCCTAAGTCACGTCACGCCAAACGTCGACTGACATCGCCAGTCTTTCTGGCACACTACGCCGATGTCTTACAGCCTGAAGGGTCGATTCAATTTAAGACCGATAACCGGGGCTTGTTCGAATACTCCTTAGGGAGCTTGAACAACTTCGGCTTGGTCTTCGATGGGGTCTGGCTCGATCTGCACGCCGCTACGGATGATGTGGAGGACATTCAGACAGAATACGAACAAAAATTCTCGGCGAAGGGGCCAATCTACCAAGTGATTGCCCACTTCCCAACTGAAACGAAAGATTAAATGTGAGAGCCCGTGGGGGCAAACAGCGGTGATGACGCCGGTGTTTGTTCGCGCGGACTCTTTTTTGAAATAAATTTCAGAAATAAAATATATTTCGGCCCTTTTTACGGAGTTAAAGAGTAAAGGGGATGGCGACCATGTTGATTGCGCTACTGAAAGGGAAGTTGATTGATGCGGCATATGCCGAACGGCTACAAGACTACTGCTGTCCCACTTGTCAGCAACGGGTAACCTTGCACCATGGGACGCACGTGCAGCCGTACTTTGCCCATCGTCCTAGGGAAGCCTGTACAATTTTTAGTGAGGGTGAGACACAACAACATCTGAGAGGCAAGCGCCAACTCATGACGTTTTTCGAGTCATGGGGCGTGGTGTCTTTAGAGCGAATTCTACCAGACATTCAGCAGCGCGCAGACTGTTGGGTGGAACGAGAAAAGAAGTGTCCAATCGCTATCGAGTTTCAATGCAGTCCAATCATGACGAGCCAGGTCTTGGGGCGAACCAGGGGCTATCAAAAGCTGAAGGTGTATCCCTTTTGGATCTTAGGGAGTCGCTACGGCAAACAAAAACTAGGGTGGTCGCTAATTGAACGCTTCGCCACGCGACTGCGTGGGTGGGGGCTGTGCCTCCTGTTTTGGGATGTTCAGCGTCAGCGGATGCGAATCGATCACCACCTTTATCAAGATGCGCTCGGCAACTATCATCGTCGGACAACCTGGTTGCTAAATATTGGAGAATTAGTTGCCGGTAATCAGCTACCATTGCCTAAACTCGTTTTGGATTATCCGCAATGGCGCTCTCGATTGGCGCGTGACTTACAGACAAAGCGGCCTGCAGTGTTAGCCATCCAAGAGGTTCTGTATCCCACGGGCCATCACATCTTGGACGTTCCCGATTTTTTGATGACGACAACGATTACGTTGCCAGTCTTTGGACAGGGACTCTTGTTGTGGCGTGCGTTGATGATGGCCCAATTATTTGCGTTGCCGGTGCTACGGATCACAGGGGCCACGATGGATTTCCTGGTGGTGAGAAGCTTTAAAACGGTGGGTGGCCATCAACAGGCTGTCTGGTTTTCAGCGGATGAGGCGTTGCTTAAGGCGCGACGTAGTTTGCTAGCGGATTTAATGGGGCTAGGCTATTTACGACCAATTGAAGAGAACTGGCAGATTTGTCGGCGACCGAAATGGGCGGGGGAAGCTTAGTGACTGTGAGAAAATGATGAGAATAAATAAAGACCCAATACCCAACTCTCCCAACAAAAGTGGTAAACTATTGTTATGCAAAAATTAAAGGAGGATTAGGAAAATGAAACAAATTCCCGAACGCGCGGCAGTTCCCGAGGCTTTGACCTGGGACCTGACCCCAATTTATGCCGATGACGCGGCCTTTAAGCAGGCCGTTGCCGCAATCAAGGCGCAAGCCAAGCAAGTGGCAACTAAGCAAGGTCAACTCGCAGAAAGTGCAGGCGACCTTTACGAAGTGACCGCTGCAATTTTTGACCTTAATCGCCAGCTGGAAAAGGTGTACGTGTACGCCTCCCTTAAAAACGATCAAGATACCAGTGACGCCAATGCACAAGCCCTGTCCGGCCAGGCCGAAAGCCTAGTTGCAACAGTAGCTGCGGCAACTTCCTGGTACGAACCAGAAGTGCTCGCCTTACCACAGGTTGCCTTACAAGCGCTGATTGACGCCGAACCACGGCTGACTGAATACCAACACTTCTTCGATGTCTTAGGCGAACAACGTGATCACACGTTGTCTGCCGCTGAGGAAAAACTACTGGCCGGTGCCAGCGATATCTTTGGCGCTTCTGCCAAGACTTACAGTGTACTGAGCGATGCCGACCTGAAGTTCCCAGTAGTTCAAGACGAAGCAGGGAATGATGTTCAGCTTTCCGAGGGGTTATATGGCGTCTTACTGCAATCAACCCAACCCAAGGTTCGTGAGCAGGCTTTTAAGGCTCTGTACAGCGTCTATCAACAATTCCGGCATACATTTGCCAGCACGCTGTCCAGCGAGGTTAAAACGCATAATTTCAGTGCTGAGGTCCGGCATTACGGCAGTGCCCGTGAAGCTGCAATGAGTAGTAACAACGTGCCCGCTGTCGTTTACGACACGCTGGTCAAGACGGTCAATGACCACTTGGATTCTCTACACAAGTACGTGAACCTACGTAAGGAGATTCTGGGCTTGCCTGAGCTCCACATGTATGACCTGTATACGCCGATTACGGGGGAACCCAGCCTGTCGTATACCTATCCAGAAGCGCAGCAGGAAGCACTCAAGGCACTGAGTGTGCTGGGACCAGATTACGTGGCCAACGTACAGAAGATGTTTGATGGCCGTGCAATTGACGTGGTCGAAAACAAGGGCAAGCGGACTGGGGCCTATTCAGGTGGGATGTATGACACCAAGCCTTACATCCTTCTGAACTGGCAGGATAGCCTGGAAAGCCTGTTCACGCTGGTTCATGAAATGGGTCACAGCATGCACAGCCACTATACGCGGACTAATCAACCTTACCAATACGGGGATTACTCGATCTTCGTGGCGGAAATTGCCTCGACGACTAACGAAAACCTCTTAACGGATTACCTGTTAAAGACGCAAACCGACCCACAAGTCAGAGCTTACGTCTTGAACCATTATCTGGATGGCTTCAAGGGGACGGTCTACCGTCAAACGCAATTTGCCGAATTCGAAGACTACATTCACCAACAGGCGGCTGCCGGTGAAACATTGACCGCAGACTTCATGAGTAAGTTTTACGGCGACCTGAATCAACGCTACTATGGTGACGGGGTGATTTCCGATCCACAGATTGCCGACGAATGGACGCGGATTCCACATTTCTACTACGACTACTACGTTTACCAGTATTCCACTGGTTTTGCGGCCGCAACCACGCTGGCACAACGCATTCTGAGTGGGGATGCCACTAAGCGCGATGCCTACCTGAACTACCTGAAGTCCGGGAGCTCCGCCTTACCAATTGAAGTGATGCAGAAGGCTGGGGTCGACATGACCAAGCCAGATTACCTGGAGACGGCATTCAAGACCTTTGACGAACGGCTAGCTGAATTTAGTAAATTAGCCCGTGAGTTGAAGAAGTAAAACTAATGAAGACTTGCATGACTGTCGTAAACAATCTGCAATGAAAGAAAGCTGGTGTCATCGCTGCACAATATGCGGTGATGACGCCAGCTTTTTTGGTTACGCGTATGATCTGTAAGGTTAAATCGATTGCCAATCCTGTTGCCACAGTACACCCATCGTCTTTTCACCGGTATGCACGCTAATGGCAGGGCCTAACGCGCTTCGTGAGACACGAACTTGCGGGAACTGCTCGTGCAAGGCCTGTTGCCACCGGAGGGCGGTCTCTTCGTTATTAGCGTCGATGACCGTTGCATGGAGCGGGTAATCAACTTCCTGCAGACGGGCGGTCAGGTGGTCGGTGATGAAGCCAAAAGCCTTACGCATCGTCCGTTCCTTGTCGATGGCAATAATCTTACCAGTGTCGTCGAACGTCAGGAGTGGTTTGATGTTGAGGAGGTTGCCAATCATGGCTGACCGATTACTCAATCGCCCGGTTCGCGCTAAATGACTCAGGTTATCCACGGCGAAGTAGACCTGTTGTGTATCGCGGAGGGCGGTCAGCTGGGGAATAATCTGTTCGGCGGTCTGGCCGGCTTTGATCAGCTTACCCGCCAACAGGCAAAGATTAGCTTCGCCGGCACTGGCGACTAGGGAATCCACCGGGTAGATTTTCGCCTTGGTATAGGTCCGGCAGAACATCTTTAGATTGCTGAGAAACGAGGTGATCCCGCTGGAGAGGTGAATCGAGATGATTTCATCGACGCCCTGACGAGCCAGCTCGTCGTAGGCATCCTCAATCTGCCCCAGGGAGACCTGTGCAGTCGTTGGCAGTTCATTATCGGTTTTTAAATAATCGTAGAAAGTTTGTGGACTTAGTTCTGACTCGGGATACTGTTGCCCACCGAGAATGACCGTGATGGGCAAGACCGTTATCGGGTTTTGTGCGATTTGGTCGGCAGTGAGATAAGACGCAGTATCGGTAACGATGGCAGTTGTCATAAGCGTTCCCCTTTAAAAATCCAAAATAGTTGGGTCAATCATACCATACTGGATGAAACAAGGGGAGAATATTGTGTCACTTTTTTAGGGCCCCCGTAATCCATACAAAAAGGCTCACGCGATTGCACGTGAGCCTTGCTGTAAAACGATTTATAACACCCGCAGATGCGGTGGAAAAGCACCCAATGATGTTGAATTGGCTTGGTCATTTTTGGGGTAATTAGGTTCAGCCATTAACATTTCTCGCGTAGCTACACCCTGACTCTCGCAGACATCGCACAGGGAGTCGTAAGTCACATCGTTTAAGAGTAACCCACATTGGGAAACGTCACAATTGAAGATAACTGCAGATGAAGACTGTTGAATCTTCATTTCGGCTGCGAGCTTTTGATCCGTCTTAAAGGCTTGTTTCGCCAAGTCGGAGTCGCAGTCTTCCGTGAACATGTCGAGGTCTAAGCGACAGTCCTTCGCCACTTCCACTGCCAAGTCCTGTGAGAACTTTTGGTGGTCACTGACAACGGCCGTTTGCATGTCGAGTAGGAATTTCCGTCCCTTACGTTTGCCCTGAAAGAGGGCTGCTTTATAGGCTAAAATAGCCTGGTAGTAAACGTTGAAGTAGGCGTTGCGTTGGGCCAACGTGGGCCGTGCGGGCAAGGCCTGTTCAATGATTTGTTGATTTAGCAGCGGGACGAATTGAAACGACACCTTGCTATTTAAATGGTCGGCCAACCGCATAATATTCTGTTCTGAACGCATACAACGCGCGCCCAGGGGGTTGACGAACAAATAGACTTCTAACACATTGCTTCCTCCTAATATCTATCCTGTCTGACGATCAACAGGGGTCGTCAAACAAAAAGTAACAATAGCACTACTTTAGCAAATTTTCAAAAAATAGCAATCCAAACGTTTGTTTGAGGTGAATCCCGTCCGTTTAAAACGCAACCTAATCATGCAACATTTTTGGCCGGAGGTAAAGCTAAACGCCTCGTGAAATCAAAACTGGCAGGAACTTTGAAATTTAACGGGATGATACCAAGTAATTAGTCTCGGTTCCGGCTGAATTATGGTAAAATTCAAAGGTAAGCTGTGTATTAAAGGTTGGGGGATAGTCGTCATGATAGCAAATTGGGATCAATTTTTATTGCCCTATCAACAGGCCGTGAGTGAGCTGAAAGTCAAGCTCCGCGGTATCCGAAAGCAATTTGAGAATCGCAATCAGCGGCCGCCCATTGAGTTTGTTACCGGACGGGTCAAACCGGTACCCAGTATCGTGGAAAAGATGACCCGTCGGCACGTGGCCGAGGAACGCTTGGAACAAGATATGCAAGACATTGCGGGACTACGTATTATGTGCCAATTTGTTGAGGATATCTACCAAGTGGTCGACCTGCTTCGGCAGCGGACGGACCTGACGATTCTTGAGGAACGCGATTACATCCATAACGAAAAGCCCAGTGGCTACCGGTCTTATCACATTGTGATTGAGTATCCGGTCCAATTGGTCACGGGAGAAAAGAAAATTTTAGCAGAGATTCAGGTGCGGACATTGGCCATGAATTTCTGGGCAACGATTGAACATTCATTGAATTATAAGTACCAAGGTGACTTCCCGACAGAGCTGAGCGCACGGCTCCAGCGAGCGGCGGAGGCCGCTTTCAAGTTGGACACGGAAATGTCCGAAATTCGAGAAGAGATTCAGGAAGCCCAACACTATACGCCGAAAAATGGCGCTGGTGGGGATTCTCCGGACTCACCTCACAGTAAGGAAGATTGACGCAATGAAGGTTTCCATTTATGGCAATAACGGCCAGGCCTCGGTGAAGGTCGCGACGGCTTTAAAAAAAGGACTCACGGCGGCAGGCATCGAGCTGGACAGTCTGGACCCCGACATCGTGATTACGGTGGGCGGCGATGGGACGCTGTTATCGGCCTTTCACCACTACAGTGATCGCTTGGATCGGGTACGTTTCGTGGGTATTCATACGGGTCATCTCGGGTTCTATACCGATTGGCGGGATTATGAAGTTCAGGAGCTGATTGATAGTCTGGTCAAAGACAATGGTCAGAGTGTCAGTTATCCCTTGCTCACGATTAAGGTGGAGTATGCGGACGGTACCCATCCCGACAAGGCCTTGGCGCTGAATGAGTCAACGATTAAGAAGGTCTCTGGGACCATGGTGGCCGACGTCTACATCAAGGGTGAATTTTTCGAAAGTTTTCGAGGGGATGGTCTGTGTATCTCGACGCCAACCGGATCGACAGCCTACAATAAGGCTGTGGGTGGTGCCGTATTGAGTCCCCAGTTTAACGCCATTCAGATGGCAGAAATAGCCTCAATCAACAACCTTGTCTTCAGAACACTGGGGTCACCACTGATCTTGCCGGCCGACGAGTGGATTCGCGTAGAACCAGCGAGCTCGGCCAATAATGTCTTGATGTGCGATCAGCTGAGTATTGAGGGTCGGCCAATCAAGGCGATTACCTACCAGATTGCGCAGCACCGAATTTCTTTTGCGGAATATCGGCACACCCACTTCTGGCAGCGCGTCGAGTCTTCCTTTATCGGGAGGGACAACGGATGACGGCCTTTTCGTGGCGCGTGACGGGAACTAGTCCGATTCACGTGCGGACGGTTCTGATGGATCACGGGGTGACTCGGACGTTCTTGAAGAAGGTCAAATTCCATGGCGGTATCGTCACGCTGGATGGCGTGGAAGTTCGCGTTATTGCGATGGCTAACCCCGGCCAAACGGTGGGGCTGCAGTTGCCACCCGAGCAGGCCAACGACCACGTTTCAACGTCGTTTGCGCCGCTGGAGATTCTCTATGAGGACCCCCACTTTTTAGTGGTGAATAAGCCGGCTGGGATGGCGTCTGTGCCATCGCACCTCTATCCGGATGATACGTTGGCTAATCGCGTTAAAGGGCACCTGACGGCAATCAAGGCCGATAGCACGGTGACCCATATTGTGACACGGCTCGATCGCGAGACCAGTGGCGCCGTGATCTTCGCCAAACACCATTTTGCCCACTCGATTCTTGACAAGCAGTTGAAGTTACATCAGCTGGACAAACGTTACGTAGCGGTGGCCGCGGGCGTCGTGGCGCCGCGTCATCAGATGGTGACTGCCCCGATTGGCCGAGCAGCGGGCTCGTTTATTAAACGAGCCGTTCGACCGGATGGGCGCCAAGCCAGTACCGAACTTCGGGTAGTGGCCCAGTCGCAGACGGCTAGTCTGTTGGCGGTCAAGCTTCACACGGGGCGGACGCACCAGATTCGCGTGCATTGCGAGTCGATCGGGCATCCGCTTCTGGGAGACTGGCTGTACGGTACGACCACAAATCCGTGGATTCACCGCCAAGCTTTGCACTGCGCGCGATTATCCTTTTACGAACCGTTCATACAGCAGTGGGTGACGTGCTACGCGCCGTTACCGAGTGATATGGCACGGGTGATTCAACATGAGATTTATGATAATAATATTAGATAGCTAATAAGTTCCGAGTCACGGTGAAAACTGATGGCACGGGGCTTTTTCGTTTGTAAGGCCGCTTTACTTCCCTAACGGATGTTGGTGATTTGAGGTGGATTAGTTGCGTGCCAATTGAATTTAGCTTAAGTTATAATCATAGAATTGCAAGTGCTTTCATTTAGATGGGCATTTTGAAGCACGTTCGAATGAAACATTTGCGTAAAGAGGTGAGGGTGTCGTGAATTATTTTGTAGATATGAATTTGGGGTCGGCGGTGACTGGCATTGAAAAGGCCCAGTTTAACCGGATGCACTTGTTTCAAACGGCAGGTATGCCGGCAGCTCTGGTGTATTTGGCGTATGGCTCACGGTTGCATGAACATTTAAAGAAGTTTGGTTTCCAAGGCGTTGGCTTCTCCATGTATGATTATTTTCAGGAAAGTCGTCAGTATCAAGATGTGGGGCATTTTGATTGGCGCCATTATTGGCAGATGACCTGCCATTACCAGTTGCGGGACGTTCCAGACACGTATGATGTGCGGGTCGACAATGAGGATGGCCAGTTTTTAATGTATGCGCATTTTCTAGATAAGGATTATAGTCAAGTCGATTACATTAATTACTTTGATCACGATCACAACAAGATTCGCCGGGATGTTTATGACAGTAGGGGGTTCTTGAGTCGAACGAGCCTATTGGTTGAGAACAATCAGGTCAATACGGAGCTTTACTACAGTCCAGACCAACAAGTTAAAATGATTAAACAATGCAAGCAGGTCGATGGGAAGTCTGTATTGCGGTCGGTAACGCTGAAAAATTATGGTCAGCGAGATTACTACTTTAATGATGAGACAGAGTTGCAGACTTTCTTTTTCAATGAATTGGCTCAGGATGGCGATATTTTCTTCTCTGATCGCAACGGGAAGATGGCGCCGGCTCTGGATCGGACACGACCAGATATTAAAATTTGCCCAGTCTTTCACAGCACCCATGTTCGGGTGGGCCAAGACATTGTGACGGGGGCACTCAAGCATGGTATTTACGATTATATCCTGGCGCATCCAGAGCGGTTTAACGGGATCGTCGTGTCTACCGAGCAACAACGGACGGATCTTTTGGCGCGTTTCAGTAATCTGCCACCAATTACGACGATTCCAGTAGGGTATGCGACGGCCCAACCGATCGATGTGATGCGGCGGGACCCGCACCGGATTATTAGTGTGGCCCGGTACTCACCGGAAAAGCAGCTCATGCATCAGGTCAAGGCGGTTGAAGCACTCGTTCCGGAATTTCCAGACATTCAGTTACATTTATTAGGATTTGGGAATAAAATCAAAAATGAACTTCAAAAGTATATTAATGAACACAGTTTAGGAGATTATGTCTTCCTCAGAGGGTTCCAGAAGGACCTGACTAATGAGTACCGACAGGCTTCTTTAGCCCTGATGACGAGTGTTGAAGAGGGCTTCTCACTGTCGACCGTTGAGGAATTAAGCTATGGTATTCCCGTGATTGGTTACGATATTCGCTATGGACCAAATGAAATGATTCATGACGGTGAAAATGGCTTCTTGGTCCCCGTTAATGATCAGGAACAGCTCGTTGAAAAGATGCGTGAATACCTGTCAGATAGGGAACTCCAGCTGACCTTCATGGGGAATGCACAACGATTAGTACAAGCCTATTCGCCGACAAAAACGATGGAAAAATGGGAAAAATTGGTTCAATCTTTGAATAGTCAGCCAAAATGAATTTTTGAGCTGAGTAGTAATTGGTTTTAATTATAAAAGAAATTAGGTATAATTGAATGAATCGCTATGCGAACGTCTCATTTTGATGAGACCGCATACATCAGGAATACAGGAACCATTAATCAAAACGAATGGGAGAGTGTTGCACTGTGTATTATTTTGTCAACGAGTATATTCTGCAAAAAAATTCAAGTGTTGAGCATACGGCGATGAACCGGGTTAAGTTGTTTAACCACTACAAAGCACCTGCAAAGATTGTCACGAAGATCTATGACCGTCTGCTTCATCGGACGATTGGTGATTTTGGGGTAACTGACGATCAGGTTGTGAACATGTTCGATTACTTCCAAGGGGTTACGGATTATACGGATGTCAAAGTGGTGACTGCGGATAATATCAATATTCCAATCGAGTATGAAGTTACCGTTGGGGCCAACTTTAGTGGTGTCGCTGACGGGGACCGCTTGGTGGGAAATGTTGGGTTTATTCCTGGCACCATTGGCCGCGTCTTCTATCAGGAATTCTTCGATCCACAGGGTAATCGGATTGGAACCGATCTCTGGGATTGGCGTGGATTTAAATCGGCGACGCAGTACTTTGGTCAGAATGGCAAATTAATTTTACAGCGGTACTACACCCCAGCTGGGCAAACGGTGCTGGAAGAGTACTATGCCCAAGATACAGAGGGCAAGCCGTTGCCTTCACGGATGATCTTGAAGGATTATCACGGCGAGGGGGACCGCTTCTTCCAGAACGCGGACGACCTGTTCAATTTCTTCTTAAACGAATTGAGTAATCAAGACAGTGAGACGACGACCTTTATCGTCGACCGCCCAGGTACTGGGGTTCAACCATTGTTGTCCTTAAATGATGCCTCCCGGAAGTATCTCTATATTCCAATCAACCACGCAGTCAATCCGAATGACCCCGTACATGCTGAGTTGGATGGCTTCCTGGCACCAGCCTTTGAGCATTTTGGCCACTTTGATGGCTTTATCACGGCAACTTCTCAACAAGCAGAAAACCTGACGACGCGTTTCCCAAAGGCACACGTCTTCTCCATACCAGCCGTTACGACGCTACCATTATCTAAGGAGGAAACGGAGAAAGTCGCACCGGCACAGCGGATACCGCATAGCTTGCTGTATGTTGGCCGGATCGGTCAAGATAAGCAGATTGATCAACAATTGCGGATGTTTGCGCTCGTTAAGGACCGGGTGCCGGATGCCACGTTCACGCTATTTGGCTACGGCGATCCGCAGTATGTTACGGACATGAAGAAGCTCACGGGTGAGCTTAACTTGACCGGCAGTGTCTTTTTTAAGGACTACGATGCTAATTTAACTGAGCAATATGATCATTATCAGGTCCTGACGAATATGTCGCTGGCCGATGGTGGACCACTGGCTATGATGGAAGCGCTGATGCACGGGATTCCAGCTGTCAGCTACAGGTTTAACTATGGTCCAGCTGAGTTGATCACGGAAGGCCAGGATGGTTATCTGATTGATCCAGGGCAGAACCTCCAGATGGCTGAGAAGATTGTGGGCTTGTTCACTGATACGGCCAAATTAACGGCGTTTAGTGATGCTGCTTATGCGAAGTCGCATACACAGTGGACGCGGCGGAAGGTCTGGAATCGTTGGCAGAAGGCGCTCAAAGCCTAACGTAGCGGCTTGAGAAAGGAAGGTCCGGGAATGTATTATTTTTTAAATGACAACATGCAATATTCAAAATCAGGAATCGAACAAGCCGAAATCAACCGGTTACGGCTGTTTGACAAGCATCAGGTGCCAGCTAAAATCGTGACGCGTGTCTTCTCGATGGATCTCACAAACATCCTGCGGCAGGCAGGTATTGCGCGTGAAAACTTTGTGAACTTGTTTGAGTTCTTCTGTGGCAGTGTTGATGTGGTTGCCAAGTCATTTGCCATGAATGACTTCTCCTTACCGGCAAACACGACGACAACGCGGAAGGATAATCAGCTTCAGGTCTTTGCCCAGGGGAAAATGATGATGATCATCTATTTCCGCAAGGACAGTGAGGAAATTAGTAATGTCCAATACTTCGACGTTAACGGCCGAACCATTAAGATGGTTTGGTGGGACGTTCGTGGCTTCAAGAGTCTCGAGCAGCTCTTTGACTGGGAAGGCAAGATTTCTCAGGAACAGTACTTTGGGCCGGATGGCCTGGTGCATATTGAAAAGAATCATTACCTCAATCGTGCTGGCAAGGCCTGCATTTCTTGGCGGGTATTGAATTATCGTCAGAGTAACTGGGTCTTTAGTGGGATGAATGAATTGACGCGTTTCTTCTATGATGAGTTAAATGCGCAGTCAACAGCCAACGTCTTCATCTGTGACCGAACTGTGGAATGTGACTGGGCACTCTTTCACATGCAGACGTCGGCGTTTAAGGTGCTCCATCTGCACAACGACCACGTCAGCGATCCCAGTGATATGTTACACTCGCCGCTGAATAACAACTATACGAATGCGTTAAATAATTGGGACAAGTGGGATGCCGTAATTTCGGCAACACCAGAGCAATCGCAAGATATTGTGGACCGGTTCGGGACGGCAATTCCGGCATTTACCATTCCCGTTGGTTATGTGACCGACGAGGAGATTGCTCGCAAGCACCAGGCGTTCGACAAACGCCAGAAGAATCTGATCGTGCACGTGGCTCGGTTGGCACCGGAAAAACAGCAAAATCATTCTATTGAAGCCTTTGCGCAGGTGCATCAACAATTTCCGGATGCCCGCCTCGAACTCTGGGGTTACGCCAACGGTGATATTGAAAAGAAATTCAAGCAACAGGTGGTCGATGCTGGCCTGACCGATGCTGTCAGCTTCAAGGGGTACACGCATGATATTGGCGCCGTGTACGACCGTGCTCAACTGGGTGTTCTGCCAAGTCGTGCAGAAGGTTTCTCGTTGACCTTGTTGGAAGCCCAATCTCACGGGGTACCGATGGTTGCTAACGACGTGAAGTATGGACCTAGCGATATTATCCAGGATGGCGAGACCGGGATCTTAACGGAAAATGGCAAGCCACAGCAATTAGCAGATGCCTTGATTGAGTTGCTCAGTGACCGGGAGCAACTGCGCGCATACAGTGATGCTGCGTATGAGAATGCCAAGCGTTACTCCGAAGATGCTGTTTTTGAACAGTGGCAACAACTGCTGGACTACTTTACCAGTCTGACCCAAGATAAGACCGCCGTTACAACGGATTAAAGTAAAGGGAAACCGCCGAAAACGTTTTTTGTTGGGGCGGTTTTTCTATCTAAGGAGGTGTGCACATGCATCGTTCAGGAGGAATCTGGATGGCTGTAATCTTGGGAATTATTCTCGTTGGATTTTTGGGATATCAGGTCACGCAGCGTGTCGTAGGCGGTCCGAACCGACACTACTATCAGCGAACGAAGACCGATAATCGTGGGACCATTGCGCGAGGGTACTATTCCCAAGAAGAGCTGACCAAGTTGACGCAGATAACGCATGGCGGCCAATATCATGGCAATACGAGCTTGGATCTGGCCGCGACGAAGTATGCCTATCAATTGGAGGGGAAGCCACTTCCGAACATTGTTGGGCAGGATGGCGTGCTGCAGCTGTACAACAAATCTAATTTTATGACGACGGCAATGGTTCGAGATGCGGCTGCTTACTGGAATCAGATCGCAGGTGCTCAAATCGTTGAAGTTGTCGACAGTCAGCGGCTAAGCGATGAGGTGATTCATGACGATGAGATTCAGCGTGGTGTCTTAGGACGACAGGCTTACAACGGCCAAGGCTTGGTGTTTTTTCCTCAAAATTGGCACCTGAGTGGCCTCTCAGCCAAGGATCAGAAGAATTGGCAGGAAGCGGCACTGATTCATGAGATTGGCCACGCCTTAGGCATTCCACACTTGGGTGGCGGACCACTGGGTGGGAACGCGGCCAGTTCAGGAATCATCACGACGGAGTTCATGGCGCCGTGGCGACCGGTGCGTAATCCTTTGGGTGTGCGCAGTACGGCGGTTGATGCGGCGGCACTGGCCCTTGCTGGTTTGAGCTGGCAACGACCGCGTAAATTGGCTAGCTGGGTGCTGACGACCCCAACGGCTGCGGTCACCTACAATCACGGAAAATTAACGTCAACAATTCCACGGGGGAGTGAAGCATGACAAAATTAACGAAACGACTGGCCATTCTGTTAGTCCTAGCACTCGTGGTGGCGGGTGTCTTCATGGGGCTCAATCGGTTGAATGCTTCGATGACTGACGATGCGCACTATTATCAGCGGACGAAGGCGACGAATACAGTCGATGGCGTCATCAATTTAAAAACGTATAAGCAGTCAGAGCTCGAACGGCTCACCAAGATTACCCATGGCACAAAGTACACGGGTAATCATAGTTTGGATGCAGTTGCCACCCGCCACGTTTACAAAATGAATGGTAAAAGTATCCGAAACTTTGTGGGGAGCGATGGCATCTTACAGATATACAGCGAGTCTAAGATGATGACAACGCCAATGGTCAAGGATGCCGCTGCGTTTTGGAATCGGGTCGCTGGTTATGACATTGTGCAGGTTGTCGATAAAGCGAAGGCCAGCGATGAGATTATCCATGATGCCAAGAGTAAGGATAAATACATTGGTGGTCAGCAGTACGATGGCACGGGGATGAAATTCTACCCGGCAAATTGGAAGACGAAGGGATTCACCGCGGCTGAGGATCAGAATAACCGTGAGGCAGTGCTGATTCGTGAGATGGGACACGCACTGGGTATCCCGACGTTAGGCGGTGGCAAGACTGGCGGGAATGCCGGGGCCATCGGCTACATTACGCCGGAGGTCATGAGTGTCTGGGAGACCGGGCCTAACATGTTGCCAGCTAATCGCAAAGGAATTCGTAGCACGCCGATGGATGCAGCGGCAGTCGCATTGGCTGGAATCAGTTGGCAGCATCCACGTAAATTAGGAGCTGCTGTTTTGAGTGGCCAACAAATGACCGTCATTTATAATAACGGTCAACTTTCAACTAAATAGTGAGATAGGGACTCAGCATTGGTGAATACCAGTGTTGGGTCCTTTTGGTTTGTCTATGTAACTAATAAGGGGTAGGTGGCCAGCGATGAGAAAAAATCACCCGCAAACTTAAGAAGTTACAAATGGTCACTTACAAACGATTTCATTGCACCTTGAAATGACGTAAACATTTGTGAAAACAAATGAATTCGCCTATTTAAGGGATGTCTGTTCTTGAATTAAGAATAGGGTAGGTTATCAGCTGATCAAGAAGCTGTAGTTTGTATGTTACGTTTTTTAATTAGTGTGAGTAAATTGGCGTTTTGATGCAACCGGATGCACACGATTTACTGCCATATTTGCGAATCATATGCTTGCTTTATTGATGGATTTATGGCCAGTAAAAGAGGCACAAAATCATCAACCCATACAGATTTTTTAATCAAAATATCATAAAAGTAGATAAAAAAAGAAACTAACGAAAGTGCATTCGTTAATGGTATCAGCTGTATATAAAGTCCCCCCTCCAAGATGAACAATAGTTCATATCACTGTAAGTACTGATATGTCGGCACTTATAAACTGACACGAACAGTTAAAAATCTTTCATGAACACTAAAAATAGACAGTTAATCAGTTATCCTTAAAATTAGAAGTTGCTGTTATAAAATTAGAACATTTTCAATTTTTATCGTTTTTTAAGATAGACCAATGATAATTTTATCTTTAAAATAGTGTGCATAGTAAATTTATGATAAAATGATTTTGTTGAAGAGCTCGTTCATAGGGGATACTCGTTTATACGTATGACTCTTCATTGTAGAAAAGTGTATAGACCAATTACACTTAACTTGTAAACCTGTAGACATGATGCGGAACTGGGAGGCATGTCTACAGCCAACATTTCACAGACAACTTAAGGAGGACGATTAAAAGTGAAATTCATGCGGAATAAAGCTTTTAATGGCGACCCCAAGCTGCGGTACAAGATGTACAAGGTAGGGAAGACCTGGGTCTTCGCTGCACTGGCATCATTTTCGCTTTTGGGGGCTGGATCATTGACCGCAAGTGCAGATAGCACTAGTCAAGCCGATACCAGTAGTAATGCACAGGTTGTTTCATCAGCAGCAAGCTCAGCAGGCGCGGCTGCGGATGAACTAGAGTCGAACGCATCATCAACTAATACATCTGAAGCAACATCTGAGGCCGCCAGCTCTTCAGCTAGTGGTGCGGATTCTTCAGCTACTTCTAGCGCGGCTTCATCTGCGGCAACTGCCGTACAAGAGGATGAAGTAGTTGCGACTAGCAGTCATTCAGAAACAACATCTTCAAGTGCCGCGAGTTCTACTAGTGCGACGAGCACTTCTGCTGAAGCCATAAGTGCCGCAAGTGCAGTGACCGATTCGGCCACTGCTGCTAGTTTGGCATCAACGGCTAAAGTAGATGTGACGTTGACCACCAATGTGAATAAAGTGGTAACCAAGGTCGCAACTACTAAAAAGGCAGTTGTAACGCCTTCTTATGAAAGCGCTACGGTCGGATCAAGTGCTGCCAATGATAATAGTACAGCTGAAGAGAATGCGGAAGCGGCTGCTAATTTAGCAGCTGCTTCGTCCGCAGCTAGTTCGGCAAGTAGCTATGCAGCGGTTGTAGAAACTCAAAATGCGTTAGACGTTCAAACGGCAAACAGCGCCGCACAGAGTGCCTACAAGGAAGCTGCAAAAGCTTACGAATTTGTTGAGCACTATAATAGTTTAGCTGCGATGTACTCTCAGGCTTCAATCGATATTGCCGCCGGGGGTGCCGCCGGGGATGTCGGCGCGAACACTATGGCTTACGTGAATGCATTGTCTATGGCAACGTCGTACACGGCTGAAGTGAGCTCATACGCATCAATGGCAGATTCTGCCGCGATGGCTACACGGAACGCCGCAACACAACAGATCGTATACTTGGTCAGCAGTGCTAGCACCAGCATTAACGCCGCTGCCAGCACGGCCAATGAATTGGCTGCATCGGCTGCCGCTGCTGCAAGTAGTGCTTACACGGCAACACAATATGATAAAACCAATTCTGCTGCGTTATCAGCTTACTCAGCAGCTAACAGTGCCGCAGCTGAAGCAAGCAGTGCTGCTGCAGCCTTAAACGATGCTGCTACCAAAGCAGCGCAAGCTTGGACGGTGGCAAGTAATGCCGCCGAAGCCGCTGCAACTGCTACGGACGATACGGAATACAACGCTGCGATGGGTGCTCTGTCAACGGCTAATGGCTTAGCGAGTGAAGCTGTGACGACTTTGGAAACAGCTACGACGGCTACGAGCGTTGCACAGGCAAAGGCTGAGGAAGCTTCTACGTTAGCAATTTCAAACATTGCGAACAGTGCAGCGGCCAGTGCAAGCAATGCTAGTTCTGATGCAACGGCTGCTAGTAGTTCAGCTTCGGAGGCGGCACAGTATGAAGGTGACCAATCTGTTCTGTACGCTGCCGATGCCGCCAGCTCAGCAACAATCGCCGCTTCAGCAGCAGCAGCTGCTTCTACGGCAGCGGTGAATGCTGCCAATGCTTCTACAGCTAAGGATGCAACTTCCTACGCTAAGGCAGCTGCCAGTTCTGCCGCTCTCGCATCGTCAGCAGCTAGTGACGCTGCGGTAGCTGCAGCATTAGCAGAGAAATTCAATACGCACGTTACTGGTGAGCAGACTGATAAAGATGGGGCAACATTGACGACTGCAATTAGTGAAGACGCTGTGTCAGTAGGCGATACGATCACGATTACTACGGAAATTAGTAATTTGGGTGCTCTGTACGGTTTGACTGGAACGCAGACTTATACGTGGTTATATTCTACTGACGGTACGAACTGGTCACAATTGAAAACGACGACCGGAACTAAGACTAAGACGACAAATACCTTCACGTTGAACGTTGCGGGAACATACTATTTCCAAGCGGTTGTAAGTGGTAAGAAGAGTGTTGTCCTAAGTTCTACAGCATTTAAGGCAGCCTCCAACGTTTTGACAGTTGTAGTCACTGATGCAAATGGGGATTACACGGATCAAGCGTCTAACGCATCCAGTTTAGCGGCAAGTTATGCGGATGCGGCAAATGCTGCAGCGTCTAATGCTAGCAGTGCTATCTCGAATGCTTATGAAGTAGCCAACATTGATGGCATTGCCGCAGCAACTTCTTATGCAAATATGGCGAAATCAGATGCAGCTGTTGCGGCAACTAATGCCGCTAATGCAACGAGTGCCGCCTCAGCAGCAAGTACCGCATACAGTAACGCGGCTGCCTTTGAAGCGGCTAAAGATTACTCGGCTGCTAGCTCTTATGCTTTAGAAGCCGCTGCCGCTGCTTCAACAGCCAGTTCATATAACACAACGGCTAGTTCAGCAGCAAATGCCGCATTGGGCCATGTGAACACAGCTTTGGAAAAAGCGAAGGCCAATGATTACTTGGCATCTAGCTATGCAGAATTAACAGCGGCCGCAGCTAGTGAGGCAGCGAGTTTAGCGACTGTGGCTGGCTCTCATGCTAACGATGCTACTAACGCCTATTCCTCAGCGGTTGACTTCAACTCGGGAGCAACCGAGTATTACGAAGCTGCTGTCTCCGCCGCTGCTGAAGCATTGGCACAAGCACAAACAGCTTCTAGTGCAGCATCTACGGCAGCGTTGGCTGCTGCAGAAGGCGATGCCGACACAGCAGAAATGATGTATGACCAAGCGGTAACGAATTTAGCCTACACCAAGGATGCATTGAACGCGGCTTCTACAGCTGCTAGTTCAGCAACAAAAGTCATTGTCGATGCGCAACTGGATAACACGACGACCTTAGCATCCTCAGCTGCTGCGATTACATCCTCAGCGACTAGTGAAGCTAACGCGGCATCATCTGTAGCGAACTCCTTAGCCAATGCAATGCCTAATAACACAAGCTTAGGTGCTTCTTATGTGGCTCAAGCAGCTTACTATGCTCAATCGGCCTTGTTGGACGCTGCGTATGGTGATCAAGCGGCTTTAGCTGCTACCAGTTACATGACATTGGCTTCCTCAGCGGTTAGTGCGGGTAATTTCGTCGAAGCGAGTTCTTATGCCGCTGCCGCCGATTCTTCAGTTGCCGAAGCCGCTTCCTACGCGGTTGTCGCAACGGCCGCAGCATCTGATGCAACGATTGCAGCTAGTTATGCAGTGAACTACTCAAACAAGACGAACACTTATCAGAGCAAGCCTAGTGGGAACGCCTCGACACTTTGGGGGATTACGTTAAGTTCTGGTTACACGCAACAACCAGCGCCAATGACGACGACAGTTGCTGGGAACACGATTTCACTGACGGCGACATCTAAGGTCGCTGGATTAGGTAACATCTTCGGGGCCTCAGGAACTTGGTACGTTCAGGTAAATGGTAAGTGGATGACCACTGATAATGCTGTGAAAGCAGGATATATTGAATCAGCCACGCCTTCTGACAAGACCGGTGGATTTATTACAACCTCAACGTTAAGTACAACATTGACGGTCAAGACGAACAAAGACTTTACTGGAACGTTAATCTTCCAAGTGAAGTCCTCATATGGTTTGATTGGTGACACACTTTACAGCAACACCGCAGAAGTTGACATTTACGATAGTGAAATTCCAGCAACTGGAATTGAGATTAGTGGTGATAGCTATGTCTTCACGAATGATGTGACGAACTACGTTGCTAACACTAATCCATCTAGTGCCACTGGAAATGTAACTTGGACGAGTAGCAATACTTCAGTTGCTACCATCGATTCATCTGGTGTGTTGACAACTGTTGCTGACGCGAAGGGTACCACGACGATTACGGCAATCATTACCAATGCGGATGGAACCACTTATAAAGCAACGAAAGTGGTCACAGTTGGTAGTGGTCTGAATGATCAGAAGGTTAATGCCGGGGATGATTTGGAATGGACACCAGCCACTGATGCTGGGACAAGTTCTGACACGGCAACTTACCAATGGTATTTTGCAAGTACTGAAGATGGTACGCAAACGGCTATTGACGGCGCAACCAACTCAACACTTTCGTTATCCGACATCAAGACCAGTCAGGCGGGATACTACTTCCTGAAGATTACTTCTGGCGGAAATTCCACCACTCTGGGTGCTGGGTTATTGACAGTTAATGGTACAACTTCTGAAGATGCCGAAACAGCAGCCTCAGATGCAGCGTCTGCAGCAGCAGTTGCTGGCGATTATGCAGCAGTTGCGAGTTCCTACGCTAACGTTGCTGATCAATATGCGGCAAATAACAAATCAGCTGCTTCGTATGCAGCCGACGCCCAAACTGCTGCATCGACAGCCGCAACAGCTGCATCCGAAGCATCATCAGCAGCCTCAACGGCAGCAGATAATTATAGCAACGCTAAGTCAGCAGAAGCAGCAGGGGACAATGCGGCAGCTAAAGAGTATGCTTCGCAAGCACAAACTGCGGCTTCAGCAGCGCATGCAGCAAAAGACAAGGCTTCTAGCGCAGCAAACGACGCGTTAAGTTACGCAAACTTGGCAATCGCGGCTGAAGGAGATTCGGACTCCGACAGTGACTCAGACTCTGACAGTGATTCAGATAGCGACAGCGACTCAGATTCTGATAGCGACTCGGACTCTGACAGCGATTCTGATTCTGACAGTGATTCAGATAGCGACAGTGACTCAGATTCCGATAGCGACTCAGACTCCGACAGTGATTCCGATTCCGACAGCGACTCGGACTCAGACAGTGACTCAGACTCTGATAGTGATTCCGATAGCGACAGTGATTCCGACTCAGACAGTGATTCTGACTCAGACAGTGATTCTGACAGCGACAGTGATTCAGACTCTGATAGTGACTCTGACAGCGACAGTGACTCAGATTCCGACAGTGACTCAGACTCCGACAGCGACTCCGATTCCGATAGCGACTCAGACTCCGATAGTGACTCAGATAGCGACAGTGATTC
>NZ_RHNZ01000019.1 GCF_003946395.1 Levilactobacillus fuyuanensis | reverse complement strand
AAAATAATTGAATAATATCTAGTTTTGAGGGAAGAAGTTCTCTTATAGTGTGGTGGCGATAGCCTAAAGGATACACCCGTTCCCATGCCGAACACGGAAGTTAAGCTTTAGCACGCCGATAGTAGTTGGGGGATCGCCCCCTGCGAGGATAGGACGTTGCCACGCGAGCAAAAGAACCCTGTGAGGGTTCTTTTTTTATACAAAAAATTTAGAACGTTTCAAACTTAATTGCTTACAATTTGGTGCTTAAAACGTACATTCGTGTAAGCGTAGTGAGTCTTGATATAACAGAGATAAGCCCACTCGGTCGGCATTGCACCACGCACCAGTCTGTGAGGTCTACAAGCTCTAAACGAACGTTATCAGTTAAACTTAGGTATATGTTCGAATATCTTTGTGGCTCGTCTCTTGGTTACGTTCCCGGCTTGTGCTATCATAGTTAGTGTTGTGGACTAGCCACAAGAGATGAGAGAAGTATTATTTAGAATGGTATAAGTGAATTATCTTTAGAAAATAGGTGGAAAGTAATTATGAAAAAATACCGTAGTTATCGCCTGAGTTTAGGGTGGCAGATCTTAATTGGTCTGGTTTTGGGGATTATTCTAGGTGTCGTCTTTTACCAAAACAAGTTGGCAATCACGGCCATGCAGAACATTGGGAACATGTTCATCAGTCTGATTCAAATGATCGTGCTGCCAATTGTTGTCTCCTGTTTGACCGTTGGGATTGCCAACATGGGAGATATTAAGAAATTAGGCCGTATCGGTGGGAAGACCATCATTTACTTTGAAGTCATGACCACCATCGCTATTGCCTTAGGGCTTCTGGTGGGGAATATCTTCCATCCTGGGAGCTTTATCGACATTCATCAACTACATAGTTCAGACATCAGTCAATACGTCTCCTCGGCCAAATCAGCCAAGGATTCCGGCATCTGGGCGACCTTACTGGGAATTATTCCCACTAACTTCTTCAAGTCGTTAGGTGAGGGCGATATGATGCCTGTCATCTTCTTCTCCGTCTTCTTCGGATTAGGAACGGCTGCTATTGGTAAGCAGGGGAAAATCATTATCGACTTCTTAGATGCTGTATCACAGGTCATGTTCCGGGTCACCAATTGGGTTATGCATACGGCACCAATTGGGGTCTGTGCCTTGATTGGGGTCACCATTGCGCAAATGGGGATTTCAGCCCTAGCACCATTGGGATATTTCATCCTCTTGGCTTACGGGACCATGGCCGTCTTCATCGTGGTCTTCATGGGCCTCGTTGCGCGGATGTTTAAATTCCGACTGAAGGATCTCCTCTTCGTTATTAAGGATGAAGCGGTATTGGCCTTCTCAACCGCCAGTTCTGAAGCCACCTTACCACGTCTGATTGATAAGATGGATAAGTTCGGGGTCAGTCAGGGGATCGTTTCCTTCGTGATTCCAACTGGTTACACGTTTAACCTGGATGGTTCTGCCATCTACCAGTCACTGGCTGCACTGTTTCTGGCACAGGCCTACCACATTAACCTGAGCCTGGGGCAGCAGATCACCTTGCTGGTGGTTCTGATGATCACGAGTAAAGGGATGGCCGGGGTGCCTGGAGCGTCCTTCGTGGTCCTGCTGGCAACCGTCTCCACGATTGGGGTACCAATGAGTGGCTTGACGTTTATCGCTGGGATCGATCGCTTAGTCGACATGGGTCGGACGGCGGTCAACGTTGTGGGGAACTCCCTTGCAACGGTGGTCATTGGTCGTTCCGAGCACGAGTTTAGCGAGGAAAAGAGCCAGAATTATCTCGCGGAGCTTCGTACAGCTAAAACCAAATAAATATAATGCAAAACGTCCCGTAATTCTTCGCGAATTACAGGACGTTTTTATAATTGCAGAAACCAGATCAACGGTGTGCTGCTAACCTTGCGGGGTGATTCCCATCAGCCCATGGGTGTTGGCGCGACACGCGATAATCAGGATTAAGTTGTAGGATTTGTGTTAATTTCGTATCGACTATTAGAGATTAAAAACCAGCCTAGTTGAATCAGCGTCAGTTACAAGTGTCTTCCTCCCCACTGGGTTCCCCCAACGGTGAAGCGGCTATGTGAACTAGCACGTCAATGCATTATGGTTGTCATAGGGCCGAGAAAAACTGGGTAACTCTAGCTTGCGTTTTCCATTAAGTGGTTTGAATCCAACCGGCACACGAACGAATTCGGGAAGGTCAGCCGTGGTTCAGTCGGTTACAACGCCGACAGCGGCTGAGTTAAAGTGGCCAATCGATTCAGTCTAAAATCTACCAGTCGAACCTCCGCATCAAGCTACGGGGTCCGGGAAAGGGAAAGCTAGAGAACAGTTTTCCTCAAAGCGTCAACCAAGAGGTGTGAACTGACTGCAACTTTCCCACCGGCGAGTGATAACACGCTCCGGGATCATCTATGCGTTGTGTTGTCATGTTCAATCACCTCCTATAATCTAACCGACAGTAACGACTGTGAGTAAATTAAAAGCGCTTAGCCACGACTAGCTAAGCGCACAATAAAAAGCATTTGTGTACGAACGGCCAGTCGTTGAGTTTTAGCACTATACGGCGTAGTTACTTGTTTCATTAACAGCTACATTAGAACAGGCCTTAATTTGACCTGAACAGCTGACTCATTGGCGTTTCTCGACGTTTCTGAGCAGTAGCATTTTCCGTATAGGAGCCTCACCTAACAGCTTCTAATTTATTCTATAGTTCATTCTATCCTATCCAGAAAGAAAAAGCAATCAGAAACCCTCAGAAAAATCGAATAATAATTATAATAACAAACTATTAATAAATTTATAAAAGGACTCATATATTAGTCTAGTTTAGAATCATTCTTGATTTAACTTGGCTAAACGGTTATGCTTAGGGTGCGTTGAAGTTTATCAAATGAGGGGAGTAGTTATCATGAATTTTATTGGTTCCGAGTTACCCGATTTTACTGTAAATGCATTTCAGAATGGCGAGGTTAAGGCATTGTCACAAGACGACCTATTAGGCCACTGGTCAGTGCTATTCTTCTATCCGGCTGACTTCTCCTTTGTTTGTCCGACTGAACTAGGGGATCTAGCCACTCACTATTCAGAATTCAAACAAAGTAATGCTGAAATCTATAGCATTTCCGAGGATACCGAGTTTGTCCATCAGGCTTGGCACGAACAGAGTCAAGAAGTAGGGCAGGTGGCTTACCCCATGATTGCTGATCCCGCTGGTATTTTGGCCCGCCATTATGAAGTTTTAGATACCGATGCCGGTCAAGCCTACCGGGGCGTCTTCATCCTCGACCCAGCAGGTAAGGTCCGGTCATACACGATCAACGACATGGGTATCGGCCGTAATGCCACGGAAATTCTCCGGACGTTGACCGCAGCACAATTCGTTGCTGAACACGGCGACCGAGTTTGTCCAGCCAATTGGCATCCTGGCGAACAGACGCTGAAGCCAGGGACGAACCTGGTTGGTAAGATTTAACCTGATTTCAATTAAAAAGGCAAATTAAAAGCGTGGTCACCCCCTAGTTGAGGTGATCACGCTTCTTTTAGGCTTGCGGCATTTTTGCCAGTAAGGCAGTGATCTGATTGATTTCGTCAGCGCTGAAGTCAGTGTTGGCGAAGGCCTTCAGGTTGTCTTGCAGCTGACTAGGACGACTGGCGCCGACTAGGACACAGCTGACGACGGGCTGATGAAGAAGCCAGGCAATTGCCATTTGAGCCAGCGATTGGCCACGTTGCTGGGCCAGCTCGTTGAGGGCTTTGACCGTGCTCAGCGTGTGTTCCACGTTATCCTCATGCAGGAAGGGACTCGTGGATTTATGCGCCCGTGAGTCGGCGGGAATGCCGTTGAGGTAACGGTCGGTCAGGAGGCCTTGTGCCAGGGGACTAAAGGTGACCAGCCCGGTCTGTTCGTCAGTCAACGTCTGCAGCAGGCCGTTACTGTCGATATGCCGATCGAACAGACTGTAGCGACTTTGGTGGACAATGTATGGCGTGTGGAGGTCGTCAAAGATAGCTTTGATGGCCTTGGTCTGTTGTGGGTCGTAGTTTGAAATCCCGATATACAAGGCTTTACCCTGATGCACCAGTTGGTCTAAGGCTAAAGCAGTTTCTTCCAGCGGGGTGTTCGGGTCCGGCCGGTGAGAGTAGAAAATATCGACGTAATCCAACTGCATCCGTTTCAGACTCTGGTTGGCACTGGCGATGATATTCTTCCGAGAGCCCCATTCGCCGTAAGGCCCGGGCCACATCAAGTAACCGGCTTTGGATGTAATGACCATTTCGTCTCGGTAGGGCCGCATGTCGCGCGACATGATCCGGCCAAAGTTGGTCTCGGCACTCCCCGGTTCCGGCCCATAGTTGTTGGCCAGGTCGAAATAGGTAATGCCGGCGTCAAAGGCCGTGTGGACGATGGCCCGTTGATTATCAAAAGGATCGACACTACCGAAGTTATGCCAGAAGCCCAGGCCAATTGCCGAGAGTTTGAGGCCACTGTTGCCGCTACGCCGGTACTGCATGGCGTCATAGCGGTGTTCATCTGCTAAATACATGTAACTACCTCCAATATGTAAGGTGCTCCCTTTAAGTATACGGGTCTTATGATAAAAATGAAAACGAATTCATAAATAGCCACATAAAAACGCGCCGAGCACCAACGGCACCTGTCGCGTTTCGTGGGGAGCGTTGACTCCTGAAGTGATTATTTCCCTTGGGGAATTTTAGCGTATTCTTGTTGATACCAACCGTCCCAGGTATTTTCCTTGAGGGAGCCGTTTTCGTTAAATGGTAGGTTGATCGTTTGCAGAATTTCTACGAATAGATTCTTCTTGTATTCCAGCACGCCGGCAGCTAATTGGTCAGGGCCAAAGTTCCGGTTTGCGTAGATGTACATGTTGATATCGTTCATGGCGTAGTCAACCTTGAACTGTGATAAAATTTCGAGATCGTTGGTCCGGTAATGTTCAAGATAGAAGTGAACGAAGTCGGTTAACGCGGTTAATTGGGCATGTTCGTCCAGGTCGGTAATCGTTAAATCTTGGTTTTGCAAAGTGGAGACCTCCTCAAATTCTGTGTTGCCGTGAGTATCGGTCGTTTGTCGATCGGTGCCCCTTTTTTATTATGGCACACTTTGACCGTTCGTAAAGGAAACTGGTCCAAATTTTTTCAGTGTAAATGAAATAAAACGCTATCATGGGACTAGTGTATAATAATGACTAAGAAAAAGGTGAAGGGAGCTGTAGACCATGCGGGTATTCGTCGTGGGTGCCAACGGTCAAACGGGGCGGAATTTGGTCATGCAATTACAGGCGCGAGGGGATGAACCCATCGCCGGCTTGGGTCCCGATGAGGACGGTGAAGACTGGGAAGACCAGGACATTACGGTTCGGCGGGTCGACCTGTTGGCCAAGCCAGAGAAGATTGCGAGTGTCCTGATGGGGTGTGATGCCATCATGTTTGCTGCGGGATCTGGCGGTCGAACCAAGGATGATATGACCCTGCTGATTGACCTCGATGGAGCTGTGAAGACCATGCAGGCGGCTGAGATTGCTGGCGTTCAACGATTTTTGATGATCAGCATGCTCTTTGCTGAGGATCGCAATCGGTGGGCGGAGCCACTGAAGCCCCTCTACGCCGCGAAGTTCTACGCTGACAACTGGCTGGTCCATCAGACGAATCTGGCCTACACCATTATCCAACCCGGCGCGCTGTCGTTTCACCCCGGGACTGGGCGTGTTAAGAGTGATCCGCTAGCGGTCGGCAGTATTCCGCGAGCAGATCTCGCGGCCTTTATGGTGGCGGCTCTGCATGCGCCACAGGCAGTGGGGAAGACGATCCCATTGCTGCAGGGGTCCTCATCAATCGCTGAAGTGCTGGATAAGGTTTAAAACTAATACTAGTAATGATTTACTATATATGCTATAATTAAGCCATAGAAAAGAAGACTTGTCCGTTTGATTTTGCCAAAGGAGGCGACGACCATGACTGAAAAGTTACTGATTGCTCCATCCGAAGCTGAAGTTCTAGCTGACCACCTCAACGAATGGACCCACTGGCGGCAGACCGCCGATCGGACCACTGCCGATAGTGATTGGGACCGATTTATTGAAAAGAGTCGCCAAAAGGCAGAGTGGGAAGCGGGCCTAGCCGCTGAAATTGACCACTGGGAGAGCCTACATGCCCTGCAAATGGCATTGACTGATAACATTGCCGGGACCACTTATCGCGGCCACACGCGGCAATGAACGCTAATTGTATATAACACCAGGATCCTCGCTTAGGTGGGGATCTTTTTCTATGTTATGGGGATGGAAACGCAAAAAAAAGACGCCATAACGGCGTCTTTTTCAATCGGTTTTAATGATTTATTGTTCTTCGTACCATGAGTAATGGAAGTCACCAGGGCGGTCACGACGTTCGTACGTGTGAGCACCGAAGTAGTCCCGTTGTGCTTGCAGCAAGTTAGCTGGCAAGACTTCAGCACGATAGCTGTCGTAGTAAGTGATAGCAGCTGACAGGCTAGGTACAGGAATACCAGCTTGAACGGCCATAGCGACAACGTCACGCGTTGATTGTTGGTACTTAGCAGCAACTTCTTTGAAGTAATCATCAAAGAGTAAGTTGGTTAAGTCAGGTTCCTTGTCAAAGGCATCGGTAATCTTTTGCAGGAATTGGGCCCGGATAATGCAACCGGCACGCCAGATTTGTGCTAATTCACCGAACTTCAAGTCCCAGTTGTTCTTTTCAGAAGCAAACCGGAGTTGTTCGAAACCTTGAGCATAGCTCATTAACTTACCAAAGAAGAGGGCTTGGCGAACCTTTTCAACGAATTCAGTTTCGTCACCGGTGTCAACCTTGCCTTGCTTTTCAGCGGGTGCCAAGACTTTAGAAGCCTTAACACGTTCGTCTTTAAGCATTGAGATGTAACGTGCGTAAACAGCTTCAGTGATAAC
Organism: Levilactobacillus fuyuanensis; assembly: GCF_003946395.1. Classification (GTDB taxonomy): domain Bacteria; phylum Bacillota; class Bacilli; order Lactobacillales; family Lactobacillaceae; genus Levilactobacillus; species Levilactobacillus fuyuanensis. The sequence continues at coordinate 48,548 of NZ_RHNZ01000019.1, read as the reverse complement.
TGATTGAGGAACTTGAACGTCTAAGGCGTCTTCAGAACTCCACTTACCAGTACCCTTGTTGTTACCACGGTCCAAGATAGCATCCAAAATGGATAAGTTCTTGTCATCGCCTAAGTCATCCTTACGAGTCAGAATGTCAGCAGTGATTTCGACCAAGTAACTGTCAAGTTCACCCTTGTTCCATTCTTTGAAGATGTCAGCCATCTTGTCAATGGAGAGGCCAGCAACGTTACGCATGATGTTGTAGCTTTCATCGATCAGCTCTTCATCACCGTATTCGATACCGTTGTGGACCATCTTAACGTAGTGACCAGCACCGTTAGGACCGATGTAAGATACACATGGCTTGCCGTCTTGGTCAGCCTTAGCAGCAATCTTTTCTAAGATTGGGGCAACTAAGTCGTAAGCTTCCTTTTGGCCACCTGGCATTAAGGAAGGACCTTGTAAGGCACCCAGTTCACCACCGGAAACACCCATACCGATGAAGTTGATACCGGACTTGTCCAGTTCGGCGTTACGAGCCATCGTGTCGTGGAAGTTCGTGTTCCCACCATCGATGAGGACATCATGCTTGTCCAACAGAGGAAGCAATTCGTGAATAACGGCGTCAGTTGGCTTACCAGCCTTAACCATCAAAAGAATACGCCGTGGCGTTTCCAAAGACTTAACGAAGTCTTCCACCGTGTAACTTGGAACTAACTTCTTTTCGCTGTGGTCTTTCATAACTTGTTCCGTCTTGTTGGAGGACCGGTTGTAAATACCAACCGTGTATCCGCGACTTTCAATGTTCAGGGCTAAGTTCTTGCCCATGACAGCCATACCAACAACACCAATATTAGCTTTTTCTGCCATTAGAAACCTTCCTTTACTTTGTTAAGATTGATTTCGGTTTTACCAACTCCTAGTGTAGCATTGAACAATTTAAAAGGGAACTCATTTGACTGCTTTTTTTCAAAATAATTTTAATTTTTGTAAAAAAATTTCGTTAGGCCGTGCGCAACTAGTCTTGCGTCAGTTGATAGTCCTTAACATTGGCCGCAACTTTTCCTAATAATTCCTCTAAAATGAGCTGTTCACCGGCAGAGAGGCCGTGCATCCCGATAGCGAGAATATGCTGCTCGTAAGCTTCGAGCTCGGGATAGATAGCCCGGCCCTTGTCGGTGGCGACTAGCGGCCGTAGTTTCTTGTTAGCGGCGTCGGATTGGCGGGCCACGTATTGATGCTCGATCAGCTTGCGCACGGTTCTCAGGCACGTTGAGCGGTCCACATGGAGCTGTTCGGCCAACTCGGTCTGGGTGATCCCAGGATTCTCAAAAATCCGCATTAAATAGATGAATTGGTTGTTTTGCAGGTCGTCACGCTGGAAAAGTTGGTTCCCAATAATTGAGGTCGACCGGGCAATCAGCCCGATACTCCGAAAAGAATTTGCCATATTTTTCTCCTTTTTGTTGCATTTGAAATTAAAATGCGCAATACTGATAGACATATTATAACACGAAGAAAGAATGATTTGATGATTAAATGGCATATTGGAACGCTTGACGACTTATCAAGCAAAGAACTATATAAAGTTGCATATGAACGTATTCGGACATTTGTTATCGCCCAGGATCGACTTTACCAGGAAATTGACGAGATCGATCCCGTTGCCCGCCACGTACTGGGTTTTCAAGGCGATCGGCTGGTGGCATATGCCCGAATCTTTCGGGAAGATGGTCACGTCACGTTTGGTCGCGTGCTGACGATTCCGGAAGTCAGGGGACAAGGCGTCGGCCGGCAACTCATGGAGCAGATTGAAGCGGAGATTCAGCGGCACTATGCGGGTGAGGCCATCAGTATCGAAGCGCAGATCGACAAGCGCGGCTTTTATGAAAAGTTTGGCTACCAGGCATTAGGGACCGTTTTTGATTTTAATGGCTCGCCACACATTCGGATGGACAAAGCAGCATTGCGAATGGCGGAGTAGATGCTGACTGGTTACGGGCGGTAATTCTAACGATAAATAAAAAATGACGATCACCCAATAGCGGGCGGTCGCCATTTTCATTTTAAAATTAGTTGTTTAAACGGTAGACCCATTCACGGTGGTCGCGTTGAATTAATTCTTCAGCAGCGGCTGGTCCCATGGAATGTGGCGTGTAGTTAGGGAATTGTGGTTCTTGTAAGTCCCAAACACGACGGATTTGATCCACGAACTTCCAAGCGTAAGAAACTTCTGGCCAGCTGGAGAAGTTGGTCCCGTCACCCTTCAAGACGTCATGTAACAGACGTTCGTAAGGTTCTGGCGTGTCCTTGGACTTCTGAGCATCGACCAGGTAGTCCAACTTGATTGGTTCCGTTGAGAAACCAGTGTCGTTGGTCTTGGCGTTTAATTGCAGAGAGAATCCAGCGTGTGGTTCAACGAAGATCGTCAAGACGTTGGCAGCCAGTGGGGTGTTTTGACTTTGTGGAAAGGCAAAGATGTCCACTAATGGCCGCTTGAAGACAACGTCAACTCGCGTGAACTTGTCGGCTAACATCTTCCCAGTCCGAATGTAGAATGGGGTGCCAGACCAACGGTAGTTGTCGAATAACAACTTCCCAGCAACGAATGTTTCAGTCGTTGAATCGTGAGGGACATTGTCTTCGTGACGGTAGTCAGCTTGTTCGTTGATCGAGCCATATTGGCCACGAACAAAGTTGGTTGCGGCATCGGCAACGTTGTAAACGCGCAGGCTCCGTAAGGCCTTAACTTTTTCGGCCCGAATGTCGGTGTCGGTGAAGGCAACAGGTTGTTCCATAGCTAACAGGGAAACAATTTGCATGATATGGTTTTGGACCATATCCCGCAAAGCCCCACTGTTATCGTAGTAGGAAGCCCGTTCTTCAACCCCAAGCTTTTCGGATAACGTAACTTGGATGTTGTCGATGTAACGGTTGTTCCACAGAGATTCAACCAAGGTGTTCCCGAAACGCAGGGCTTCGATGTTTTGAATCATTTCCTTACCTAAGTAGTGGTCGATCCGGAAGATTTGATCTTCATCGAAAGACTTGCTTAAGGCGTCGTTTAATAATCTAGCGGAATCGTAATCCCGACCGAATGGCTTTTCGATAACCAGACGGTTGAAGACGTCGTTACCTTCAGATAACAAGCCTTGTGTCTTCAAGTCTTGGGCAATCGTGCCGAAGAATTGAGGGGCCATTGATAGGTAGAAGATCCGGTGGCCTTCTGCCTTGTATTTCTTATCTAACTTGTCCATCAGGTCCTTCAGAACGGCGTAGTGCGCCGTGTCGGTAACGTCATGGTCTTGGTAGTAGAAATGGGAAACAAAGTCGCTTGCTTCCTTAGAGTCAGTCCGGTTACCACTGTCTGCTAAAGATTTCTTGATAGCAGCGCGGAACTTGTCGTCGTCCATCTTTGCACGGGAAGTCCCGATAACGGCGAAATGGGACCGCAAGTTACCTTTACGATAGAGATTGAACAGGCTTGGGTAGAGTTTCCGGTAAGCTAAGTCACCAGTACCACCGAAGAATAAGAATACAGCTTTACGTTCAGTTGCCACGAGATCGTCACTCCTTAAATTTAAAATCGTTATATGAGCAGTGTCTACGAATCAAAAAGCATTGAAAATTGCCATCGGTTATCCACGGATGGGGGCAACCATCCGGGAATCCGCGAGTTGCCTAGTAAAAAAGTATGTCTAGACCACTTCGGAAGTTATTATACGCCTCTTTCTGATGAAACGCGACCTTTTTAAACCAAGAATTTAAAATTTAGACAACCGGTTGCAATGCTATGAAAACACCGATTACACGATTTCTACGTTTTCATGAAAGCAAAATAGTATCGTCTGAAAGTTGATGGAAACACCGTGCTCACTGAGAAACTATGAAATCGCTATCACTCGTAGTCTAACAAAAAAACTCGTCGAAGTAACGTCAGACGAGTTGGTTTGCTGAAACTATTTTCATGAAAAATAATTAAGGGACACAGTGACCAAGGGACAGAACCGCTGGCCAGTATGTTTGGTGAGTGACCAATGATCTATTTGGCTAAGTCCTTCAAGGCATCAAAGTCTGCTTGGCTAAGATCGATGTCCTGGGCATGAATGTTTTGCAATTCATGATCACTGGACTTGGTACCGGGGATGGGAAGAATCACGTCAGAACGCTTGAGTAGCCAAGCCAAGGCAATCTGTGCTGGTGAGGCACTGTATTTCTTGGCGATGGCCGTCAGTGTGGGGTTCGTGATCAGCTGACCGGTCGCAAGCGGGTACCACGGAATAAAGGCAATATGCTGGGATTCCGCGTAATCTAAGACGTCTTCATCTTGACGATTGCTGAGATTATACATGTTTTGAACGGCGGCAATTGGCGTAATCTTCTGGGCGGCCTTCAGTTGGTCGACGGAAACCTGGCTGAGCCCAATATGCTTGATCTTACCTTCGTCCTGCATATCCTTGAGGACACCGATCTGATCTTCAAAGGGAACGGTCGGGTCCACCCGATGAAGCTGTAGCAAGTCAAGATGGTCGAGACCGAGGGTAAATAGGTTCAGTTCGACCTGTTGACGGAGGTAGGCTGGTACGCCGGTTGGGGTCCACTGGTTAGGACCTTGCCGCGTTTGGCCAACCTTAGTGGCGACCATCACGTGACTATTTGGCCGGTTCTGCAGGGCCGTGCGCAGATAGAGGTTGGCGAAGAAGGGACCGTAAGCATCGGCGGTATCAATGAAGTTGACGCCATTGTCGATGGCAGTCTCGATGACCTTGGGCGCGTTCTCTGGATCTGCGGCCGGGCCCCAGACACCCTTGCCAGGGAGTTGCATGGTACCATAGCCTAACCGATTGATTGTTAACTCGTTATCAAATTTGAATGTTTTTTCCATAGATAGCTGACCACCTTAGTTTTTTTGTCTGATGATTAAGATAGGCTTTTGCGGGGGGAGATACAAACATTTTGATTTTGAATGAGCTGATAGGGGGGGGCGGATAGGCGGATTTACATATTTGCTGTATCAAATATACAGATTTATTAAGTGCCTAAAAAAATAAATAAAAGTCCGATTACCTTGTGGGGCCTAACTTACGTCGTGGTTGAAAAATTAAATGTGTAAGCGCTTCATTGACGGCGTTTTTATCGGATTTTATGCTTAACAAGAACTTATAAGTTGGCAGAATTAATTCAAAAATCTAGAGATAGGAGCTGAAAAAATGGGTAGGAACAAAGTTTATACGCCACGTAAAATCACGGTATGGCGTGGCATAGGTTACGGTATTGTTGATTTCGTCGGCGGTGGCTCGATGACAATCATCGGTGCCTGGATGCTTTTCTTCTACACCTCATATTGTAATTTAACCGCGGTTCAGGGTGCTTCAATTATCGGGGCTGCTCGAGTTGCCGATGCAATCTGTAGTTTGCTGATGGGAAGTTTAACAGATAACTTCTACAAGACAAAGCTAGGCAAGCGATTCGGACGTCGGCACTTCTTCTTGCTGATTGGATCTCCACTAATGCTATTGTACATAACACTTTGGATCGCTGGGATGAATTACTGGTACTACTTCGCAACATACATGATTTTTGAGGTTATCTCAAGTGCCATGATGATTCCATACGAAACCTTACCAAACGAAATGACCGATGACTATAACGAGAGAACGAAATTATCTTCTGCTCGGATGTTTATCTCAGCAGGGGCAACGTTCTTAGCTACCTTTATTCCAGGTCAGTTATTTGCCATTCTCGGCCAGAATAGTCCTGTACCATTTTTAGTAAATGGGACTATGTTTGCAATTATCTTTGTTATCGGTGTTTACGTTTGTTACTCCGTTACTTGGGAAAAGCCAGTTACGCCGGAAATGGCGGCAGAGCTTGAAAAAGATGCTGTTAATAGAGGTAGTGTTGGCCAAAGAATTTGGGGCTTGCTGAAAGATTATGGTTCTACTCTGAAGATTAAGAGTTTTCGGAAGCACTTGCTGATTTACTTATTTTCCTTTACCGGGAAGGATACTTTCAATACGGTATTTGCCTACTTCTGTATTTATTGTTTAGGTTTGTCGGCTACTGTAGCTGCCAACATGTTATCTCTTTCCTTGATAGGATTGCTCGTAACCATTGTTGCTGGATTTGCCATGGTCAAGTATGGGCCGAAGTTTCTGTACACTACTGGTTACGGATTGATGCTACTGATGTTAGTTGCCTACTATATCTGTTTCCAACTCCACATCACACATCATATTATCTTGATTCTGTTCTTCATCTCATTGATTTACCAAATTGGACGTGCGACTCTTGAATTTACCCCATGGAATGTTTTTCCATTCATTCCAGATTTGGATGAAATTGTGACAAAGCGTCGGCGAGCCGGTATCTTTGCTGCTGTTATGAGCTTCACGCGTAAGTCAACGGTGGCAGTTGCGACGATTGCCGTTGGTTTCATCTTAGATGGTAGTCATTTCGTCAAGAATGCCACTTCTGAACCAATTGCTGCTCAGCATGCAATTGCTAACATCTTACTATTTGGTACAGGTGGTCTGATTATTTTAGCATTATTAGTTGCCTTGACCTTCAAGTTAAATAAGCAGAGTCATGCCATTGTATTAGGCGAAATTGAACGTTTACGTAACGGCGGTAGTAAAAAGGATGTTGATCCTAAGGTTGCTGAGACCGTTAAGGATTTGACTGGAATTGATTACGATAAAGTTTGGCCAGATAATCAATAATTTTAGTGAATAAGTTATGGGAGGAATTGAATTTGACAGCAGCTGTAGATCGGTTACTACAACCGACACATTTAAACGTAAATTTATTGGGCTTTGCTTATAATGTCCGAAAGCACCCACGGTTTAGTTGGTGGGATCATAGCAATCGGACAGGCAGTGTTCAAACGGACTTTGAAGTGGTCGTTTCTAGGAGATTGCATGAGTTAGCCAATAAGGATTATTTGTTTGATAGCAAATGGATCGCATCAAATCAGAACTCTGCAGTATTAATTCCAGAACTTTCACAATTTCTGGAGTCAGGAAGATTATATTATTGGCAAGTTCGTATCAAAGACAATTTTGGAAGAATAAGTGATTTTTCTCAGCCAAATAAATTTATCTGCGTGCCAGACAACTTGGTTGAAAAGAATCATGGTATTTGGAGTAACGGTCTTAAACAAGATGATCATGAATTGCCACACATTGGTAACGTGGTGTTTATGAGAAGTCCCAAGTTCACACTCTCAAAATTAGATATTGATACTGCAATCTTAACTGCATTTTCTCGTGGAAATGAGCCAGTTTTGACACAGGGATTTGATTTATATGTCAATGGAGAATCTGTAGGGGTCGGTTCTGCTAGACCGCAAGCAAATTACGAGGGATCAGATAAGACAGCTATTTACTACAATAGTTATGATGTTACAGAGCTTTTGGATGATGAAAATGTTATTGGTGTTCTGGCAACAGGGCAATCGGCACGAAAAGCCTTTTGGGGACAACTGGAAGTTTATTTAAATAGTGGTGAAAAGAAGACTGTCATAGTATCCGATGAAGATTGGAAAGCTCTAGATGGTAGCAATGCTTTTGGCGATTATGGTGTTCGGATGAGAAGCCTGTATTTTGGGATGGTTTCCGAAAATGTTGATATGAATTATTATCCCCAGAATTGGTCTGCGCTAGATTATAACGATCATGCGTGGTCCAAAGCGCAGTATAATCCAGACGAGTTAGTTGGTGAGGCTGAGACATTGTACCCTTATCGAAGTGAAAACTCATGCCGAATTGTCAAGGACGAGCAAACAAAGTCGATGACTAAATTAGGACCGCAACATTATGTCATTGATTTAGGAAAAGAAATTATTGGCAGTCTGCGCGTTCGAATCCACAGTACGAAAGCGCAACGAATTGATGTGGCAATGGGGGAGCAGTTGGAGGATAACGGTCAGGTTCGTCATCATTTAGCTTGCGGCCCAGATTATCTAGAAAGTTGGACATTGGTTGCCGGAAATAATGATTTCGAAACGCTTCAAATGAAGAATTTTCGCTATATCGAAATTACTGGTTTTGTTGGTAATTTGTCACAAGATGATTTCAAAGGCTGGGCAATCGCGCAGCCATTCGATGAAGATGAGGGCTCATTTCATAGTGATAATGTCTTACTCAATAGAGAGTATGAGCTTTCAAAATATACAATCGAGGCCACTAACCAAGATGTTTATGTTGATTCACAGGCTAGAGAAAGAAAACCGTATGAAGGTGACTTATTAGTTAATGGAAATACAAGTTATGTTTTGTCTTCACATTACTCTTTAGCACGTCACTCCATTGATTACTTATTAGATGATCCAACTTGGCCAGAGGACTATAAGTTGTTTAACGTCGAAATGGCTTGGCAAGATTATCTCTACACCAATGATAAAGAGCTTTTAGAGAATCGGTATGACGTTTTAAAGAAAAAATTTAAGCGCGGACAAGATGGTGTGGATAACTTTGATGAAAAAGTTGGTTTAGTTACTAATGATGGCTTAATTGACTGGCCAATCCGTGAACGGGATGGATTTGTTGAGGGTAAATATAACACACCATTTAATGCAATCTATTATGGTGTTTACCAGATCATGAGTCATATCTCCGCAGTTACTGGGCACCTAGAGGATCGTACGTTTTATGCTGACCGTGCTGCAACGATTAAGAAGCAGATGATTCACTATCTCTATGATAGTGAACAGGGTGTTTACTATGATTCATTAGATGAAAATCTAAAAGTTAACCAGCATGCTGCTCATCATTCTTCGGCATATGCGCTTTGCTATGGGATGTATGAAGACCAAAAGATGGCAGATAAATTAAGTCGGTTCGTAGCCAATGATGGTAAATTCATTGGTAGTGTTTACTTTATTTACTTCATGCTCAAGGGACTGATTGATACAGGACATTCAGAAGACGCTCTGAGATTGTTGACCAATCCAGATAATCGCAAGGATCAAAAGACCTTTGCTGCTATTTTGGATAACCTTAAGGCTACGATTGCACCAGAAGCCTGGAGCAACTATTACAAACCTAACTTAACGATGTCCCATCCTTGGGGGGCTACACCGGGCCTAACGATTGTTCAAGGAATTATGGGTATTGTTCCTTTGAAACCTGGTTTTGATTTGTTCCGCTTAAGAATCCAGCCAGGGCAGTTAAAGAGAGTTGAAGTTACAACACCAAGCTCTAAAGGAATTATTCAAGCTAAATTTATTGCCGAAAAACAGCAAAATAAAATTAGTGTGAATGTCCCAATGAACTCAAAGATTCAGATTGAACTACCTAAAGGTAGCCAATTAATTGAGGTTAATGATGGTGAAGAGGATATTCAGCCAGGACTAGAGAATAGCCATGTTGTCTTACCATCTGGTAATTATGTCATTGCATATAAATAGCTAGTTTAGGTCATGGAGGGCTTTAACTATGATGAGAAAATATGGAAGCTACTGGGGATTAACTGCAGCGGCTGGTTTAGGATCAATGCTTGGTTCCGGAATCATTGTGGGATTAGCAAGTACCATTACGGTGTGGCAAGCAGGGTTGAATTTGACGAATAGTCAGGTCGGAATCATTTCGGGGGCTTTGACTTTTGCGATTGCGTTTGGTTCAATCTTCGGTAGTCGATTCGCTGATAAGGTTGGATTAGTTGGCGTCTTTAATTGGGTTAACTTAGCTTATGCGGTTGGGGCTTTAGTTTGTGTATTCGCCTCAAACTTTATGACTTTGTTATTGGGGACTGTCATTGCGGGGGTAGCTTCAGGGACTGACTTACCAGTCTCCTTAACGATTATCTCACGGGATGCGCCAGATCAAAAAATGGCATCTCAAATGGTTGCTTCAACTCAAATATTCTGGCAAGTCGGACAATTTGTTTCGACTGGGGCCGCATTTATTGTTTCTACGATGAGTGTTACAGGTGGTCGGATTGTCTTCGCTGTCTTTGCAGCGGTGGCTGGAATTGTATGGTTATGGCGGACTTTATCAGGTACAATTAGGAAGCTCCATGCGGCAGCGGCTGAACGCTTAGCAGCTGTGAAAGATGCCGGTGAAGAGAAGCATGCTAACGGTGCCTCAATTATTCGGACTTTGTTTAAGGATCCTAACCACAAAAAGTACCTGTATCTCTTCTCGAGTATTCTAATCTACTATGTTTTCTGGAACTTTATTGCTAATACTTGGGGTCAGTTTACGACCTTCGTATTGGTAAAGGCTGGGGCATCTCAGACTTTGTCAACTGGTATTGGTTTAGGGCTACATATTGCGGCGCTGTTTATTTTAGGAATTTACGTTACGATTGCTGGTTCTGCTAAACGGAATACTTGGTTTGGTATTGGGGTTGTTTGTGCATTGATTGCTATGGGTGGTTTAGCTATCTTCGGTAGTGATTCAATTGCGATGATTGTTGCCTTCATGCTGATCTGGGGTGTTGGTAGTATGCTTTCAGGTGAAGCCATTTACAAGGTATGGACGCAAGAATCCTTCCCTGCTGAAATTCGGGCAAGTATTCAAGGGTTTATCAATGGCTTTTCTCGATTCCTTTGCGGCCTACTAGCAATTGTGACACCATTGCTTGTTTTACCAGGAACTATCAAAACGACAATGTGGGGATTCGTCGGCGTTGTTATTATCTTTGGATTAGCTGGCTTTAGTATGATTCGTGCTGAAAAGAAGTACGGGATGTTAAAGGATAGCGATAAGAAGGATGATGGCAAGCAAACGCCTGCTGATCATTCAGTTCAACCTAACTAATAAAAATTAATAGAATACAAAGAACGTCCTATAGGCATAAAGGAAATTTATGATTATAGGGCGTTTTTTGCTAATTCGAGGAGAGTGTTGGGGTTATGCTCGATAATATTTTAAATAGCTTGATGAAGCCAACGAAGATTGAGAAAGAACAGCTTAAAAGCTATGAATTTCATAATGATATTCCGTTGGCCGCTTATGATAGTCAATTGACCAAACGACGCAACACGTTAGTTTTGAATAATTACTTTTTTAAAAATAAAAACATCTATGTCAGTAAGCATAATAGATATGCGCCATATCCGATGCATACGCATACGTTTTTAGAGGTCAATTATATGTTACGGGGAGAAGCCGACGAAGTTGTTGGTAGTAAAGAGATTCACTTAAACCAAGGAGATTTGTTGCTACTAGATGTTGGATGTGAACATTCTATTGGCTACTTAGGAACTAATGATTTATTAATCAATATTTTGTTTCAGGATAGAACAATTAATATTGATTTGTTGAACAGTCTCCGTAGTAGCCGAAGCGTGCTTTATGAATTTCTTGTTAATAGAAAAGTTGGGGTTGGAAATAGGGCATCGTATTTGTTATTTCGTCAGGAAGATGGTCGTGAGATTCAGGAAACATTAGATAGAATCATTGAGGAATATTATTTGCAACGAGACTATGCCGATACCATTATCAAGGCATATTTGTCTATTTTAATTGCGCAATTAGTGCGTAACTATTCCGTTGACGTAGATAAGGATTTAACGAAACCACAGCTTTTAATTACGAAGATTCTGCAAGACATTAACGATAACGATGATACTATCAGTCTTTCTTATGTTGCGCAGAAGTATGGATATAATCGGAACTATTTAAGTAATCTTTTCCGCTCGACTGTAGGTGAAACTTTCTCGGAAGTTTTAACTAAACAAAGAATTATGCATGCCCACACGTTGTTATCGTCAACGCAAATGCCAGTGAGTGAAGTTATTAAAAAAGTTGGTATATCAAATCGAACTTTCTTCTATAAAAAATATCGAGATTACTATCATAAAGCCCCGCGTGAATGATAAGTTTTGCAGATTTTAGGCTATAGGGTTACGGTGAGCTGATTGGGAAAGTGGCCTCGAACATGCTTAAAACGCAGATCACTACCCGCGAGGTTGGTGACCAGCCGCAAAGACCGCTGAACCTTGGCCGTTCCCTTCCATGGGCGTAAGTCAAAGGTTACTGGCGTTTCATTATCCTGTCGCAACGTGAGATCGATGTCTTCGAAGGTGATGCCTTGAATAGCTTCTGCGGATTCGGCCGCCACGAGAATCCCGTTTTCTGCGGTACAGGTAATTCTCTTGAACGCTACGTTCCGGATAGTCTGGCCGGTAAGATCGGTCGCGGCATCACGGGAAAGTAGGCTGATAAAGATGGGTTCACCCGATCCCCACCAATCCGCACTATAAGGTTTGGTATCGATGGCAATGTCTTCAAAGCTAATGTTTTCCGCACTGCCGGGATCGCGCAACTGAAAGGCCAATCCACGGTTGGTATCTTCGATCGTCAGGTAACGGAATTTACAATTTTCAAAATTGCCAAAGCTACTACTACCGAATTTCACGGCGGCACTCTGCGTCTTCAGGTAACAGTTCTCCACGAGAAGGTTGGTACAATCCCCGTATTGTGCGGTTTCCTCAGTACACTTGGGGCAAATAGCATCGTCACCGGTAATGATTTCGCAGTCGTGAATGTGAGTATTTTTGCTCCGGTCGACATCGATGCCATCAGTGTTGGGCATCCGGACCTCGTTGTGAATGGCGATGTGGCTGATCTCTGTATTGTGGCAGCCAACCAAATGAATTGTCCAGAAGGGGGCGTTTTCCACGGTAATGTGGTCCAGCGTGATGTTGGTACAGTCCTCCAGATAAATCGTCATGGGGCGGGGATAGTTGTAGAACTTTAGATGAACCTCGTTTTCCTGATTGGGATAAGTGAAGGCGGTATAGTTGCCATCGATGTGGCCTTCCCCGGTAATGGCGATATTGTGTTGCTCTTTGGCGTAAATGAGTGCTGAAATTGACGTGTGGTTGCGGTTCAGCTCGAAGGGGCCGGGCCGATGTGTATACTTAGTTTCATCGCCACTGGCCTTGAGAATGGCATCGGCTTCTAGGTGTAGCGTGACGTCGCTCTTCAATTGCAGACCGTCGATGACGTAGGTACCGTTGGGGATGGTCACCGTGCCGCCGCTATTGGCTGCACAGCGATCGATGGCAGTTTGAATCGTCATGGTCGCATTGGTCGTAAGATCGTCTTCGATGGGGAGGTCAAGAATATTGATATTCGGCATAAATTTACGCTCCATTTCTAGCAGATTGCGCAGGTGAAAATAAGTACGATTTGGTGGACAGTAGCTGGCATTTTGATTCCAGCTTAACATAATTTGAAAACGGTGCCACACTTGTGAGCCAATCTACGTGTAAGGCTGCTGTTGTGGGAATTATCGCCTAACGCGCGGGTAAAGAATGGATAACGGGTTAATTTGTTTTAAGTGTTGTTAAAGAAGGTCCAACCTGGTTATAAATTTGTCACTAATTTGCAAAAAATCTGTTATACTACTAGGCGGTTAGAAAATACTTTGTCGGCAAAATTTGTCGGTCAATTCAATATAAGGGGTCAGGAAAACAATGAAGAAATTTATGGTTGCAATGACTGGTTTGGTTACTTTATTTACAATTGGTGCCACAGTACCAGCTGTGACGGGGACTGCCACGACGACCGCACATGCCGCTACGCATGTTGGTCCTAGCTTAAGTGTTAAGGCAATTTACAACAATTCCAAGTCAATCACGGGGACTGCTACGAAGGGCTCTAAGATCACGGTTAAGAGCACGAAAAATGCCAAGAAGAACTTGGGTAGCGCAACGGCTTCCAAGAAAACTGGTAAGTACACGGTTAAGTTAGCTAAGACGTTGAAGAAGAACGCTAACGTTTACGTTTACGCTACTAACTCAAAGACTAAGACTTCTTTCTACCGGATCATCCGGGTTCAAGCCGCTGCTACTAAAAAAGCAACGACAACTAAGAAGACGACTGCCAAGAAGACTGCCACAAAAAAGGTAACGACTAAGAAGGCCGCTACTAAGAAGACGACTTCAACCAAGAAGGCTGCTAGCTTTACGGTTAAGACGCCTACTGGTACTTGGAAGTCCAACACGGCTAACAAGTATTCTCAAAAGATCGTCTTCAGTCAAAAGACTGGTTTCAACCAATACCTCTACAAGAATGGTAAGAAGGTTAAGACCTTAGTTTCTTACGCTAAGTACAGTGTTAAGGCTAAGACCCCTACGTTCTGGAAGATTACTTACACCCCTAAGGGTTCTAAGACTTCTAAGACCTTCTACTTACGTTTCACTTCTGCTAAGAAGTTCAAGATCGTTAACAGCAAGGACCAAGTCGTTGCCGTTAAGGCCAGCGTTGCGCCAGCTGCTAAGTGGACTTTCACGAAGTAAGCTTGTTTCTATAAATTAGTTAATTAAAACCGTCATTTCGTAATTTTGCGAAATGACGGTTTTTGTTCGGTTTTTGTGATGCCAGCGGGTGAGCTATCACGAGTTTTTTGCTAGAAAAATAGGTGATAGCAGTTGTAACCGAGTCCTAATTCTGCAGTATAATAGTTGTGTACCACATATATCTAGGGGGTAGTTAGATTGTTGAATTTTAAGGGAAAATTGACGGCTGGTTTACTGCTGGCTGGTGCGGTCGTGAGCATGGGGATGCTCGCAGCACCAGCAACGGCGCAGGCGTCAAGCAAGTATTTGACGGGTCAGTATGGGAGCTACGTCCGGGCCAAACGCAACGTGTACGTTGGTATTTCGCAGCGACATGGGCAGGCCTATAAGCCGCTGCTAAAAAAGAAGGGATCCTTGCTTTTCGTGACCAGCTCCTCCCAAAAATTTGGGAGCCCAGTGGTTAAGTCATCCTTCACTTCTGGGGCGGTGCACTATAATCGCCTCAAAAATTTGGCTTTTACGATGACAGATTCAGTACCACTGACGAAGGCAAACTTTAAGAAGGTCACCCTTAAGGCGCCGATTCGCGGAACAATCCTGCGCCAAGGAAATGGGTTCAAGGATACCAAGAAAAATGGGTTTGCCTCGCCAATGTTTTACCTGACACTCGACAACTACATCCAGTATTACAATCAAGCTGCGATGAACAAGTATGATGGTGGCGATATGGCAGTCAACTATGGCACTAGTGTGGAGACTTACAAGCCGACTGCCTCTGCCAAGATGACCAAGACCACGGTCAAGGGAAACACGACGACGGTACAATACAACAAGTACATCAAAGGCTTACCCGGTAAGAAAATCGGTGCGCACACTTACCAGATTAAGATTACCGACCTTAAGACCAAAGGGAGTAAATCCTTCGAAGATGACTATTATGGTGGCACGTGGAATAACTATACGGTCAATGGCAAGCCTTACTTCTCTGGCATCATTAATGACTTTGGTTAAGCGTCACTGCTTCCAGGAACATTAAAATTTGTATTTAAAAAACCGGTTACCCTAATTTTCTGGGTAATCGGTTTTTTGTCGCTTCTATTCGACTGTGTTAGTTCGTTGCTAATTGCTGAACGAGTTGTTTCGTGGGTTTGTTGACGTGGGGATGGTAGCCAATCAAGCGCATCGCGTTGAAGATAACGACGAGGATTGAGGCTTCGTGGACGAACATCCCACTGGCCATGTAGATGTAGCCGTAGACCAGACCAATCAGTAAGAACAGGACTGTAGCGATGGCAATCGTAATGTTTTCCTTCGTGTTGGCGGAGGTCTTCTTGGCCAAACCAACCGCGTGGTTCAGGGCGTTGAAGCTGGATTGCATCAGGACCACATCCGCCGTTTCAATGGCGACGTCTGTCCCACCACCCATGGCAATGCCGACGCTAGCGGTAGCTAAGGAAGGACTGTCGTTGATACCGTCCCCGACGAAGGCCACGTTACGACCCATGTCTTGGAACTTCTTGACGAAGGTGACCTTGTCGGCTGGTAACAAGTCGGCGTGGACCTCGTCGATACCTAAGGATTCGGCAACGGCTTGGGCGGTGGCTTGGTTGTCACCAGTTAACATAATTAGGTGCTTGATGCCTTGGCGTTTCAGCGCAGCGAGTGCGGCGGGGACTTCTGTCCGAACCGTGTCAGCGACGCCGAGGATGAAGGCTAATTGGCCTTGGTAGCCAACCAATACCGTGGATTGGCCGTCGTCTTGCATCTCGTGTAAATCAGTTAATTGTGTATCCGTTAACGTAATGCCGTTGTCCTTCAACAGTGCGGCGTTACCGACATAGAGGGGTTCGTCGTGCCATTGGCCAATCATGCCGCGACCCTTGATGGTTTCAGTGGTCATGGTTGATGCGTCAGCCGGCATGTGGGCAGCGAGATGACTCGTGATAGCCGTAGCCAGGGGATGATCAGAGGTCTGTTCGACCTGAGCGATGGCCCCTAATAAGTCAGAGTCGCCCGTGTATTGCTTCATGCTAGCAACATCCATCTTACCGGTTGTTAATGTCCCGGTCTTATCGAAGACAATTGTATCGACCTTGGCGAGGCTTTCGACCACGTCGCCACCCTTGATAAGAATCCCATTTTTGGCGCCGTTACCGATCCCAGCCACGTTGGAGACTGGCGCACCGATAACCAGGGCCCCAGGGCAACCGAGCACGAGGACCGTGATGGCTAACCGGAGATCTTGAGAGAAGGCAAAGACTAGGATAGCAATGACCAGGACGGCTGGCGTATAGTATTGGGCAAACTTGTCGATAAACTTTTCGGCAGGAGACTTGGTGTCTTGGGCTTCTTCGACCAGTTCAATAATCTTGGAAAAGGTTGTTTCGTCCCCAACTTGGGTGGCTTCAATCTGCAGCGTACCGCTTTCGACCATGGCCCCGGAGTAAACGCCGTCACCATCGGCCTTGTTGACGGGCCGAGATTCACCCGTAATGGAAGATTCGTTGACGTAACCAGTACCGCTGACGACTTTACCATCGACGGGAACTTGGCCACCGGCCTTGACGAGGACGATGTTCCCTTCCTCTAGGTCATCGACATCGACTTCTTCAGTCGCACCATCGTCGCCGACCAGCAGTGCCGTGGTTGGGGCCATTTCAGTCAGGGATTGAATCGCGCCCCGCGTCTTGGCCAGTGTCTTTTGTTCCAGGTAGGAACCGAAGAGAAACAGGAACGTTACAATGGCTGATTCTTCAAATTCGCCGATGGCAAACGCCCCGATAACGGCGATGCCGACCAGTAATTCAATACTGAAGACTTTGGCTTTCAAAGCACTGATGGCCCGTAGAACAATGGGAGCTGCGGCGATAACGGACGCGATGATCCAGGCGGTGTCGGTGACGTAGGGCACCTTGGTGAACCAGGTGTTGAGGAAGCCGAGGATAATTAAGCCGGCGGACCAGAAGGTAATAGGGTTGGTGTGAGAATAAATATAACGTTGAAATGCCATAAGATAACGATCCTTTCTTTGTCTAAGTTATTTAAGGTTTTTGTGTTCCTCGTTTATGTATTCATTATGCCTGGGAACGGGGAACATTAACTTGATGCGAATCAAGTTGGCCGATTTATTTCAAATAAAGTGAGAATTGTGACCTGTGTCGGCTTCATCCACAATCTCTTCCAGCTCAGACAGTAGTTAACGATGAATAGTAGACTGTAGGAAGTCATGCCAATAGATATCAAAAAACCACCACAATGCCGGACAACATTGTGGTGGTTCTTGAAATTATTAGTGAAGTTATGACTTTTCAATTGAATTGGTAAAATCAAGCTTAGCCGAAGGAGGCCAGAGGTGTAGCCAGCCGTGGCGGTGGTGTTAACTGGTGTTTTTTGCCAGTTTACAGCACAGGCGAGCTTGGAGACACGGCTTTTTCGTGGCTTCAAGTCGAGTCGGAAGCCCGGTTCTTAGGCTGGAGCGTCCCCACAGCAGGTGGAACCTCTGGCAGCCGCAGTGCGGACAGCTCACATCAATTTAACCTTATCATAATGAAGTCAGTTGTTATTTCAACCGGTAACCATCGCTGGCACGGTCGTAAGTCAACGTCACACTGCTGTCTGGCAGATCAACCGTAATCGTCTGGTAGGCAGGGTCGTAACCGTGGTGTAGCAAGTCAACGGCCACTTGACCATCCTTGACGGTGATTTCGTAGCGGTTGAATTCACCGTTTTGATAATTGAAGTCGAGACCGTCATCTTGGTAGTGAGTGTAGGTACCGGCATTACCGAAGAGCTTGAAGGTCATGGTCGTATCGGGTTCCTCGCTGATATGACTGACTGGTGCACCCCATGGCAAGAGAGTGTCTTCCTTGATAAATAGGGGCAACTTATCCAGTGGGGCATCGGCGACAATGTCCTGGTTACCGGTGTATTCACGATTGTTCCAGAAGTCGATCCATTTGCCAGCTGGCAGGTAGACCAGCCGCTTGATCTGCGACTTCTGAACGATTGGGGCGACTAACACGTCGTCGCCAACCATGTATTCATCGTTTAAGTCGCGGGTTCGTGGGTCGTCCTCGTAGTTCAGAACCAATGGCCGCATGACGGGGAGACCGTTCTGACTTTCCTGCGCGAATAAGTCGTACAGGTAGGGGATGAAGCGGTAGCGGAGCTTCAGGTACTTGCGGTAGATCGATAGTGTCGGTTCACCGAAGGCCCAGGGCTCCTGCCGCCGGGTGCCCATTGCCGCGTGGTTCCGCAGTAAAGGACTGAAGATGGCAGCTTCAATCCACCGGGTCAGCAGTTCGGCGTTGGTATCGGAAGCAAAGCCCCCGATGTCGGTGCCGACAAAACTGAAACCGCTCAGTCCTAAGTTGCAGAGCTGAGGAATCATCATTTGAATGTGTGGCCAGATACTCTGGTTATCCCCAGTCCAGACGGTTGAGTACTTCTGGGTCCCAGCGTAGGCCGCCCGGGTGATGACGTATGGCCGCCGTCCTTGCTGACTCTTCAGGCCTTCATAAGTGGCCTTGGCCATGTTGTGGCCGTAAACGTTGTGCATCTTGGCGTGAGTCGATGGCGTGTCCTGGTCGCTGAAGACCACATCGTCGGGGATGTTGCCCTCAAAGGTTGCGGGTTCGTTCATGTCGATCCAGACCCCGCCAACCCCGTTGTCCGTTAGGAATTTATTGTTGTTTGCCCACCATTTGCGAACCGTTGGCCGGCCAAAGTCGGGGAAGGCAGAGTCGCCGGGCCAAACTTTATTGATATAGACTTTGTTGTCCGGCGTCTTTACGAAGTAATTCTGCTTGATGCCTTCTGCATAGATGGGGTAGTTCGGATCCTGCTTGACCCCAGGATCAATGATCGGAATAACCTTGATGCCATTTTGCTTGAGCTTGGCCACGAAGGCCTTGGGGTCACCTTCAAATTTAGCCTTGTCCCAGGTGAAGACTCGGTAGCCTTCCATGTAGTCGACGTCGAAATGAATGGCGTCGCAGGGGAGGTCGTACTTCTTCAGGCCGTCCGCAATGGACTGAACTTCTGCCTGGCTAGCACTATAGCCCCAACGGGATTGCTGGTAACCCAGCGTCCATTTCTGAGGTAACGGTACCCGTCCAGTGAGATAGGTATAGTTGGTAACGACGTCCTTCAACGTTTGCCCACCAATGATGTAGTAGTCTAGGTTGCCTTGAACGGCGGAGTAGAAGTAGTAGTGAGTGTCTTCCTTGCCCATGTCGAAGTGACTCTTGTAGGTGTTGTCGAAGAACAAGCCATAGGGGTGGCCGTTCTTTAAGCCTAGCATGACTGGAATCGACTTGTAGAGGTTGGGAAAGTTTTCGAGTTGGGGAGCGGGGTTATCCACGTTCCAGTTGTCGTATTCGAAGCCCCGCTTGTCGAGGTAGCCGGTCTTGTCGCCTAGACCATAGAGGTGTTCGTCGGGGGCGAGGGCCTTGACGACTTCGTAGTAGCCCGTGTCGGACTTGACCGTGGATTTCGTGACGCTGTGACCTTCGGCTTCGACTAACTGTTGATGAACCTTGTCGATCCCCTTGTCGAGGAGTTGCCGGTCGCCGCGGTAGTCGGTGACGAGGGCATTGCCGTTGGCGTCGTAAGCGTCCACGTGACGATCAGCATCTAATTTCAGCGTCAGGGCACTGGTCTTTAATTCGTAGTGATCGCCGGCATCGGTAAAGGTGTAGTCGGTCGATTGTTCCTTATTGCCCTCGATGGCATAGGATTGCCCGTCGTCACCGCGATTTTCAAAGACCCGGATGATAGCTGGGGTCACGATGGTGAGCTGAAGGGGATGCTGTGGATAATTCAGCGTCACCGTTTGTTTAGTTTGCGTGTATTTTGGTAAAGTTGTCATTCTAATTATCTCCTCAATCAGAAGCTAAGACTATTGTACATCTTTGAGCAAAACTTTTTGGACCTTCTCCTACATGATCTATTTGAAATAGGGCAATTTCCAGAAAAAAATGTTTATGCACAAAAACTGCTAGTTAGCGCTATCATCGCGTAACGTTAATTGGCAGTTTTTGTGCGTGATAAGCTAATTTTGACGTAAATTAAAAGCCGTGAAGTCACCTCGCAGTGTGGCTTCACGGTTTTAGATTGTATGATGTAATTTAAGAGTTGACTGGAAGAAATGGCGAGTGCTGATGACTGAGTTGGCGCATGGGATTAGCTGTTAATTTAGCCGGAGGAAGCCTGCTCTTAAGGCTGTAGGCGTTCCCCACAGCAGGCACAATCCCTGGCAGCCGCAGGCGACAGCACTAAACCCATAGACTAGTCATCATCATCATCGTCTTCTTCGTCCAGACCATCGCGAGCGTCGTTGCCCAGTAGGGCTTGCAGCTCACGGATGATGTGGTTGTTGGTTCCGCGCAGCGTGGTCAAGAAGCTAGCCAGTGCGGGGCGTTCTTCCTTTTCGGCGAGCTTGATGGCCCGGTCGATGAAGAGGTTATGGGTATCTGCGTCGTGAACCAGTTCACTGACTTGTTCTTCGGCGGTTAGGTACTTCTTAGCGCCACTTTCTTGGAGCATGTTGTAGTCGTGGAATTCCTTGGTCGTGGTCGAGACGATCTCGCCCTCATCCAGGAGTAGTTCACCTAGAGCGTCGAATTGCTTGCGGTAGGTGTCGATGTAGTCACTGAGCAGGCTACGAACGCTCAAGGCCAGTGGGCCTTTGACGGACCAACGAACTTGATGGAATTTAACAATGGAAATGTGCAGGTTAGATAGGATGTGATTGGTCATCGCGCCTGCAGTTGGAACGTGGTGGTCGTGTTCCGTTTGGGCTTGTTCGGCAGTGTAGCGGTCTTCAACGGTCATGGTGGTGTTTGTCATAGGTAAACTTCCTTTCAAATGTGGGTGGGGGATTAGAGGGCTTTTACTTTAGAACTTTGAACGACGTAACCGAGGTCGGTTACCGTGTCTGCTAGGCTTTCGGCGGTTACTTGACTGTCGTCGAACTCAGCCTTGATCTTGCTGGCATTGAAGAGGACCTTGACGTTTTCCACGCCAGTCTTCTTGCTCAATGCGCCTTCGATCTTGGTCATGCAAGATGGGCAGGTCAGTGCATCTAATTTCATCGTTACTTTACTCATAATCAAAAACCTCCTGTGTTGTGTTTTAACTAAAGTTGCTTAACCTTACTACTTTGAACGGCATAGCCTAAGTCGGTGACGACGGTTGCGAGATCCTCGGCAGAAACGGTTGCGTCATCGAATTCGGCTTTGACCTTGCTGGCATTGAAGAGGACCTTGACGTTTTCCACGCCGTTCTTCTTGCTCAGCGCGCCTTCAATCTTAGTCATGCAAGACGGGCAGGTCAGGTCGTCTAATTTCATTGTGACTTTACGCATCATGAAAACCTCCTTCGGCTATTTCGTTTGTCTTGATTACATAACCTAGTATACGGTCAGGCGGCTGGGAAAAACTTGACTCAAATCAAGTTAGCCAATCTTTTTTGTAATATACATAAAATGAATAAAATTAAATTTAAAAAGTTGCTTTACTGGGCCCGATGAGCGTTGTGGTTTTCTTTCCCTATAAAATATGCGACAATGGAAAGCAGAATTCAAACAAGTGAGGTACCTTAAATGTGGAAAAGCAACAAGGAAGTCAGCCTGGTCGGGATTCTTTCGGCAACGCTGTTACTTAACGCGGCCGCGGCGTGTATGTGGCCGTTGACGACGGTCTATATGCATAACCAATTACACCAAACGCTGACGTTAGCCGGCATCGCCCTGTTAGGGATGTCGTTGTGCATGATTTTAGGGAATTGGCTCGGGGGATGGCTCTTCGATAACTGGTCACCATTTAAGTCGGCTATTTTAGGAACGTTGTGTTCCTTTATCCCTATGCTGATTCTGATCTTCTTTCACGGTTGGCCAATCTTTGGCATCATGCTACTGTTTATCGGTTTGGGTGATGGGGTCGTGATGACCGTGGTCAACTCGTTTGCTGCCAACGTCACGACCATCAGCAGTCGCCGGGTATTTAATTACTTATATATTGGGATGAACCTGGGGGTCGTCGTTGGCACGCTAATGGTTGGGTACCTGATGGACCACGGTGTTCAGCTGGTTTTCATCGCTGCTAGCATCTGTTACACAGCACTCTTACTGATTATCTTGGCGGACTTCCGAATGAAGATTACCACCAAGACCCAGCACCACGAGCAGAAGACAGCCAAGCCTGCACAGTTAAATCTGATTTGGCTGATTGCGGTCATGGTCTTTTGCCTGTACATGAGCTACACGCTGTGGGAAAGTGTGATTTCCGTTCACATGACCAACCTGGGCATCTCATTCGAGCACTATAGTTTATTGTGGACGCTGAATGGTTTGATGATCGTCTTCGGGCAACCCATCGCTAACCGTTTGGGCGGCTACTTTAAGATGAGTTCCCAGATTGCCGCGGGGTCGCTGATCTTCATCCTGTCCTTCCTGATTCTGGTCTTTGCCAAGACCTACGCGATGTTCGTCGTGACAATGGTCGTTTTGACCATTGGGGAAATGATTGGGTTTCCCGGAATTCCAGCGTGGATCGACAAGCTGGCCGGTGACAACGACAAAGGGAAATTTCAAGGAATCTATAACATGGCGATTTCCTTCGGTCGGGCAATTGGGCCACTGTACGGGGGCCTTTTGATCGAGTATGGGAGTTACCGAGACCTGTTCGGGTCAGTGACGTTGCTGATGTTACTGGCACTGGCAGCGGTTATGGTGCGCAATCGGCTGAATCAGGCACGATTAAAGTAAGTCAATTGGGCTGATTTGAATTGTTGAGTTAAGGGGCAACTTCTTCATGAAGTTACCCTTTTTTAGTCTAACTAAACTAGTTTATTAACTAATGATGGGATGTGACGACCGGCCTTGATGTGAAGGGATAGGTAACGGTTTTATAAACTCTGTAATAGCGGATTTAGCAGAACAAGGTGAAAGTCATTGCTTATCACGTGAACAGGCGTAATATGCTAAGAAAAGGGGAGGCTTTGTCATGTTAATCGACTTCACGTTGGGTAATTTTCGTTCGTTCAAGGATTCCGCCACGCTTTCAATGGAGACCGGGGGTGGCGTCCAGCAGTGGGCCCATGAAAATACGGTGCCGATTAAGCCTGAACTGAGCCTTCTGAAAAGTGCGGCCATTTTTGGTGCGAATGGTGCCGGCAAAAGTACCGTATTGGCCGGACTGGAACGGATGCGCCAGATGGTCGTGGGGCCCACGGAACAGATTACGGATAACCTGCCCTACGAGCCTTTTCGGTTTGATCGGGGATCTGCGAGCAAACGGACCACGTTTATGGTGAACTTTACCCGCGATGATCAGCAGTACCGCTATGCATTCAGCTACACGGCGACACAAATTGTGAATGAGATGTTGAGCGTTGCGGCCGGGGATGACTATAAGGTGTTATTTGCACGAGAGAAGGGCACCATGACGGTGGTGCCGGAAGGATTGTTACCGGTAACCCAACGTGTCCGGCCCAATGCACTGATGCTCTATGCGCTACAGGACTGGAACTATCGGCCAGCCATCACCGTCTTCGAGTGGTTCAATGATGACCTGATTATTTTAAACGAGCATCCCAGTGGGCATGCACTAGATAATGAGTGGGTCCACAGTCAAATGGCCCAGTTTCTGAGAGCCGTGGGCAGTGAAGTTGCCGGAATCACCCAGCGTAAAGTGGCAATTCAATTTCTAGATGGGTCGGCGGTTACGCGCCCAGACCTGTATCTGGTCTATGAAAAGTATGATGAGGAGGGAGCCGTCATTGGTCGCGAGGAATTGCCACTGACTAGTGCGTCAATGGGTATGCAGCAGCTAGTCGTACTGGGATTGGCCTTGATTACCGCCCAGCATGCCGAGCACCCGCAAACAATTCTGACCGATAACCGATTGGGCGCGATTCATCCAACGGCCTTAGCAGCGCTCCTAGCCCTATTTAATTCAGTGGCGAATACCAGCCAAGTCATCCTAACCACGAACCAACCGGCATTGATGAGTCAACACCTTCGCGTTGATCAGATTTACTTGGCGGAGAAGGATTATCGGGGCGAAAGCCAACTGGTGTCACTCTTCGATTTTGTCGATGTGCCAGCAGAGGGCTGGCTGAAAGACTATTTGAGCGGTCGGTTTGGTGCCATGCCAGTAGTCGATCCGAGTGACTTACTGGCGGCATTTGATCCAAATTTGTAATGCATCAAAAAAGGATGTCTCACGACTGCGAGACATCCCGACTGACACTTAATGGTGTTGTAAGAATCCTTGGTACTCAAGCGCCTGGTTTAATTTTGCACGTTGTTTTGGATCACGCGCCAATTCATTTGCCACGTGATGGGTGAATGACTCTGCGTTCGGATGATCGCCACGTTTCTGATAGTAGTCCGTTATGACCTTGTTATAGGCAGCTAACGGCGCGCTATCGGCGGTCAATGGCTGGTAATCATTGGTGAAATGAATCAATTCTTGTGGCATCCGGGGCTTGCATTCAGGTTTCTCCGCTGGATGACCCACGGCGAGTCCGAAAACGGGGAAGGTCAACTCTGGCAAATGGAACAAGTCAATTAAGCGAGGCACATCGTTTAAGATACTGCCCATGATCGTGCTGCCTAGGCCCATGCTTTCACCGGCAACGACCATGGCTTCCACGGCGATGCTGGCATCAAAGATACTGGCTAAGAACTTGTCCGTGCTGTGCAGGTTGGCTATGGTGGCCGGTGTCGCTGTGACCAATTGTGAGTTGCGGTATTGATCGGCTAAAAACAAGAAGAAGTGGCCAGATTTTTCGAGCCAGTGATGGCCGGTGATGTCACCCAGGACCGCCAACTTTTCAGGGTCAGTGACACTGATAATACTGTATTGTTGTGAGAAGGTACTGGTTGGCGTGTGTT
This sequence comes from Levilactobacillus fuyuanensis, assembly GCF_003946395.1. GTDB lineage: Bacteria > Bacillota > Bacilli > Lactobacillales > Lactobacillaceae > Levilactobacillus > Levilactobacillus fuyuanensis. The sequence goes on along the minus strand of NZ_RHNZ01000019.1, from coordinate 23,412 downwards.
GCGCGGCGTCCACTAGGGTCGTGACTTCGGCCGTCGTTAACTTCTCATCGGTAAACTTTCGAATGCTACGGTGATTCAATAGGGTTGTTAGTGTTGGATTAGTCATGGATAGAGACTTCCTTCATTCGGGTAACTAAGGCGTTATAAACACGGGTTTCGTCGCGCGGGACGCCACGGAGTTCGTAGTTTGCGATGAATGGGGCGTCGAACTTCTTGGCATACCGTTTAGCGGTCAGGCAGTATTGTTCGTTAAAATTACGATTACCACTGCCGACGACACCGATTAAATGCTGGGCGTTGGTGGCGTAGTCGATGTATTCGCCTAAAACGTTAGTCATGAGTTCCTTGACGCCGTTGTCGATACCGTTACCCCCATCGAGATAGGTGGGGACAAAGCAGAAGTAAGGCTGTGTTTCAGCAACAAAGTCACTGGCTTCACTGATTTCAGTAGCTGTGATTTCTGGTAATTCGGCATTTTGGGCATGCTGCTTGGTAGCGTAGGTCGTTAAATTTTCGACGAAGTTCCGGGTGTTGCCTTCAATAGAGATGAATAAAATACGTAATGGTTGCATAAAATTTCCCTCCGATTTCGGCTGTTCGTTTATCCTTAGTGTACTCGAAATTCACCGGGAATGCTGATAAGTTTTCACGAGAAATTAGTAAAAAAACGGGGGCTGCTTGTCAAAGGCGTAACGGTATGCTATTCTATTCGTACTTTAAGAAAGAACGAGGTATTCAGCCGATGCGTAACTAATCACTCTCAAATGTTTGTCAGCTTCACCACCGTTTAGAGGGGTGGAGTGGGCCTGCAATTGGGATTGATGGTTCCGCCGACTGAATTGCCAAACGCAATCAGTGGGTGCCATTTCCGGACGGGAAATGCGGCCACTTTTTTATTTGCCAGCCATCGATCCCTGCTTTCAAAAGGGGGACGACTCTTTGACACAAATTACTTTAAATAACTTAACGAAAACAATCGTCGGAGAAACGCTGTTTAGCGTGGACCAACTGACGGCACATACTGGTGAACGCATCGGTATAGTAGGCGCCAACGGTACAGGAAAGACGACCCTGGCACGGATTATTGCCGGCATTGATACGGACTTTGATGGCCAACGAATCGTGACCGATGACGTCACGCTGGTGCCACAGATTGCCCCTACACGGGGGCGTTCCGGTGGGCAGAGCATGTTGGATCGGGTCCGGTTTGCCCTAGCGCAGCGCCCAGCGATTTTAATTTTAGATGAACCGTCCGCCAATCTCGATGATGAACATCAACGGTGGCTGACCCAACAGCTCAAACACTTCAATGGGTTACTGTTGCTGATCTCGCATGACCGGGACCTGTTAACGGCGGTAGCCACGCAGATCTGGTCGTTGACGGAAAAAATCTATACGCAGTACAACGGTGGGTTTGCCGAGTTCACGGCCTTACGCGAACAGCAACGGCATAACGCGCTGGATCGGTATCAGAATGAACAGCGGGAAAGAAAAGAACTGCGACAGGCTGTTCAGGCCCGCCATGAAAAGGCCGACCGGATTCGTAAGGGGAGTCGAAGCATGAGTGCTGCCGAACGGTCGAACTCTAAGAAGGTACGGGAACAGAACGCCGGTAAGATGGAACGCGGCGCACGGGCCTTGCGGGAACGGGCAGATCGTCAGACCACAGCCGTGAAGCCGCATGAGACGGCTGCTTTGAAGCTCGTCGCAACCGATCTGCCGCCAGTCGTGGGAAAGTACCTCATGACGGTAGAGGACCTGCACCTGAAACGGGGAAAGCATGACCTGCTCCACCACGTGAAGTTGCGGATTCGTCCGGGAGAGCGGGTTGCCTTGGCCGGGCCCAATGGTAGCGGCAAGTCGACGCTGATTTCGGCTATTTTGAACCAGACGCCGGGGACGCGATTAGCTCCCAGTGCTCGCGTGGGCTACTTCCATCAGGATATGACGCAGTTACCGACCGGTCAAACGGTGTGGCACGTCTTACGGCGGGCTACGGCGTTAGATGAAAATCGGACGCGGCAAGTGATGGGTGCTTTTGGGTTGACCGCTAGCTTTTACGACCGACTGATTGGCGACCTCAGCGGGGGCGAGCAGGTCAAGCTCCAACTGCTGACGATTCTGGTCAGTGCCAGCAACCTGCTGATCCTCGATGAGCCGACCAACTATCTGGATTTGCCAGCGCTACAAGCGCTCGAAGACTTTTTAGTTGGTTACCCGGGGACGGTCTTGTTCGTTGCACATGATCAGACCTTCCGGGAAAAGGTGGCAACGCGGGTGCTAGAATTGACCGACCAGAAGTTGATTGATCCGGAACAGACGGCACAGGGAACGCCAGCAACCGACTTACCACGATTACAATTTGAATATGATCAATTGATGATGGCGCCGGAGTTGGATACTCAACGGCTCAAAGAAATACGGGACCAGATTACGGCCTTAAAGTCGTAGAAAGTAATAAATAGGTAAGAAATTGGCGATGAAACCGGTTACCTTTAATATTTTCAAAATTTGTGCTTACGAAGATTGTTTTTTTCTGGTAGAGTAATCCATTGTGTTTAAAATGAAAGCGAGTGTGAAAACAAAATGGATTCTGTACAAAGTAGCCAAGAGAACGTGGCTAAAAAAGCGCGAGTACAAGTTGCCCACCCAATGCTAGCCATGATGGGGATGCTCATCGGGGGCTTTGTCGGGATGTTTTCCGAAACGTCCTTAAATATTGCATTGCCACAATTAATGGCGCAATTAGGCGTAACGACCGCCACGATTCAGTGGTTGGTTACGGGTTATATGTTAATGGTCGGGATTGTCCTGCCATTATCCAGTATTATTACGAAATGGTTTACAACGCGGCAAGTGATTCTGTTTGCCTTGATTGACTTTATGGTTGGGGCGATCATCTCTGCATCTGCACCAGGTTTTGGTGTCTTATTGTTTGGTCGGATGATTCAGGGGATTGCGACTGGGCTGATCTTGCCACTGATGTTCACCGTTGCCATGCAGATTTTCCCACCCTATAAGTTGGGGGCTGCCATGGGGATGGTCGGACTGGTCATCATGTTCGCACCAGCCGTTGGACCTACCTTAGCTGGTATCGTGCTGGGGATTGCTTCTTGGCGGTGGATTTTCTGGCTGTTTGTGCCATTTCTGATTATTGCCTTTATCTTCGCGGTATCGTCACTGACAAACATCGCTGAAGTCACGCGTCCCAAGGTTGATTTCTTATCAATCCTACTGTCAACGGTTGGTTTTGGGAGCTTAGTGCTCGGGGTCAGCTTGGCTAGTGACCGGGGCTGGGGCTCAGCTGCCGTGATTGGGTCCTTAGTTGTTGGTTTGGCTGTCTTGGCATGGTATACGCATCGTCAATTGACGATGGACAAGCCAATCTTGAACCTGCGGGCCTTTGGAATTCCTGGATTCCGAATCGGGGCTAGCTTGGTCATGATCAACTTCGGAATTATTTTATCTGCAATGTACCTGTTACCTATGTATATTCAAAAGGGACTGTTAGTTCCAGTTGCCTTGACCGGGATCATCATGTTCCCCGGTGGGATTATGAACGCGGTTATTTCAGCCGTTGCTGGCCGGATGTATGACCGGGTGGGTGCGCAAATGCCTGCCCGTATCGGTTTTATCATCTCGATGGTCGGGGCATTGATGTTGGCCTTTACCAGCACGCACAGTGCCATCTGGTACGTCATCATGGCCCACATCATCTTGATGATTGGGGCACCGCTAGCGATGTCACCATCACAGACGTATGGATTAAACTCCCTGACTGGTCCAATTGCGGCCGACGGGAGTGCCATCATGAACACCTTACAGCAGATTGTTGGGGCGATTGCGACGGCGATTGCCACCAGTCTGTTAGGTATCGGTCAAGCAGCCTACATGGCGAACGGTGCGAACAACGCTGCCGGTGCATTCGTCAACGGGGCCCACTATGGCTTCTTCTTCACGTTTGCGTTGGCTATCGTTGGGTTCGTGTTAGCACTGCGGATTCCTAAGGCTAACCGGTAAGCTGTTTCGTGTAAAGTTTAAATTATTAATACAAATGGACCCGAGATTTTTACATCTCGGGTCCATTTTTTATGCAAAAATTCACTATAGTTGAAACGTGTTCCACTAGACGGTTCCGCTGTCCCACACTTATTAACTAATCATCTAAGAAGTTTTTCCGTCGAAAGACGCGGATAACCATAAAGATACAGTAGGCCAGTGCGAGCCCCCAGGCCAGTGGGTTGGCGTAGGCAATAGCGGTGAAACCAAAGCCGGCGATGGAGAGCCAACCGGCAGCGGTCCGCCCAATCAACTCACCCATGCCAGAGAAGATAGCGTAGAAGCTGTGGCCCCAACCCTGTAAGGTGTTTCTGAAGATCATCAGAATCCCGTGAACCGGGAAGTAACAACTAATGATGATAATGTAGTAATTGGCTTCACGGATAATGTCCGGGTGACCTGGACCAATGATGGCGGTCACTAGTGGCGTCTTGACCAGGTTAATAATGATAAAGGCTGCGGCGGAGTAGATCACTTGAATCCAGACCCCGTCGATGATCCCTCGTTTCATTCGACCGCGTTGCTTGGCCCCAAAGTTCTGGGCCTGGTAGGTGGCCATTGCCGCCCCAACGCTTTCCATCGGCAACGTAAAGAGCTGACGAATCTTTTCGGCGGCGGATTGGGCCGCAATGATGCTGGTTCCCAGAAGGTTAATGGCGTCCTGCATCACGATGGCCCCAATGGCGGAGACGGAGTATTCAAAGCCCATCGGTAGACCAATCAGATTCATTTTCTTCATCCGGGCCCAGTTTAACGCCCAATCCTTGCGGGTCAAGCCCAGGTTGAATTTTGGAAAGACGGTCAGGTTGAGCAGACCGCCGATGAATTCACTGATGACGGTGGCGATGGCGGCCCCGGCAATCCCCCAATGGAAAACGAGGATGAATATCAGGTCAAGAATCACATTGACCACCAGTGAGGCAATTAGAAAGTAGAGCGGATGGACCGCGTCACCAAAGGATCGCAGGGCGTCCGCTGAGTAATTAAAGAGAATATTGGCCGGAATCCCCAGAAACGAGATAGTCGTAAAGATAATGGTCAACTGAAGAATCTGGTTCGGCGTATGTAGAGCAGTCAGTAGGGTCGGTGTCAGGGCCACCATCAGCGGCGTCAGAATCACGGCAAGTGCCAGGCAGAGCCATACAGCATTGGTCAGGTATTGCCGAACGGCGGCGTGATTCTCCTCACCCACACTGTGAGAGAGGGGGATACTGTAGCCAATACAGGTTCCCTGCACGAAACCCATAATCAGAAAACTCAGGGGATAGTAGGCCCCAATTGCGGCCACGGCATCGACGCCGATCAATCGGCCAACGATGAGGGTGTCGATAAAGTTATAGAGTTGTTGAAAGAGGGAGCCGCCAATCAAGGGCAGTGAAAAAATAATAATTTGTTTGATGGGCCGGCCCTCAGTTAGTTTCAAGGGTGCCATAGTGTTCCTCCTATTTGTTAGCGGTCTCAATATCAACTAGTATACCAATCGCTGCTGGGAAAAGTCACCACGATTCGGGGAACTTTTGAATGCGTGCATGAAAAAATGCCGTGACCACCATCACGGCAGTCGACAGACCTTAGAGATTACTTAATGCAAAGACCACAGGAATCGTGGCGACGCTAAAAATCGTCGAAATACTCATCAACGTTACGGCGGGACTCGTGTCCCCATGGGCTTTGAGCGTGAACAACACGACATTACCAGCAACGGGGCAAGCGGCCATCAGTACCGTTGTGTAGAGGGGAATCCCACTGATCCCAAAGGCCCGCAAGATCACGATATCGATAACTGGAAACAAGAGATTCCGGCAGAGCAACGGCCACCAGAGGCGTTGATTAAGAGAGTCACGATTGAATTTGACCGCGGCCAAGCTGTTCCCAATGACGATCATTGATAAGGGTGTGTTGATAGAGCTCACGTCGGTTACCGCATGATTCAGCAGACTTGGCAGGTGAAAGCCACTGATGAAGATGGCTAGACCCACGATGATTGCGATAATGTTGGGATTGAGCAGAATTTGCCGCCAATTGATGGGTTCGCCCTTTTCACGCGGCGTAAATAGTGCGATACCGTGCGTCCAACAGAAAATATTAAAGGCAGCCAGGGAGGCGACGGCAAAGAAGACGCCGGTACTGCCGAACAACGCGCTAGCCAGAGGGACTCCCATGAAGCCGGCGTTGGAGTAGACCGCACCAAAGCGCATGATACGTCGCAGATTAGGGTCCGCAACACGGTTGAAGGCGAGGTTGGTGATGAGCACCATGAGGCCATAGGTCAGCAGAATTCCCAAGAGAACCAGACCGAGGCTCTGCAGCCGACTGGTCGAGAAATCCTGTTCAAAGGCATTCACAATCAAGCAGGGGGAAACGATATACAGGAGAATATTGGTCAGGTCTGTCGCCGTCTGACCGTGCATGAAGCCAAGCTTATTGGTTAACAGGCCGATACCCATTAGTAGGAACATCAGGAGAATTTGCGTGGTTAGTTGGGCCATGTCCATGGCGCGGGACTTCCTTTCTGAAAAAGACAACGCTCTATTATGGGAACAGTTGGCGGTGGGTGTCAAACTTGACCGTGATTTTGGTCGTCGTCAAGCTTACAATGGGAAAAGAAAGAGAGGCTGATCAGACTATGCGCTTTAATCGCAAATTTTACCGCTCTGTGCGCTTCTGGAGTGGACTTGTTGTCATTGGCCTCATGCTGCCTAACGTAATCTCAGTTAGCCTAACGAGTGCCTTCTGGTGGGCTTCACTGGCCTGCTTGGTCGGTGGTGCCGGTTATCTGGTAGCGGGGATGTTGACGCGTAAGTGAAGCCATCATGCGTTGATTCGAAAGCATCAAAAAACCGTCACCCAATTGGGCGGCGGTTTTGGTTAATCTTCGTTATTTGTCGTTGTCATCATCGCTAGTTTCAGTCGTGGCAATCTGCTTCTGTGGCGGGTTGACCGTGACCTCTAACCAATTGATAAATGAATTTTCGTAATCCAGAACCTTCAAGTCGAAGTTCTTCAGCTGGATGACATCGTTAACCTTGACGTTCGGGTAATTATCAATGATAAACCCGGCCATCGTGACGGTTTCGGTGGTTTCAAAGCCTTTAATATCGGTGTTGAAGTACCGCTCGAAGTCGTAGGTCGTCATCTTACCGTTAACTTGGAAGGTGCCATTAGGTTGCTTGAAGATGTACTGATCGTTGGCGTCATCGATTTCATCGCGGACGGTCCCGAACAACTCTTCGTAGATATCCTTATCGGTAATGATCCCGGAGGTCCCCCCGTATTCGTCAACAACGACGACGATTGGGGTCCGTTTCTTGATCATTTGTTGTAAGACTTCGGTGATAGGCGTCGTCTCGGGGGTCGTAGAAATATCACGAATCAATTTATCCACGCGCACTGAGGAGTCGACCTGTTGTTGACGAATCAAATCGTAGTTGTAGACGTAACCGAGGACTTTATCCTTATCGCCATCGGCAACGACTGGCAACCGACTGAACCGTTCCTGCAGGTAGACATTCAATGCTTCCTTGACGCTCGACGTGATGTCGATAACTTCCAGCTGGGTCCGGTCAATCATGATATCCTTGGCGACCTTATCGTTTAACTCGAAGGCCCGTTGCATGTAGACCAAGTCGTTCTTCTCCAGTTGCCCACCTTCCACGGCGCTCCGTGACAGGTTTAAAATTTCGGCTTGCGAGAAGACTTCGTCACTTTCGTTAGCAACCTTCAGTCCCATCAGTCGAACGACCCCGGACGCACTGGTGTTGAGTAACCAGACGAACGGATAGAACAGGATGTGGCAGTAGTGCAGTGGTGTCACGATTAACATCAAGACCTTCATTGGCATGTCGATCGAGATGTTCTTTGGAACAATTTCCGTGAAGACCACTTCTAAGTAAGTCAACAGGAGCACCCCGACAATCACACTAATGGTGTGGGTCGTTGCCGTGTTCAGGTGCGCTGGCGCTATTCCGTCCAGCAAAAGGTCAACGAAGAAGGTTTCACCGATCCACCCTAAGATGATTCCGGCGAGTGAGACCCCCACTTGGGTCGTTGATAAATATTCATTTAAATTGGTTACCATTTTCATGGCCCGGTTGAGCTTGACCGACGGCTTGTCTCGTTCGGCAATTTTTTCCTCTAAAGCACTAGGCCGGGTCTGTACTAAGGCAAATTCACAAGCAACAAAGAAAGCTGCAAAGAAGAAGGTAATTAAAATAATAATTAGGTTCACAACTATCTGACCGCTATCCACACATCATTCCTCATTTCATTAATTCTATCTCTTTATTATAGCGCGTCTGCACGCCTTTTTATAGTGAGTAGATTGAACCAAATTTTACTCTCAAAGCATTCGCCTGGCAACCGAACAGGGCAAAATAATTGGATTAACTTTGAGAAATGAGATACTTAACGTTTTCACCAAAAAGGACTAGACTAAAACTAGTAACATCAAAGGAGATTTTGATTATGGCAGAAACACCAAAGGACGAAGAAGTTGCGCCAACCATTGAGATTCCAACGGCCGACGTCGAAAAGGCGGCAGAATTGATTTTGACGCCAGGATTTGTGACGAAGAAGGACTTACCAAAGATGAAGGACCTAGCTTGGGCAACGGCTCTCTCTAAGGCAGTAACAAAGCACTTCTTGGAAAATGACGACGATCACGATCCTTATGTTTACTTTGAACAATTTGACTTTGCTGGTGGGGATATCGACTCCATTCTCTTTAACATGGACGTTGTACCAACCCGTGAAGCGGCTTTGCAAGACTTAGCCGACGCCTTGGGCGAAAAGATTGTTGTTCCTAAGGATAACGACCAAGAAACTTACTAAAAGCTAATCGCGTTACTTGCGGTGAAGCACCTGACAGAGATGTTGGGTGCTTTTTTGCTGGCTAAAATTAGCGATGTTCAAGGGGAGAATTTTTTCAAGTTGTCTGGATTACTAAAGATTTGATTAAGCCGCGCTAAAGCATGAGACTCAAAACGCTTTTTTTACATTGGTATAAGTATAGAGGGATTAAATGATCTTTGACCTTTAACCAATATCTTTGACCTTTGAAAACTAAAGAGTTAATCTACCAGAAAATAGAATGCTTTTATGTCAACAATGCAGAAACGTAATTAGCACTCTAAAAATTGAGTGCTAATTATTTGCAATTCTGACCAATACTGACTATTATAGAAAATGTAATCAAACAAAGCAGAAAGGGGTTAATTGATTATGGCTAATGATGTAATGAACCGGAACTTTGATTTCTTTGATCCAATGAATTTCTTTAACGAAGTGGGTAACTTGGGTCACGATATGTTTAGTGGTGAGAGTGACATGAAGACCGACGTCGTTGAACACGACAAGGACTACGTGGTTACGGCTGAATTGCCAGGGTTCAAGAAGGATGATATCCACGTGGATTACCGCGATGAGACGTTGCGGATCTCCGGTAAGTCCGAAGTCAGTCAATCCGCTAAGGACGATGATGGACGGATCTTACGGCAAGAACGTCACAGCCAAAACGTTGCGCGTTCCTTCTATCTGCCAAACATTGACTTGAAGCAGGTTAAGGCAAGCTTCACCGATGGCGTCTTGACGTTGACCCTGCCAAAGCAAACCGAAGTTGAAGATAACCATAAAATCAGTATTGACTAGTCTTTAAAGACGAGTGAAGGCGCGTATTCTGGCGAGATCGGAATACGTGCCTTTTCTTTAGGGATAAAAATAGTGGCTAAAGCAAAAGACCCGATTGGCAGTGATTCTCTCACCAGCCATCAGGTCTTTTCTAATTGTTAGTATTGTTTACCCGTTTCATACACGATTTCCGGTTCATTCCCGGTCCGTTGGTACTTGTTCAGCAGGTCGATCGTGGACATTTCGTCTTCATCCAATGTGAAGTCAAAGACCTTCGTGTTTTCGACGATTCGTTCTGGATGTTGGGACTTAGGAATTGGTAAGATGCCGTGTTGGAGTTCCCAGCGTAGGATAACCTGAGCGACGGACTTGTCGTGGTGCTTTCCAATCTTAGCAATCATTGGGTCGCCCAGAACAGCGCGCCGGCCCAGTGGGCTCCACGCTTCCGTTACGATGTTATGCTGCTTGTTGTAGTCCAGAAGCGCCAACTGATTCAAGTAGGGGTGGTATTCCACTTGGTCAACGACCGGCATTTCTTTAGCCTTGGTTGCCAGTAAGTCCAAATGTGCCGCGGTGTAGTTGGAGACCCCGATGGACTTAACCTTGCCGTCCGCCCTTAATTGTTCAAAGGCGCGCCACGTGTCGAAGAAATGTTCGCGGACGGGCCAGTGAATCAGTAATAGGTCCAGGTAATCCGTTTGTAGCCGTTTCAGAGATCCTTCAACGGACTTCAGTGTTTGGTCGTAACCCTGAACTTCTTCAGCAACTTTGCTCGTCAAATACAGTTCCTGACGGGGAATTTCGAGGCGGTGCAAGGTTTCACCCAAGATGTCTTCATTACGGTAAAGCATCGCCGTATCGAACAGCCGGTAACCTTCGTCCCACGCGGCTTTGATGGTGGTATCCATGCTTTCCTGGTCGCTGATGAGGTAGGTCCCGAAACCAAAGCCGGGAATCTCATGGCCATCGGCGAGCTTGATGGTGTCTGCAATGTTAGTAAGTGTCATTATTTTTCCTCCTTGGCATTAAGGACGTTGGTCGAGCGAATATCGGAAGCGATTCGAGTCGGCGGGCAACGCCAAAATCCGGTTATAAATAATATGTTAAGCCAATTTAGCAGTGTTGGCAACGCTTACTTTTTAGTTTTGAATTGGTCGTAGAGGTTAATTGCGGCTTCTGCCAGCATCCCGAAAGTCATCAACCACATGGCCAACATCTCTTGATGTGCCAGCATGCAGCCGAGCAAAATAATGTAGAGGATAAATAAAATAACTGCCGATGATTTATGATTCATGGTAATTCCTCCCTCGTATAATTGGGTTCATCTCCATTTAACCACTCTTGACGAGCCCTGTTAACAGCTAGCGTTTCGCTTAAGAATCCGAAAAAAGCAACAGATTAGTCGGTATGAAAGCGCATTATCGAGTACAATATGGGTAACGAATCGGTAAAGGAGGACGCCTAAATGACGGAACGTTACCTGCCACCACTCGACCAAGGCTTAACTGCGGTCGAAGTGAAACAACGGGTGGCTGACGGGCTAAAGAATGACCCATTACCACCGTTAACGCGGAGTGTGAAACAAATATTTAGGGATAATTTATTGACCCTATTTAACTTAATCAATATTCTGTTGGGCGGCCTTGTCCTGTTTACGGGCAGCTATAAAAATTTGCTGTTTTTAGGTGTGGTTATTTTCAACACTGGGATTGGAATTTTTCAGGAAATTCGTTCGAAACGCCAGGTCGATAAGCTAGCGTTGCTTTCGGAGGCGCAGATCAACGTTCTTAGAGATGGTGAGCTTACGGCCATGCATCAGGATAAAATTGTCGAGGATGATCTGCTCGCGATTGGTCGCGGGGATCAGCTACCCGTCGATGGGTTAGTCCGTGAGACGGCCGGGATGGAAGTCGATGAATCTCAGATTACCGGGGAATCGACGCCAATCATAAAGAATACCAATGACCAGCTGGTTTCGGGAAGCGTCATTCTCGGTGGCAAGGCCATTGTCCAGGCCACCAAGGTTGGCAGTGGCAGCTTCGTCAAGCAGCTGGCCCATTCGGCTAAGCAAAAACGGCGTTCTGCCAGTCAACTCCTGATCATTATTAATCGGATTATTAAAGTCTTGACCTTTGCCATTATCCCCCTGGGTGCAGGGTTGTTTATTTCCGCACTGATGCGGGGGCAAGACCAGAATCGTGCCATTCTGGGAACCGTCGCCTCGATGGTTGGGATGATTCCAGAAGGGTTAGTCTTATTAACGTCAGTGGCGTTGGCCGCGGGGGCTTTTACCCTGGGTCGGCGACACGTGTTGGTTCGAGAACTACCCGCGATTGAAGCGCTGGCGCGAGTCGACGTCTTGTGTTTGGATAAGACCGGGACCATCACCAACGGTAAATTGGAATTGGAAAAGGTCGAAGCCATAGGAACTGAGTCAACGGATGATTTGAATGAGACGCTGGCGCAACTTGTCGCGGCGACGGGGGACGATAACGAAACGGCGACGGCCATCAAGAATGCTCTAGGAACACCAACTGTCACTTCATCGGAGGTCTTACCATTTTCGTCTGGGCGCAAATGGAGTGGGGCCCAATTGGACAAGGGTGCCTATGTTATGGGTGCACCAGAATTCATCTTTGATACTGTACCGGCAGCTGTGAAGCAGCGAATTCAAACGCTCGCCGCACAGGGTTATCGGGTGTTGTTACTGGCCAAGGTTGCGGCGTTAACGTCGCCCAAGCCCACTGCACCGGAAGCCATCGGATTAATTCTGATCACCGATGAGTTGCGGCCGCGCGCCGCGGATACCTTTAGCTTCTTCGCCAATCAAGACGTGGCGCTGAAGGTCATCTCTGGAGATAATCCGGTCACGGTTGCCAGCATTGCTGGTCGGGCAGGAATTGCCGGCGCTGATCAGTTAGTCGATATGAGTCAAGTTGGGACGGACCCCGACTATGACCGCTTAGTCGCGGACTATAACGTCTTCGGCCGTGTGACGCCGCAACAGAAACAAGGGCTGATCAAAGCCTACCAAACGGCGGGACACACCGTTGCCATGACTGGGGATGGGGTCAACGACCTGTTGGCGTTGCGTCAGTCCGATTGTAGTATTGCGATGGCCTCAGGTAGTGAAGCCACGAAGAGCCTGGCGGATTTCGTGTTGGTCGACTCCAACTTTGACGCGATGATCAATGTCCTGAATGAAGGACGCCGGGTCATCAATAACATCGAGCGGGTGGCCTCACTCTACCTGATTAAAACCATGTACTCTGTGGTGCTCACGTTGATCTTTATCTTCATGAGCCGTAGCTATCCATTTGAACCCATTCAGTTAACGCCAATCTCTTCACTGATGGTTGGGATTCCAACGTTCTTCCTGGCCCTGCAACCGAACTACGCCCGAATTGCCGGTCGCTTTATGAAACAAGTTATGGAAATTGCCGCGCCGGCTGCGGTCTGCGTGGTAGGTTATATCCTAGTCATTCTGGCGTTAGGCACACAATTTGGTCTGAGCTTCGCCACGACCTCCACGTTAAGTGTCTTGATGACCGGATTGATCAGTCTAAACGCTTTGATCATGGTTGCCCGGCCGTTGAACCGGTTTAAGATCGGTTTGATCGCCCTTATGGCGAGCCTCTTTGCCGCTGTCTTCTTGCTGTTTGGCCCAATCTTCTCGCTGGTTAGCCTGTTGAATTGGAAGCTTGCCTTGATCTACTTACCGCTGATGCTCAGCGTGTACCCAGTCTTCATCGTGGTTCAAGAGGGCTTAGGCAAACGGATTTTAAGTCGGATTCGGTGGCGGTAAATTTTAAAAGATTTAAAATTGCAGTTGGCATATTCGAGTATGCTCACTGCAATTTGGAGTAGGTACTGTTGATTACGTTCACTGATGTTTTCATCTCAACGCTAGCTGAAATAACTTAATCTAGTCATATCTAGTCACTAAAACTAGGTAATATGCTATAATGAAAGTAAGAAATGGAAGGGCAGGGAAGAAATATGGCTGATTATAATCAATACACCCGTTGGGAAAACCAGATGCACAAAGCTAAATTGCCACGATGGGATGATTTACCAAAGTTTGACCTCTACATGGACCAGGTGACTGCCTTGATCAACGATATTCTGGGACCATTGGGTATCGATACCATCACGCCGGCAATGATCAATAATTATGTGAAGCATCACGTGATCCTAGCGCCCGTCAAGAAGAAGTATCAGACGATGCAGTTGACGGATATCCTGATGATCAGCCTCCTCAAGCCCATGTTCCAAACGGATACAGTGCGCTCCGGGATTGACCAGATTACGGCCGGAGATTACCCTAAGCAAGCCTACGATAACTTTATTGGCCAGTTGGAAGACCGCTTGCACCATTTAGGTGAAGAACAGGTTCAGCCTGCCGCCAAGGATTTGAATGAAAAGTTGATGCAGGTCGCGGTCGATGCCGTAGTGGCTCGGTTGCAGTCAGAAAAGCTACTGCACTTGATTAAGCGTCCGCTCCGAAAGATCGAAAAAAGTAAATAGTTCTAGAGTCTCTTTGCGGCGTACGGCTGTAAAGAGATTTTTTGTGAGGATAAGCGAATAGATTGCATTATTCGTAATTACATATATAATTACAGCGAGGTGATAATTATGACGGTGAAGACGCGTAAGCAAGGAAACTCCTTAATGATCACGATTCCAGCAGATTTTAAAGTTGATGAAAATGTTGAGTATAAGCCAGTTCTTGATGATAATGGTATATTGTCGTTTGTGCCAGTACATCAAAATATCTTTTCACAAAACCCTAATTATGATTTTAAAATGGCAATTGATCAAATGGGATTGAATGATAACGGAAAGTTAGTAGGCAAAGAAAATGTCTGGTAAAGTAGAGTATCCTAAGCAAGGTGATTTGGTTTGGATTGATGCAGAACCACATGCTGGACACGAATATGGTGGTCACAATGCAATAAGTAATATTAGGCGGCCAATGCTAATTATTAGCGGAGACGTCTATAATGAACGAACTGGAATGGTTGTAGGATTTCCGATTACTTCGGTTGTCCCCGATGGTTTTCCAGCGGGCTTGAAATTGGAAAATACTGAAATTCACGGAATAGCTGTGTTGAGTAATGTGTTAGGATATGATTTTGCTGCGAGAAATGGAGAAATTGTGGATCATGTTAGCAAGGCTCTACGAATACGTGCTTTGGAAGCAGTGAAGGATATATTTGGAATCTATTAAGTAACTCAAATAAGAGTATCATGCCACTTTCAGATTTTGAAAGTAGCATGGTACTCTTATTTATTCTAAACTTCAATTTTTAAAGTCTATTGCGTCTGCGTTTCCAACGTTAAGTCGTTCATAAACGTTAACAGGAGGTTGGCGTAGCTCGGATGATCCGTGTTGTCCTTAATTTCCTGCTGAATTAGGTGAAGGTTGTTGGTGATGACCCCGTTAACCCCGATAAACATCATTTGATCCATGCTGGTAATGTCATCGATGTCCCAGGCATAAACTTTTTTATGCTCGCGGTCAGCCTGCTCGATGAAGGTATCGTTGAGCGTAGTTTCCTCCATGGTGTAGGCGTTGGCCCGCGTCTGGGGGAAGGTGAGATTGTACGGCATGATATAGCTGACAAAGAGGTTGGGATGTTCCTTCTTCAGACGGTTCATGATGGTGTAGCTCAACGTGTGCACCTGTTCATGGTTGGTGAGAATCCGGCTACCAAATTGCCGATAGAAGCGTTCCGGCAGATCCTTGGTATCGGCCCCACCCGTTTTAATTTCAATCAGCAGCTTTTGATGGTGCTTGATTGCGGTATTGAGGTAGTTGTTGAAGCTCGGAATCTTGGCCTGGTAGCCATTTTCCGTGATTGTAACGGCGGTCAATTGCTTGAGAGTCATCTTTGAGACTTTACGATTCAACCCAGCTAGATTTTTCAAATTGGCGTCGTGCATGACCACGAACTGGTGATCCTTCGTCATCCGAATATCCATTTCAACGTAGTCTGGCCGTTCCTTACTGGTCTTGACCATGGCTGGAATCGTATTCTGAACGCCGTTACCATTGTCCACCCCGCGGTGAGCAATCGTCAGGGGCTTACTCATGGCCAGTCCATTCAGGTAGATTAAGTTGAATCCAACTAGCGCGGCACTGATAACCGTTAAGCCACTGATGATCAGGAGGCGAGTTCGTAACCGGGTTTTAGCGGGTTCACGGAAGCTAAACAGGACGGATGGCGTGGGCTGATGAGTATCGTGGCTACTGAGAATTACCATCATAAAGATCACGGTGGCGTAGCAGACAATGAACTCCGTAATCACCTCCATTAGAAAGAGGTTGATGGTCGCGGTGATCAGAGCAATTCCCGTCTTATCAAAGAGAACTTGGCCTAGGTAGAGTGCGCCGTAGATGATGGCGACGGCGATACTGACGATGACGAGGGTCACGATAATTTTGAGAAAGTAATTCCAAAAGTGACCACGGGTGCGCTGCCAACTTAGGCGAATGGCATCACGGCTGTGGTAATGGTCAATCATCATTAGGGGTAGGACGGCAATTAACCGAATTCCCAGATAGGCAGCTCCCACATAGAAGATCCCCAGCAGAACGGCGAAAGCATTGTTGTCCATGAGGTAGCTGATGATAAATGCCGGGATTTTGGCTTTGTTGAGCAGTGGCGTCGTAAAGAGTTCACTCCCAAAAGGCATGATCACAATGAAGTAGCCAATAAAGAAGAGAAATGTGCTGGGTGAGGCACCGGCGATGCTGCGAATGGTATCGCCTAAAACGCCCAACATGGTTTGAGGCCGACCGTGACGGATATTGGTGATTCCTAGAAGTAAGTAGGCAAATTGCCAATAGATCAAGGTAATAATGGCCAATAGAATGACGATCAGTCCCAGAATGGCTAGGGGATGACGAATCAGTAGGGAGCCAACGTTGGTATAGGAAATGTAAGGCACATGCTGCCAACGCATCAGAGCGGCTGTCAACCAGGTAAAGATTGGCACTGCAATGTAGCTGACGACCAAGTTGGTCAGAAAGACTAGGGTGACGTAACTTCCCCAATGATGGAAGAAGTGGCTGTTCGCGTCCCGCCAGAAGGCTAAAGGTCGCATAGAAATCACGCTTTCGAATTTATTTACGATTTGCAGTCGGCTGGCATAGCGTGCTTTCACCGTGCTAAGTAGCCAGGCTGTAGATTTTTCACATCTTAACTTTAGCATAATCGGTGCACTGCCGGTATGGAAACCGTTCAGTTGGTGGAAAAAACTTGGCAAACGAAAGGGTTCAGTGACATAATCGCCGAAATTATGAAAGAAAGGCGAAGGGTTGTGATTTAAAATACATCGAAAAATTTTCTGAAAAGTTTTTTAAAACTGTGTATGCGCTTACATTCTTTATCGCCGTAAGCCTTGCGGATAGTGGGTTTGTTTGTCAGTCTACCTAGTTGTGATTTTTTTAACATAAACCTCTTGCAGAATTCTAAAAAGGTGATATGATTTAACTCGTGAAGAACTTAACAAGATGTTTTCAAATGGAGGCATAACAATGTTAAAAGACGTGAAAGAAAATCCAAAAGTAAAAAAAGAAGAAAGTACGGAAACCGTTGACCAAATGATCGACCGGTTGACCGCTAAAGCCCACGACGCCCTCTGCGCCATGGATGACTTTACCCAAGAAAAAGTTGACCACATCGTCCACCAAATGGCGATTGCTGGTTTGGACCACCATATGGAATTAGCCAAGGCGGCCTTTGAAGAAACTGGCCGTGGTGTGATGGAAGACAAGGCTGTTAAGAACATGTTTGCCACTGAAGAAATCTGGCACTCCATCAAGAACGACAAGACGGTCGGCATCATCAAAGATGACCGCGAACGTCAACTGATCACTGTTGCTGAACCACTGGGAATCTTGGCCGGGGTAACGCCTGTAACCAACCCAACGTCAACGGCAATGTTCAAGTCATTGATCGCCGTTAAGACGCGGAACCCAATCATCTTCGCCTTCCACCCACAAGCACAGAAGTCTTCCGTGATGGCTGCTAAAGTTGTCCGCGACGCTGCGATTGCTGCTGGTGCGCCAGAAGGTGTTATCCAATGGATCGACAAGCCTAGCTTGGAAGCTACGACAGCATTGATGAACCACCCAATGGTTGCCAGTGTCTTGGCTACCGGTGGTCCTGGTATGGTTAAGGCCGCTTACTCAACTGGGAAGCCAGCCTTAGGTGTTGGCCCTGGTAACGGTCCAGCTTACATTGAAAAGACGGCCAACATCAAGCGTTCCGTCTACGACATCGTCCTTTCCAAGACGTTTGATAACGGGATGGTCTGTGCTTCTGAAAACAGTGCCGTGATCGACCAAGAAATCTACGACACCGTTAAGAAGGAAATGGAAGACCGTGGCGTCTTCTTCATTAAGAAGAGCGACGAAAAAGCCTTAGCTGACGCAATGTTCCGTCCAGAAGGCGGGGTCAAGGGGCCTATCGCAGGGATGTCCGCACAGAAGATTGCTGAGATTGCTGGCATCAAGGTTCCAGCTACAACCAAGGTGCTGGCTGCTGAATTGAAGGGCGTTGGTCCTAAGTTCCCACTTTCACAAGAAAAGCTATCTCCAGTTCTTTCCGTTTACAAAGCAAAGAGCCACGAGGATGCATTCAGACTTTGTGATGAACTTCTCCATTTCGGTGGTTTAGGTCACACGGCCGGCATTCACACGATGGATGACGACTTAGCTACTGAATTTGGGATTAAGATGAAGGCTAGCCGGGTGCTGGTCAACACGCCATCCGCTATCGGTGGTATTGGGAACCTCTACAACGAAATGATTCCTTCATTGACGCTGGGGACTGGTTCATGGGGTAAGAACTCCGTATCCCATAACGTTTCCTCATTTGACCTGTTGAACATCAAAACGATTGCAAAGCGGCGAAATAATATGCAATGGATTAAATTACCTCGAGTTTACTTTGAAAAGACGTCTGTCCGTTACCTCGACGATATGCCTGGCATCAAGCGGGTCTTCCTGGTAACCAGCCCATCCATGGTTGAATTGGGTTACATCGACACCGTCTTAAACGAATTGAAGCGCCAACCAGGTGGTATCGAATACTCCCTCTTCTCCGACGTTGAACCAGATCCAACGACTGACACGGTTGAACGTGGGGTCGCTCAGATGCGGACATTTAAGCCAGATACGATCATCGCCTTAGGTGGTGGGTCACCAATCGATGCCGCTAAGAACATGTGGTTATTCTACGAAGATCCTAACGCTAGCTTCTTCGGTGCTAAGCAGAAGTTCTTGGACATTCGGAAGCGGACTTACAAGTTCCACAAGCCACACAAGGCCCAATTCGTCGCAATTCCAACGACGTCTGGGACTGGCTCAGAAGTGACGCCATTCTCCGTCATCACTGATTCCAAGACTCACGTGAAATACCCACTGGCCGACTACGCTTTGACGCCTGACGTGGCTATCGTGGATTCACAATTTATCCAAACGGTACCAAAGAAGACGGTGGCTTACTCTGGATTAGACGTCTTAACCCACGCCATCGAATCTTACGTTTCCGCAATGGCTTCCGATTACACCCGGCCATGGTCATTACAAGCCATCAAGTTAGTTATGGACAACCTGACTAACTCTTACAATGGTGATGTGACGGCACGTGAAGAAATGCATAACGCTTCAACACTTGCCGGGATGGCCTTTGCTAACGCCTTCCTCGGGGTTGACCACTCGATTGCCCACAAGTTAGGTGGGGAATTCGGCTTACCTCATGGTTTGGCTATCGCCATCACCTTGCCACACGTTATTCGTTACAACTTCAAGGAACCAACGAAGCTGGCTATGTGGCCTAAGTACGAATACTTCCGTGCTGACGAAGACTACGCCCAAATCGCCCGTTACCTGGGCTTACCAGGGAACACCAAAGAAGAACTGAAGGAAGCCTTAGTCAAGAAGGTTATTGACTTGGCTCACTCAGTTGGCGTTACCTTGAGCTTGAAGGCTAACGGTGTGGACAAGGCCCACTTCGACAAGGTTGTTGCCCACTTGGCAGAATTGGCCTTCGGTGACCAATGCACGACTGCTAACCCTAAGGAACCATTAGTTTCTGAATTAAAGCAAATCATGATTGATGAATACGACGGCAAGAACGTCGAAAAATAGCGCTTAACCGGGAACGGTCACTCTGAATGGAGTGGCCGTTTTTGCAATCTCTAAGGGGAAAACTAGGGGGTGAACGGCTGTGAATTTACGCCTTAATAAACGCGTTTCTTCTATAATATAGGAATAATCATTACCGTTAGTCCCTAAACAGCGTTATGCTTAAGGCGTCAAATTAATCTGAGGAGGAATCATTATGCCACAAACAAAAACAGCAGTTGTGTACTTCTCTGTATCAGGACGGACCCAAACGGCCGCCGAGGCGGTGGGCCGATACCTGCAGCTAACTCCGGTTCGGCTGAAAGCTAGTGATCCGTATCCCACGACAGGCTTCCAGCAGTTGGTCGCGCGGACCGACGCCGAGAATGAGCAGCGTAAGTTACCTGAGTTTGACCCCGTCGATGTGAGTCAAGTTGAGACGCTTTATTTAGGATTCCCAACCTGGTACCATCAGCCACCACGGCTCATTCAGAACTTCTTGACGACTACCCAGTTGGCTGGTAAGACAGTGATTCCGTTTGTGACGAGTGCTAGTAGCCGGGTAGACGAGAGCTTGCCATACTTGCGGAAGTGGGCGGAAGTTGGGGATTTTACGATCCAAGACAGCTTTACAGCGAATACGCCGGATGAGATTGCGACCGGCATGAAGGATGAATTCCCCTTATAAATAATGAATAGCATTAGCGGTAGGTTTTGCTGAAGAAGATGATTTCAGCGAAATTTACCGTTTTTTTGGCCTCTAAATTGGGCGTGATTTCCGAAAATTTCCAAAATCCTTCGGAAAAATGGTGTATTTTCATCGAATTATCATTAATTATGACAAAAAAACACGATTTTTCAGTGCAAAGTGCACACAAAATTGGCCCTCGTTTTGCCCAAAATGGGTAAAAATTGGTTGATTAAAGCGTTTTATATTACGCTATCATTACAAATATTACGGAATGTCACAATGTAATATTTTTCTTAACCTCCGCGTAATCTAACATCAATTTGAATGTAATACCCATCAGTTATTCTAATATCCGTTAAGCAAACAAAGGAGGACATTCATTTCTTATGAATATCAAAAAAGCTTTAGTTACTACTTTAGGAACGGCCGCTATTGTCGGTGCCGGTTTCTTCGCTACTACTCAAACGGCTAACGCCGATACTGTTACGGTCAAGCAGGGGGATTCTGTTTGGTCATTAGCTAACACGTACAAGACGTCCGTTAACGCCATCGAAAAGGCTAACAGCCTTGCTAACAGTAGCTTGATTTACGTTGGTCAAACGTTGAACGTGCCTACGAGCACGACGACGTCAACGACTGCTGCTACTGTTTCTAACCAAAACTACAGTAACAACGCTTCTACGCAAACTAGTCAATCCACGACTAGCCAAGCAACCACTTCTTACTCTAACCAAGCTTCTACTAGCAGCAACACGACTGCGTCTACTGGTGTTTCTGGCTCCGAAGCCAGTGCCAAGGCTTGGATCGCGGGTAAGGAATCCGGTGGTTCATACTCAGCTCGTAACGGCCAATACGTAGGTAAGTACCAATTGAGTTCTTCCTACTTAAACGGTGACTACTCAGCTGCCAACCAAGAAAAGGTGGCTAACTCTTACGTTACCTCCCGTTATGGTTCATGGTCTGCTGCGCAATCATTCTGGCAAGCAAACGGCTGGTACTAAAACTCAGCTAATCTAATCGTTTAAATCAAGTAAGTCTCTACGGATGCAGGTCCGTGGAGGCTTTTTTGCGTTTTTAGGTCAACGTATGTTGGTGAGGATTGGGAAAATAAGGATCGTAGCAGGTAGAAAATGGGCCTGTTTCTACTGGTATTGAGGAATCAGAAAATAGTTGTAGTAGCTATTGGGGGGGAGTGTGATTGTGTTGCGGTCACAAACTGACGCGTTATCGAGGGAAACGGACCGTGGTTTTCCAAAAAATGAGACTTTTTTCTAAATAAGATGGAATCTTTCCGTTTTTTCGAGACTTTAGACCTGAATCTTTTTTGCCGAACAATTCGCGATTTAGGTTAAAACCGTCACATCTCAGCAAAGAAGCACTCGAAAACCGGCTTAATGTTTCGGCACCATTAACCATGTTACAGTTTGTCATTTAACCAGGTTTTTCTTAACGCGGGTGTAACTCAGGAACAATCGCGGTGTAACCTCCACAGGTTATGATAGGTATCGTTAAGTAATTGATAGACAACCGCTTCACTTAAATCAAAAGGAGGACATTCATTTCTATGAATATCAAAAAAGCTTTAGTTACTACTTTAGGTACTGCCGCAGTCTTAGGTGCAGGTTTATTCGCAGGCACCACTTCCGCTAACGCCGACGTCCGGGTAACGGTGAAGTCGGGAGACACTGTCGCAAAGATCGCTAACCAATACAGTTCAAGTGTTTCTTCAATCGAAAAAGCAAACAGCTTAAAGAACGTCAACTTAATTTACGTGGGTGAATCCTTAGTGGTTCCTGGCTCAACGGCTTCAACATCAACGACCACGACTAGCCAAGCAACGACACCAAGCAAGTCAACGACGAGTGCCACGACTGGTACGAGCAACTACAGCACGTCCACTGCTTCTACTGGGACGACGAGCTCAGCTGCAACGAGCACGACGAGTTCTTCAACGTCTGACTCATCTTCAGCCAAGTCTTGGATTGCCAACAAGGAATCTGGCGGCTCATACACGGCCTCTAACGGGAACTATTACGGTAAGTATCAATTAAGTAAGTCTTACCTCAATGGGGACTACTCTGCCGCTAACCAAGAAAAGGTTGCGAACAACTACGTTTCTTCCCGTTACGGTTCATGGGCAGCTGCAAAGTCCTTCTGGCAAGCAAACGGCTGGTACTAAACTGAGCCACGCGTCACTAAATTTAGTCAGTTAAGCAACTAAAATAAGAAACGACGGTAAAACCTGAAAGGGTGGACCGTCGTTTTTGCGTCCCTAAAAGCGTGTAAATCAGGGATTTTCACCCCATTTTGTTAAAAGTGGGGGTCGCTGTTACTGTTTCGTAACATTCGGACAACTTTCCTGTAACTTAATAACGTTATGCTGTTCTTAACAAATTCGCTAGGAGGGGACCACATTGAAGCTTAAGTCACTGTTTATGGTTATGTTAATGGTTGTTTCAATGGTTCTACCTAGCGTTTCCTCAGTTGCTGGCACGACCACTACGGCAGAAGCTAGCGTGAAGTACGTTTGCACCCTGTCTAAGAGCGAAAAGAAGGCTAAGGCCTGGATCGCTAATAAGGAATCTGGCGGTAACTACCGCGCCAGCAACGGCCGGTATTACGGGAAGTACCAGTTGACCCGCTCATACTTGAAGGGTGATTACAGTAAGGCTAACCAAGAAAAGACGGCTGACCGTTACGCGCATAGCCGTTATGGCACGTGGACGCAGGCTAAGCGCCACTGGTTATCCTGGGGTTGGTTCTAATTAAATCGTAAATATGTAGGGGTTCTTTGACTGATAAGGTCAAGGAACCTTTTTTAGTATTGCCTTTAGGCCCAGTTGAGCACGCTAAAGCGTGCGAAACAAAAACCCACCCGCTATGCGGGCGGATAGCAAAA
>NZ_RHNZ01000018.1 GCF_003946395.1 Levilactobacillus fuyuanensis | reverse complement strand
TGCTAACTATCATAAGGGAGAGGCTTTCCCTTTTCAATTGCTTATTTTTCTATTTACACATAATTATTTAAACACTCTTTCTGGAAAATAACAATCTATCTCAGTGATGAGCTGAATGACAGAAACGTATAAGGCTAGTGACATCACAGTACAATTGAACGGCATCAGGCGGAGAATATTAGAAGAATAGATTGTGGTTAGGTGCTATTGTAATCATACAAAGACAAAGCCGCACACGCTATCTCTACAGGTAGTGTGTGCGGCTTGTATGGTCTAAGTGAATCTAGCGTCCAGCCTGACTACTCAATCCGGCTAGAATTATCTTAATATTAATCAATGCCTATACATAGGAAGAAAGCAAAACATTTTGATCTAAACGACACGTAACTGAAACGTCACTCTTCTTGCTACACCAGACGACAACACATCAAGGATTGAAACCAACTAGCATAACCGTACCAGACCGACTAAGCGTCACCGCGCATATGGGCCACGGATTGCGGATACATGCAGCCACCGGTGTCCAGGTTGATCAGCACGCCACCCGCCAGGAGAAAGCCGTTGTCTTGGCTATCGGGGTCCAGCTTACTCACCACGTCGCGAACGAAGTCGAAGTTCTTGTCGTGCATCTGAGCTGGGTCCGTGTAGGCATGCCCTTCCTGGATGTCGTAAAACACGGCTGGAGCGGTACCGGGGTCCAACTCGAACTTAGTCACGTCCAGTGGAAAGGGAACCACGTTATCCTTGTGTGACTTTGGTGGGGTCATGTCGGGCGTGACGTTCTGGTCAGAGAGAGTGCCGCTGACGGATTGGTCGGTAGCAGGCAGGCGCTTGTTCAGGTACGTGTATTTAGTTGTCATTTAAGACTCCTTTTTTTGACTTTAGGAGTTGCCGTTAGTTTCTAAGTCTCACTATAACCGATGGGCAGCGGGGATGCACGAGAAATGCGATGCGGCGTGCAGAAAGCGATGGCTGAGCGGTTAAAGGTGACTATTTCAGAAATAGCGACAATGAGGAGCGAGGGGGATGATTGTGGCCGATAATAGATACTACCGAAAAGAGGGCAAAATAAAAGCGCCAGCGAGAATTTCGCTGACGCCTACCTTAAAGAAGTTAATCGTTTCCGTTCTCCACGGAAGCGATCACTTTAAGGTAACTATTTCCAGTTGCCAAAAAGCATCACCCCCTTTCATTTAATGACCACAGTATGGACCCGCACCGGGAGAAAAGCAAGTGAATTGCCTTTCCTTAACTTTGGGTTAAAGTTAAGCAAATCAAAATAGCTTAACCGGGGCTTAATCAATGTCTTTCACAGCGGTTTCAACGATTAAAAACTAATGGGTTAAATGACAACAATATTACAAAATTCGTGATATTGTTTCATTCCAACGACAAAAAGGAGTTAATCCTTGTTTATTGGCGATTATCCGGCTATAATCATAATCGTAGTTAGGGGATAGCTTGAACGGGTCGCGAAGTTAGGGGAGAAATTTCTTAACAAAATCGCTTACTTCGGTTATACTATTCTTGCTTGATAAATTACATACATTATGTTTGGAGGAAGAAATTTATGCAATCAAGTTTAAAGAAATCACTTTACTTGGGCCTCGCTGCTTTGAGCTTTGCTGGCGTTGCTGCAGTATCAACTACTGCTAACGCTAAGTCATATGCTAAGGCCGGTGCCTATACAACCTTGAAGGCTGACGCTACTACTCGTAACGTTGAAGCTACTGGTTCAAACGCATTATACACTAAGCCAGGTACTGTTAAGGGTGCTAAGGTTGTCGCATCTAAGGCTACTATGGCTAAGTTAGCTGCTTCAAAGAAGTCAGCTGACTACTTCCGTGCTTACGGTGTTAAAACTACTAACCGTGGCTCAGTTTACTACCGTGTCGTAACTATGAACGGTAAGTACCGTGGTTACATCTACGGTGGTAAGTCTGACACTGCCTTTGCTGGTGGTATCAAGGCTGCTAACACTACTACTGATAAGACTGCTACTGACTCTATGGTTGGTAAGACTGTTTACTTTGCACAACCTGGTACTACTAACGTTACGTGGACTGCACCTAAGTACACCCAATACAAGGCTACCAAGAATGTCGTTAACACTAAGCCATTCACTAAGGATACTTTGAAGGTTACTAAGGCAGCTACTAAGACGCGTGAAGGCTCATTGTACTACTACGTACAAGACACTACTCACCCATCTGTTAGTGGTTGGATCTACAGCAAGGCTATCACCACTGATTCATCAAACGCCTTTGACGAAGTTACCGATGTAAAGGTTAACTTTGTAAATGACAAGGGTGCTACTGTTGGATCAACTATTCTTCAAAACCTGAAGACTGATGCTGATCAAACCAAGACTGCTACTGAAACTGGTACTGCCGTTGGTACTGCTGCTGAAGCAGGTGTAACGCCAGATGTTGCTAAGAAGGCTCTTACTGGTACTGGTTACAGTTATACTGAAACCAACGCCAACAAAGCAGCTTTGTTATCTGCTAAGACTGGTGACACTGTTAAGTTGAATGTTACTGAAAACAGCACAGTTACTACGCCATTGTTCTTCAAGTCAGCTGCAACTACTGTAACTGCTAACGATTCTCAGAACTTAACTCAGTTCAATGCTGGTGACACTGCTAGTGCTACTACTGTAGTTCTTCCTACGTTATCTGCTGGCTTCAAGGGTGTTGACGGTGCTGCATTTACTGCTGCTACCTTGGAAGCATTCGGTAAGGCTAACAACCTCACTACTCTTTACACTCCAACTTACCAAGACAACGGTAAGTCCACTTACGTGAAGTATGTTCTGAGTGGCGCTGAAGATGGTACTTACGGTGTTAACTCTTCCGCTACTTTGGTTTACAAGGGTACTGTTATGGAAGGTACTTCACCTGCTGACTCATCATCATCTGCTTCAAGTGATGGTAGTGTCATCGGTAGTGTTTCCTCATCAGCTAGCTCAGTAAGCTCATCATCTTCATCTAGCTCATCTTCATCTGAAGGTACTAGTACTGGTGAAGCTGCTAGCGGCCAAACTGCTACTTCTGTAGTTAAATAATTAGTTTAAACTAATATTATAAGAGCGATCCGTCATGGATCGCTCTTTTTTTGATCTCTGATGTGATATTTCGAAAAACATATTTTTGATCTTTTTCAACATGTTATAATTGATTTATTGGTTTTTTTGAAGCTTATTTAGGAGGATGACTTTTTGGATAAAAATAGAAGGCGTTGGCATTTGTCATTGCGTCACTTAACACTCATAGGGGCATTTCTAGTTCCAGTGCTAATCATGACAATTTATTTTGCTTATCGTCATATGGAACCATTTGGATCAAGCAGCTTATTAACTGTTGATTTGGGTCAACAGTATATTGACTTCTTTGCCTACATGCGAAGAGCAATTCTACAAGATCATAGTAGCTTTTTTTACTCCTTTTCTAATGCTTTGGGTGGTGAAATGCTGGGAACTTGGGCATATTACCTTTTAAGTCCATTGAATTGGATTCTACTATTCTTCTCGGGCACATCCCTAACCATAGGGGTTTACTTTTTGACTGTGATTAAGTATGGGCTAGCCGGGTTGTCATTTGCTTGGCTCTTGTTGAAGCTTTCAAAGCAAACTGGCGGAAAAGTGATTGCTTTTGCGACTATGTATGCGATGATGGGATGGATAATTTCTAATCAGCTCAATATTATTTGGATGGATGCGCCGTACTTGTTACCACTGGTTTTTTACGGGTTGTACCTTGTCATAAATACTGGGAAGTGGCGTACATACGTTATATGGTTGACTATTACCCTTATAATTAACTACTATATGGCATATATGATTT
The DNA here is from genome assembly GCF_003946395.1 of Levilactobacillus fuyuanensis. GTDB lineage: Bacteria > Bacillota > Bacilli > Lactobacillales > Lactobacillaceae > Levilactobacillus > Levilactobacillus fuyuanensis. The sequence continues at coordinate 59,292 of NZ_RHNZ01000018.1, read as the reverse complement.
GCTTATTTATGATTCTGATGTTCATTTTTATGGCAGTAGATAAATACATAAATTGGCAAAGCTTATTAAGACAAGCTGGTCGGTTTGCTTGGACTTCTATCGTATCAGGCCTTTTGGCCGCCTTTTTTCTCTTACCAACTTGGTGGTCTTTATCACAGAGTAAGGTACAGTATACTGTTAAAGGAATTGCGTGGAAGTTTGAAATTTTTCCACCTAACATAATAACGAAATTCTTTTCGGGTACGTTTACCTATGATCAGATGCAACTAGGAATGGCCAACTTATTTGTTGGTGCTATTGCGCTACTTGGAGCACTTTTTTATTTTACTGATAGTCGAGTCGCTTTGAGAACTAGAATCACTGCAGGAATAATTACAGTGTTCTTTGGCTTGTCGGTTTGTTTTCAACCGCTTGATCTGCTGTGGCATGCTGGGCAATTTCCGGTTTGGTATCCATATCGTTTCTCGTTCGTTATTGGTTTCTGGTTAATTTGGTTGGCAGCACAGACCTTGACCAATGACTTCAAGCCTAATTGGAAGGCTATAACTTCAGTATTGATTATTTTAGCAGTTGGCATTCTCTATTCGACTTTAAGGCTTAAGAGCTTGAAATTTTTGCATATGGGTCAAATTTGGTTGGGAATCTTCTTTATAATATTGGCGTTGGTATTAATTATTATTCCAATCAAGTCAAAATGGATTTATCCAATGTTGTTCTTTGTAGTTGGAACTGCAGATGTTTCCATAAACATGGTACTTTCCCTTAATCAGATGAGTTATGTCCCACAGAGCGAATATGGTGTTTATACGAAGGCCTTGCAGGGATATGTTAATCAGATTCAGGCAAAGGATAGTAGTTTTTATCGGATTGACAAGACCTTTATGAGAACAAAAGGGGACGCGTTACAAACTAACTTTAACGGTGGGGGTATATTTACCTCGGTTCTTCCTAAAGACACGGCAAGTTTCTATGGCCATATAGGTAGTGTTGATGGAGCCGGATCGGTCGATTATACAAATGGTTCCCTACTTACTGATGCACTTCTAAGTATGAAGTATCATATAGGATATAATGAAATTAAATCTGGGGCAATTGATATAACTAATCCACTAAGTCCTTCGTCTAATAGAAAGGATTTGTCTGAATATAAAGTTATTTCTCACAATGAAAGAGCCAATGTTTATAAAGATGAATCTGCATTGCCATTAGGTTTTGTGGCCAGTTCGAAGATCTTAACTCTAAGGGATAAGTCGCAAGATCCAACAAAATTTCAGGGAGCTTGGCTGTCTGCATTGACTGGAAATAGGTTGGATAAACATATCTTTACCCCTCAGAATTTTAGCAAAATCACTTTTGATAATGTTCAGAAGCAGTATAAGGTAACGGAAGCGACTTTCCGGAAGACTGATAAGACTAAACAGGCATCCTTTACATTGTACTTTAAGCCAGAAACTAATGATGCTTACTATTTGACTATGGGTCCTTTAATGAGCAGCAAAAATGTTACCCTGTCTTTGAATGGAAAAAGTATTGTACAAAGTGCGCCGTATCGGCATAATGTTTTGGTGAGTGTTGCCAATCATGCAAAGGGAAAAATGCAAAAGTTAACGTTTGCATTGCAAAAGAAGTCATTACGTTTGCAAAACTTCACGTTATATAGTTTGAATAATAGTGAAGTTAAGGCGGCTGCAGAGCAGTTACAAGTACAGCCATGGAAATTGACTAAACACAATAATCGCCTCTTGAGCGGTACGGTAGTTTCAAAATCGGCTGGTCAGGTTTTGAATACATCGATTCCATATTCAAAGGGCTGGCAAGTTAAGGTTAACGGCCAAAAGGTTAAAACCTACAAAACGGTAGGCATGTTTACAGCTGTTAAGCTACCAAAGGGTAAGAGTACCGTGTCCTTTGCTTATTGGCCACCATTGCTAAATATGGGGATTATTGTAAGCTTATTAACATTGGTAGGATTAATTGCTGAGTCATGGATTGTTAAAAAGAAACATAAATAAGATCACTAAAGATGATTTTATCAGCTTTAAAGTACTAAATAGAGGCAGTCACATAATCGGCTTATTTTGTTCTTTGTCAATTAGTATTGATAAAATGAATTGTGGCAAGGTAATAAGTAACAGTAGCAGCCTCGGAATCATATTTTTTAAGATTTAAAGAGAAGATGGTGTCCTCAAAAACGGGGATGCCTTTTTCTGTATTTTCATACAGATGGTCACGTGTTAACTCAGTTATCTTTCTAAAGTTCTATGTAAATCTTCGCTTAAGCCCTAAACTTTTCACCCTTTTCCCTATGCTCTTCTGGTATACTTATGAGCGTTGCAACAATCTGCAATAAATTATGTTTCATCGGAGGAGAACAAAAGATGCAAAAAAGTTTAAAGAACTCACTGTACCTTGGCTTAGCAGTATTGAGTTTAGGGGCCGCTACGGTCGTTAGCACGAGTGCTGACGCCGCTTCTAAGGCTAAGGTATCATCTGACGTTACCATGAAGACTGATGCTACTACGCGTAATGTTGAAGCAACGGGGAAGAATGCTTTATACAGCAAGCCTGGTACCGTTAAGGGTGCTAAGCGCGTGGCTTCTAAGTCAACCATGAAGAAGCTGGCTAACTCCAGCAAGTCTGGCGACTACTTCCGGGCATACCGGGTAGCCAAGACGAACAAGGGCTTGGTTTACTACAAGGTTGTGACCATGGATGGTAAGTACCGTGGCTACATCTACGGTGGTAAGGACACAAGCGTCTTTGCTGGTGGGATCACTTCTGCTAGCACGACGACTAAGGCAACGATGCCTACTCGGACGACTGGCTTCCATTTGACGAATGCTAAGAAGAACGGTCTCTGGACTGCGCCTAAGAACACCCAATACAAGGCTAAGAGTGTTAGCTTGTACGGTGCCAACTCATCAGACACTTTCACTGTGTCTGATGCTCAAACTAAGACGCGTGAAGGTAGCTTATACTACTACGTGACTGACAACCAGAACAAGAGTATTGCTGGCTGGATCTACGTTGGCAAGGGTTACCAAGATGCTTCAACGAAGACCTTGGGTGGTTTGTCAGTTAACGCCGCTGAACCAGATGCTACGAACGATAACAGTGTGACTGTTGTTTACCGTACTAACGGGGCACAAGTTGGCTCTGCTAAGTTCATTACGACAGACAGTACTGCTAAGGCTGGTAAGGCTGTCGGAACTATGGTAAACACGGCCAAGGAAACTTTGGACAAGTTTGCCGCTAACTCTGTGCCAGCTGGGTACCAATTGACGACTGATAAAGTTTCAACGACTAATGCGACCTTTGGTAACTCACTGTATGTTGATGTAACGGCTGCAGCTACGTCTAAGGTATCATTGAACGTTGAAAAGGTTAACAACGGTTCTTACTCGATCAGTAGCCCATTGACCACTGGTTCACTGAATGCTAGTGAAGCGTCAGTAACGTTGAACGCTGCTGGGATTGCTGCGTTGAGTGGCACGAAAGGTCAAGTGATTGGCGATAAGCTAGCAACAATCGCTGCTGGTTTCTCCAAGACCTTTGAAGGAACGAAAACCTACTACACGACTGATGGTACGGCAGTGCACTACCAATTCACCTTTACGCCAGCTAACTTCGAAATCGATAACCGAAATGCAGCTTTCGGTGACACTTTGAAGGCTAGCTTTGTTGCAACTTTGGTTCCTAATGCAGCTACTTCAACTTCCACTAACAACAGCTGGATTGCTTAACATATAATTTGAATTGATTGCATAATGTGGGAGGCCTCGGATCTTTGATCTGGGGCCTTTTTAAGATGGAAGAGGTTATTGCGTTAACCGGCTATCCCGTTACGGTTAGGCAATATCTGTATCTTTATCAGTAGAATAGTGATGTAGCTTTGAGCAATTACCGGATATTGGCCCAGTCTTTATGGTATGCTAGCAATAGAAAATTGCTTGTTTTAGAAAGCGGAAGGAGGGAATCTAAATGGCAACGGTTAGAATTGAAGTGCAACCTGTAGTTTTGGAGTGGGTGGCGAATCATGCACAAAACCTCAACGATAAGTGGTTGCAGAAACTAAATTTGTGGCTTTCTGGAGAAAAACAACCGACCTTAAAACAGCTGAAAGATGTCAGCAATGCCGCTAAGATGCCCTTCGGTTATTTCTTTCTACATGAAGCGCCGCAGGAAGACTTACCCTTATTGAAGTGCCGGACTGTGGATAATATCGAAATTGAACATCCAAGCCGTGATTTGATTGAAATCATGGAAGATATGGTGGCGAAGTGAGATCAGTAACCACACTGGTTCTCGTTTTGACAAATTGATGATTTAATTCAAGTGGAACTAATTACATAATTATTGGGAATAACTAATTGGTAGGTGAAACGATAGTCGTAGGTGTTGACTTGCGGGTATGTTATGCTGATAATATTGGGACCGAGAAGAATTATATTTCTCGAGGAAGGCATGATAAGGGGAAAGCGTTATACGACTTCTCAATCGTATCATTATTTGAAATACCACTATTGCAGACAAGGCTAAGATAACCTACCTGGTGCCTTTATTAGGTGTATGAATTTAAATATTTAACCAGAAAAGCCTAACGAAAAAATGGGAGAGAAAATCAATGACTAGTATTGACTATGTTTTTACAGATAAGAAGAATGCAGCGGCTTATCTGTATTCAAAATTAGAGAATAAAACACCAATTAAGATACAAAAGGGTCTCTACTTCTTGTGGGCATTTTATGCGGCTACTTATGGGAACATAAATTACGATGTAGATGCAGGATTTTCAGATGGTACAAGCTCGAAAAAGTATCCGTCTGAACTTTTTAAACCAGATTTTGAGGCTTGGCGTTATGGGCCGGTGGATAATGAAATCTGGGCAATGAGTAAACACAGTAAAATTAGTGATTTGCCAGCTACAATCAATACAGAGTTAGGTACAACAATGCAACGTGAAATTGAGTTGTTTATGGATGATCTAATAAAAGACATTGATAATGTTAATGATTTTGGCCTTGTGGAACGTTCTCATCGGGATTCGGCTTGGCGTGAGGCTTTCGACAAAAGTAATGAGCACGACCATCAGCCAATGGATGCGGCTAAGATCAAGGAGGATTATGTCGGCTATGTTCAAGCCCAGTCTGAACTTTAAGGTACAGTTGGAACCTGAGGGCGAAAATAAACTAGATGCTGGATCTGGTGTCCATTTAATGCGAACACCGTACGAGAAGTCGGCATTAAATGCACATGACATACAGGCTAAAGTGGCTTTCTTGAATACTTCTTTTGATGGGAAGGACATACCAAGTGTGTCGTATTCTAATTTACTTCCGAATGAAAAGCTGAGTTTCTCGGGCGGGTATGTTGATGTCGCAGTGCGGAAGCTTTTGGAAGAGCCAACGATTATTAATCATGGATGCAAGTCAATTAATATTTATGCGGATGATGGTGAACGTTTTCAGACAGTAATAACTGAGTTCCTAGGCGCAGATACTTTTGAAAAGTATCGGGAAGATTTTAGAGAATCTGATGTTCAAACGCCGGAGCAGCAGACTGATCAGCGTGGTAAGTTTCGTGTAATTAGTTTGTACTGGGTGGGAACTGAGGATAATAGTTCAACACTGTTTATTGTGGTATTAGATCCATACCACCTGGTTTTTCCCACTGGGGATAATTGGGAGAGATTGTATACGAGTCATTCTGCGCGTAGTTTGCGCAACGGACAAACATTTGAAGATGCTTATCATCAAGAATTTGAGAAGATTGACCGGTTCAATGTCGGGAGCCTGTAATTTTGAGACGGGACGACTCTTCAAGATAGAACACCAACAGGAGCATCTTGTTGAATATAATCCTAAAAACGGGAGAAAAACCAAAATTCGTGGTTTTTCTCCCGTTTCCTATATTCCGGAGCTGCTTATGTGGGACAGCTCTCGTATTCTGTTTGGAGGTGTAGCAGCAGTCTCAAGTTTACTTTGAATCTAAATCAAGCTTATTCAGCCGTCATGGTGCTACTACCAGCCGTCAAAGCATAGCTTCCAGCGGCGTTGTAGTTCAGCACTAATGATGAACTGCCGAAGGTGATGCCGGTTGGTAAGGCACCGGTGTTCAACGTGTATTTGGTGTAGAGCTTGTTACCGGCTGTGTTGGTAGATTGTGTGGTGCCATCTGATTCGTAGACTGGCACGTAGATCGTGTTTAATTTAGCCGAAGTCAATGCCGACGTCAGGTCACTCTGTGAAGCGGTCGTGCCGCCCACGCCTTGGTAATCAGTGGTGAAGTTGGTTTGGGCCGTGGTGACTGCCGTGCTCCCATCGGCAGCTAAGGCGTCCGTCGTGGTCAATTTTTCACTGGCGCCAGAGGTGGCATTCAGCGCATATGAGCTGGCCACGGTAATCCCAGCGGCCGCGTTAGCCGTCACGGGTACCGTCACGCTACTGCCCCAAGTCGTCGTGTCTGAGACGTAGCTGTTGGAGGCGTTCGACAGGCTATAGCCGGCTGGCAGGTAGGCTGATGCGGCAATATCTTTATTGACGGTTGCGGCATCGTCCGTCCCCAAGGCGGCGCCGGATTTAGCACTCGCTGTGGTAATCAGCACGCCACTCTTCACAGTTTTGCCGGTGGTGTTATCCACGTAGTTGACCGTGATACTCTTGGCGCTGGTGATGGTACTATTTTCGCCAGTCTGCAGGGCGCCTGCGTAGATCCAGCCAGTGATCTTGGTATTGTTGTTATCGGTCACGTGGTAGTACAGGGACCCTTCCTTGGTCTTCGTGGCCGCGGAGTCCACCGTGAAGGAGTCAGAAGCCAGCGCAGACGTACTGTTGATGACCTTGCTTGCCTTGTATTGGGTGTACTTAGGGGCACTCCACAGTGTGTTCGCCGTGCCCGGATTCTTTAAATAATAAGTCTTCGTCGATGGCGTGGTTGCCGTCGTCGTAGTATTGGCAGAGGTGATCCCACCAGCAAATGTGCCGGCCGTCTTCCCGCCGTAGATGTAGCCACGGTATTTGCCATCCATGGAGACGATCTTATAGTAAACGGAGCCACGGTTGGTGGTCTTCTGGCCGTAAGCGCGGAAGTAGCTAGCGGACTTGTTGGAAGCGGCTAAGGTCTTCATGGTTGCTTTGGAAGCGACCACTTTGGCACCCTTGACCGTGCCAGGCTTGGAGTAGAGGGCGTTGGTCCCGTTAACGGCAACGTTTCGCGAGCTTGCGTCCGTCTTCAAAGTGGTATAGGTACCAGCGGTCGCGTAGGACTTGGCAGAAGCAGTCGTCGCAGTGGCGGTCGCAACCCCCACAAGACTCAGGGCAGCTAGGCCAACGTAAAGTGATTTCTTTAAACTTGATTGCATATCTATTGTCTCCCTTATAATCGAATGGTTAAGTCAATCGTGACTTAACAGGGGATAAGTATAGCAAAGGATTGGGCGGTATTTTCGCGGTCGGGGAGTTCGTGCGTGGCGGGTGACCTCGGGGTTTGCCAGCGTGGCTGGCGCTTGGAATTGTGGTGAGCGGCGTATAGTGTGGGTGCCATCCTGTACGGCGGCTGTAGTTAGGTGTCGATGGTGATTTGGGGACTGGACTATTTGGTGCTTGGTGGTGAGAAAGTTGCGGGGGATTTAGTTTCGGTTAAGCTAGCGGCTCTGTGTTGGTGGGATTGTGACAGAGTAAAACGGCGTCCCCACTATGAGCGGAGGACGCCGTTAATGCCAGAGATGAGTTTGGCAAAGCTATTTATGGATTTTGACAACGTGACCCTTCAAAAGCCAGACTTGATGGCCAGCGCGATCCTTCACTTGGTAGTGCGTGGTGATTTTACCCTTGAATTTCACCTTGGCGACCTTGACTAATTTCCACTTCTTGACTGACTTCTTAGGCGTGTGGCCCTTCAGTTTGTGGAGGTAGGCGTCCTTGAAGGTTTTCTTGTTGGCCTTTAAGCGGTAGTTGAAGGTCGTGTTGAACTTCTTCATTGAGACAATCTTAGCTTTAGGCTGCTTCTTGTGCGGCTTGCCACTCTGCGTTGGTTTGTTTTGAGCTGGCTTATTAGGTGTCGGCTTAGTTGGCGTCTGTGTGTTGGGTTGCGTTGGCTTTGATGGTTCCGGTGCTGGTGTTGGCGTTGGTGCCGGTGTGCTTGGAACTTGTGGCGCACTTGGGTTCGTGGCGGCTGGATAGGACGTGTTCTGACCATCCGTGGAGATCAGGTACTTGGCACGTAACTGGTCTTGTTGGGCCGGTGTGAACTTCAGCAGGTCGTTGATGTATTTGTCCATCGTACCATAGCGCGCGAGAATTTCGCGGTAGTATTCCATGATCCAGGCCCGTTCGACGTGGCGGCCGGTCTGGTTAGATTGGAGGAAGTCGTTGATGATCGTCTTCCGGTCCATCCCTAGAATGGTCATGATCAGGACGGTCCCAATCCCAGTCCGGTCCTTACCCGAGCTACAGTGGTAGAGCGTGGCGTTGGGATTGGTTAGCAGCATGTTCAAGAATTGATGGTAACCCGTCACGGCGTGGTAGCCGAATTCCAGCTGCCAGTTGTAGAACTCGCCGTCGCCCTTACCGTTGGTGTCGGCGAGGTTCCCCAGGATTGAAATAGAGGTCAGTGATGCCCCGGGGATGGCTTTGTCGGGTTGTTTGGACTGTTGCCCCGGCGTCCGGAGGTCAACAATGGAGGTGACGTGGTGATCCTTGGACAGCTTGGTGGCGTCGGACGGCGTCAGCTTGCTTAAGTTATCGGAGCGGAGCAGGCGGTTTTGACGAATTTGCCATTTACCATCGGCCGTCTTGTACCCGCCAATATCCCGGGTGTTCTTGGTACCTTCAAGAGGAATCAGGGTGTCTTTGACGTCGCCGTACTGTGCGACTTGGTCGGCTAAGTATGCGGGATATTCTGGCGAACCAGGCTTGGGTTGCGTAGCGGTTGGTGCCGCCGTCTGGGTGATCGGAGCGGTTTCGGGTGTGGCGGTCGTTGCAGCTAAGGCGCTGGACGTTCCCAGGCCACCTAAAGACAGGGCCACCCAGGCGAGACTTAGTGATTTGACGATCGTTGCGCGTTGCATATGATTCCTCCTGTGATGTTTTTTACTTGATGACAAGAACAGAGTATAGCAGGGGAATGTTGCGGTATTGTAGATTTTATGTATAAACTCGGTAAAGGCTTGTGAAAAGTTGAATTAGTTGTTGGGGCTAGATAATCGCGAGTTGGCCGGGTATGGGGGTGAATTCTAGGCGTGGGATAGGGCGCGACCTGAATGGATTATTAATAAAATTATGAGATGGGGTGCGGGTGGAAAGTGTATTGGTGGTAGGCGTCATTCTAGGATTATGGTTGTGAGTAGTGATCAATTCGTGTGTAATATGATAGTTCTAGGGGATTGCCACGGGGCATGTTATGCTTGGACAACATAACTAAGGAAGAGGAGCGACATTTATTTTTCAGAGTTCATTCTTTCTGATAGGACACTACAGGCCGTAAAAATATTAGGTTCAATGTTATACTTAACGAAATAAACGTTATACTATTAGGCACTAATTAGGCTTCTGAATGGTGAAGCGATGAGGAGCAATGGCTATGAGAATTCAAAATCTAGGACCAATCAAGGATGCGACAATCAAGCTGAATAAGCTGACAGTATTCATTGGAAATAATGGGACCGGGAAGACACTAGCTGCTTATAGTGTCTTTGCATTTCGCAATTGGTTGGAGAATAGCTTCCGGCCAGAGTTTTTCAATCAAGAGGAAGTCAACGCATTGATGGATTCCGGCGAAGTTATTTTTCCCGTGGGTGAGAGCCGAGACCGGTTACAAAAACAAGTTGTTAGCGCATTTAATCGGCTCAATAATAACGGCGAATATTTCGCTGACTTCTTTAAAGGCCCCAACCTGTATGTGCGAGGGACATCTAAGATTACAATCGATGCAGGGGACCTGACGACGGCACTTCGACCGATTAAAGGAATGGCGCAATCGTATGTCACTGGTGTTGCAGATGGCGATACGGTTAGTCGACATCAATATCTACTTGTTTCTGAGTTCGCTGATGACTATAAAACGGTCAAAGTTACACGAACTGAGATTTCTCCCATGAAGGTTGAGGCAAAGAATGCGCCCATACTGGCTCAAGATACAATTCTGAATTATTTAAATGCGGGTATTAGTCGGCTATTTTTAGATCTTTATGCCAATAGCTGTTACCTCCCTGCGGAGAGAATTGGAATTAACGTCTTTCGTGCCCAGTTAAATGCGCAGATTGTCCGGGAAAGGTTTGCAAATCCTGGTAGTCGGTTGAATGGGATACAGCAGGAGGGTGACGTGCGTTATCCTTATCCCATTGAATCCTATATTAATTACCTGAACAGCTCATTGATGTTGCTTGATCAGCCTTATCGTAAGGATATGGAGAATGAACACGCTTTGATGACGGAGTTGGTCCCTGGTGACTTTACGTTTGACAGTGATAATGACAAGCTCGCGTATACTCTGGATGATAGTGAGGGAACATCAAGAAGTGTTGATTTCAACTTAACATCGTCATCTCTGAAATCAATATTTGCTTTGGATCTCTTCTTACGACAATCGGATAATATGAGCTGGTTATTTATTGATGAGCCAGAAATGAATTTGCACCCGACGCGACAGGTTGCGGTGACCGATTTACTTTATGAGTTATCCAAGACGGGTACACCAGTTGTGGTTTCGACACACAGCGATTACGTTGTTAAGGAATTGGTTAATCAGATGTTGACGGATAAAGTAGATTCGGAGCTTGGCAACCAGCAGTCCGCTGAGAATGTTTCAGTCTATGAATTCGCGAAGGATGGCGTTACGGATTTAGGTGATATTTCAGCACGGGAAACCTTTGCCAATTTTGATGAGACAACAGATAATATTAATCAACGTTACTATCAGTTGCTCGATCAGATTGAGCGGAATTCTGGGGATGACGCCGATGAATGAAACTTACAGGCAGGCATTTAAAGATACTGTTGCGAGGACATTGTTCCGGGAGGGTAAGCGTGGCAAGTCACTGATTCAAGACATCCACGAGGAAGAATACGCGTTTAGTTTAGTTTTTCGTGTAAAGGATAATTTTGGTGTTGTGTTTCGGTTAGAGGACATTAAAGAACAAGCGAAGTATCTGAATGGTGGTAGTCGCGCACGTGGCAAGGACAATGATTGTACAATTATTGATGATGCTATTTTCCAGATTGAAGTTAAAAATAATAAAAAGATTGGACATACGCATGCAAACCAACAATTTCGTGGTGGCGAACTATGGTTGCGGCATTTATTACGTTTAGTCGCAAACGGTGATCCAGATATAATCACGCAGACTGAACGTCCTATTTATCGGTTGGTGCTCAAGCGTAGTCGGCGGTCTTCATTGTCACGTACCCATGCATACCCCATCTTGAATCACGAAACAAATTATCAAATTATTATTGGCACAAATGAGCGAAGAATTGATCTCACCCGTACTAAGAATGAACTGATGCAGAAGTACGCAGCGAGAAAATTTCAACTCGAATAGTGAGCAATTGGCAGTTACTCCCAAATTGGAGTGATTGTCTTTTTTTTATTTTGAGCCGCCTATTTCCCATGAATTTATTTATAAGCCAACATCCATGACTAAACCGGCGAAATTCGGTATAGTCATGGAGACGTTGAAAGCGGAACGAAGTTTGCAGAATATTATAGGATTTGTGTAAGCGTCACGCTACTTGGGTTTTCGGAAGGGGAGTCAGCTACATGGTCAAAGTTATTGCACGTGTCAGTCATCCGGATATCACGGGCGCACCCGTGGATTTCAAAGTTATTGAAGTGGAAGAACACCTTACGATTTTTAGTGAACCGATTGCCAACACCCACCGTTACTGGGTGCCAGCTACCGCCGATGTTGATGACGAGGAGGAGTATCTGGAACCCGTCGATGATCCAGACTACAATTTTCGGATGGATTTTGCCATCTACCGGCGGAAATACAATTTTCTCCAACCTGAAGAGATTCGGGCCGCCCGCCAAGAGATGGGCCTCTCCCAATCGGAAGCGGCGGTCGTCTTGGGACTCGATGAAAGCCTCCTGATCGATATCGAAGCCAACATGGCCCTGCAGCCCTACGACCAGGAACTCAAGTTGCGTTGGTTGCTATCTCCGATGACACTGAGCAGCTTTGTACGCAATCATCAAGAGATTATGCAAGAACGTTGCCGCCAGGCTGAGGTGGATGCTGAGGGCCTGCTGGAGAAGCTCGCCCATTATGAGCAGGCGGCCAATATTTAAAAATAAATGACTTGTGATTTATAAGCGGTGGCGAGGCAGTCAGGACGATGATTGCCGCTCATTCTATAAATAAACTGATAAGTGATTATAATTATTTACATCACATATGTTCAATAGTCACTTTCAATTCTAGTTGTGGCTCGCTATACTGGCCCTGTTCACCTACAACTTTTTCAGGGGAGAAATAGCATGAAATCTAGTTTAGCGAAATCGCTGTGTCTAGGCGCTGTGGCGGTGAGTTTCGGTGCAGTCGCGACCACGATGGGGCCGGCGCGCACGGCAGCAGCTTCGTCGAGCGCGAAGATTGTGTCCAAGGCGGCACTGGGCAAGAATGCACAGAATGTGGCAGTGACCGGGTCTAACGCCATTTACACCAAGCCGGGGACGGTTCGGGGCGCCAAGCTGGTCGCTTCCACCAGGCAGGTTAAGAAGTTGGCGAAGTCGGGGTACTCGAAGGATTACTTCCGGGCCTACCACATGGCGGTCACGAATCGGGGGTCGGTCTACTACAAGATCGTCTCGATGAATGGCAAGTATCGGGGATACATTTATGGTGGTAGCACCAAGGGCGTCTTAGCGGGTGGTATTGAAGTGGCCGAGACCACGAAGACCGCCACGATGCCATCGCGAACGACCGGTTTTCATTTGAAGAACGTTAACAAGAATACATTATGGACGGCACCGAAGAATACCCAGTACAAAGCGCACAAGGTCAGCCTGTATGGGTCCAATAAGCACGATACATTCACCGTATCCAAGGCTGAGACGAAGACGCGGGAGGGGACGCTGTACTACTACGTCACGTCCACAACGGATGCGTCGATTGCAGGCTGGATTTATGCCGGTAAAGGTTACCAAAACGCCAGCAGCACGTCATTTGGTGGTTTGATGGTGGGCGAGGTTGATCAGACGCCGACGAGTGATAACAGTGTCAAAGTGGTCTATCGCGAGAATGGTAAGTCGGTGGGGAACGCCACTTGGGTCACCGCACAGGCCAATACGCACGCCGGAAGTCGTGTGGACAACGCCAAGAATGCTGCGGGCACCAATCTGTCCGATTACGTGACGGCGATGACGCCTAGCGGCTATAAGGCAACGTCCGCGACTGCAGTGTCGAGTGCCGTGCTTGGTGCGACCTATGGTAATACGGTCTATGTCGATGTGATGTCGGCCGCTACCTCACAATTGCAATTGACCGTCGATGGTGTTGATAACGGCAAGGTTGCGGTAGTCGATGGCTTGAGTAACGGTAGTAAGTTGTCCGGCAAGAATCTGGCCATGACGCTTTCTACGGATGCAGTGCAAGCTCTGAGCGGTAAGGCGGGACAACTGATTGGGGAACTTAACCTGACCAAAGTTGAGATTGGGATTAATCGCGGTAGCATTAGCGGGACCAAGACCTACAAGGATCAGAGCGGGAACCTCTACCACTACGACTTTGTCTTTGACGCCGGTACCTTCGCAAGTAGCCACAAACTGGCGAAATACGGAGATGTACTGACCACCAATTTTAAGGCAACGTTGGTCGGTGGTAAGGCAACCGCAACTGCCAATGGTGGCAATTGGAGCGTGTCATAGCGTCACGCAATCATGTACGGGGACCGTCAAAAGTGGCGGTCCTTTTTTTCGTTACGACTGGCTTTTGTGATGACTGCGAAGACTCGTCAGTAAGCCAGCGAAAGTTTGCTTAATTATCAGTAAATTTATATTTAATTTGGTATACTAGGAGGCGTTAACACATAACTTAAACATTCAAGGGAGACAGTACATTATGCAATCAAGTTTAGCCAAATCGCTTTACCTTGGTTTAGCTGTTTTGAGCTTAGGGGCCGTTGCCACGGTTTCAACCACTGCCCAAGCTGCTAGCAAGGCTAAAGTTGTTTCAAGTAAGACTCTGAACACCGACGCTACGAAGCGCAACGTTCAACCTACTGGGAAGAACGCCCTCTACTCCAAGCCAGGGACTGTTAAGGGTGCCAAGATCGTTGCCTCAAAGAACACGATGAAGAAGTTGGCTTCTTCCAAGAAGTCCGCTGACTACTTCCGTGCTTACTACCAAAAGACGACGAACAAGGGGACTGTTTATTACAAGGTCGTTTCCATGGACGGTAAGTACCGTGGTTACGTTTATGGCGGTAAAAAGGCCGGCACTTTTGCTGGTGGGATCAAGAAGGCTTCAACGACGAAGGCCGCTACGATGCCTGCTAACACGACCGTTTACTTTGCCAAGCCTGGTAAGTCTGGCGTTACGTGGAGCGCTCCTAACTACACGCAATACAAGGCAACGAAGTCTGTTAAGGATACGACCGACTACGCTAACGATGTGCTGACTGTACAATCAGCTATCAAGAAGACGCGTGAAGGCTCAACTTACTACTACGTGACTGATGCCACTAACCCAAACGTTAACGGTTGGGTTTACTCTAAGAGTGTCACCACAACGAAGCCAGTTGGCGCTACGTTTAACGATGCTACTGACGTTAAGGTTAACTTTGCCACGAACGAGGGTAAGACTGTCGCTACTGGCACTTTAGCCGGCCTGACTGATGCTGCTGGCAAGACTCCCACTGCTAAAGGAACTGCCGTTGGTGCCAGTGCAACCTCTGCAGCAACTAATGACTGGGGTAAAGCTTTACTCGTTGGTACTGGTTACAAGTACTCACGTTCTGACTCAGTGAACTTAACGGCATTGAAGAATGCTAAGACGGGTGACACGATTACCTTGAGTGTTGCGCCA
This sequence comes from Levilactobacillus fuyuanensis, assembly GCF_003946395.1. Lineage (GTDB taxonomy): Bacteria > Bacillota > Bacilli > Lactobacillales > Lactobacillaceae > Levilactobacillus > Levilactobacillus fuyuanensis. Next base: position 44,267 of record NZ_RHNZ01000018.1, on the reverse strand, counting down.
AATGCTGTGAAGTCTACTAAGGTTGATTTCTATGCAGCTACTGGTACGGCTGATCTTTCACAAGTTGCTGCAACGCCTTTAAAGACTTACACGACTGGTTCTAAGGCTGCTAACGATACTGTCGTTGTCTCAGCTACTAGTGACTTCTCTGGTATTGAAGGTAAGACTTTCGCTGCTAGTGATGTAATGGCTTACCTGAATGGTGCTAGCTTAGGCACGTTGTACACGCCTAACTACACCAAGAATGGTGGAACCACGCAATACTTTACGACTTACAAGCTGTCTAGTGCTTTGAGCGGGACTTATGGTTCAACGACTAAGGCATTCTATGTAGGAACTGAAACCGCTGGTGTTTCTCCAGCAGTTATCACGACAGCTACTACGGCTGCTACGACTACTAAATAAGCAAGTCACTGTTACACGAAGGACCGCCCCAACCGGAGCGGTCCTTTTTCTAATCTCAAGATCATCAATTCGGTAAGTTCTCGGGATGTTCCCGCAACTGTTCGTTGACCGCGGCGTAGAGGTTCTCCGCTTCCAGGAACGGTTGCAAACTGTCCACGCGTAACCGTTCTGCCAGCACGGCAATCACCTCGTTGGACACGGGAATCTGGGCCGCCTCCATTTGCCAGTAGGCCATGGGGGAGACGCCGTAGATCAGACTGGCCGTGTGGATGGGGCACCATTCATGATCCAAGCGAATGCAGCGGAGAATGTCGGCGTAGCTGTTGATGGCACGGGGGGCACGCATTTTGATGATACCATGCTCGGCGGCAAACGTGGCGCTGTCGGGCCAATCTAACGTTTCGTGATGATTCGCCGCTAATTCTAGTTCCGTGGTGAGGGTCAGCTCGAATAACGCCGTTGTTAAGTCTGGCGTTCGCTGCAGGGCGGCCACCTGATCGTTGTTCAGTCCGTAGCACTGGAAGATCAATGCCAACAGATCCGGGTTGGGGTGCGCGATGTGGTTGTGTTCCAATTCGCTCAGATACCAGCCAGGAATATCTAAATTTTTCAAAACCTCCGCGTGGCTGGCGCCATCCGCCAGCACCAAGCGGGCCTTGTATAGCACGTCGCCCAATGGATGTCGTTGCTTGGTCATACCCCTTCACCTCACCTTTTCCTAGAGTATACCAAGTAATTCTGGCTATTGCATGAAATCCCCATGAAATTTTGCGCTGATTTATGAGAAAGCTCGAATTTAATTGGTATAAATTAAATTATAGTTCGTCCACTATCCAACAAATGATGTCCGGCAGAAACTGTTTATACTAGCGGTTCAAGCTAACATCCGTTCTGAAATTAATTTTAAAAATTCAATGTATATTTCTTGCTATCATTCGGTTTTTGTGGCAATCTATAGCCGGGTAACAGGAAGGCCATGGTAAGCTATCGAATACCTCAATTTTCCTATTAAGGAGAATATCTATGGTTAACCCATTAACCCGCGGTCTTCGCCCCGAACTGCGTAGTCAGATCGAACGGGAAAATGTGATTGATTTTACGAAGTTACAGTTGGACGACGTGATCCGGCGAATTCCCACTGGCGAGCCCGAGCTGGATTGGCAGTCGGTGGTCTTTATCAAGAACTTCCGGCAAACGAATCTGGCGGCCGACTCCGTTGTGGTCACGATGCGTGATGGCTTTTTCCGTGCGGCACTCACGCCCAAGGCACTAGCCAATCTGATACTGACATCGACCAACATGGTGTGGCTCAACATGGGAAGCTATGTGAAAATGCTCGGGTTGAGTGAGCCGCTGCCCATTGTTAGTGGCAAATTGCGGGTCGTCGTCACGGAGCAACCCAAACATGGCGGTCATAATAGCTGGGTGGGGCTCCAATTCGTCGACAATATCAATGCCGTTTGGGGGAAGAAGCAGGTCCGGGCCCAACTTGATAATGGGATGGAGATGATCTTCAGTGATTCGGCTGAACGCTTACGTAAGAAGAATGACGAAACGTTACGTATCGCGCATCAAATGACGACTGAATTCCAATATACCCAACATCACGCCCAGTCCGTGAATGCCCTGTTGACCCAGGGAGAGTGTGATGGTCAGGCGGCGATTGAGTTTCATCAGCGCTATTTGCTGGTCAGTGGGCTCAATCTCATGGGGATTTCGGAATCTCAGGTGGACGTGACGCTTCTGCTTAAGCGCCTCCGTCAAGGTAACAAAGAAGCCTTGCGCTTCGACGATGAACGCTTTCAGGCATAAATCCCGTCATTCCAACGTTTGCAGGCACTCCGTATAAAGATAATAATAGCAAATTTGGCTAAGATGTGATTTGTTTATAATGTAGTCTGTTATCTGTGGTAGGATGTTTAGGGGAGGTAACTTTCAGGGCTTATGGTTTTACCCACTAAGTTACCACTACGCGATGACTATGTTAAAGACGGACCGACGAGGCAAGGTTGTCGGTGGTCACGAGGAGGAAGAGTAACATGATGGAAGCCAATAAATTAGCCGTGAACGTTCAGCGGATTCACCAGTTGAATTCACTCCTGCGTCCCTTTATCAAACGGCCAAGCAGCGGGGATGCAATCACGTTTGAACAATATCGGATTTTGCATGAACTGGCAATGGAGAAGGTCAGCACGAGTGAATTGGCCCGGCGCCTGAACGTCGGTCAATCCATGATCTCAATCCAGATCAGCCGGCTGCTAAATAACGGCTACATTGATGACGAGACGCTGGCGACTGACCGCCGCTACCACGTCTTCGAAATCACACCGCGCGGTCGGCGGATTGAGGAACACGTCAGTGACGTCCTCAATGAGGAGTTGCCAGAGCTGATTCAACAACTCACCGAAATTGTCAATGCACGTTAACTCTAATCAACAATACAGAAGGTGTGGGGTGACTCGCATCTTCTTTTGTGTTGCGCGACTATCAAAGTCGGCAGAATTATTAATAGTAAAGCAGTCGCTGTTACAAGTGAATTTCCGAAATAGGCATAAAAAAGCCAGCCCACACGGCGTGAGCTGGCAATCAAACAGGCTTATTCAGCTGCTTCTAACGGTTCTTCGTCTTCTGGTTCATCCATAGGCTTACCAGCGGCGTCCACCAATTGAAGTTCTTTGAGGCGGATAACGACAAGATCCCCGAAAGAATCGATTTTGTCGGTTTCCTTCTTGGAGAGTTGGTCGGGTTCAACCTTCACCAGTGCGGAATGTTCGTAGATTTTTGTAATGGTGCCGTAGAATGAATCTGAGAAAAGTTCGGTCTTTTCACAAAACACCCGGTTATCTTCGTGTAATGCCATAAGCAATCGTCCCCCCATAAAAGTAATTTATAACAGATTAAAGGTCGAGTGCCTAAAAGTCAAGAGAATTCCGCAAAAAACGCTAAAATGGTTAAATAATTATGGCCATCACCTAATAAGTGAATTACTTAACAGGGGTTACAGTCGGCGTAACCGATCAATTCGGGTTTGCGCCGTGAAGTTCTGGAGCGATTCCGTTTGCTTAGCCACCTGGGTCGCGAAGTCCGTCAGGAAATCTAGCTCCAAGTCGGAGAGGGGCCGTTGGTTCTGGGCAGCCGTAAGCAGGTCGTCCACGGCACTAGCCAAGTGATCGTTGGCCGCGACCAGTTGCTTGAAGGCTGGTGTGCCGGAGAGTCCGGTGAGACCCGCCGTTTGGATGGTGTGCACGTTGGCTGATGTGGATACAGGAGCTGTGGCAACTGTGGCGGCACTGGCGGCTTGTTGCGCCTGACGTTGGACCTTGGCCGGTGCTGGGGTATTGCTATCGAAGTAGTAGTAGACCTCGCGTGGCTTTACCGCAGCCTTCTTGATCCGGTGGTCGATCGATGGCGCAGCGGAGACGGCACCCATCACGACTGAGGAGACGTAGCCCAGTTCGCCCAACATGGCACGGAGCTTGACGGCCCGAATCCCACGAATGCCAGGGAACTTTTCTTCGGAGACAACTTCTGAAGTCTGATCATCCTGTAACCAAGTGATAATTTGTTGGCGAATCTTTGCTGCCTGACTGTTCTTTGTATTTGCCATTGTGGGCCTCCATCGGAATGCGTAATTACTAGTTAATTTAATAATTAATTGCCTTGTTATTAATATTGAACCATGTTTGCCCCACAACTGGCAAGGGAAGGGACCACTTTTTTCGGAAAAATCAACAGCTTTCTGGGTGTGCCTAATCTTTTTAGGGTAAGTATGGTACAATCTAAGTACATAGAGGAACTATCCTGGTGAAGCCAAACTCTTCGTGGTTTGGCAAGGCTGACATCACTGTGCGCACGTAGGTTGATCATGGATTGATGAGCCGTGATTGTCGACAGCCGCGGCACGTTTCCCAACCTTGATTGGCTACGGGCCGATAACGGGAGGGAAGCGCCGTCGCGACCCTTCCTTTTGTTTTTTTGTGCCAAGTACCAGGATAGTTTCAATCAATTTAGGAGTGAACAATTTTGCACATTTTTAGAGATGAAAACGGGATTCGTCTGGTCGTTTCCCACCAGCTCGGACATTACGCCGTCCATTTCGCGGAATACGCCCCCGAACAAGAATTCGTGAATTATGGTTTGAGCAAGGACCGGCATGGCCGTTATCATCTGACCATTGAAAAGACGAACTTGACTGAACTCGACTCACCGGTCTTCCAGAAGGAATTAGTCTTCGGTGACTTAGGAGACAGTTTGAAGCCGGTTGACGGTGTTACGTTGATGTTGATCTAGTTAAAAGAGTGGGGCAGAAGGCGGTTAGCCAGTGAGCATTAACGTCATTAGGAGAAAAATCCCGGGTTTGGATTATTCTCCTAATGGGGTTAAGCGCAGCGGGCTGCCTTCTGTCCCACGTTTCGGCTATGTAGCGGAAGAGCGTGTCTTTCTCACAATCGTAGCTACAAACACAAGCCTCACTAAGCAATGTTGCCAACAGCAACACTGCTTTTTTTAACCCCTAAAATCCCAGTCTCAAGCCAATTCAAGCAGGCCCACCCCAAACGCCCCAACCTTTTCAGTTGCTAAATGTAACTGTGAGTATTACAGTATAACCGTAAACAAAAACGAAAAGGGGTTAATATTTATGACAAACGTATTAGTACTGGGTGCCAATGGGAAAATTGCTAAGCTGGCTACGGCACAGTTGTTGGAAAATGACCAGAACCACTTAACGTTGTTTCTACGGAACGCCAAGCGTTTAGCGGACGCCGCTAGTGACCGCGTCAAGGTTGTCGAGGGTGACGCGGGCAATGTTGCTGACCTGAAGGTGGCCATGGCTGGTATCGATATCGTCTATGCTAACCTCGCCGGTAAGAACATCGAGGACGAGGCCAAGGCCGTCGTGGCTGCGATGGACGCCAGCCAAGTAAGTCGCTTGATTTGGATTTCCACGTTAGGCATTTATGATGAAGTTCCGGGCAACTATGGCAAGTGGAATCACCAGATGCTAGATGGTGGTTACCTGGAGACGTACGCGGCAGCTGCCAAGGTCATCGAGGACTCCGATGTGATTTACACCTTGATTCGGCCAGCTTGGTTGAGCAATAAGGATGAGATCGACTACGAGACCACGAAGAAGGGTGAAGCCTTCAAGGGGACCGAGGTTTCCCGGAAGAGTATCGCCGCCGTTGTGGCTAAGTTGGTCGCTGATCCTAGTCAGGCTAACCGGGAATCATTGGGCGTTAACAAACCTAATACCGATGGGGACAAGCCTTCTTGGTATTAATAGTACGGGCATAATGGTGTAAATTTCGTTTAGTGCTGTAAACGCCCGCGTGGCCGCCACTTTCAATCTCCCTATGAAAATTCCGGGTTCAAAAAGTGTGCAATGTGGATGGATTCGCGGTATAACTATGGTGTGTGTTGAGGGTAACTCCACACGACATTTCGTATCGTTTTACTTAATTTGGAATCAATTTACTAAGCTCATATCTGTGAAACTTTTCCTCCAAACAAGAACCCATGGAATTTGCCTGGAATTGATTCATACATCAAAAATACCGTTAGCGACCACGACTCGCTGACGGTATTTTTTTGCCCACATCCCTGTCACAATAGGGATTGGCGCCATCTGAACAAAATAAATCAAGAAGTTTTAGCATTTCTATTGCAAACGCTTACAGCCCGTGTTACTATTATGTCACGGAAAGGAATTAAGAGTTGTGATTCCAGCACCACATGATCTAGTTGAGTCAATGCTTTACGAAACCGATTTCCGTTTTGACGAGAGACAGGTTTTTAGTAGAGAAACCCGCAACAAAGAAAATGTTTAGACAACTCCGATAAACCTTCTAACGAACTCTGGTAGATTCAAGCGACAGTTCAAGAATGATGAACAACTGAATATAGTGTCAGCTTAGCGCTTCACGTAAGCGTATGTGTTTAGAGACGTGTAGACAGTGTTACAAGTTTTAACTAGAGCTCGGATGTTACGGATGCAGAGGTCATACAAGGATTTCAAGTAGAATCGTTAAAGCGTGATCTGTTGAGGTAATGAAGGAATTAAGCGTCACCGTTACAAGCCAAAACGGTAGCCAGAAATAAAATATAGTATGATTTGGGGCTGCGTCAGTTGGTTCGAATTACAAGTTATGAGGCGATTAAGTATTAAAATGATTATCAAACGGGAATTAAGTCACAACCTCCTTTCCGGAAGTTAGCGGACTTCAAGTTATTTTCACCCAACTTGAAGCCCGTTTTTATGATTTTAGGAGTAGGTTGTTCGGTTCAACCAAGCCGTCGCCGGTTTGGATTAGCTAAATGGCGATTTTTAGTTTGATTAGTCAGCGTGCAATCGTATCGGTAAGTGGTAGCGCTCGCATGAAGGCATTTTGGACTAAGTAAATCCTTTTATGTGAATTGGGACCATGCCGGGTAATTGTGAGAAGTACGGGGGTGCCGGCCGGTTACTGTCAACGATTAAGGGGCGCAATGTTCGGAAATAAGCTTTCTTAGATTTCTTGCAATCAGCCATTTACAGGCGCTCCCGGAAACGGTATATTATTACTAGACCGAAAAAACGCCAACTGGAATTAAATGCCAGTGTTGACCTGAGGAGTGAGAAATGGTGGCATTTCATCGCATTTTCGTGATTGACTTTGCTGGTTTAGGCCTGGGGGAAGCCCCAGACGCAAACCGCTTTCAGTCTGTCGGAACTGATACATTAGGTCATGTGGCAGTTAGTTGGTCGGGTAAACTAAATCTTCCAACATTACAGCGCTTAGGGCTCGGTAATATTCGGGTTGACCATCCGTTACTTGGAATTGACCCCGTTGCAGTCCCCATGGGATTCTTTGGTCGCCTACACATGGTGGCACAGGATAATCGGGCCGCAACAGGCTTACGGGAGATGTGGGACTACAATGGCCAGACCCGGACGCGAAGTGTACTGGCGACCTTATCAGAGGCGGGATATCCCGTCACCATCGCCGCGCCGTTCCTGAGCTATTTACAGACGCAGGATGCCGCGGAGAAGGTTCAACTGGGGAGCAACCAGGATGCCTTCCGGGTGCTCAATGAGCTGTTGTATCGACCATCGTCCGGAATGGCACTCGTCATGTTGCCGGATTTCCGGTTCGCCGGAGAACGGGGCGACATCGAGGGCTTCGGGGATGCCTTGATTCACGCGGATCGCGCGTTGAGTCAGGTGATTCACGACATGGGGGTCAATGACCTGCTACTCGTGACCGCCAGCCACGCCGTTGATCCAACGGCGACCGTTGCACCGACGCGCGAGTACCTGCCAATTATTGCCTACTCGGCTTCACGGCCAAGTACGCATGCTTTGGGGATTCGCCGCACGTTGGCTGATGTCGGCGCCACCGTCCTTGAGAATTTCGGTTTAGCGGGTCACGCCGCCGGACATAGCTTTTTAAATGAATTTACGCAATAAATAGCAGAACGCATACCATGAAGGGAGGTGATGTGGCAGCACATCAGGGGTTAACCACTAGGTTGCAAAGGTCAGCGTGCTTGCGGCACCGAAACATCCATTATTTTTTAGGTTTAGCAATTTCACCATTCGCCGCACGCGTTGAAATCTAGCCGTTACGAACTGATTACGTTCGTAACAGAAGTTATGCGTTACATAATTTCTGCCGCAACACATCGTGTCAACTTTTGTATGGCAAAGGGGCCATACATCAAAGAATAATATCGGAAAGAGGTATTTTGACCAATGCTAGTCGCAGTCAATATTTTAGGGGTAATTGTTTACCTCGCACTCGCTTTCTTATTCTCTAAGGATAAGAAAAAGATCAACTGGAAATCAACTGCCATTGTCTTAGTTCTTAACTTGATTTTGGCTTGGTTCTTCACTAGTTTCTCACTCGGGCAAGACATCGTTAAGGGTGCTGCCGATGGTTTCAACTGGTTAGTCCAAGTGGCTTACCAAGGGATCGTCTTCGCCTTACCTAACTGGGTTACCCCACAATTCGGTGGGACTGCTAAGTCAATGAACTTCATTACCAGTTCATTGCTGCCAATCTTATTGGTTGTTCCAATGTTCGATATCCTGACTTACATCGGGATTCTTCCTTGGATCATCAAGTGGGTTGGTCGTGGCCTTTCCTTCATTACTGGCCAACCTAAGTTCGAATCATTCTTCTCTGTTGAAATGATGTTCTTAGGTAACACTGAAGCCTTAGCCGTTTCTCAATTACAATTAAAGAGCATGCGTAAGGAACGTAACTTGACCCTTGCCATGATGTCTATGTCATGTATCACGGCCTCCATTCTGGGTGCATATACCCAAATGGTTCCTGGGCAATTCGTTTTGACGGCCGTTCCAATTAACATCTTGAACGCCATCATCGTTACGAACATGTTGAACCCTGTTGAAGTTTCACCAGAAGAAGATACTATCGCTAAAATCGGTGGTTCTAACACTGCTGCAGCTGAATCAGGTGCCGTTGAAGATGACGGTAAAAAAGAACCATTCTTCTCATTCTTGGGTGATTCTATCTTAGGTGCCGGTCGTCTGATCTTAATCATCGCCGCTAACGTTATCGCTTTCGTTGCCTTAGCTGCTTTGATTGACCGTCTGCTTGGCCTGTTCAACCCATGGTTATCCTTGGAACACATCCTTGGGATCATCATGTTCCCATTCGCTTGGTTAATGGGTCTGAACGTCCACGACGCATTCGGCTTCGCCCAATACATGGGTACTAAGCTGGTTACGAATGAATTCGTTGTTATGGGTAAGATTTCTTCAACCATCAACACGAACGCATTCTCACCTCACTACCGTGCCATCTTGACTGTCTTCTTGACTTCATTCGCTAACTTCTCAACTACTGGGATGATTATCGGTTGTTTCAAGGGGATCGTTGACCGCGAAAACAACGAATTGATCTCTAAGAACGTTGGTTACATGTTACTTTCTGGGATCTTAGTTTCCCTGCTTTCTGCCGGGATCGTTGGTCTCTTCGTTTGGTAAGATTTTACCAACCTTAGATTGAAGTTTAAAAAATTGATAGCCCAGGGCCGATGGCTTTGGGCTATCTGTGTCAAATGCCCCCTGATTTACGCCGTCTAGCACCGACCTTCATCCGTCAGGCAGTGGTGGCTGAGCGCCTTGCCTGATCACATTCGTGGCTGAAATAGGCCAAGGAAATGTCGCTGTTAAATGAGGGTGCCAGGGGAACATATAGGCACGTATACAGTAAGAAAAAATAGTAATTGGCTTGGGGTTCCAAACGCGTGTAAGCCGTGAGGGCGGCGCAAATGAATTCAGCCGTGGGAATTGTCTTAGTGGCTATGCCACTTAGACAATTGGTGTCGGTAAAACTCGGTTCTTAGAGGTTTACCGGCAAGCCCGGAGACCGCACTATGGCTCCGGGCGTCCGCCCACAGCGTCACGATTTATTTGCGCCGCCCGGTAAGGCGACTCCAACGCGCATTGTTGCCCAAGCTAATTCACCAGGATTTTTAACGAACGTCATGTACAATATGTAGCGAGACTAACGAGCAACCGCTCGATTAGTCCGTACGGGTGCCGACCTTCCTAGACGGGAAGTGAAACCCAGCCGGATGCGTGAGACCATTCGGTTGCAAAGCCCGTTGAAGTCTGTGCGTCGAGTAATGACGCATCGAAAGATAGGGATTTTTATGGATAAGCAACAATCGCAGGTGGACTTAGCCAATGATATGACGCTAAGAGAAGCGCTGCGGCATAAGGATGTCGTCCGCAACGAACTGATCGCGGGAGTAACTGGCTTCTTCGCCATCTCCTACATTATTATCGTGAACCCGCTAATCTTAAAGGATGCCGGGATTCCCACCGATTTGAGTGTCTTCGCCACCATCTTTTCTTCAGTGATTGGGTGTTTGGTCATGGCCTTTTGGGCCAATGCGCCGATCATTCTGACACCGGGGATGGGGGTCAACGCCTTCTTTACCTACACCATTGTAGTGAACATGGGTCTGAGTTGGCGTGAAGCCCTTGGGATTGCGGCGGTCGCCAGTTTTGTTTACATGCTGATCGCCTTTACCAAGGTGTCAACGATCTTGTCGGAGGCCATTCCGGAGTCGCTAAAGAGTGGGATTACCGCAGGGATTGGACTCTTCCTGGTGGAAATCGGCCTGGAGAAAGCCGGGCTGATTGTCGCTGGGAAGACCTCCTCACTGGTGGTCCTGGGGGATCTGACCAAGCCAACGCCAATGTTGGCGTTGTTTGGGCTGATCCTCAGTCTGGTTCTGTACATTCGAAAGGTGAAGGGAAACTTCTTCATCGCGATTATCGCGACGAGTCTAGTGGCCTTCTTCTTTGGAATCAAGGATGCCGACACCCCTAGCGTTGATTTAGCGCGGTTAGGACAGTACCACGAAATCGTCTTCAAGAATGATTTCTCTCACTGGTTGAGCACGCCATTTATCTTGGCAGCCTTCTCCATGACCATGATTCTGGTCTTTGAATCCATGGGCCTTCTGCAAGGCTTACTGCCGAACCAAAAGAAGTTCAAGAAGACTTTTGAGGGGAGTGCCGTGACGACCTTCTTGTCTGGTTTCTTAGGAACCAGTCCGACGGTGGCCGCCGCTGAAAGTGCTTCTGGTATCGAAACTGGTGGCCGGACTGGGATCATGGCGTTAGTCGCCGCAGTCCTGTTCGCGCTGTCACTGGTCTTTGTGCCATTACTGGCCTACGTGCCATCCGCAGCGATTGCGCCGGTGATTATTATCACGGGTGCGCTGATGATGGCTGCCATCGGTAACATTAAGATGGCTGATTTTTCCGAATGGTTCCCAGCATTTCTGATTATCGTGCTGATTCCATTCACCAACAGCATTTCGACCGGTCTGGCCTTTGGCTTTGTTTGCTACCCGATTATGAAGGTGGCCTTGGGTAAAGCTAAGGAGATGACTTGGCCCGTCTACCTGTTAGGCGTGCTGTTCCTACTTGATTTAGTCTTTAGTGCCCTGCTGTAACGGCGGGGTTTCACTTACGGGTTAAACGTAAGCGGTTACGACCGCTGACGAAACTGAAATTAATTTCATTGGGAGGAAACACAGATGACAACTAAAATTATTATGGATACTGACCCCGGGATTGACGATGCAGCTGCTTTAACCATGGCAATCAACGATCCTAGCATTGACTTGAAGTTGATCACGACGGTTGCTGGGAACGTGACGGTCGACAAGACCACCATCAACGCCCAAAAGATCGTGCGCTTCTTCAATGCCAAAATTCCAGTGGCTTCTGGTGCTGAACAACCACTGTTCAAGGACTTCGAAGACGCCGCTCGGATTCATGGGGAATCAGGGATGCCTGGTTACGACTTCCCAACTGATTTGCCAAAGCCTTTAGACAAGACCGCCGTTGAAGCTTTACACGACGAAATCATGGCTAGTGACGAACCAATCACCTTGGTCCCAACTGGGTCATACACCAACATCGCCTTGCTCTTCTCCGAATACCCAGAAGTTAAGAGCCACATCAAGGAAATCGTGGCCATGGGTGGTGCCTTAGGCAAAGGGAACATGACCAGTGCCGCAGAATTCAACGTCTTCACCGACCCAGATGCTGCCGCTATCATGTACAAGTCCGGTGTGCCAATCGTTATGGTTGGTTTGGACATTACCATGAAGGCCTTGTTAACCCACGAAAGCATTCAAGAATTACCACAAATCAGCGAAACCGGTAAGATGTTGCATGACATCATCGTTAACGATGGTGACAACAGTGACAAGGGGATCGCGATGCATGACGTGAATACCATCTTCTACCTGCTTCACCCAGAAGCAATCAAGACGGAAGACATGTGGATCGACGTCCAAACTGATGGCCCAGCCATTGGTGAAACGGTCGGCGATATTCGCGGGGCTTACCACGATGGCAAGACCAACGCTAAGGTATCTGTTGATATCGATGCGGTTGAATTCAACAAGTGGTTCCTCGAAGAAGTCCGCGCAATTAAGAACTAGCAACTTGCTAAACCTGACAGCCTGCAGTGGACAGGTTCCGTGCTGTGGGGCAACCTCCAGAGCCAAAGAGCGGTCTCTGGAGGCGCCATAAAACCTCGAAAATCACGAGTTTCTATGACGTCCCAGCTTGTAAGCCAGCGAAGAACGCTGACAAACAAGCTCGTCACTGCACAAAACCTATCCCCTTCCGGCTTGGTGTTAGCGAAAGTTCTAGTAGTTAATTGCTAGATGATAGTTTATAAATAATGAGTCCCAATTAAGCTAACTGTGTGTTGGTCTAATTGGGATTTTTTATTGCGTTGAATTTTGACCTGGCAATCGGGAAGTACCCAGGGGAGGTAATTGTCACCAAACCTTTACAGAAATATGGGGTTTTCCATACAGAAACGATACATGCGCTTGGTATCATGGGGTTAAATCAAGGGGAAGAGGATGGTCGTATGTCCGCGACAGACACTGAGACGCTGATCATACTGATTGTTACTTGGTTACCGATGTTGTGGTTTTCCCGACCACCAAAACGTCATAACTAGCCGGTGACTAGCCTTGCCGGTAAAGTTGATGGTGCAGCGAACTCTGTGAAGATCGCTGCACTTTTTTTGACGCTAAGAGGACACTAGTTTTTGATAAGTCATGATGTCCCCCAAACCCATTCAGCCCCTTCGCGAGATTGCTCACTATCTGCGAAAACTTTACACGATGTTGACAGGGACCATACCGATTATTTACATAAGTTCGCTATGCTAAAACTAACTTACAAAAGGCTGAGAATACACTGTTCCGGTGTTTATGGTTAATCGCTATTAGCCGGAGGAGGACAGGATGTAGCCAGCCGTGATAACGGTGTTAGACCGGGGATGAACTCTCCCGGCCTTACAGCGTGGGACGAGTTTGGAAACTCGCATGTTTTTAGCAAGGTTTCAAACCGAGCCGGAAGCCAGTTCTTTGGCTGGAGGCGGTCCCCACAGCAGGCGGAACTTCTGGCAGCCGTAGGCAAAATTTTTAACCAGTAACTTAGGGATAGTTTATCTCACGGTCGCCAGGGAAGGCGTTTACGACGACCGAATTTTATTTCGGGGGGAGCAACGGGGCCATGAACAAATTTACCATCGTGCATTTATCGGATCCGCAATTAACCGCGGCCGCCGTCGAACCACAGTACCATCAACAAGTGCCACCGATTGAGAAGCTCCAACAGATCTTTGACGACGTCTTGGCACACCAGATTGCGCCGGACCTCATCGTCATCGGGGGAGATCTGATGCAGAATGGCACGGGACAGGATTACGCCAAGCTGCGGGCGTACTTAAACGAGCAGGCCGAGCGCTTACAGGCGCCGATTCAGGTAATTCTGGGCGATCAGGATGATCGAGAGGCGTTCAACGCTGGGTATTTATCGCAGGCCCATCAGCCGTACTATGCGTATAAACAGATGTATCAGAACATGGACTTTTACTTTCTAGATTCCAAATGGGAAGCCAACAAGGAAGCCGGCTGGCTGGATCGGGAGCAGTTGGATTGGTTGAATAAGAATCTCCACATTGCGCCCCGGCGACGGGCCTTTATCTTTCTCCACCATCCGCTGGACGCCCCGGCATTACGGTCGATGCGGTATGCGCTACTACAGAATAATCGAGAGCTCCTGGCGATTCTTCACGGGCACAACATTGGTGGCATCTTTACCGGTCATTTACACTTCGGCGCCAGCTATCTGGTGGACAACACGATCCCCGTCACGACCGTGGGTTCAGCGACCACCTACATTAACTGTCAGGACCCGCACTATCACGAGGTACATGACGCGATTAACTACAATGTCATTACGATTCAACGGGGAATGGCGAGCGTGACGAATCACCCGCTGTACCTGGGGCAGACCGTTATCGACACGATTACGATCGGCAATACGGGGTTTGCCAAGCATCGGCCCAGACTGACCGGGTCGCGGCGCGTGGTCAACGAGCCCTTTCTCTAAGGACGCACGATAGGGTGGCACAAACATAGCAATAACTTTTCAAGAGGGATGGTTCCTAGCGCGACAGCGGGAATCATCCCTCTCATTATTTTCCCAGCGATAGGCGTTTCATGTGAACCGGATTTTCGGTATAATAGGAAACGACGTGATAACGAAGCGACCACCGGCTGGCAGTTTTGCCTGTCAGTTCGGTTGCGTTTCGTTTGTAAGTAAGGTAAAGTATAATCAAACGTGAAACAATTGTGTTTCACAGAAGTGAACTGGGAGATAGTGTATGAATCCAGAAGAGTTTCGTGCCGCGCTAGCCACGCAAGGCATTGAATTAACCGCAACACAGGAACAGCAATTTGCGACGTACTTTGAGTTCTTAGTTGCGACCAACGAACACGTAAATTTAACGACCATTACTGCGGAGCCAGATGTCTACTTGAAACATTTTTACGACTCACTGACGCCCGCTTTTTACGTGCCAACGATGCGAACGGAACCCCTGACGGTTGTGGATGTCGGCGCAGGTGCCGGCTTCCCATCGATTCCGTTGAAAATTGTCTTTCCACAGTTACAGATCAGTATCGTGGACTCGCTGAACAAGCGGATCACCTTCTTAAATGAACTCGCTGCCAAGCTCAACCTGACTGGGGTGGCATTCCACCACGCGCGGGCTGAAGAATTTGGCGGCAAGCGGGCGGCTAATCGTGAAGGTTACGACTTAGTCTTGGCACGGGCTGTTGCCCGGATGTCCGTCCTCAGCGAATTGTGCTTGCCACTGGCTAAAGTTGGTGGCCAATTCGTTGCCCTGAAGGCCGCAGCCACCGCTGACGAACTGGCCGTGAGTCAATCGGCGATTACGACATTGGGTGGTCAGCTCGCTGCCGACCACGCCTTCGAGTTGCCGGTCAGTCACGACCAACGTCATATTGTGGTTATCGACAAGGTCAAGCACACACCCAAGCGTTACCCCCGTAAAGCGGGAACGCCGAACAAAGAACCGTTAGAAGATTAATGGGATGGGGGTAAGATAATTGCCATTTTCATTATTTGGAAATAATCGGGAAAAGGCCACGCAGCCGTCACATCCCGTGAAACAAAACGTGGTGATGATTCCGGTTGCCCAGATCATTCCCAACCGGTTTCAACCGCGACAACGGTTTGATCCCACAGCTATTGGCGAACTGGCCCAGACCATCGAGGAACATGGGCTCCTGCAGCCGATTGTGCTCCGTCAGTACGAGGCCGACCACTACGAGATCATTGCCGGTGAACGGCGGTTTCGGGCGGTCAACAGTCTAAAATGGACCGAAGTCCCCGCCATCGTGGAAGAAATGAGCGATGACGAGACGGCTTCCATGGCTTTGATTGAAAATCTCCAACGGGAGGAATTATCCGCCATTGAAGAGGCCCACGCGTACCAACAACTGATGACACTCAACCACATGACCCAGGCCCAACTTGCCGAGGGGATTGGGAAGAGTCAGGGCTTCGTTGCCAACAAGTTACGCTTGTTGAAGCTGTCCGAACCGATTCGCAATGCCATTTTGAATCGGCAGATCACTGAACGTCACGGTCGGGCCCTGCTGGCTTTAGCGCCTGAAGATCAACCGGCCATGTTGCATCAGATTGCGGCTAACCAGTTGACCGTCAAGGAGACCGAGGCATTGATCGCCAAGCAAAAGCAGCCGAAGCGCCGGCGCAAAGTGACTAAGCACAACGTGTCTGGTGATACGCGGGTGGCGGTCAACACGATTCGTCATTCCGTGAAGATGGTTACCGATGCTGGTATGGCACTGACGACCAAGGAAGAAGAAACCGCGGATAGTTACCGCATCATCATTGACATTCCCAAAGAAAGCTAGAGGTGGAACGACATATGGGCTATATCATCGCATTAGCCAATCAAAAAGGTGGCGTGGGTAAGACCACGACTGGCGTCAATTTAGGCGCTGCACTGGCATCAGCAGGCCAAAAAGTCTTGCTGGTCGATACGGATGCCCAAGGCAACGCTACCAGCGGGGTCGGCATTCAAAAGGCCACCATTGAACGCGAAGTTTACGATGTCTTGGTTAACGAGACACCGATCAACGACGCGATTTTGCATACTGAACATCCGGGGTTGGACATCGTTCCCGCAACCATTCAGCTTTCCGGGGCCGAGATCGAGCTTACGCCAATGATGGCACGCGAGACTCGGTTGAAGGACGCTTTGGACGAGATTCGAGACAATTATGATTACATCTTGATCGACTGTCCCCCTTCGTTAGGGCTCCTGACCATCAATGCGTTTACCGCAGCCAACTCGATTCTGATTCCCGTGCAGAGTGAATACTATGCGCTGGAAGGGCTGACGCAGCTGTTGAACACGGTCAAGTTGGTTCAGAAGCACTTTAACCGTGACCTGAAGATCGAAGGGGTCCTGTTGACCCTTTACGATGCCCGGACCAATCTGGGGAAGCAGGTCAACGAAGAAGTGAAGAAGTATTTCCAGAACAAGGTTTACGCCACGATTATTCCGCGGAATGTCCAATTGGCGGAGGCACCCAGTCATGGGATGCCGATTATTGATTACGCACCAAAGTCCAAAGGTGCTGAGGTATACACTGAACTCGCAAAGGAAGTGCTAGCTGCCCATGGCAAGTAAGAAAGAGAAAAGTTTAGGGCGCGGAATCGACGCGCTGTTTGCTGAGAATGGCGTGGATGCTGGTGAAGAAACGGTCGTGGATCTGACGCTGACCGACATTCGCCCCAACCCGTACCAACCACGGCAGAAGTTCGATCACAAGGGATTAAACGACTTAGCGGCTTCCATCGAAAAGACGGGGGTCTTCCAGCCGATTATTGTGCGCCAACCGGATAAGCGGGCCAATCGCTACGAGATTCTTGCGGGTGAACGGCGTTTCCGGGCTTCCAAATTAGCTGGTAAGGAGACGATTCCCGCGATTGTTAGAGACGTTACTGAAGAACAGATGATGGAGATCGCCGTATTGGAAAACCTCCAACGCGAAGATCTGACGCCACTTGAAGAGGCTGAAGCCTACGATACCTTGATGACCAAGCTCACCTTGACGCAGGCCCAGGTTTCAGAACGGTTAGGGAAGAGTCGGCCGTACATCGCCAACTACTTGCGTTTGCTCGGGTTACCTAAGGCTGTCAAAGACATGCTGCAGAAGAACGAGCTGTCGATGGGTCAGGCCCGGACGTTGCTGTCCCTGAAGGATAAGACCAAGTTAGTGGCCTTAGCCAAGAAGGCAGTTGCCGATGGGATGACCGTCCGGACCCTGGAGGCGGAAGTTAGCAAGCTGAATGGCGCAGCTAAGAAGCTCGCCAAGAAACCCGCTAAGAAGAAGTCTCCATTCCTGCGATCGACGGAAAACCAGCTCCAAGAACGTTTTGGCACGCAGGTTTCCATCAACGAAGGCAATGGCGATGACCATCAAGGCCGCATCGAGATCGAATACCTCTCGAACGACGACTTGAACCGCATCTTAGACCTGTTGAACATCCAATCGGATTAAGCTAGGGAGGCCAAAGTATGTATGATTTAGGCGATTTGGTGGAAATGAAGAAGCCACATCCATGCGGGACCAACCGCTGGGAAATTACCCGGATGGGTGCCGATATTAAAATCAAGTGTACAAATTGTGGCCACGTTGTGATGCTGTCACGGCGCGAGTTTGAAAAGAAACTAAAAAAGGTATTGGTCCGTAAGGCCGACACCGATAATGGAAAGAGTGAATAATTGCTATGTCATTAACTGCAGGGATCGTTGGCCTGCCGAACGTCGGGAAGTCAACTTTATTTAACGCGATTACCAAGGCGGGTGCCGAAATGGCGAACTACCCGTTTGCGACGATTGACCCAAACGTGGGGATGGTGGAAGTTCCAGATAGCCGTCTCGACCGGATTCAGGAATTAATTCCAGCCAAGAAGGTCGTGCCAACGACTTTTGAATTTACCGATATTGCCGGGATCGTTAAGGGTGCCAGCAAGGGTGAAGGTCTGGGGAACAAGTTCCTGGAAAACATTCGCCAAGTCGACGCCATTGTCCACGTTGTACGGGCATTTGACGACGACAACATCACCCACGTTTCTGGGAAGATCGACCCAATCGATGATATCGAAACGATCAACTTGGAACTCGGTTTGTCCGACCTGGAAGCCGTTAACAAGCGGTTGGCCAAGGTTGAACGGGCTGCCAAGGGGAGCGACAAGGAAGCTAAGGAAGAATTAGCTGTCTTGACGAAGATCAAGCCCGTCCTTGAAGATGGTGGCGCCGTTCGGACCATCGACTTTGACGAAGACGAGACGAAGGTTGTTAAAGGCCTCTTCCTGTTGACGTCTAAGCCAGTGCTGTACGTGGCTAACATCGCCGAAGATGACATGGCTGATCCTGAGAACTCCAAGTACTTCAAGTTGATTCAGGATTACGCCGGCAAGGAAGGCGCCGAAGCCATTGCCGTTGCCGCCGAAGCCGAAGAAGAAATTGCTGAGTTGGATGACGACGAAAAGCAAGACTTCTTGGAAGCTGAAGGGGTTGAAGAACCTGGGTTGAACCGTTTGATTCGGGCCTCGTACCACCTCTTAGGCTTGGAAACGTTCTTCACGGCTGGTGGTAAGGAAACCCGTGCTTGGACCTACAAGACGGGTACTAAGGCACCACAAGCTGCCGGGATCATTCACTCCGACTTCGAACGCGGTTTTATCCGTGCCGAAGTAATGGCGTTTGATGACTTAGACCAATTCAAGACCGAAGCTGCCGTTAAAGAAGCTGGTAAGCTGCGGGTCGAAGGTAAAGACTACGTGATGGAAGACGGCGACATCGTCGAATTCCGTTTCAACGTTTAGAAGGGAACAGAAGTAGATGAGTGATAACAAGCAAACTCCGCGGAATGCGGGCGTTCACCAGAAGCGTAATAACGTCGCTGTGAGTGAACGGGCAGCGTTTGATAACATTGGGTTGACCAAGCGTAACGCCGAATACATGTACCGCTTCAACAAGGAACTCGAAAAGACCAAGCTCACGCCAGAAAAGAAGGCACAGGCCGTACAAGACATGGTCAATGAACTGGTCGAGGGCCAAAAGAGCGGGAAAACGGGTAAGAATACTTACGGTGGCATCGAAGCACGGGTCAAGGAAGTTGTTGAAGGGCCAACACGGCCAGATAACGAATTGTTTGGGCGCAACTACTGGCCAAACATGATCTACAACTCGCTGACGTTCTTCATGATCTTTAACTTGATGTTTGGGATCATGTACCTCTTCTCACCAAAACTGATGACGACCAGTCGTCCCGTTGGGATCACGGCCATCACCGTCAGTGCCCTGATTGCTGGGTTCATCCTGCCAATCATGCCACGGCTATTCAGTCCTAAGATCAAGCACACGCTCAATGGGTTCTTACGGGCTCTGATCGTCTTAGTTGGGTTCCTGGTCTGGATGGCGTTGTTCTACTTGGCACAAATGCTGCCAGGTGTCGTCAACCCAATTCTGATGCCATGGCCAAGTATCATCTTGGGCCTGGTCTCCATCGCAGCCATGTTCTGGATTCGACGGACTTACAAGATCAACGGTGGGTTCTTCGGTTAATCGCCTAGTTCAGGTGTAACGAGAGAGACTGGTAACTGGCGCCGCCTGCGGGAACCAGGGATTCTGCCGCTGTGGGGACCGCCCGCAGCCAAAGGACGGTCTGCGAGCTCGCCTTGAAGCCACGCCCAAACCGCGTGTCTCCAAGGCGTCCCGTGCTGTAAATCGGCTGAAAAACGCCAATTAACAGCACTATCACGGCTGGCGCCATCCCTGGTTCCCTCCGGCTCTGCCGGTTGCTGAATCTGGCGTGGTTAACCTAAAGCAATCGTTAAAATTGTCATTGGAATGAGGCTCTGTCTAGTCGTTGCCCTTGTGGTGGCTGCTAGATGGGGCCTTTTTTGTAATTTACTGACGGTCAATTGATAGTGTGGATGAGTTCATGAGGTTTCAAGTCGAGGTCCAAGACCGCACTTTGGCTTGGACCGGTCCCCACAGCAGGCAGAATTCTGGCAACCGCAGGCGATAGTTGATTATCACAGCACACCGTCTACCATAGTCATTATTCGCCCACCACCCGATTGGCAGGAGACAAAATCCCCAGCACTCATCGCCAATCCCACTGATTTTATTTTACCGCTAAGTCGCTAAATTCTATGGCTTGTCGTCCATTCATAAAAGACCTATGATGCCACCAAGTAGTTGAGCCAGTTAGTGGCTTGATGAAAAATTTCATTTTCGTGGGGAGGATTTTTTATGAAAAAAATCTTTGGGTACGTACTGGGATTAGTTGCTGCACTATTCGCTGCTGGGGCCATTGCGACCACCGCTAATGCCGACGGAAGCGACGCCGATGCCGCAAGTGGCAGTAGCAATGCCGGTAGTGCGTTGATTGGGCCAGCCATGGGGTCTAGCGAAGCTGGGGGCGCGGCCGAAATCAGCTCTGCTGAAAGCAGTAGCCAGAAGCCCGCTAAGAAACTGGCCAAAAAGCCAGCGAAGAAGGTAGCCAAGCGATTAGCTAAGCGCGAAAAGAGAGTCGCCGCAGACAAGAAGTTACGGGGTCGTTTGCACTATCGGAAGGACGCCCGCGAGATCTTATTCCAAAAGGGCAAGAAGGGTGAAGAAGTTTACCTTTACAACCGCAAGGGTAAGGAAGTCAAGAAGTTCCGTGTTGCCAAGAACGGCCGGTTCGATATCAAGCTGTCCAAGAAGCAAGCTAAGAAGCTGGACGAAGGTGGCAAGTACTTCCACTTTGCTGTTTATCAAAAGGGCTACAAGCCTTACGAGATTCGCTACTACATTTACAAATAGAGTGCGTTTACTGTTCGTAGATGACGTAAGTGCGTAGACTGACATCATGAGTTAAGGGACGTTGGATCACAGCCAGAACGATAGGACTTTAGGAGTGTTGCCGATTGAGATTCTTTCCGAAGCTATCGGGCGATACAGCGATCATTTAACGCAGGGAAAAGGCGTGGGCAACCACGCCTTTTCTTATCCGCTCAGATTGATTATTCACCGAATTAATGAGGAGGGGTCACCATGTTGCAGCGAATCCGCTTGAAATTGCGCAGTCCGGACTGTCAGTCGTTGGGGCTGTTAGCCATCGTTGGCGCGTTTATCATGACATTTTGCTCCTACACGTCACCGGCCTTCTACTTCGATACGTCGCCGGACAATAACGCCTTTTTCACGGTGGGCAAAGCTATGATGCACGGGATCGTTCCGTACAAGGATATCTTTGAACAGAAGGGCCCCTACGTCTACTTTCTGCATGGGTTGGCCTACCTGGTCTCGTCGCGAAGCTTCCTGCTGATCTTTTTGGTTGAGATTGCCACGGTCACGGTCGCCATGTTTTTGGTCTATAAATTAGCCAAGTTACTGAACGCCAGCGAGTTGCCGGCGCTCTTGACGGCCTTACTTTCCCCGCTATTATTCCTGTATCATCCGTATTACGATTACGGCGACACGGTGGAGTTCTTCACGCTACCGCTGTTGCTCTCCCTGATTTATTTGATGGTGCTACTGGATCGCCGTGACTTTCGCGTCAGTCACTGGTGGTACTTTGCGCAGGGCGCGCTGGTCGGTATCGTCTTTCTGTCGAAATACACGCTGCTAGGCGCTTGGATCGTGTTCTACCTGGTGATTGTGGGGCGACTACTGGTCAAGCGGCAGTGGCGGCAACTGGGCCGCGTCATCGGGTGGAGTGCCGGCGGGTTCCTACTGGCGACGCTCCCTTGGTTAATCTACTTTCTGATGACTGGGGCGCTGCGAGCCTTTATTAACGTGTATATTTTATTCAACACCAAGGTTTACCTGACCTCCTCCGTGGCGGCCTTTGCCAATCTGGTCCAGTCGGTCACGCTGGTCTCGCAATTCTACTGGGGCAACGTGTTATTCTTCCTGCTTGGGGTCGTGGGGACGCTGGTCGTGATCTTTCAGCGCGGCATTTTTACCACCAACTTCAGTCGGGGACTGTACCTAGCGAGTGCGTTGGGGTGCGACCTGCTGGCACTGTACGGTTATCAGGCGGGGGCGGTCTACCAGTATTACCAGCTGATCTACTTTGGGTTCTTCGTCCTGCCATTCGTGTATTTCTGCCAAGTCTTCTTCAGCCACGTGTCATTGCCGACGGGGGATGCACCGTTCCCTATCCTGGTAACCCTGCTACTGAGCCTATTTCTGGTGCTAGGGGTCAACAATAACGTGACCGATTCAAAGATCTTCCCGAACAACACCTCAATTACGGAAAAACAGACGACGAAGCCCCAGCAACCCGCTCAGGTCGACTTTGGCCGGCTTATGCGGCGGCAAACGCCGGCTGGAACGCGGCTGACCCTCTTGAACTACGGGTCGATCGACATGGGTTTCTACACAGCGTCTGGAGCGGTACCAAGCACGTATTTCTTCCAGAACTACAACATTCCGCAGAGTGCGGCCCCGCAGATCCTGCAGTCGCAGCGCAACGTGATTCGCCGCCATCAGGTGGAATGGGTCGTTCTCAATACGCCGGCTGGCAAGACTGTCAGTCAGTGGCAGGGGGGCAGTGGCCGGATTACCAGTGGTAACTTGAATCCGGGTACTAGTAAGCTGACAAAGAACCTAAAACGCCACTACCGCTGTGTCGCCCAGCATACGCAGGTCTTTGAAGGAGTTAACGTGACCTATTGGCTGTATCAGCGAAAATGATGATTCGTAGAATGAGCAAACCAATTAGATAGATAGTTATTCAGCAACTCGTTAATTTACTCGGTGGATTCGATTGAAGTATGATAGTTCGGTGAGAGTCCTTGACCTGAGTGGCCTAGACTGGTAAATTTAGAAACAATATCTCCCAGGATTCCTAACCGAGCCTGAGACTAAATTAAAGAGGAGCGATATCAACTATGTCTAATTGGGACACGAAGTTTGCTAAAGAAGGAATCACATTTGATGATGTTTTGTTAATACCCGCAGAAAGCCACGTTTTACCGAATGAAGTCGATCTGAGTGTCCAATTAGCGCCAAACTTGAAGCTGAACGTTCCGTTCTTAAGTGCCTCGATGGATACGGTCACCGAGACCACGATGGCCACGACCATGGCCCGTAACGGGGGCCTCGGGGTCATCCACAAAAACATGAGTGCCTCATCACAAGCCAAAATGGTTGCCGACGTGAAGGCCATCGCTAACGATGCCGACCAATATCCAGACGCTGCCGTTGACGCCAACAATCACTTGTTGGTCGCCGCTGCCGTTGGGGTTACCTCCGACACGTTTGACCGGGCCGACGCCTTACTCAAGGCCGGTGCCGACGCCATCATCATCGATACGGCGCACGGTCATTCCGCTGGGGTGCTCCGCAAAGTCGCCGAGATTCGCCAACAATTCCCAGATGCGACGCTGATTGCGGGTAACGTTGCGACAGGTGAAGGCACGCGGGCACTGTTTGAAGCCGGTGTCGATGTCGTTAAAGTCGGCATCGGTCCTGGTTCCATCTGCACGACGCGGGTGGTTGCCGGTGTCGGTGTTCCTCAGATTACCGCCATCTATGACGCTGCCAACGTGGCCCGTGAATTTGGCAAGCCGATCATCGCCGACGGGGGCATCAAGTACTCCGGTGACATCGTGAAGGCCTTGGCCGCCGGTGGAAACGCCGTGATGTTTGGGTCCATGCTGTCTGGGACTGACGAAGCCCCTGGCGACATCATCGAAGACGGTGGCAAGAAGTACAAGACGTATCGGGGGATGGGGAGTCTCGCTTCCATGTCCCACGGGTCCGCCGACCGCTACTTCCAAGGCGGCGTCAACGAAGCCAACAAGCTGGTGCCAGAAGGTATCGAAGCCCGCGTGGAATACAAGGGTAGCGTGAATGACATCATCTTCCAAATGGTCGGTGGCTTGCGTTCCGGCATGGGGTACACTGGGAGTGCCAACGTGCAGAGCCTGATCGACAACGCCCAATTCGTCCGGATCTCTAACGCCGGGTTGATTGAATCTCATCCACATGACGTTCAGATCACGAAGGCCGCACCTAATTACAAATAAATCATGACTGGAAAAAGCTAACTCGAGACATGGGGGTTAGCTTTTTTTTGAGCAATCCGCTAGGTTTTGTCTGACCGACGTAATACAATGTAATACAAATGAGGTGAAGACGAATGGCAATGATTTCAATCCGAGTTAGTGAAGCTGAGAAGGACTGGCTGACCCATATGGCAGAGTTCTATGGTACGTCGCTATCTGATCTTATTAAGAAGTACTCGATGGAACAGTTAGAGGACAAATACGATACCTTGATGGCTGAGGCGGCGTACAAGCATTATCAAGAGAGTGGTCAAAAGACGGTCTCTATGCAGGAGGTCATCGACGAGTTCGGTGGGTTCAAGGAATGAGCTATCGTTTGGAATTCAGCCATGACGCCGTTAAGCAACTACGCAAAATGGACAAACATCAAGCCATGATTATTTCACGATGGCTCTATGCAAATATTGATGGGATTGCGGACCCGACCACTAAGGGTAAGGCGTTGACAGCCAATCTTGCCGGGCTATGGCGTTATCGAGTGGGTGACTACCGAATTATTTGTGAGTTGCAAGCTGACAAGCTGGTGGTTTTGACGCTGTCAATCGGTCATCGACGCGATATTTACGGCTAGATTGGTGAGAGATAGCCATGATTTGGGCTTAATTGAACCTTAACTGTTGGGTTGGCGAGTCACTCGAAAATAGTGTAAGATTAAGGAATGGTTAAG
Source organism: Levilactobacillus fuyuanensis (assembly GCF_003946395.1). Taxonomy (GTDB): domain Bacteria; phylum Bacillota; class Bacilli; order Lactobacillales; family Lactobacillaceae; genus Levilactobacillus; species Levilactobacillus fuyuanensis. Next base: position 19,158 of record NZ_RHNZ01000018.1, on the reverse strand, counting down.
TGCCTTACGCCCGGCTAAAGGTTCGGGTTTTCCGGTCGCTTGGCCCAGGTTATTTGTTAGAATAGACATAGACCTACGGGGCAGGACCGCTAGTGAATTAGCCTAGCCGATTAAAGGAGAATAGACCACATGAAAATTTTAGTTGTCGATGACGATAAAGAAATTGCACAATTACTTGAAATTTACATTAAAAATGAAGGCTACGAACCTATCACCGCTTACGATGGGAAGGAAGCCTTGACCAAACTCCACACCACGCCAGACATTGCTTTGATGATCTTAGATATCATGATGCCTGAAATGAGTGGAATCGAAGTCATGAAGGAAGTCCGGAAAGACTCTCAAATTCCAATCCTAATTCTGTCGGCCAAGACCGGCGACATGGATAAGATTCAAGGGCTGATTTCTGGTGCCGATGATTATGTCACCAAGCCATTTAACCCCTTAGAAGTTATGGCGCGGGTCAAGTCGCTGTTGCGGCGGAGCCAAGACCAAGTGACCGATGACAGCCCTGATATCTTGGATATTGGCACGCTGACCATCAACAAGGATTCCCACGAAGTTAAAACGATTGCCGGCAAGACGGTTTCCCTGACGGCTTTGGAATTCGGAATCCTCTACTTACTGGCTAGTCACCCAAACCGTGTCTTCTCTGCGGACGAAATTTTCGAACGGGTATGGCGTCAGGAAAGCATCGTTTCAGCTAAGACCGTCATGGTCCACGTCAGTCACTTACGGGATAAGATCGAAGACGCCACCAACGGCGAAAAGGTCATTCAGACTGTTTGGGGCGTCGGGTATAAGATCGAGTCACGATAAAGAGAAGAGTGTGGAAGCAGGCGGTTAGCTGATGAGCATTAACGTCGCTAAGTTAGAAATCCCGAACCTGGATTTCTGGCTTAGCGGGGTTAAGCGGAATCGGCTGCCTGCTGGAACACGTTTCGGCAACGTAGGCTGATCACGGCGTTCGGCAACCTAAACCGAACAGACAAATGACCTGAGAAAATTTGATCACTGAGCAATCACGATTCAAACTATCCCAAGTCACGAGTCCGATCAGTCCCCAAAGCTACCGAAGCCAAACCACAACAATCCAAACCGTAACCAGAAGAGTAGGAGCGCAACATGGACTTAATCAACACTTATCAATTTAATATCCGGGAGGCTCAACCATGAAATTAACCACGCGCGAGAAGAGTGCGCTGTTCATGGAAGGGGTCGTGACCGTCATCCTCCTGCTGATGCTGAACCTGGCCTTACTGGTGCTGATCGTACAGGCCATTGAGAGTAATCCTGGCTTGCGTGATGGGATTTTTATTATCAAACGATCCGTCGTCTTGGGGCCCAACCACTTTCAACTTTGGAGCTGGGAGAACCTGTTCATTGGCCTGATGCTGGTGGCCGATGCGTTGGTCGTTTGGTGGCGACTGATTCGGCGTTACCGGCAAATGCAATTGCGGCACATCATTGATGAGCTGCACTACATTGCCAATGGCCACTTCGATCACCGGATTCCGTTTCGGGTTAGCGGCGACGTTCAGCGAGTCGTGGATTCCGTCAACGCACTGGTCGATTCCGTCATCAATTCGATGAATGAGGAACGGGCCATTGAGAAATCCAAGGATGAGCTGATCACCAACGTCAGTCACGATATCAGAACGCCGTTAACGTCGATTATCGGCTATCTGGGACTGATCGAGGATAAGCAGTATCACAGTGAGGATGACCTCCTCAAGTACACGCACACGGCATTTTTGAAGTCTAAACAGATGAAATCCTTGGTGGATGACCTCTTCGAGTACACCAAGGTTCGCCAAACGGATACGCCGCTGAGCTTGACCAATATCAACTTGGCAGCGATGCTCGAACAGTTGGGGGCCAGCTTTGAGCTGGAGGCCCAGAAGAAGGGCATGACGATTGGTGCTGAGAATTCATCGGAAACGATGATGATGGAGGCCGATCCGGAGAAGTTGGTGCGGGTCTTCAACAACTTGGTCTCCAACGCCTTGAAGTATGGCGATGGTGGGAAACATATCAACTTGGTTGCGAACCAACTCAGTCCCACCGAACTGGAGGTCCGCGTGACCAACGATGGGCCGAAGATTCCTAAAGAATCCTTGAACATGATCTTCGAACGGTTCTACCGGGTTGAAGAGTCACGTTCCAAGGAAACCGGCGGGACCGGCTTGGGACTGGCCATTGCGCAGAGTATCGTGGCCCTTCACGGTGGGTACATCTACGTGGAGTCGGACGATGCGTTGACCAGCTTTGTGATTCATTTGCCGGTCAAGCACGACCAGCCATTGGCCATCCCGCAACGTTTGAAGACGCCGGGTACAGTCAGTTAAGTAGTGCATCGCTAAATTTGGCATAAAAAACAAGGGCCGTTTCTGGCCTTACATAAGATAGAGGAGTTTTGATTCTAATGATGAAACGATTACGGCAACTCGTTGTTGGGCTGGTGACCGCGGTAACGCTGGTCACTGGTGGTATCAGTAGTTTGAGTGCACCGGTTACGGCCCACGCCGCAACCAGTAGCAACAGTACCACGGTTAACTTGAAGGCCAAGGCCGGTATCGCGGTTGACGCCAAGACCGGTCAGATTTTGTATGACAAGAACGCTGACCAAGCACTGCCAGTTGCTTCGATGACGAAGCTGTTGTCGATCTACATGGTGCTGGACGCCATCAAGTCAGGCAAGCTGAAGTGGGACCAAAAGATTACCATTAGTAAGGACATTGCCAAGGTCGCGCAAAACACGAACTTGTCTAACGTGCCTTTACGGGCCGGCCACAAGTACACGGTTAAGGCCTTGTATCAAGCCTCACTGATCTACTCGGCTAACGGGGCTGTCGAAGCTTTGGGGAGTGCCGTGGCGGGTTCACCGCACGCATTCGTGACTCAGATGAAGGCGCAAGCCAAGAAGCTGGGGATGACGGACGTTAAGATTTACAACGCCTGTGGGCTGACCAACAAGCAAGTTGGCAACCTCGGTTACAGCAACGTTAAGGGCTCCGCAGAAAACGAATGGTCCGCAGCCGACCAAGCTAAATTAGCAGTCGCTCTGTTGAACAAGTACCCCGAAGTCTTACAGACGACAAGCGTTAAGAAAATGTGGTTTGAAAAGGGCACGAATGACGCGACCAAGATGGATAACTGGAACTGGATGTTGAAGGGCTTGTCCGCTTCCTATTCAAAGCTGCACGTGGATGGCCTGAAGACCGGGACGTCTGACGCTGCCGGTGCCAACTTCACTGGGACGGCCAACAACGATGGTAACCGGATTGTGACGGTGGTGCTACATGCAGCGCACAAGTCAGAGACCGACGCTTCCCGTTTCCAACAAACACAAAAGATGATGTCTTACGTCTACAACAACTTTAAGACGGTCAGCTACAAGGCTGGCACGCAAATCAAGGGTGCTAAGACAGTCACGACTCACGATGCCAAGGCCAAGACCGCTAAGACAGCACTGGCCAAGGACATCAAGTTGTGGATTCGTGATGACCAAGTCGCCAGCAACGTTTCCGCTAAGACGCAGTTGAAGTCTAAGTACAGCAACAAGGGTGACTTGGAAGCGCCTGTGACTAAGAACGCAACGATCGGGACGGCTAACGTCTCCTTGAAGGGCGACCAGTTAGGCTTCTTGGGCAATACCAAGACGACCAAGGTGCCATTGAAGGTGACGCAATCCGTTGAGAAGGCGAACGTCTTCGTCCGGATGTGGCGGTCAATTGTCGCTTTATTCTAAATGAGAAGATTGAAGAGTCGCTTGCCAGCTGGTGAGCGACTTTTTTTGTGCAACCACTTAATTTCACAAGTTTTGGTAAAATAGTTGTGCCGGTTGCGCTATTTTCGGTTATCATGGTTAATAGCGCCATTCAACTTGATTTCGGTCAAGGTGGTTGCCGTTCAAGCCCGCTACAATTAGGCATATCGTTAGGAAATTACCTGAACGTTGTGCCCAATGAAATTTAATTTATTATATGTGAGAATGTCTGAACGCCGACATGATAGGAATGGTGACGATTTCTAAAGATTGTCGATGGCGTGTTGTATTTTTGACAAGTCAAGCATTAATGTGCGAAGATACTTTTATTATTAGCTTAAAACGCGCAATTTTAAAGTAATTTTGAGGATAAAGGGAGTTGGCATTTGTGAATATGATTAAAGGCGAATGGAATTACATTCGGCATAATCGGTTGATTTTAATCTCCGTTCTTGCCATTATGTTTATTCCATTCCTCTACAGTATCTTCTTTCTGAAGTCGGTCTGGGACCCGTATGGGGAGACCGGCGAACTGCCCGTTGCGGTGGTCAACCAGGATAAGCCGGTGACTTACCAGGGCCAGAAGCTAAACGTTGGGGATCAAACGATTACCAATTTGAAGAAGAACAAGCAATTGGGTTGGAAGTTCGTATCCGCTAAGACGGCGGCCGATGGGTTGAAGCACCACAAGTACTACACGGTGATCACGATTCCTAAGAACTTCTCTGCCAACGCCGCCACGGCGCTGAACAAGAATCCCAAGAAGATGACGTTTACCTACAAGACGAACGGTTCTGCTAACTACATTGCCCAAGTCATGAGTGAAGTGGGGTCATCCAAGCTGGATAGCGAAATCCGCGCCAAGGTGACGAAGGCTTACGCCCAAGCAACCTTCAAGCAGATCTACGCTGTCGGCCAAGGGATGGACAAGGCTGCCAAGGGTTCCGCCAAGTTAAAGGACGGGACGGTTACCTTAACGGATGGTCTGAACACCTACACGACTGGGGTCCACACGCTGAACAACGGTCTGCAACAAATGAAGACTTCCGTTAAGCCATTGGCTACCGGGATTCAAAAGCTGTCGACTGGTTCGCAGACGCTGCAATCCGGGCTGGCGAAGTATACCAGTGGGGTTGGACAGTATGCTAGTGGGGTTAACCAGTTTACTGGTGGTGTCAGCCAACTGAGTGCTAAGATGCCAACGATGCAAGCTGGCGCCAACAAGTTGGCTACGGGTGCTAAGACCTTGAACACGGGGACTTATCAGTATGTTAATGGGGTTTACCAGCTTAATGACGGTGTTAAGAAATTGAACTCCGGAGTTGGGCCCTTAAAGAAGGGTGTTTCACAACTATCCACAGGTAGTAAGCAACTTAACGATGGGTTATCAACCTTGAATGGTAAGTCAGGGGACTTAAACTCTGGAGCTAGTACTTTAGCTGATGGAGCGGCACAGGTTAGTGCTGGTGTTCAGAAGGTTAAAACTAAGTTGGGTGCGTTGACTGATAAAGATACCCAAGATGAGTTGAAAAGTGCTAATACGTTACTTACGGAATTAAATGCGCTCAAGAGCAATACGAGCTTAACGGATATGGTGTCGGCACTGACGAAACCAGTGCAGGATTTAATGGCTGCAGAGGTTCAAATGAATGCGGCATTAAACGCGCAAAAGAAAGCTGCCAATGCGCTGCAACAAGATGCATCATCTGGAGCATCAAGTAGTAATTCGAGTGCACTTGATGGGGCTAAGGAAGCAACAGCTAATGCCCAAACAACAGCTAAGGAAATTGCTGCCTCAGATGACAGTTCGAAGAATAAACAACTATTGTCAAAATTACAAACGCAGTTGCAAACTGCTCAAGCTGATCAAGCAAAAATCGAGAACGATACTGCAAACACAAATGATACTGCAGCGGATGGTACAGCATTAGCCAATGCTACTGCAGCTGTGACAGCTGCATCTACAGAATTACAAAAAACCTTATCAGTATTGGTAACGCAAGTAAGTAGTACTGGTTTAACTAAGGAACAAGTAGAATCACTTAACACAACGCTTAGTGATGCGCAAAATGCTGATTTGGGAGCCTTACAAGCAAAACTAGGTCAACTTTCAGAGTTGGCAGATAGCTCGGATGATGTTGATACCCTAGTTAAGGGCGCCGATGCGGTTAGTGCTGGTGCTACGAGCTTGAATTCCGGCCTTATAGCTTATACAGACGGAGTTAAGACTGCTTTCGATGGCTCAACGACATTAAATAATGGTGTTTCTAGCTTAAATGCGAAGGTACCAACGCTGACTAATGGTGTGGCTAAAATCTTAAATGGTTCAGCTAAATTAGCTAAGAATGGACCATCTCTGAAGAGTGGTTCTAAGCAGCTTTCAACTGGTGCTTCCCAATTAAGCTCTGGTATTAACCAAGCCGCTGCCGGTGTCAACAAGCTCAACGCCAACACGGGCAAGTTAACCGCTGCTGGCAACAAGCTGACCAGCTCATCCGCACAACTCATGAACGGGTCAGGTCAACTGACTTCTGGCTTAAACACACTGAACAGCAAGGTACCAACGCTGACCAGTGGGGTTAACCAATTGGCTGCTGGGTCGAAGCAACTCGACGACAACAGTAACCAGTTGATGCAAGGGGCCAAGAAGCTCTCTGACGGGAACGGCACGTTAGCCAAGTCCTTGAAGAGTGGTGCTGATCAGATTCAAGCCCAACCATTGAGTAGCAAGACGGCCGATATGTTTGCCGCACCAACGAAGCTGAAGCATGAAAGCTACAGTTACGTGCCAAACTATGGTCACGCCTTAGCACCTTACGTGTTGTCCGTTGCCTTGTACGTTGGGGCCTTGGTCTTCAACTTTGCCTTCCCAATTCGGAAGGTTTCTCGCGAAGACGGGACCGCTACGGGTTGGTTCTTGAGTAAGGTTTCCATTGGTGCCGTCGAAGGACTCGCCATGGGGCTGATTGAACCAGCATTGATGATGCTTGGTGGCTTGTCCGTCGATCACCCAGGTCAGATGATTCTGATCTCCGTGTTCTTCGCCGAGGCGTCGATGTTTATTGTTATGTTCCTGTCAATGTTACTGGACAACCCTGGTCGTTTCATCGCCATGGTTCTCCTGATGCTGCAATTAGGTGGTTCTGGTGGGACGTTCCCAATGGAAGTGACGAACCACTTCTACAACGTCGTGCACCCATTCCTGCCAATGACTTACTCAATCCTCGGATTCCGTCAAGCCATTACGTCGGGGATGTCCGGCATGGTCGGTCAAGCACTGTGGGTCTTAGCACTCTTTACCATTCTTGGTTTAGCACTGCTCTGGCCAACGATGATTTGGTTGCAGAAGAAGCATTTGATGGGACGTTCGCAATTGGATGACAACCAGAAGTTACAAGCGGTTGAAGATCCGAACACGAATGCTCATTCCTAAAAATTAAGAAGTGTCGTGAAGCCTCTGGTTTCGCGGCACTTTTTGCGTATAATGGATTGCAGATGAGAGAAAAGAGGAGACAGTATGTCCGTTAACTTTCGGATTGCCGAGGTCAGTGACCAGGACGCAATCATTACGATCTATAATCAGGCGGTCGCCACGAAAGGGAGCACTGCCGATCTAACCCCAGTGACGGTGGCCCAGCGTCAACCGTGGTTCGCCTCGTTCGACCCGCAGCACTTCCCGTTATGGGTGATTGAGAGCAACGGAGAGACCGCTGGCTTCGTGGGCTTGGAACGTTACAGTGATCGGGCAGGCTACCGTCATACGGCCGAAATTGCGCTGTATTTGGACGCTGACCATCAGGGACAGCATCTGGGAACGCAAGCGGTGGACTGGGTGGCCATGCAGGCACCACGGTTGGGCATCACCAGCGTCATCTCCCGAATCTTCGGTCATAACCAGGCGAGTCGGCATCTTTTCGAAAAGGCGGGCTATGCGCACTGGGGGCACTTGCCAGCGATTGCGGATATGACGGGATTTACCGCTGATTTAGAGGTTTATGGTCATCATTTCTAATGGGTTAATAAGTTATGAAAACTTGCCGTGATTTTTCACAAACGCTTAATGAAACCGGGAATAATGCGGGCTCATCCTTGATAAATATTGTATATGTTATATGAAAATGCCCTGAAACATGTTAAAATATCATCGTGTGGTTTTATGCATAACGGGGGAACCCGTTAGGTTGCTTCATATCTCAGAGTATTCGACGGAGGCAAACATTCTTGAATAAACGACGGCCAAACCCCAAGCAAGTGCCGGACCCCAACGAACCCTTATGGCGGTCGACATTGCGGGTAGCCATGCCCCTTAATTTAAGCTACATTCCAATTGGGCTGGCTTGTGGGATTTTGCTACACGCGGCAGGGTTCAATACCTTACTGACTGGATTAGTTTCTTTGTTGATCTTTTCCGGTGGGGCACAATTTTTAATTGCCACGATGTTGACTATTAATTCCCCATTACTATCAATTGTTTTGATGCTGTTTTTCCTGGAATTACGGTATGCATTACTGAGTTCGAGTTTATCACCATACTTAAAGGGCTCATCCAACCGCTTCCTTTTCATGTTCGCGGTTTCGTTAAACGATGAAAATTACGCCATTAACTACTTAAAATTTGCCACTGATAAAAAGTGGACGGGTAGGGAAGCTCTAATGGTGGAGCATTATTCCTTACTATTCTGGGCAGCTAGTAACGTTGTTGGGAGTCTGATTGGCAGTGCCTTGAAGATTGATCTCAGTATCGTTAATTTCGCGCTGACGGCGCTGTTCTTGTACATGATCGTTATGCAGATCAAGAACCGCCTGACCATCGTGATTTGCCTGATTTCAGGGGTGCTCGCAGCGGTCTGCATGATGCTAACCAAGAGCACGTTAGGGTTGGTTATTTCGACAATTATTGCTTCACTGATCGGTTTCGGCTTGGAAGCCACGCTCCGCAAACGGTTGCCAGACAGTCATTGGCTGTGGCGCCTGCGAAGTCCGGGGTCTAAGAAGAAGGCCGTGGAGCATTCGGATGCTAATTAGGACACAGGGAGAGCTATATGAACGCAGTTAATACGTGGAACAGTACGCAACATTTTTGGCTAATTATCTTAGGCTTTATTGTGGCCTTTATCCCGCGTTTCTTCCCGCTGATGTTGTTCACGAAGCGGGCGATTCCGGAATGGTTCAACGAATGGATGAAGTTCGTGCCGGTATCACTGTTTACGGCGCTGGTCGTGAAGGATATCTTCATCGACAGTGCTAGTTACGCACTGCTACTCGACAAGTATTCAGAAATGTTGGCCGCGGTGGTCGTGATTATCGTTGCCTACCGTACCCGATCGATGGCCATTTCGGTTGTCGTGGGCCTGATTGGCGTCTTCATCTTATCGATGTTCATGGCGTGACCAAATCAAATTTATAAAATTAATGGGACCTTGCCGGTTGGTGAGGTCCCTTTTTAGGGTAAAAATTATTTTGTCATGACTCAGCCTTTCAGAAGAACAGCAGCGTCTGTATCGATTAAGAATCACGTTTGGGTCGTGAGGTTAGAGTTTGTCATACATAATAATGTTGTCAGCAATGTTAGCTGCAGACTGATGGGTACCGCGATTGGGAGTCATGTAATCGTACTTCCAAGATTTAATTAATTCGCGATAGGCAACCATTAGTTCTTCAGCATGTACGTTAGAGCATCCCCGGTCAATCAGTCTTTGTTTAATATCATGGTCTAATTCTTTCGGTGACGAGAAATGAACATATGACTTATTCACTTTGGGGCTCCTTTCAAGATGGTGACCTGTGTTTGCTTGGTAAGGCCAACTATAACATGCTTATCAGTCCAGCAAAAGGAGAGATGAAAATCACCAATAATGGTTTATACAGGTTGATGAAGTAAAGGACTATTACGTCAGGCTTTTCAGAGAAAGTAGGTCAAAAATCTTTTAACAGAAGGCCATTTTGAGTTCTATTTTCCTTGGGATAGATAATTATTATGTATTGGGTGAAAGTTAGTTTAGCCGGAGGAGGTCAGGGATGGCGCCAGCCGTGATAACGGTGTTAGGCCGGGTGATTGATTCTTCCCGGCCTCTACAGCGGCAGAATCCCTGACAGCCGCAGGCGACACGCCAGCATTCACCCAAAATCCAAAAAACACCACCCAACCCGGTGATCAATCCGAGTCGAGTGGTGCTTTAAGTATCAGATGATCCGCGGTCACCTGAAGATTTGAATTAGTCCGTTACCGGCGCTTGGGCGTGAGTACCATCGTACATGTAGCTCCGCGTCATTGGTAACATCCGGGCAGAAGGGCCCTTTGAAATCAAATACTGAATCACGTCAATATTACCAGATTTGAACGATGCCGCGCAAGCTTGGAGATAAAGATCCCACATCCGCACGAACTTTTCGTCAAACATCTTGGCAACTTCATCACGGTGTTCATTGAAGTTCTTGTCCCAGATTTCTACCGTCTTTTGGTAGTGACGACGAAGGGGTTCCATGTCGTCAATCTGGAGGCCGTTTTCGATGATGTGCGTGGTGTTTTCAATCAAGCCAGGAACGTAACCACCTGGGAAGATCCACTTGTTCAACCAACCGTTGTTGGCGCCACCTTGTTGACGGGTAATCCCGTGGATCAAGGCAACCCCATCGTTCATCAGGTACTTTTGAACGCAGTCGAAGTATTGGCCTAAGTTTTCTTGGCCAACATGTTCAAACATCCCTACAGAAGTGATGTAGTCCCATTGTTCGTTACCCAACTCACGGTAGTCTTCCAAACGAACTTCGGCAACGTCGGCTAAGCCTTCGTCTTGAATCCGTTGGTTAACGTAATCGTATTGTTCTTGGCTCAGGGTGATCCCAGTGACGTGCAGGCCGTATTCTTTGGCCGCCGTCAGCATCAGCGTTCCCCAGCCACAACCGATATCCAGCAGCGTTTTGCCAGGTTGTGGGTTTAATTTCTTAATAATATGGTGGACCTTGTTGACTTGTGCCGTGTACAAATCATCGTCAGGTGTTTCGAAGTAGGCACAAGAGTAGGTCATGGTATCATCGAGCCACAGTTGATAGAAGTTATTCCCAATATCGTAGTGGTTCTGCACATCAGTCTTACTTTCCTTTTCGGTGTGTTTTTGCTTCGGCAGGAAGTGGATAAACTTTGAGTTGTGGAAGAAACTGTCGGCGTTTTCGTAAGCGGCCGTCAGCAAGTCTTCGATGCTACCGTCGATTTCGATCTTGCCATCCATGATGGCTTCACCCAATGCAATCGAGGCATTGCGAGAGATCTCTTTAACCGGGATGGCCTCGTGAATGGTGATGGTGACGTCAGGAGTGCCGGTCCCGTATACATCGCTGGTGCCGTCCCAATAGTTGACGCGGACAGGGATGTTAAAGGTGTGGCTCAGAAACGTTTTGTAGAAAGTTTTTTCAAGCATGTCATGGGTCCTTTCCGGTTCCTCCATTTAATGGAGAAACAAAATTACTACGCCATTATACGCCTATCAATAGGGTAAACGTAAGAGGAAGGTTTTGATGTAAGCGCTTAACCTTTTCTTTACCTGACTTAGCCCAGTAAAATCCACCGATTCACGGAACAGGCATGGTATAATATAAGCATAATTTACCAGCGGAGGTCTTTCATTTTGAAAAAATGGGTATGGGTCGTGGCAACAATCGTTGTGGCACTGCTGATTGGCGGTTACGCGTATTCGAATCATCACGCAACAGCTAAAGAGTACCAAGCGGCAATGGCCAACGGGCGTACAGCCATTCAAAGCAAGCATTATACACAGGCAGAGAGCTACTTCCAGAATGCTCTAAAGCGGCGGCTGAACGATCAGACGGCGCAACACTACCTGACACAGACACAACGGTACGTTTCTGGCGAGAATGCGTTGGAAGCCCGGCATTTTAGTAGTGCCCAGAAGTACTACGGGGAAGTCAAGGACACGACGAATGCATCAACGGTGCTGGTCAAACGGGCCAAGGACCGCTACAAACAGGTCAAGGAAATCAGAGCCAATGTTAAACAATTCAAGCAGATTTTAAACAAGGCCCAGGGTGAAAATAAGGCCTTGAATTATGGACAATCCAATACGACATTGGATGAGCTCTTCAACAACGCGAAGTTCCGTCAGAGCTACTACAAGGACTTGTATGATCAAGCCTTGGCCCTACGGAAGTCAAACAATGCCGGTCAAACGAGTGAAACGAGCTCGGCAGCGTCCTCATCGTCTTCGTCATCTGCGGACAGTAGTAGCAGTGCCACGAGCAGCTCTAGTGCCTCACTGACGTCCGCTGAAAAGCAGGCCGCAAGTAATTACTCCGGCAGTAACGAATACACCGTCACGCAGAGCCAGAAGGAGCTGGACGGCAAGACGATTACCGATGGTCAGATCAGCAATGCCCGGAAAACGATTAATGCCGCTGGCGGTCAGGCTGATGCCATGAGTGACCAGGATGTGCGGGTAGCCTTACAACAGGCTAACAAGAAGGGACTTTCCCTGACGAAGTACACGCAACAATATTTGAAATAAATTTCTAGTAAGGAGCGCGACTGCGGTGGCGTTCCTTTTTATTTGCTCGAGGATTGTGGTATTTAGCGAGGCCGAGCTGGCCGTTGGTGACTTTACAGTGGCTATGAGTCAATGACACGTTTTTATCTATTTTGTAAAGCCTGCCATCTAATTTGGTAAGCAAACTTACCATTTCTAACGAATGAGTTCTAAAATTTGACAGGATGGTAAGTTTATCAAACAAATAGTTTATGCGGGTATATAATATAATTAATTGGTCTGCAAGTAATTTAGTGGCTAGAAAGCCTACAACAGCAAGGGATTCCCGCCGCGATAGTCCCAAAAGTCCCCAAAAACTTCACAAGTCGTTTTTCACGCCAAATTGGTAAGCGTGATTTACTATATACTTAGAATCAGAAAATTCTACTAAGGGGGGTAGAGTAACGCTTCTCGCAGTGGCTAGGTGAGCACCAATCTTGGGGGATGGGGCGAGACCTAAAACTGATTTGATTCCCAAATCACCACGAAGCCACAGTGAGCGAACGTTACAGAAAATTATGATTATCAACAAACATATCATGCGGACAACTAATGAGAAGCAAGTGCTTCAGCAGATCGTTAACGCAGGGCCCATTTCGCGTAGCCAAATTTCCCGGAATCTTAGTTTAAACAAGGTGACTGTTTCTGACATTTATAGCCAGCTACTGCATGAAGGCCTGATCCGCGAGGTGGGTCACGGTGTCAGCACACGTAACGGTGGTCGGAAACCAGTCATGGCATTGCTAAACGTGGGGTATGGCTATGTCGTCAGCATCAACATTTTACGGCAACGGTTCTCGATGATTACCAGCCGGCTGGATGGCCGGTCTGAGAATTATGCGAGCGTATCCACTCGTGACGTGGATCTCACGACGGTACTGGATATGATCGATGAGAAGATCGCGACGACCGTGGCCGAGAGTGACAATCGCCTGCTGGGCATCGCCTTTGGACTGGACGGCACAATCTATGAAAATCAAATTCTCGGCGCCTCATTGAAGGGCTTCAAGAACTTTGATTTGGCAAAGTACTTCAGCGACAAGTTCCAAGTTCCCGTTATTCTGGAAAACTTGGCTAACGAGTCCGCCATTTACGAACGGGATTTCGCGGGCGAGGGCGTCTATCGTAACTTGATCTCCGTGACCATTCGGGACCAAGTCGCTGCCGGTATCGTGACGGAGGGCCACCTCTACCGCGGGCACAACGGTGAGGCTGGTAACATTGGCACCTGTCCACTGGCTGACCGCTATCAGGAAAAGAGTATTCAGACGGTCAACGAGTATGTCGCAGAAGGCACCGTCCTCCAGCGGATCATGGCCTATCAGAAGCTGGATCACGTGGACGTGAACCGGATTCGCCGCGACTATCTCGGACACCGGCCGGAACTATTGTCGATTCTCGATGAGTTTTCGTACTACCTGGCCAAGGTACTCGGCAACCTGTCGAATACCTTTGCACCGGACGCCATTATCGTGAATGCACCAATCCTGGAGCTCTTACCAGAGATGATGGATACCGTGAGAAAATATGTCGATGACATGGCGATCATTCGCAAGGCACCGCTGTTACTGACCAAGAATGCCAAGGAGGCGTCCTTGAAGGGTGGGGCTTCGGCCATTATCCACAAGGCGTTGGGCTTGGATGACTTACAATTGACGTTTAGCAATCAACGGTCGGCAGTCTTAGAGGGCGTTGAGTCATAACTGAAGAGAATTCACATTGAACCGCGATGGATGGGGCTTTTGGGCTACCGTTCACCGCGGTTTTTAATCTAAAATGACCCAGACCAAAACTTTCTGCGAAGCCGCAAACGGTGGGGTGTCGCCAGTTTGGCGGGTGACCCACTACTAGCTGTTGAAAATCGCTAGGGATTCAACGGGGATGTTGTATAATAAAATTAAGATGGAATGGGGGATTTATAATTGAGCTTATGGGAACGGTTTATCGCTAACATTCGACTCCGCCGTTTCGTGGTGTTGGTCGTGCTGATCTTCATTTTGTGGCTGATCCGGTCCGAAATGAATATGATCTTGCTAACGTTTATTTTTACTTTTCTAATTTTACAATTGGTCAAGGCAGTGCGAAAGGTGGTCAAGTTGCCACCGGGATTGATTGTATCGCTGGCGTACATCATCATTATTGGTGGCCTGTACTTGGCGATTACGACCTACCTGCCGGCGCTGATCACGTCGTCCATGAAGGGTGGGGAGACACTCTTTAAGTTCTACCAGAACCCGCAGACGGATGGTAATGAGGTCATCCGGTGGATTTCGGATTACATTAAGAGTTCCGACATCGTTAACCAGCTCCAAAACGGGGCTAAGGTTGTTTTGACTTACATTTCGACCATTGGATCTTTTGGGTTAACGCTGTTTATGTCGATGATTCTGAGTTATTTCTTTACGATTGAAAGTAAGCAGATGGCGTCGTTCTCCAAGCATTTCTTGACGAGTACCTATGGCTGGATTTTCCAGGACATTAACTTCTTTGCGACGAAGTTCGTCAATACGTTTGGTGTCGTGCTGGAGGCGCAGTTCTTTATTGCCCTCTGTAATACGGTGATTACGACGGTAGTGCTGGCTATCATGCACATGCCGCAACTACCGACACTGGCCATCATGATCTTCATCTTGAGCTTGATTCCAGTCGCTGGGGTCATCGTGTCCGTGGTGCCGCTGACGATTCTGGGTTATTCGGTCGGTGGGTTCCGCTACATCGTTTATATTCTGATTATGATTGTTGTGGTCCACGCGCTGGAAGCCTATGTGCTGAACCCGAAGTTCATGTCGAGTAGAACGGAATTGCCGATCTTCTACACTTTCGTGGTCCTGTTGGCTGGTGAACAGTTATTTGGTGTCTGGGGGTTGATTGTGGGGGTTCCCATCTTCACGTTCTTCCTGGATATCTTGGGTGTACGGCCGGTTCATGGATTGCATCCGCGGCCACAGGTCGATGTGCAGAAGATTCGTGAGTATCGGCATCACCACGGAAAGTCGGATGGTTCCGATGAGGATGACGATAAATCCTAGGTGATTTACCAGCTTGTGAGGGAAGAAAAACGATAGGTAAGCGGTGTCATGAAAAGAACCGCACAATTAAGCTGAAATTCACCGCTAGATGGTGTAAAATAACAAGGTATTCTATCAAAGAAAGAGGTTATAAGTGATGGCAAAATTAGTATTGATTCGCCACGGCCAAAGTGAATGGAACTTAGCTAACAAGTTCACCGGCTGGGTTGACGTTGACTTGAGCGAAAAGGGTGTCGAAGAAGCCAAGGCTGCTGGTCAAAAGATCAAGGAATCTGGCATGAAGTTCGACTACGCCTACACGTCAGTCCTGAAGCGGGCAATCAAGACGTTACACTACGTTTTGGAAGAATCCGACCAACTTTGGATTCCAGAAACCAAGACTTGGCGTTTGAACGAACGTCACTACGGTGCTTTACAAGGTTTGAACAAGAAGGAAACCGCTGAAAAGTACGGCGATGACCAAGTCCACATCTGGCGTCGTTCTTACGATGTTTTGCCTCCACTCTTGGATGCAGACGCAGAAGGTTCAGCTGTTAAGGACCCACGTTACGCTAACTTGGATCCTAACATCGTACCCGGTGGTGAAAACTTGAAGGTTACCCTGGAACGCGTTATGCCTTTCTGGGAAGACCAAATCGCACCTAAGTTACTCGACGGCAAGAACGTGATCATCGCTGCCCACGGTAACTCATTACGTGCTTTAAGCAAGTACATCGAACGGATCTCCGACGATGACATCATGAACCTCGAAATGGCTACTGGTGAACCAGTTGTCTACGACTTCGATGACAAGTTAAACATGACTAACAAGACGAAGTTAGGTAAGTAATTACCTGATTGACTCAGAGCCGCCTCGTTTGTGGGGGCGGCTTTTTCGTGGCTTGAAACTGGCTATCAGTATAGATAATTAGCAACTAAACTCCAATAAGAGAAAAGAGATTGAATTTGGCAGACAAAGAAGTTACGCAACTTGAAAAAATGAAGATTATTGGCCTGTTCCGCAAAGAGGGTTTCACTGGCGAGTACGACAGCTTCCAACGCGTGAGTGGTACCGACCGTGAATTTTTTGTGGTCATGAGTAATGAACAGGGCATCAAGGCATTGTTCCGGGCAAGCTTGATGTTGAACGCCGTTGAGTTCCAGTATGTGTTGGATGACAAGCATACGTTTGTGACGGAAGATGCGGACGCTAGCTAATCGGGAGTTTCTGGCAAAAGTCAAGGAGCACATCTGCTATACAGAATTGGTGTATCAACGGGTGAACAAAAAGTTGGGAGTAAGTCTTACACCAGTTGAGATTGAAGCAATGGTTCAGACAGTCCTAACCAATTCGATGTCCACTATCAAGAAGTGCGGGAAAAATTATTATGTAACAGATGAGCATCATCATATCAGGTTGACAATTAATTCATTTAATTTCAGGCTAATTACGGTTGATAACGTATAGCATTTATAGCGGCTAATCTCAATTGAATTTGAGATTAGCCGTTTTTTGTCATCTTGGACTAGAATAGCTGCATTATATGAGACCTTTTGAGTACATGAAATAGGTGCAGAAATAGGTCGTATAAATAATTTTAGTTGCAGCCAGAGTGGGTACTGTGTGTCAATAGCGTAAAAATGGCTCTTTCCAGCATTTGGTGCATAATCAGCCACAGGTGATTACAATGGCAGTAATGAGGAGGCATCCTTCTATGAATTTAACCAATATCCTCGATTTACCCAACATCATTGTTGATGATTTCTCTGTTTATCAGAACCGTTATCAGATTAATTGCCACTCAACGGTTTCAGAAGCCTATTGTCCTGATTGTCATTGCATCACTTCTCGGACAAAGGTTTATTACCGGAGAAAGCTCCAGGACTTACCGATAACTGATCATTCAGTCTACTTGACTATTCGTTTACGTAAGTTTGTTTGTCTGAATCCTGCCTGTGGTCGCCATGTCTTTACCGAACGACTTTCTTTCGCTGCTAATAACGCCCGCCGGACAAAGCGTTTGGATGATTTTATTCTTCGTACAGTCGTGGACCAAAGTTCAATTGCCACGGCAACGTTACTCGGAAAAGTAGGAATCACTATCAAAAAATCCGCCATCTGTGATTTACTAAAAAAAAACGACCTTAACACCCATCAATACCAATGTTAGACACGTTGGCATTGATGACTGGTCTATTCGAAAACGCCAAACGTACGGGACTATCATGGTTGATCTGGATTCACACCAAACGATTGACTTACTGCCCAGTCGAAATGAAGATGTTGTCGCCGCATGGTTAAGGAAATTCCCAAATCTAGAACTCGTTGTCCGCGACGGTGCTAGATTTTTCAGTAACGCCATTGCTAAGGCCAATGCAAATATTATTCAGGTTTCGGATAGATTTCACTACATAAAAACCATCACTCACCATTTTAGGAAAGCCATTATCCAAGCACTGCCGACTCGCGTTTTAACGCAAAATGTAAAAGATGAGTCAACATCAGGTGGTTCAGTTGTTTCTAAAACCACGTCTGATTCATGGAAACGTAAGCAGATACTGATTTCTAAGGTCATCAAAGCTAGTCATCACTATTCAGTTGCTAAAATCGGTCGATTATTCAACTTAGATCCACGTACCGTAAAGAAGTATTTGAAGGGCAGTATTTATCCTCGCCAAACGAGAACAGTTAACCAGACTTTATTACCATTCGCGCCAGAGATTAGGCGCCTAAACAAATTAGGGTATAGTAGTCGATTCATTTATGACCGTTTAGTGGCTCAAGGGTATCCACGTGCTTTTAGAACTTTTCGTCAGTATAAAGGCCAGTTCTTAAACAAAGGCTTTGCTGCCACAGTTTCGACTGGAATTACTCGTCGTAGTGTGGCGAATTTAATATTCAGGAGATATCAAACCTGCAAGTGGACAAAAGCATTGCGAACTATCTTGCAACGTTTTCCTACGGTGCGGACTATCTTAAGTCTTTTCTTTGATTTCGTCATTTTGTCTGAAAACTATAATTTAAGTGGACTGGATACCTGGCTGAAAACAGCTCAAACCTTAAATAATGCTGAAATTGACAAGGCCTGTGCTGCCATTAGACGAGACTATTCGGCAATACAGAATTCAATCATATTTCGAGAGTATACCAATGGGCCGGTTGAGGGTAAAAACACTAAGACTAAATTTATTAAGCGTACCATGTTTGGGCGTAGCCATTTCGATACACTCAGAGCCAAGATACTTTTGCTGAACAAGATATAGAGGCTAGCACCAAAAGCTGGAAAGAACCATTTTACGACCGCCATATACAACCAACAATTTGATTATTTTTTATATCCAAGCTAATATTTTTATTTGCATAGTTTTTTTCGCCCTTGTATTTTTGATAAACAGTTTCCATTTCATAAACTACTGCCATATATTCCATCTCCAATGTGTGCCATTATTGCATTCAGACCAACAACAACTCCATATACAATTCCTACACGAACTGACATTTTAGTTAGTATCATATAATCACAGAGGCCAAAAATGATAATCTCAATCATTATTCTAAAAAGTAGGCCCACTCTGTTTGGTGATAAAGGAGCCATACAAATAGACCAAATCACATAAATTGCAATTGGCACTAGAATCCCCATCAGTAAATTAAGTGGTAACTTATATTTTGTAAAACCTACAAAAGCTACTGTTATTAGAGTTATCATTTCTACTAAGAATCTTAACAGCGCATTAATTTGAAAAAGAATATGCATTTTTTAGTTCCTCGATTTAAAATTGAAGTGCAACACCTGCTCTACTAGACCAGTTCTTTATTCAGACTAGTCAAAAAGGCCATGAA
>NZ_RHNZ01000017.1 GCF_003946395.1 Levilactobacillus fuyuanensis | reverse complement strand
GCGCCTTGAGACGCTGGCCAGTAACCCAGGGCTTATAGCCCTCGAGAAAACCACCCGTTCAACGGGTGGTTTTTATTTTAGCTATTCAATTAGGGAGCTACACGCCAGCCTTGATCAAATTCCAAATACGTTCAAAGCGTTGCGCGTAGTCGGGGTCGTTCCAGGTCTCCTTAAAATTCGGGAGGGTGAAGATGGCGAAGGTGGCTAGGATAGACTCGGCTTGTTCGTTGTTAGAGTCGTGATAACCCATGATGTGGGAGACAATCGTGTATGCCGGAATCAGGACGTCACGCAGTACTTTAGGATTGTTGTCGATGTAGCGGGTATTGAGCGCAAACATCTGGGGATTGGTATTGTACGCGTGCTTTTTAGCCGTCACGAAGGCCCACAGCCAGTCGTGCAGCTGTGACTGCGGCGTAGCGGTCGGATCACATTGAATCTGGTCGATGATTTCCCGTTGGAACCAGGCGGCCGACACCGCCTCCCAGAGGGCCTGTTTGTTTTGGAAATGTTTATAGAGGGCGGCATGCGTCATGCCAAGTGCTGTGGCAATTTGAGCCAGCGTTACCTCAGCATTGCCGGTCTCTTGAATCAGGCGCTCAGCCGTGCTGAGAATCTTTTCACGAGTCGTTAGTGTCATATTATGCTGCCGAATCCCTGGAAAACAGAGAATTCTGGCGACCCGCCTCCTTTAGCATGATTTTTATATAGTATAACACAAAAATCAAATAAGTAACTTTATTTGCATTTTGTAACCTAGTTTGGTAAACTCATGGGGAAGTTTTAAAACAGATGAAAAATAATAAATCACTTTTAGAGGAGGACCAGCCACTATGCAAGCTGCCCAATTAAACAAATACGATAAAAATTTCAAACTCGAGGTCAAGGATATTCCGATGCCCACGCCAACGGCCAACGAGGTCTTGGTACAAGTGAAATTCGCCGCTGTCAATCCCTTGGAGATGCTGATCGGTACCGGTAGCGTCAAGTTGATTCAGGACTACGCGATGCCAACCACGATGGGCAGCGAGCTTTCTGGGGTCGTGATAACAGTCGGCGCCAACGTGACCGATTTTAAAGCGGGGGACGCCGTGTATTCGCGGTTACCTTTGGGTAAGATCGGGGCCTTTGCGGAATTTGCTGCGATTGATCAGGACGCAGTTGCCTTGAAGCCTGAGAACTTGGACTTTGCGCACAGTGCCGCCGTTCCGTTGACTGGACTGACGGCGTACCAAGGCTTACACGAGGAACTCCACGCGCAATCCGGCGAACGTGTCATGATTCCCGGTGGGTCGGGTTCATTCGGTCAAATGGCAATTCCCATCGCCCGTGAAATGGGGCTGAATGTCAGTGTGAGTGGTAACGCTAGAAGCAAGGAAGCTGCGCTGGCCAACGGTGTGGACCAATACTTCGATTACCGTCAGGAGAATTACTGGGAAGAACTCGCACCGGTAGATTACGTGATCGATACGATTGGTCCTAAGGAGCTGGACCATGAGCTTAAAGTACTGAAGTCCGGGGGCAAATTGCTCTCCCTCAGAATGGGACCAAACCGTCACTTCGCCCAGAGTCATCATCTTTCCTGGTTGAAGACGACCCTGTTCTCTCTGGCAGGTGCGCGGCTCGATCGACAGACAAAGGCTGTTGGTGCACAGTACCGGTTCATCTTTGTCCGTAGCGATGGTGCCCAACTCCGCAAGATTACGGAGCTGGTAGAACGTGAAAACATTGTCCCCGCCATTGATCCGACAGAATTCAAGTTAGCAGATATCAACCAGGCGCTGGAATTGGTCGCAACGGGTCATCCCAAGGGAAAAGTACTGATTCAATTCTAAGCGGTGATTCAATTAGTAATAGAAGTCTTTTAATAAAATAACCATGAGCGGTTGATTTCCGTTCATGGTTATTTTTCGCGTAAAGCTGTTATTTTTTCTGATTCCGAATGCGTTCCGCATAGCCGGCCCGTTCGAACTCCGCTTTGGGAAAGACATAGGGGGAGCTGGTGGATTTGAGCGTGCCGTAGCCGATTCGCAACATAAAGATACCAATGAAAGCGACTGTGTAGAGAAGACCGAAGAGTACGCTCAGCCAGTCTAAGAGACCATTGCTGATGGTGTAGATGAACCACCAGATGCCTAGTGGCAAGTGGCCAAAGACAACGGCAAGTTCACCGGGGGAATATAGGGCGTGAATCTTGATGGGGGTGAGAATCACGTGCATGACGAGCTGAGCGATTCCGGAGACGATAGGCATGAAGCCGAGCCAAATCACTTCTGGGAAGAAGACCGGCAGTAGGTAACAGATGTAGGCCGCGGCAACGTTGATGACCATGGCGTTGTTCTGATTGAGTGGGTATCGGTCTGCGGGTCCGTCAGTGCTGGGTTGCATGGCGAGGTTGGTGATGGCTGGTTCGCCACCGGGAAAACGGAATTCTTCAAATTCATGCCAGAGAATGACGAAGAAGTTCAGGGCCGCAATTTTAAGCAAAGTCGACATGCCTCCCCAGTTGAGCCAGATAGCGATGGCTACGCAGATACCAACGACACCGCCAATATCGTACCAATGATCTCTAAAAAATGTCATGAGTCATGACCTCTTTCCTTTTTATTGTACAAAGTGTATAATTTCTTTCGATAAATTCAGTATACAGGTCTTAGGTGAGCTGACAATCACTTTTTAACGTAGTGCGTCACATCTGACGAAACTGTACAGTAAAATTAAAGGAGTGGGCAATCATGGCAGACTTTGAGGATTTACGGATTGTAAAGACGCGACAAAAGCTATTTGCCGCCTTAGCAGAACTACTGACAGAGAAGCGGTTTGACCAGATCAGTGTCTCGGAGATTGCCCAAGCGGCGCACATCAGCCGGGCGACGTTCTACCATCACTTTCCTGATACGACTGCGCTGGTTGCGGCCTATCAACAGGAGGTCATGATGCGAATCGTTCAGGTGGTTCGGCATAACGACTATAATCCGGCTAACTTTCTCTCGCAGCTTATGCCGTTTCTGGATAGTGAGGGCGCGCTTCTGGGCAGCTTGCTATCAGACAATGGGACGCTGGCAATTCAGAATCAATTTAAACAGGGCATGCGCCAGATCTTTCGGACAAAGATGCTTGCCCATCTCAACACGACCGGCATTGACATGACCAATGCAACGGTGGTTAACTACTTGATTACCTTCTGGACCAGTGCCATTTTCGGGGTAGTGCAGGCGTGGTTGACGACCGGTAAACGAGAGTCACCAGCGGAACTAGCGGCGATTCTTAAGCAGATTGTGCCGGACAATCTGACGACATAAAAACCCCACTCTTCACGACAGAGTGGGGTTTTCGGAAGTATTGAAGTTTTTAGAAATTACTTAGTGAAGTCGACAACCATCCGGCCAACAATCTTGTTAGCTTTCATTTCGTCGATGATATCGTTAACTTCGTCAAGACGACGGGTTTGAACGATAGGGTGAACCTTGCCTTCAGCACCGAATTGGAAGGTTTCAGCTAAGTCTTGACGGGTACCAACTAAGGAACCACGAACTGAGATACCATCCAGAACAGTCTTGGCAATGTTCAATTCCATGTCACCTTGAGGTAAAGCAACGGCAACTAACTTGCCATCTGGCTTCAAAGCGTTAACGGATTGAGTGAAGGCATCCTTGGTAACGGCAGTAACTTGGGCGTTATCAACACCACCGACCTTTTCTTGGATTTGTTCAGCAACGTCACCATCATGACGGTTGATTAAAATTTCTGCACCGTCTTTCTTGGCAGCAGCTAACTTGTCAGGGTTACCATCAACGGCGATAACGTGGGCACCGAAGACGTTGTGCGCGTATTGGATAGCCAAGTTACCTAAACCACCGGCACCAACAACTTCAACCCATTGGCCTGGCTTAGTTTCACCAGTCTTAAGAGCTTTGTACATGGTAACACCGGCACAGGTAAGGGAAGTTGCTTCAACTGGGTCCAAGCCTTCTGGAACCTTAACGGCGTAGTTAGCATCAACGATACATTCTTCAGCCATGGCACCGTCAACAGTGAAACCAGAGTTCTTGACGTTCCGGCAAAGTGTTTCGCGGCCAGTCAGGCAGTATTCACAGTGGCCACAGCCCTTGAAGAACCAAGCGATAGAAACCCGGTCACCGATCTTTAAGTTTTCAACGTCATCGGCAACTTGGATAACACGGCCGACACCTTCATGCCCAATGATCCGGCCAGGTTGCTTACCGAAGTCACCAGCAGCGACGTGTAAGTCGGTGTGACAGAGACCACAGTATTCCATCTTAACTAAAGCTTCACCATGGGTGATAGGACGTAAAGTAACATCTTTAATATCAACATAACCGTCGACTGAATCGCGAATAACAGCAGCTTTCATTTCAAAAAACCCCTTTTCTTTTTTTCTACAATGCCTAGTATACTAAA
Source organism: Levilactobacillus fuyuanensis (assembly GCF_003946395.1). GTDB lineage: Bacteria > Bacillota > Bacilli > Lactobacillales > Lactobacillaceae > Levilactobacillus > Levilactobacillus fuyuanensis. The sequence continues at coordinate 59,716 of NZ_RHNZ01000017.1, read as the reverse complement.
AAATCATGCAATTTCAAGTGAAAATGTGAACAAAAACAAAATAATTGAAATGTGATTGGTTGTGCAAGCCTACTAACGCTCGCTTTCCTAGATTGTTGAGCAAATGTCTGAATGTGAAAGAAAAAGTTTAAAGGGTTTTCACGACCAATCCAGATGGTTGTATGCAACCGGTTGCCAATTTCTGGGTGGCTGAAAATAATGCCATTAATAAGTGGAAAATTAGATAAATGTGAACCGAACGGTGGTTTTCGCATACAATTATGAGAAACTATGATAAAATTAAATGTTGAAATGAATAACGGACGGCCGCTCCCGGTATGGATTTGTTTGGGAGCGGACGCATTTAAATAGCCAGAGGAGTTAAAGCGCAATGAGTCGAATTTTAATTATTGAAGATGAAAAAAATCTCGCCCGCTTTGTCGAGCTTGAATTGAAGCACGAAGGTTATGAGACTAACGTGCAGTTCAACGGTCGTACGGGGCTGGAAGCAGCGCTGTCCCAAGACTTCGACGTTATTTTACTGGATCTTATGTTGCCAGAACTTAACGGGATCGAAGTGGCCCGCCGCGTTCGCGAAGTCAAGAGTACGCCGATCATTATGATGACGGCTCGGGATTCCGTGATTGACCGGGTTTCTGGGTTAGACCATGGTGCCGACGACTATATCGTCAAGCCATTTGCCATTGAAGAACTCCTTGCTCGGGTGCGGGCTTTGTTACGGCGGATTCATTTGGAAGGTGAACAGAAGAACACCAAGCAAACGACCGTCAAATTCAAGGATCTCACCATTGAAAAGGAAAACCGGATCGTGCGGCGGGGGGATGAAGTTATTAACCTCACTAAGCGTGAATATGAATTGCTCCTGGCTCTGATGGAAAACATCAACGTGGTCTTGGCCCGCGATGTTCTCCTGACCAAGGTCTGGGGTTACGAATCCGAAGTCGAAACCAACGTCGTCGATGTTTACGTACGTTACCTTCGGAACAAAATTGATGTGGCCGGCCAGAAGAGTTACATTCAGACGGTGCGGGGCACGGGGTACGTGATGCGTTCGTGAAATCAATAAATATTGAAGAACGGGATGCCGCAGAAGAGGAAGAACCTAAGCAAAAGAAGGGGTTTCGTTTCTCCCTGAAATGGGAATGGACGTTATCGACGGCTTTTGGTGTTCTGATTATTTTTGCGGCTATCGTTTTCTTAATTTTTAGTAGTTTTATGACGGTGCTGATGCGCCAGGAAAAGACGCACGTGGCGGATTCACTGAACGTGGTCGTCGAACGTCTGAGCAATCAGAGTGAGACACTTACCGACAGTCAAGTCGATCAGCTCTTGCGGCCACGCAACGTCCTGGCCGACGAGACCAGCGGCAGTCAACAGGGGGCACCGTATAACAATGCGGTCGTCACCACGCTGGCTCGCGACAGTCAGACGGTCACGGTCTACGATACCGCGGGGAAGGCACTCTTCTCCACGGGGGATACGACCGCAGCCTTTAAGGCCGTTGGTAAGCAACGGATCGCGGTGACCACACTGAATCACCGGAAACATCTGGTGGGACGGATGCCGATCCACAGTAAGGAGAATGACAGCTTGCTGGGCTACGTGCAGGTCACGGATAATCTCAAGGATTACCGGGCGACGCAAGTTAAGCTGTTCCAGGTTGCTATTGTGCTGGGCCTGATTGCCGGCTTGGCTGTGGCCATTCTCAGCTACATCTTGGCATCGTTTCTGTTGCGGCCCGTCGAAGCCATTCGCGAGACGATTCACGCCGTCAGAGACGATCCCCAGACCGATAAGCGAGTGCCGGAGATTCGACACACCGATGAACTGAGTGACTTGGGTAATCTCTTCAACGGGATGCTCGATACCACTCAGGGGTACATGGATCAGCAGCAGCAGTTCGTGGAGGATGTTTCCCATGAATTGCGGACGCCAGTGGCCATCATCCAAGGCCACATGGAGATGCTGGATCGTTGGGGGAAGGATGATCCCGAAGTGCTCGATGAGTCCATTAAGGCCTCCTTACAAGAGACGAAACGGATGAAGAGCCTGGTTCAAGAAATGTTGGACCTGCAACGGGCTGAACAGATCGAGGTCAACTACACCAATGAAGTCACCGACGTGAGTGAAGTGGTGCAACAGGTCTACGATAACTTCAAGATGATCCATCCCGACTTCGTCTTTATCCTAGATGACGACGTGCAGCGGCCGGTTCAGGCGCAGGTCTACCGAAACCATTTGGAACAGATTCTGATTATTCTCCTGGATAATGCTGTGAAGTATACCCAGACGCGCAAGGAAATCCACCTGACCTTCGAGAGTGACTCTAGGAACGTCGAGGTGGCCGTTCAAGACTTTGGTGAGGGAATCTCTCAAGAGAACCGCGACCGGGTCTTTAACCGCTTCTATCGTGTCGACAAGGCCCGTTCGCGGACCAAGGGTGGCAATGGGCTGGGATTGGCCATCGCTAAACGCTTGATCGAGGCGTACCACGGGAAAATCACCATCGAAAGTGCCGTGGGCTACGGCTCCGTCTTCCGCATCTCGTTGCCGATCTTGTCGGATGAGGATGCACGCATTCTCAACGAGAAGAAGGAACGCGTTCAGGCTGAAGCCAACGATACGGGAATTCCTGGTATCAAGTCAGCATTGTTGGAAGATTCACCGCATGATGATGCGGCGGCTAATACTGATGACAGCGATTCTCATGACGCTAAATAAGATTTAAAGTAACGACTCAGGACGATGGTGTCTTGAGTCGTTTTTGCATACAGTCATTTGGGTGTTGACAAGTTCAGGGGTATCAGGTATTCTATGATAACTAGTTAGTTACTATAGTAGCTAACTAATATGGGGAGGATACGAAAATGAAATTTTTAATGAAGTTTGGGATGTTCTGCGTGGGGTTAATCGTTTTAATTGGAGCGGTCGCCGTCATTACGCCTAATTTAACTAAGGACCACGGGACCGAGTTGGCTATGGCCATCGACAACGTGAATCCAGCGGTCAAGGCAGAAGACGTCTACGCGAGTACCTCGGTAAAACCAATCCGCCATTACATTGGCGGTGGGGGCGAGAAGGAATACGTCTATGAATTGGCTACCTACAATAATCATGGTCAGATGCGCAAGCTCACATTTGATTCGCAGTGGGTGCTGAAGCCCAACCGTTACCTTAAAATTAATACTAAGGGGCAAAATGTAGAGACCTGGGAGGCCGTTGACCGGGCTGAAGTACCGAGCGGGGTGCGACAGAATTTGATGATGTCGTAATTTATTGAACGTAAAAGGGTCGCCATTGTAGGAATGTAAATTCTCCCGTGATGGTGCTTCTCTTAATGCTGGTATATGGCATTTTGTATATAGAAAATGTTGATTTTGTTATATACAATTACATTGACTTTTTCATAGCCACAGTTCTGATCCAGTTGCTGAGGTCTCCGTGTGTCCTATTTATTCAGTTGCAACATTAAGAGGCTGTGATAGCGACAGTCCAATCGGAATTGTATTGGGTCGGTAACGGACTTAGGACGGGGAACGGTGGGTTTGTCGTTCGAGACTTCAATCTGATCTGTGCCTGGAAGCAGCCCCTATTGCAGATGGAAATTCCTAACAACCGAAAGCAATGTGCCTTAACAAGTGAAGATAATAAAAATCCCTCTCACCAATATCGGCGAGGGGGATTTAACGTTCAGTTGTGATTAATGGTGCCGTTGTTGCTTCCCGGCATTGCGGTTACGATTTTTCTTGTCTTGCATCTTGGCTGCAGCTGGTTGATTGGCAGCTGACGAAGCGGGTGTTGCCGGCGCTGCTGGCTTGGCAGCGACCGGTTCAACAACTGGCTTTGGCTTAGGACGACTTTCCATCTGTTCCTTGATCTCCCGACGAATCTTAGGCCGGTAGAAGTTGATAATTAACGTTTGGACACAGGCGAACAGTCCACCGACGAAGAAGTACAGGCCTAATCCGGCTGGTGAGCTCATCGTGAAGAATAAAATCATCACGGGTGAGAGCAGCAAGGTAAACCGCATCTGCTTCTTCTGGTCTTCCGGCATCCCCAGCATAGATAAGTAACCCTGTAACAGGTAGGATAGGAAGGAGAGAATAGCCAGAATCCAGCTAGATTTCCCAAGTGGAATCGTGAGGAAGACGGCCCCAGATAATTCTGGTGAGTACCGAATAGCGGCGTATAAGGCAGCAAAGATTGGCATCTGAATCAATAATGGCAAACAACCGATACCACCGGTCATGCTGATCCCGTTTTCTTTATACAGGGCCATCATGGCTTGGCTGGCAGCAGTCTGTTCTTCAGGTGTCTTTGCTTCTTTTTGCCGTTTCTGCATGGCAGCCATTTGCGGACGAACCATCGAAATCTTTTCCTGTTGCACGGTGGCACTCCGCATCTGCTTGATCATGATTGGCAGTAAGACCATCCGCACGATAACGGTTAACCCAATGATTGCCCACCCATAACTGTTGCCAAAGACCTGTGCGAGCCAGTCCATTACGTGTTGTCCAGGGACGGCCAGATAGTCATAGACGAAGCCATACGGTTTCCCATTCTTGGTCTGCACACAGCCACTCAGGACGAGGGCCATAGCCGCCAATGCACCGGTAACCGTGACTTTCTTGGAGATTTTCATTTTAATTTTGAACCCCTTTGTATTTAAAACGTAGAGCGCGGACGCCCCCAAACGACGAAAACGCCGCTAACATCAAACATATTACTTGATTTGTAGGTGATTTTCAAATGATTATCTAGTGATTATCCGGAATTCCGCAAATCGTTGCGTCCGAGCCGCGGTTACCTTAAGGTCGTGAACGATAGCCCAAGGCGTCACACCAGCCTTTATCTGGCGGGCAAAGTCTGCTAACTGTTCTGGGTTACCGCTGGCGACGATAGCGACTTGACCGGTTGGTAAATTTTGCACGGTGCCAGTGATTCCTAACTGCTGGGCCAAGCGGGCCGCGGACCAGCGAAAGCCCACGCCCTGAACCTGACCAGTGACTAAAAAGTGTTGCGTGACCACAAAAGTTCCCCCTTATGCTGGAAAATTTAGATTAATCATACCGCGAAGTGTCGCGTCTGCCTAGCGATATGGTAGAATTAACCATGCGGTTTTGCCTAACGCTAACGGCGAAAGGTATTGAGACCGCGGTCAGGTGGAACCGACTTGTACGAGAATGAACAAACTTTTGACGTAAATCTACCATTAATAAAGAACATTTAGCAAATAAATAAATGAGTCATTAAAAGTGAGGATAAATTAATATGAAAGAAAAAATCACGTCGGGTCAAAATAAACGGGTCAAGCAGTGGCGGGCCTTAACCTCGAAGAAGGGACGGAAGGCAACGCAGTCTTACCTGTTAGAAGGCTGGCATTTGGTACAGGAGGCCCTGAAGGCCCAGCTGCCACTCACAGCCATCATGGGGACCGCTGAGCAGTTAGACGCGCATACAGGGAGTTTCCCAGCTAACGTGAACGTCTTCGAACTGACTGACAGCATTGCGAAAACACTGGGCGATACCAGCACGCCCCAAGGTATCTTCGCAACAGCCCCTATGCCGGATGATACGGCGGTTGATCCCGCAACGGCGACTGGCACGTGGCTGTTCTTAGATCAGGTCCAAGATCCCGGTAACATTGGCACCATGGTGCGGACGGCCGATGCCGCTGGCTTGACTGGCGTTGTACTGGGTCAGGGTAGTGCGAGCCGTTTCTTGCCCAAGGTACTGCGGTCCATGCAGGGGAGCCAATTCCATATTCAGTTAGTCGAAGGTGACCTGCACGAGTGGATCACGGTCTTTACGCAGCGGCACTTGCCGGTCTACGGGACCAATCTGGATCCCCAGGCCAAGGATTATCGCGACATTGATGCCTTGCAAGCCGGGGCAATCGTCATGGGTAACGAAGGCAATGGCATGGCACCTGACCTGCAACAGTTAACGACACGAAACCTTTACATTCCAATTAAGGGTCAGGCAGAATCACTTAATGTGGCTGTCGCAGCGGGCATCGTGATGTTCCGATTGGTTGGCTGAACGTTAAGAAACGGTAAATCACAATCACTTTCAGAACATTTTCATTGCTTTTTATCAAAAAGGAAGTATGATATAGGGTAATTAAGCATGACTGAAAATCATAATTCTAAATGAAAAGGAAGCATTCTATGACCAAACTTACTTGGCGTGATGACTCTGAGTACCTCGATTTAGTTTCTGACTTGTTGGAACAGGAGCCGGTTCAACGCCTGGCGAATTACACCCAGCACCACCATTCAACGCGTTTGGAACACTCAATTTCAGTGTCCTATAACAGTTATTTAGTTGCAAAGAAACTTGGTTTGAATACCCGGGCCACCGCACGAGGTGGGTTGTTACATGATTTATTCTATTATGATTGGCGCACGACGAAGTTCAACTTAGGTTCGCACGCTTTTATCCATCCACGAGTTGCTCTGCGGAACGCTGAAAAGCTGACCGACTTGAACGACATGGAAAAGGATATTATCTTGAAACACATGTGGGGCGCAACTCTGGCAACACCTAAATATCGGGAAAGTGCCATTGTTTCCTTGGTTGATGATTACGAAGCGGTCCATGAATTCTTTGGCCCAACTCGCAAGCACGTCCAAGCCTTTGTTGAAAAGCTTACGCCTAACGCCTAGTTTCGGTTGAGAAATGGGGGGTCAGAAGCACTATGCAAATGATGTCATCAGAGACAAAGCCTGAGGAAGGCGGCGTGGATTTCGCGCTGTGTCCGCGGTTTGAACAGACCTTCTCATTCCTAGGGAAGAAATGGAACGGGCTGATTATTGATGTGCTCCTCCACGAGGGGCCACAACGGTTCAGAGACTTGGCACACAAGATTCCACGTTGTAGCGACCGTGTCTTGGTCGAACGACTTAAGGAATTGGAATACAATGGTGTGATCGTTCGCCGAACCTTTCCAGACAATTCGTTGATCGAATACGAATTGACGCAGAAGGGTGAAGAGTTTAAGGACGTCATGGCGGCGGTTCATGCTTGGTCGGATAAGTGGTATTGCCCAACTGAGGCAGACCAGAAGTAGTTGACAGCATCGAAAAAGTCGGCTAGTCTATAACATGTAATAATTTAAAAACGATGATAGAAAAGCAGTAGCCGGTGCAATTTGTCAGGAAGAGTTTGCCAAGACTGGAAGCAAACTTCAAATTACTGGGTGAATTCAGTTCTTGAGTTGTAATCGGGAGTCGTGGTGACACGATGAATGATTTTCCGGTGAGTGACCGTTATCACTTCTGAGTGTGGTTAGTTTTCGCGAGGAGACTAGCTGAATCAGGGTGGTACCGCGAAGCTTCGTCCCTAGTTATGGGGACGGAGCCTTTTTTTGTGGAAAATTCAGCCAACCGGAAGTAGAAAAGTAGAGAAAATGGAGGATGACGTATGTCGTTAAAGGATAAGCTCAGCGAACTGCGGCAACGCGGTTTAGCAGATATTAAAGATTCATCAGATTTAAAAGACGTTAATCAAGTGCGTGTCCAATTATTAGGGAAGAAAGGACCCATCACCGAAGTCTTACGCGGGATGCGGGACCTCGATGCCGAAGAACGGCCAAAAGTTGGGGCATTTGCCAACGAAATTCGTGACGACTTAGCCAACGCCCTTGCCCAACGTAAGGAAGAATTGGAAAAGGCTGTCTTGAACGCCCAACTAGCTAAGGAAACCATCGACGTGACCTTGCCAGGAACGCCGGTTGCCAAGGGTGAACCCCACGTTATTCAACAGATCGTGGATCAGATTGAAGACCTCTTCTTGGGCATGGGTTACCAAGTGCTCAGCGGTCCCGAAGTCGAAGAAGACAAGTACAATTTTGAAATGATGAACTTGCCTAAGAATCATCCAGCCCGTGACATGCAGGATACTTTCTACATTACGAAGGAAATTTTGATGCGGACGCAGACGTCACCAATGCAGGCACGGACGCTGGAAAAGCATGATTTCAGCAAAGGCCCATTGAAGATGATCTCCCCAGGTGTCGTTTACCGGCGCGATACCGATGACCCAACCCACTCTCACCAGTTTCATCAGGTAGAAGGTCTGGTTATCGATAAGCACATCACCATGGCCGACCTCAAGGGGACGCTGCAGGTCTTGGCCCACGAATTGTTCGGGGACAAGTTCGATGTGCGGTTACGCCCAAGTTACTTCCCATTCACCGAACCTTCAGTAGAAGCCGATATTACCTGCTTCAACTGTGGCGGTAAGGGTTGCAAGGTTTGCAAGAACACTGGCTGGATCGAAGTTCTGGGTGCCGGTATGGTTCACCCGAACGTCTTAAAGATGGCTGGCGTGGATCCAGACGTTTACGGCGGATTTGCCTTTGGGGTAGGTCCCGACCGGTTCGCTATGTTGAAGTACGGTGTCGATGATATCCGGAACTTCTACTTGAACGACGTCCGCTTCCTGACACAATTCACAAAGAAAGGATAATCGCCAACCATGAAGATTTCATACAATTGGATTAAAGAATATTTAGATTTAAATGTTAAGCCCGTTGATCTGGCAGAAAAAATCGAACGGACTTCCGTGGAAGTCGACGGTGTGACCACACCTAGCGACGGTCTGAAGAAGATCGTGGTTGGGCACGTCCTTTCCCTGGAAGCTCATCCAGATTCCGATCACTTACACGTGTGCCAAGTCGATGTTGGTGAAGATGAACCCTTACAAATCGTTTGTGGGGCGCCTAACGTGGCTGCCGGTCAAAACGTCATTGTGGCTTTACCAGGGTCACGGATCGCCGACAACGTTAAGATTAAGAAGTCTAAGATGCGCGGTATCCCATCCGCTGGGATGATCTGTGCCTTACAAGAAATTGGCTTCCCTGAAGACGTTGTGCCTAAGGACTATGTGGATGGTATCTATGTCTTACCAGAAGATGCAACGCCTGGGGATGCTGTGTACGATTACTTAGGGATGAACGACAGCTTAATTGATCTCGATGTAACACCTAACCGTGGGGACATGTTGAGCCTCTACGGGACGTTGCATGACTTGGCTGCCATTTATGACAAGCCAGTCGAATTAGACCATCCAGAAGTTAAGGAAGCTGGCGCTGCAATTGCTGACCAATTGGCCGTTCACGTGGATGAAGCATTATCACCACAATACCGGATGCGTCTGGTGAAGAACGTGAAGTTGGCCCCAAGTCCAATGTGGCTCCAGATTCGTCTGTGGAACGCTGGTATGCGGCCAATCAACAACGTGGTTGATATCACGAACTACATTATGATGAAATACGGTCAACCGCTGCACGCTTTTGACTACGATAAATTCAATGGTGAGGATGTTTACGTGCGGACTGCCAAGGCTGGCGAAAAGTTGACCACCTTGGATGAAAACGATCACGACCTCGACGAAAATGATATTGTGATTGCCGATCAAAAGGGCCCAATCGCCTTAGCCGGTGTCATGGGTGGGTTGGATGCTTCCATTCAGGACGGTACGACTACGGTGGCCATTGAATCCGCCGTCTTCGAACACGACCACATTCGGAAGGCTGCCCAACGGCATAACCTCCACACGGATGCTTCCCAACGCTTCGAACGGGGCGTTAACCAAGCTGGTGTGCAAGAAGCCTTGGACGCTGCCGCTCAGATGATGAACGAACTCGCTGATGGGGAAGTCCAAACGGGCTCCGTTGTTGGCAACAGCAACATTCCTGAACCCGCCGTTATCGACATTACGCTGACCCACGTCAACGCCATTCTCGGAACGGAATTGACCATGGATCAAGTTTCCCACATTCTGGAAAGTTTGGGCTTTAAAGTGGCTGTTAACGGCGATACGTTGACGGTGACGGTCGCTGTTCGTCGGAACGACATTCATATTCCAGCTGATTTGCTGGAAGAAATCGCTCGGATCTACGGTTACGACCAATTACCAGCCACGTTACCAACTGGTCGGATGACGATGGGGACACTGACGGCTAAACAACGCCTGATGCGCGCAACGCGTCACTCCCTCGAAGGCTTAGGCCTGAACCAAGCTATTTCCTACGCCTTGACGACCGAAGAAAAGGCGAAGATGTTCATGATGCAAGCCAGCGAAACGACCAACTTGGCTTGGCCAATGAGCATGGACCACGCTGTCCTACGGATGAACGTGGTTTCCGGTTTGTTGGACGACATCGCTTACAACTCCGCCCGGAAGGTTAAGGACGTGGCCCTTTACGAACAAGGCCGGGTCTTCTACCGTGAGGATGGCAACGACCGTCCTAGCGAAGAGGAGCACATCGCCGGTGCCATTACCGGGACCTTGATGCCTGAAGCCTGGAACCAACCAGCGCAACCCGTTGATTTCTTCCAAATGAAGGGTATTGTGGCGGCTTACTTGAAGGACATGGCGGTCAATGGTGACGTGACTTATGAACCAAATACCGATATGCCTGAAATGCATCCCGGTCGGACCGCGGACGTCTTAGTTCACGGCCACCGGATTGGTTTCTTAGGGCAGATTCACCCGTTGATTGCCAAGCAATTCAAGATTGGTGCCACTTACGTCTTCGAATTGAACTTACAGGCCATCATCGATATGCCTAAGCAAGAAAACCAATACGACGTGATTTCTCGTTACCCAGCTATCACGCGAGACATTGCCATGCTCGTGGACGACAATGTGACGAACGATCAAGTCGTTGCGTTGATCGAACGCCGCGGGGGTGCCTTCCTTCAGTCCGTCAAGCTGTTTGACGTGTACGATGGGGTTAAGGTACCAAAGGGCAAGAAGTCCTTGGCTTACACGCTGACTTACCAAGACAAGCATGAAACCTTGGTAGATGACGCTGTGACCCAGGCCTTCGATAAGGTTTCTAAGCGTCTGGAAGACGACTTAGGCGCTCAGATTCGTTAATTCAGATTCATTAGTAAATCGTGATAAAGACGCGCTTGATTCCTGGGTAGGAAGTCAAACGCGTCTTTGGCGAATGGGAAAGTTTTTAGGGGAAGTGTTAGGGCAGGCTGAGGACTTTGGGTCGGCCGCTGACGGTGTGCTCTGAGTTTGAATCAGTGGCGTGTGGCGATTGGTTTGGGGCTTGCTCTGATTTTCTGTAGCTGAAATGGGGTACAGAAGGTGGGGCACTGCGTTTGATTTCGGTTAAGGGAAAGATTAGATATCGAGCTTATATTTGTTTGGAGCTCGCCTTAATTTTCTATAGCCGAAACGTGTTCCAGCAGTCAGTCAGTTCCGCTTAACCCCAATAAGGAAAAAGCCAGGTCCGGGCTTTTATCCTTATTGACGTTAATGCTCACTAACTCCCGCCTGCTTCCACACTCTTTTACCGCACTCTTTTCCTAAATTTTTCTCAAAGTAGCATTTCAAGCCCCCACAGCCTCAGATTTTCTGTATAATAAAGAAGACTATGGCATAGAACGGAGGAAATAAGTTGGATAATGGCAATACGCCCACACCGTCAAGACAGGATTCGGGCAAGAAGCGGTCTTTTGGCCGGCGAATTATGGTTGGCGTGGCGAGTTTGTTAGTCCTGCTGGCAGTGATTATCGGAATCTTCGGGTATCATTACTTCCAGACGGCACTCAAGCCCATGAATACGAAGAATAATAACGTGGTACAAGTCCACGTTCCCCTTGGGGCGACTTCCAACAAGATTGGACAGATCTTGCAGGATAAAAAGGTCGTTAAGAGTGGGATGGTCTTCAATTACTACGTGAAATCAAATAAGTTCACGAATTTTCAGGCGGGGTATTACCAGTTGAAACCGTCCATGACGCTCAATCAGATTGCTAAGCAGTTACAGAAGGGTGGTTCGGCTGAACCTATCCAGAGTACGGCAGGCAAGCTGTTGGTTCGTGAAGGAGAAAATGTCGACCAGTTGGCCGCTGAGATTCCTATTCAGACCGACTTCACCAAGGCGGAATTCTTGAAATTGATGAAGGATGAAGCGTTCTTCAATCAGTTGGCGAAGAAATATCCACAACTGTTGAGCTCCGCGAAGTCCGCTAAGCATGTTCGTTACCGGTTAGAAGGCTACCTGGCACCCGCCACGTACCAAGCCGGTAAGAAGATGACGTTGAAAGACATCATCACCCAGATGGTGGCCAAGTCTAATCAGAACCTGCAAGGCAACTATGCGACAATCAAGAAACAAAAACGGAGTGTCCAAGAGGTCATGACGTTGGCGTCCCTGGTTGAACGTGAAGGGGTCTCACAGACCGACCGGGATAAGATTTCCGGTGTATTCTTGAACCGCATCAAGGCAGGGATGGCCTTACAATCCGATATTTCCGTGCAATATGCCTTGAAGACCACCAAGAAGACGTTGACCTACAAAGATTTGAAGGTTAAGTCACCATACAATCTGTATGTGCATACGGGGTACGGCCCAGGGCCATTTGATAATCCAAGTGTTTCCTCAATCAATGCGGTACTGCACCCGAAGGACCAGAAGAAGGGGTACTACTACTTCATTGCAAATACCAAGACTGGGAAAGTTTACTTCTCCCAGACTTACGCAGAGCATCAAGAAAAGACCAGTTCATTAGCAAGCGATAATAAGTAAAGGATGGCGACAGTGTTGGCAGACAAAAAGCGACCGATTATTATTGGGGTTACCGGGGGTTCCGGTAGTGGTAAGACAACGGTTAGTCGGGCAATTTTTAATCAATTGATTGGACATTCAATCATGATTTTACAACAGGATTCGTATTACAACGATCAGTCTGAAATGACGATGGAGGAACGGGCAGCCGTCAACTACGACCACCCACTGGCCTTCGATACGGACCTGTTGATCTCACAACTCAAGCAGCTGTTGGACCGTAAGCCGATTGAAAAACCAGTTTACGATTACACGCTTTCAACGCGAAGCACCAAGACGATTCACCAGGAACCGCGTGACGTCATCATTCTGGAAGGGATCTTAATTCTGGATGACGAACGACTACGGGACCTGATGGATATTAAGGTCTTCGTTGATACGGACGATGACATCCGCATCATTCGGCGGATCGAACGGGATATGAATGAACGGGGCCGGTCCTTGGAATCTATCATTCAACAATATCTCGCAACGGTTAAGCCAACTTACCATCAATTCGTGGAACCAACCAAGCGTTACGCGGACTTGATTGTGCCTGAAGGTGGCGAAAACCAAGTCGCTATCGACCTATTGGTCACCAAGATTCGGGCAATCCTCGAAGCTAGTGGCAATGAAGAAGTTTTTGACAATCCAGATACAACCATATAGAATAGGACGGGTTAGCTGGTAAATCGGCTAACCTTTTCTACAAACAAAAATTTAGATTGGCGTGCGCGTCAATATTTAAAAATATACCAATTAAGGGGTGGCCAGTGTGGCACAAGATAAAATGTATCCAATGACTGAAGAAGGTAAGGAAAAGCTCGAGGCAGAACTCGAAGACTTAAAGATGGTTCAACGGCCTAAGGTCATTGACCGGATCAAGATTGCCCGTTCTTACGGGGACTTATCTGAAAACTCAGAATACGAATCAGCTAAGGACGAACAAAGTATGTTGGAAACGCGGGTCAGCACCGTTGAACGGATGCTGCAATACGCCCAAATCATCGATAATGATGGGACCGACAAGGACGAAATCACGGTTGGTAAGAAGGTTACTTTCAAGGAATTGCCCGATGAAGAACCCGAAGAATACACTATCGTAGGGGCCGCTGAAGCCGACCCAATGTCTGGTAAGATCTCAAACGATTCCCCAATTGCTAAGGGCCTGTTAGGCCACCGCAAGGGTGAAGAAATCACGTTCGATACGCCAGGTGGCGACATGTCCGTTAAGGTTTTGGATGTGGAATAAATTGTATTTTGAAGAACTGATCCTGCGGGGGTTGGTTCTTTTTTGTATTTTAGAGGATAATTAATGTTGAAATTGATACTTAGAAAAGTGGAGCTTTGTGTAAGAAACTTGCCAAGAACTGCCTCCTCGTGTTATAAAGAGGAGGAGAATGAAAACGGATTCACAGTCTGCCTAAGAGGAGTCTTGGATAATGAAAATTACGGTTACTGATGCAGCAAGTAAATGGTTTCGAGAGGAAATGGGAATGACTGGACGCGGTATCCGTTTCTTCGGAAAAGTTTATGGCAAGACCCCGGTGCATGAAGGATTTTCACTGGGGATGACCCCAGATGATCATCCCCGCGATCCAATCGTGGCGGAGACCAAGGACGACGTGACCTACTATATCACCGAGGGCGACCAGTGGTTTTTTGTCGGCTATGACCTAACGATCGATTACGATCCTAAGACGGATGGTCCTACCTACATCTACGAGGACAACGGGGAGCTGGACGGTAAGCAAGACTAAAATTCGAATAATGACCATGGCAAAATTCGTGGTAACTTTGGCTCTGGAACACGCCTCAGAGCCTTTTGTATAAGCAAAATTATAGTGAATTTCTACTAGCTGGCCGGTTTCACTTGTGTTTCCCGGAGGACTCCGGTAGTATTTGAGCCACAGCAAGCAACCTTCAAAATTAAGAGAGACGAAAAGAGATGCGTGGTCCCACCAATTTAACTGGCAGGATCGCGCATCTCTTTGTTTTAGACAGGTTTGATTTTGGTAGTTTCAAGTCAAGCTTGGGTTTCTAGTGTCGCCGGTGAATCAACCACCAGCCACCAGTCAGTACAACCAGCGTCAGTCCACTGATCAACAGCCCCAGATTCAACAGCGGTGGCCAGTAGGACAGGGTGACGGTACTTTTACCCTTAGGTAACTTGACTGCAGTAAACATGCCAATCGTCTTGTAGGTCTTGGTCGTCTTGCCGTTAACGGTAGCGTGCCAGCCTTGTGAATACGGAATGGACGTGTTCAAGACTTCGCCTGCCTTGGTTGTCGTGATCTGACCACTGAAGTAGCGACTGGAGTGCTTAGTCAGGTGCCAGGGTTGGGATTGCAACCGGGTTACTGCCGACTTAAAGACATTAGTATTCAGGCTATAGAGCGTGAAGTTTTCCAACCACAGCGAGCCCTTCTTCAGGGTAATCGTCAGCTTGACGGTCTTACCCTTAGCGTGATCGGCCACACTCACCAGAATCGTATTGCGATAAGTCTTGTACTGGTTTAGTGTCTTGCCATTCAGGACGAAGGTCGCGTTGTCCGGATTGACCGTGGATCCAAAGGTTAGGTAGTACGGATCGTTGGTCGTTGGTTTCATGGTCAACGTGATACTTCCGGGCTTCAACAGGTTTTTCTTCTGGAGAACGGCACCGGTGATCTTCGTTTGCTGGTTAATATTGGCAAACGTTACTTGATCGAAGTTCTGAGCGGTGTAAAGTTTACTGTCCGCAGAATTACCGGTCAACGCTGCCAGCCAGTTAGCCTGATACTGCGCAGGATCGGCCGTCTTATTCTTGAGTGACAGAATTTGTGAGCTTGCCGCATAGCCCAATGGGAGCGCGTAGGGGTTCTTGTAGGTCGTTGCCCAGTTATCGGTCCCAATCTTGGTGTAATCGGCCAGGTCGGCCTTGTTAGACATCGCAGGCAGCATACTAGAGCCGCTGAGTGCGCCAGATAATTCTTTTTGCTGGAAGTAGTACTTCATGTTCAGCAGTGAATCGGTGACCAGGGTCCCGTTGGTGTAAGCGACGAATCCGTCACCATCCGGACTCCCGGTATTGCCATAGAAGGTTGGCACCGCCTTAGGCAGAACTGAGGAGAAGACACCACCACCGTTGAAGCCGGTCTGGAAAGCATCCCCCTTGGTCCGCATGAAGGTTTTGCCCATCCGGTAGGTACCCTTATCGTTCTTCTGTACCTTATTGACCAACCGTTGAAGCTCATTGGTATAGTTGCCGTATTCACTCTGTGAGACGTAACTAATGTTATTGAGCGAGGTAAAGGCGTTGGCCGAGATTTCGGTGACGCCGATGACAAAGAAGAGAAATGGATAGATCCAGTGATGCTTGATAGGCAGCGTGGTCAGCACGAGTGCCATGACCACGAAGAACATGCCCAGCAGGACTTGGTTCATTTGTAGAAATTTAAATAGCTTCAGGTTGAGCGCCACATAGGCTGCACCGGCAACCACGATGATGGTGACTAGTGCAATAGCGAACCAGCCGGGCTCAAAGTCGTTGGTCAACGTCTGCGCCGCTAACCAAATCAGCCAAAAGCTGACGATAAAGGAGAATCGGTAAGGGTACCAGACGGGAAATTGACCGGCGTGCCAGAGTAAGTCTAGTGGCTGGAAGCACAGGGACAGTGCCAGAAAGGTCGTGATGATCCCGGCCGTGATGCGGGTACGCAACGCAATTTTGCGGTCGCCGAAGTAGAAGAGCGCCCCGAGCAGGGCGATTGCTCCGATGAACAGGTTTGCTGTGCCGTCGGGCATTTGATCAAAGTTGAAGGCACCCAGGAAGAATTTGGCAAGCATCTTGGGTGGGAAAAATTCGAATTTCCACTTAAAGGTTGTGACCGTGTATTGCGCCTTACTCTGAGACAACGACCACCAGGTTGGCAGTAAAATAACTGCCGAGAGTAACCCAGCCGTAATCGACGTCCAGGCGAAGCGACCAACCTGGGCCATGAAGCCACGGAAGTTCGTGTAGCGGTCGACGGCCAGGTAAATGAACGTCAGAATCATAAAGAGACAGATCATGTAGGCCATATAGTAGTTCACAATTAAGCTAATCGCCAGCCAAATGACGTAGGTCCGCCACTTGCCCGTGTGAATCAGTACATACAGGCCGTAGAAGACCAGTGGCAATAGGTAGGCTGCGTCCAGCCACATGATATTCAGTTGATTGGCAATCGACCAGCCCATCAGCGCGTAGGCCGTGGCAAAGGTAATCGCCTTTAGACCGGATTGCTGTGTTGTCTTGAGTAGCACCCAAGCAAAGGTCAATCCTGCCAGACCGTATTTGATCACGGTCAGAAAGAAGACCCCCGTGGTTAGGGAGGCACCCGGACACAGGAGTAAGATCCAGTTCAGGGGACTCAGCAGGTAGTAGGCCCAGGTCCCCAGCATCTCGCCCCCCAAACCGTTGGCGAAGGAATAGAAGATGCTACTAGGATCGTGGAGTAACGCCCGTCGCATGTAAGCAAAGAAGTCGATGTATTGTTGCCCTAAATCGACTGTTAACAGACTACTCGACCCGAATGGCGCCATTTGGCGGTAGATGAAATAGGCCGTCATGAGAATGAAAGGAGCTAAAAAAGCCCCAAGTAGGGTAAATTGGCGTGGCGAGAGGCGCCAGCGCCGGTTTCGAACTTGCAAGTAAGCCACCTCAATCTTTAGAAATTGTAAAAGTTACCTTGGAGCCTGTACATTTTGCTTTCTGCTCTCTAGAATAGCATAGAAACATTAAATTTCGGTAGCGGGATAGTTGTCTCCAGCGAAGTTTGGTAAAATAGTAGCTGTACAATAAGGAGCAGAGCTGTTGTGAAGAATTTTTATAATCGAGTTAGTAATCGAAATCAGCGGTCTGGCGGCCCTCAGCGGTCACAGATTCCGTTTCGGTTAAACTTCCTATTCATTATCGTTGCCCTGTTATTTGCGGCGCTGATCGGTCAGTTGGCGTATTTGCAAGTGATGTACGGGTCGAAATTTAAGGCGGAGGTCAATTCGACCGATACCACCATTGAGACGACGAACGTGCAACGGGGGATGGTTTACGATTCCACCGGTAAGGTCTTAGTGGGAAACAAGGCCCATCAAGCAATTTCCTATACGAAGGGAGTCAACGTGCTGTCGACAAGCATGTATGACATCGCCAACAAGTTAGGAAATTATTTGACCGTTTCAACCAGTTCATTGACGCCCCGGCAGTCGATCGACTACTATTTGACCGATCAAAAGCGGTTAAAGGCGGTCGAAAGCAAGCTTTCCGGGACCAAGGGACTGTCGACAACGGCACTCTACAACAAGGCCTTGAGTTATTTGGAAGACGATTCATCCTTTAAATTAACCAAGACCCAAAAGAATGCCGCCGCTATCTTTGCGAAGATGAGTGGGGCCTACGCCCTGTCGACCACCTACATCAAGGACTCGGGTGTCTCCAGTCAAGAAATTGCCGAAATCGGTGAACACTTGTCTGAAATGCCTGGGGTTCAGGTGGGGACGAGCTGGTCGCGGAACTACCCGAACGGAAAATCGATGAATTCCATCATCGGGACCGTTTCGTCTGAAAAGACTGGGTTGCCAAGTGATAAAGTCAACGAACTGTTGGCGCAAGGCTATTCTCGAAATGACAGTGTCGGACAATCCTACCTGGAACAGGAGTATGAATCTGTTCTGCGTGGGACCAAGGCTGAAAAGCAGGTCGAAGTGGCTGGGAACAATACAGTGACGAAGGAAGTCAAGAAGTACGGTGGGCAAAAGGGGGACAACCTTCAATTGACCATCAACTCCAAGTTCCAGAGTCAACTGCAATCCCTAGTCAAGTCGGCTGAGGCCGGTGCTGGTGGTAATTCGACGGGGACCTATGCCGTTGTTATGAACCCCAACACTGGTGGGGTCATTGGGATGGCCGGTGTCGACCGCAATCCTTCAACGGGTAAGACGACCGATAACGCGCTGGGTACGATCAACAGTGATATCGTTATGGGGTCCGTCGTCAAGGGAGCCATGGTCTCTGGTGCCTTAATGAAGGGTGTCATCACGCCTACCAATAGTACGCTGACCGATATGCCGATCACTGTTGGTGGGGTCAAGAAGTCTTCCTGGTTTAACCACGGGGGCGGTTCTAATATCGCCGTCAATGCCGCTGGCGCCCTAGAAGTATCTTCTAACTCCTACATGATGCAATTGGCCATGAAGGAAGCCGGATTTAACTATTCTTCCGGTGCTGCTTTGACCATGAGCACCAAAGCGTTCGATATCGAACGGGGCTACTTTAAGCAGTTCGGTTTGGGTGTTAAGACCGGCATCGACTTGCCTGGTGAAAGTGCCGGGTTGGAAGGGTCGAGTTCGTTTGCCCACATTGGGAACGCACTGGACTTGTCCTTCGGGAACTACGATGCCTACACGGTCATGCAAGTGGCTCAGTACATGTCGACCATTGCCAATGGTGGCACGCGGATCGCACCACACGTGGTTCAATCCATTCGTGGGACGACCTCAAATGGACAATTAGGCGCGGTTAAATCGACCGTTGAACCTAAGGTCTTGAACACCATTGACATGACGACTGCACAGAAGAACTTAGTCAAGGAAGGGCTCTACGACGTGGTTCATGGGAGCAACACCTACAAGACCGGTGGGGCAATGTCTTCCATTACGCCTAAGATCTCTGCCAAGACTGGGACGGCGCAAACGTACTACAAGGGGAACGAAACGGTTACTCTGAGTCTGGCGTCTTTCGCACCGTCAACGCATCCACAAGTGGTTGTGGCCTTGGCTATGCCTAACCTGGGTGTCAACGCTGAAAGTAACAACATGACGTTGGCCAAGAAGATTTATGCAGCATACTGGAAGACGGTTCAATCAACTTCCACAATTAATCAGTAAGACAGTTTAAAGCGGTGTGAATGATCCGATTCGTCGGATAGTTCACACCGCTTTTGCATTACCTAGAGTGTTGTTGAACAGTCGCCTGTGGCTGCCAGAATTCCGCCTGCTGTGGGGACCGGTTCGAGCCTGAGCAGCGGTCTCTCACCTCGACTTGGAACCCGGCGTAGTAAGGCTGGGAGAGTCAAATGTCCGGTCTAACGCCGCCGTCACGGCTAGCTACGTTCTGTTCCTTCTAGTTTAGGATGGCTCTCAAACAGTAAAATGTTGCGAAATCGTGTGAGCTAGGTGACTAATCCCTTAGCTCGTTGACCTGTGGTTTTTCAATTATTATTGGCAAATTTGTAATAGTTTCCAGGACATTGAAAGTAAGGGTGTATAATAAATCTGTGTCGGGAGCAATTGGACCACTGGTTTACCAGCCCGACACAGTAGGACAATCATCGGTCACCGAATCGATTGCAACTCTAGGTAATTTAGCTGTTAAGTATTTTTCCTTAACATATTTAGAATTATGGCTGGTAATTGTCCCGAAATAATGGTAATATATTACGAGTTAAGGCTCATGCCTGTAATTATGAACAAGTTGGGAGGTTACCCATAATGCGTGTACACATCACTTTAGAATGTACTGAATGCCACGAACGCAACTACTTATCCAGCAAGAACCGGCGTAATAACCCGGATCGTGTTGAATTTAAGAAGTACTGCCCACGTGACCGGAAAGTAACTTTGCATCGCGAAACTAAGTAAGGGTACGGGCGAGAGTCCGACCCTTTTTTTATACATCGAATGAATCAAGGGGGTAAATGATGCCAAGTAAAGCAGAGATTCGGCAACAAACGATTAAGGCCCTGTCTGCGATGGCTGTTGTCGACCGTCGACGGGCGTCTGATGACCTCTATCGACAGCTGTGGGCGTTGCCAGCCTATCAGCAGGCGACAACGATTGCGACAACTATCAGTGGCGGCTTTGAGCTTGCTACCCGGCCGATTATCGAACGGGCACAGGCCGATGGCAAGACGGTAGCAGTCCCGCAGACACTACCACAACGCCAGATGGCCTTTCACGTGATGGATGAGACAACCACGCTGATCCGGACGAAATTCGGCCTGATGGAGCCGCAAGATAATCGGGTGATCGATCCGGCCGACTTCGACCTCATTATTGTGCCTGGATTGGTCTTTGCGGCCACTGGTGAGCGCGTTGGCTTCGGTGGTGGTTACTATGACCGCTACCTGCCTAAGACAACGGGGACTAAGGTTGCCTTAGCCTTACCCGCCCAGCAGATTGCCGCACCGACTTGGCATGTTGATTCCTTTGACATATTATTGGACGCGGTACTAGCCGCTAATTTAGAATAGAGAGGAAGCGGCATCGTGGCGCAGCAAATGAAGTATCGGCTCAATCGGCTCAATCAATATCCGTTCATGACGGTCGGCCTCATCGTGATCATGGTTCTGGTATACGGTGCCATGACGTTAGACGGTGGAAGTACCAGTGCAAACGTCTTGATTACCTTTGGTGCGAAGCTGAACCCACTGATTCAACAGGGCGAATGGTGGCGGCTCTTTACGCCAATGTTCCTGCATATCGGGTTTACCCATATCTTGATGAACATGATCACCCTGTACTTTGTGGGGATTCAGATTGAAGCAGCATTCGGCCACGCCCGGTTCCTGGTACTGTTCTTGGTGTCTGGGGTCGGCGGTAACGTCGCCAGCTTCTGTTTCTCGAATAGTTTATCAGCGGGGGCCAGCACGGCCATCTTCGGCCTGTTTGGGGCCTTCATGATGCTCGGGGAATCCTTCTGGCAGAATCCAGTGATTCGTCAGCTCGCCCAGACCTTCTTGGCCTTTGTCGTGATGAACATTATCTTTGATTTATTCGCACCAGGGATTGATTTAGCAGGGCACATTGGTGGACTGGCTGCCGGCTTTTTGGTAGCGTATTCATTGGGTGTTCCTAGAATTGGTAAGGTTAGCGTAGTTAAACGCGTTGTAGCAACTATCGTCTTGATTGGTGGATTGGTCTGGCTGTATATGCACGGCATGGCGCAGTAGAAGCGAAAATGTCCCGTGCAATTTCACGGAGGTTGTGGCACAATGAAAACGTTATATGATGTTCAGCAGCTACTTAAAAAATTTGGTATTTATGTCTACGTGGGCAAACGTCTTTGGGACATCGAAGTCATGGCATTGGAATTGGATCACCTCCGTAAAGCACGGGTGGTCGATGACAAGACCTTTGTGGCGGCTAAGGTGGTTCTCACACATGAACACCGCATTGAAGTACAACATGCAAGAGATCAGCACCAATCCATTGGAGGGATTTAGAGTATGGCACGGAATTTAATTGGAATCGATTTAGGCGGGACTACGACAAAGATGGCATTCCTCTCCACCGCTGGAGAAATTCTGGCAAAGTGGAGCATTCCCACGGATATCTCAGACGAAGGTAGCCACATCGTTCCCAATATTATCGATTCGATCAATCAACACATTACCAACTCAGTATTTAGCAAAAACGACTTTATCGGTATCGGGATGGGGACGCCCGGTTCAGTCGACATTGAAAATGGGACGGTCATCGGGGCCTTCAACTTAAACTGGAAGAAGCGTCAACAGGTTCGTGACCAGATTCAAGCAGGTATCGGCCTGCAATTCATCTTGGACAACGATGCCAACGTGGCATCCCTGGGTGAATACTGGAAGGGTGCCGGTGAAAAGGACGCAGATGTCGTCTTCGTTACCTTAGGAACCGGTGTCGGCGGTGGGGTCATCGCTGGCGGTCACCTGTTGCACGGGATCAACGGTGGGGCCGGTGAACTCGGCCACGTCACGGTGCAACCAAACGGTTACCTGTGTACCTGTGGCAAGCGCGGTTGCTTGGAACAATACGCTTCAGCAACTGGGGTTGTTCACGTGGCTTCTGACATGGCCAAGGACTTCATGGGCACGTCACGTTTGAAGGAAATGGAAGACAATCAGGAAAGCGTCACGTCTAAGATGGTCTTCTATTTGGCTGACAACGGCGACATCTTGGCCAACCAAGTCGTTGACCGGGTGACGTTCTACTTAGGTTTAGCCTTGGCTAACGTTGCCAACATCTTGAACCCAGCCAACATCATCATCGGTGGTGGGGTCTCAAACGCCGGCAACACCTTGTTACAACCGACGACCCGTTACTTCCAAGAAAATGCCTTCCCAGCAGTTCGGGATTCAACCAAGCTGCGGCTAGCACAACTCGGAAATGACGCTGGGGTCATCGGGGCCGCTTCATTAGCATTACGGTTCCAAAAGACAAACTAAAAGATTTAGAGGATTAGGAAGGAAGATTTCGTTTTGGTTATTGGTGCAATCTCAGGATGGACAGTTTACACGATTGTCCTCATCATTCTTATTGCCGTGTGGGGCGGCTGGCAGTTGACAACGATCATCCGGCGTAACCGGGTCGCAAAGTTGATCGACGCCGAAACATTTGAAGCTGGTATTCGGACGGCTCAAGTCGTTGACTTACGCGAAAAAAAGGACTTTGACGCGGGACACATTTTGGGGGCGCGCAATTTCCCTTACTCAACGTTCAAGGCTTATCACAGCCAACTCCGCAAGGATCTCCCGGTCTACTTATATGACCAAGGGAAGACCATCAGCACGCGGGCAGCAATCATGTTAGGTAAAGATGGTTTCGACCAGATCTTTATCCTGAAGAATGGTTACGTGCGTTGGGAAGGTAAGACGAAGAAGACGAAGTACTAAACAAGCAAGGACCCACGGCATTTTTGCCGCGGGTCCTTTTTCTATCAGTCTGAGAGTTGTCGCCTGCGGATGCCAGTAACTCCGCCTGCTTTGGGGGCTGGTCCAAGCCAAAGGGCGGTCTTGAACCTCGACTTGAAGCCGCAAAAATCGTGCATCTCCAAGCTCGCCCCATGACCTAACCTGACAGAGAACGTCAGCCAAGGTCATCGACACGGCCGGCTACGTTACTGGCCTCCTCCGGCTAGGCTAATTCTCAGCTATAATCAATTGTCCTGACCGTAGATTAAGATATTGGCAGAATATTTAGCAGTAAGCTTGCTGAGTCACATTGCCGTCACGTGGGTTCGTACTTAATTCAGAGAGCAACTAAAAAAGGAACCCGGAATAAACAATCCCAGGTTCCTTGCTAACTAACCGTTGTGAGCTGAGTGGCTCTTCCGGTTGGCCCGTTTGCGGTTTTCTTCAAAACGTGATTCTTGGTCTTCGATTGGTTGAACGACCTTTTTTTTGAAAGAGAAGACAGCGCCAGCAACGGCACTGGCCGTAGCGACTACGCCAAAGAGAAAGCCCTTAGTGAAATGCTTCATAGTATCGACTCCTATCATTTTTTAATAAATTAGTTATCCGCTTCCATTATGCTGGTTTTACTGTGAAATAGCCAGCAATTAGCTGAATCCAGTCGAAAAAGTCAGGGGTTTTGTGATACGCTAGCCTTTAGGAAAAACGATGAAGGGAGTGGCGGTAATGTTCAAACGGCAAGGGACCCAAATTCTGGCCCATCGTGGAAGTAAGGGGACGCGACCGGAAAATACCCTGATTGCGTTTCAGGCGGCATTAGACGCTGGTGCAGATGGCATTGAGACCGATGTACAGCTGTCTCAGGACGGCCAGATGGTGATCATGCACGACGAGCAGGTCGATCGGACAACTGATGGGATGGGAAATATCAGGGATCTGACGCTGGTCCAGCTCAAACAGCTGGATGCTGGTAGCCATTTTGCCGCTGACTATGCGGGCACCCGGATTCCGACGTTGGACGAGGTGATTCGGTTGCTCGATCAGAACCAGTTTACCGGGATATTCAATCTGGAATTGAAGACCAATAAATTTCCGTATCCAGGCATTGAACAACAGCTGGCAACATATTTTAAACAGCGGGATGTCCCGTTTCGACTGGTGTTCTCAAGTTTTCGGGCACAATCCTTACTGACGCTGAAGGCCTTGTACCCACAGGCCGAATACGCCAAGCTCTTCCAGACGGCTAGTCGTCAGGCCAAGCAGATGCAGCGGCGTCATCAGGTGGCGGACCTCCATCCGGATATTCGTTGGGTCAAGGCCCATCGCTTCTGGTTGCCCCACGTGCAACTACGGCCGTGGACAGTTAACTCATCAGCCGACATGACCTATTGTTTCAAGCACCATTTTGCGGGTATCATCACTGACTATCCGGCACAGGCCGTACGCCTGCGCTACCAAATACAAGGAGAATGCGATTCATGGAAAAAGTTTTAGCAATCGTGGGGCCGACCGCTGTGGGGAAAACTTCCCTAGCCATCGACCTCGCACAAAAATTTAACGGGGAGATCATCTCCGGAGATTCCATGCAGGTCTATCGCCACCTCGACATTGGGACGGCCAAGGCCACACCGGCAGAACAAGCACAGGCGACGCACCATCTGATCGATGTCAAAGATGTTGACCAGCAATTTACGGTGGCCCAGTTCGTGGTGGCCGCCCAAGAGCTGATTCCGGCCATCACGGCGCGCGGCCACTTGCCGATCATTGCGGGCGGGACGGGTTTCTATTTACAAGCTTTATTCGATGGCTTGAAACTCGGAGCCGAGGCGCCGGGTGATCCGACCGTCCGCGACCGTTTCCGAGCAATTGCTCAGGAGAAAGGGGCCGAGTACCTGTGGCAACAGTTGGACGCCAAGGATCCCCAGGCCGCTGCCAAGATTCCGGTGACTAACATTCGTCGCACGGTGCGGGCCTTGGAGGTCATCACGGTAACGGGGCAGCTCTTCTCCCATCAGGAGAATGGGGGACCCCAGTATGATGAACTTTACTTGGCGCTGAACACAGACCGCAGTTTGCTGTATGACCGGATCAATCAACGGGTCGATCTGATGGCTCAAGATGGCCTCGTGGATGAGGTGCGGTGGCTGGCCAGCCAGGGTGGCACTGATCTTCCAGCGGCTACCGGTATCGGCTACCGGGAGTTACTACCAGTTCTCGACCAACCTGAGCGAATCTCAGCGGCCATCGATCAAGTTAAACAAGACTCGCGGCACTATGCCAAGCGTCAACTAACCTGGTTCCGTAACCAAACGACCGCCACTTGGTACGATTTGGTCCAGCACCCCGAACAACGGACAATCATTGAAACACAGGTATCCGACTGGCTGAAAGCTTAATTTGGTCTAGAAATTAACTAAAGAATTTTTAAAAATCAAGTTTCATGTCACAAAACATAACATAAGCTCTTGACTCCCGGTCACAGGGTGGTATGATAGCCTCATAGTTAAAGGGGGCCAATCGCATGAAGGAGAAAGAGTTACGACGGTCAATGGCCGTGTTGCCAATGGGAACCGTGATGAAGTTGACGAGCTTAACGGCCCGGCAGATTCGCTATTATGAGTCTCAGGGGCTGATTTCTCCCGAACGGAGCGATGGTAATCGGCGATTGTATTCGTTAAACGATATTGACCGCTTGCTCGAGATTCGTGATTACCTCGCAGATGGCGTGAACGTGGCGGGTATCAAAGCCATTTACGACCAGCAACAGGCCGCGGCTCGGGCCAAACGGGATGCGCAACAGCAACCGTTGACCGATGAGGATGTGCGCCGCATCTTGCAGGATGAATTCATTCGGCAGGGTGGTCTGGGTCATCCGGAACCGGGGCTGCAACAGCGGCCTCTTTAACCACGACATTTTGGAGAAACAAAAACTGACAGGGAGCGATTTTAATGGCAAAACGGGACTATTCCAAAGATGATATTCGCCAGATGGCAAAGGACGAAAACGTTAAATTTTTACGGTTAATGTTTACCGACTTATTCGGGACAATCAAAAACGTTGAGGTACCCATCAGTCAGATGGACAAATTGCTCGATAACAAGCTGATGTTTGATGGTTCATCGATCGATGGTTTTGTGCGGATCGAAGAAAGTGATATGTACCTGTACCCTGACCTTTCAACTTGGATGATCTTCCCTTGGAGCACGGAACGTGGCAAGATTGCGCGGGTTATTTGTGAAGTCTACACGACGGATGGCAAGCCTTTCGAAGGCGACCCACGGAACAACCTGATCCGGGTCTTAAGTGACATGCGTAAGGCCGGCTTCACCGACTTTAACATCGGACCAGAACCCGAATTCTTCCTGTTCAAGATGGATGAAAACGGCAAGCCAACGACGGAACTCAACGATAAGGGGAGCTACTTCGATATGGCCCCAATGGACTTGGGTGAAAATTGTCGCCGTGAAATCGTCTTGACCTTGGAAGATATGGGCTTCGATGTTGAAGCGGCCCACCATGAAGTGGCTCCCGGCCAACATGAAATTGACTTCAAGTATGCCGACGCCCTAACCGCCGCCGACAACATTCAAACGTTCAAGCTGGTCGTAAAGACCATCGCTCGGAAATACGGGCTGTACGCCACGTTCATGCCAAAGCCATTGGCTGGCATCAACGGTTCCGGGATGCATTTGAACATGTCACTCTTCCACGACAAGGGTAATGCCTTCTTCGATGAAAAGGGTAACATGCAACTGTCAGAAGATGCCTTCCACTTCTTGGGTGGACTGTTGAAGCATGCCCGGAGCTTTACCGCCATCTGCAACCCAATCGTTAACAGTTACAAGCGGTTGGTTCCCGGCTACGAAGCCCCTGTCTACGTTGCTTGGTCCGGTTCTAACCGGTCACCACTGATCCGAGTACCAAACTCCCGTGGCTTGTCCACCCGTTTGGAACTCCGGAGTGTGGACCCAGCGGCTAACCCATACCTGGCCATCGCTGCCGTTCTGGAAGCCGGCCTAGATGGTTTGCGGAACCAATTGGCTCCACGTGAAGCCATCGACCGGAACATTTACCGGATGGATGCTGAAGAACGTCAGGAAAACCACATCACCAACTTGCCAGATACGTTGCACAATGCGTTGAAGGACTTGGCAGCCGATGAAGTGATGCGTAACGCTATGGGTCATCACTTGTTCCAGAGCTTCATGGAAGCTAAGAACTTGGAATACAACTCTTACCGGACGCAGGTTTCCCAATGGGAACGCGATCAGTACCTGGAATTGTACTAAACGGAAGTTGATTGGAGGATGGAAGTTGTCGCCTGTAGCTGCCAAAGACTCTGCCTGCTGTGGGGATCGGCATAAGCCATAGAGCGGTCTTATGCCTCGACTTGAAGCCGTCAAAGTTCAGACGTCTCCAAGCGCGTCCCGTGGTCTAAGCTGGCTGATAATGCGCCAGCTAAGACCACCGTCACGGCTGGCTACATCTTTGGCCGCCTTCGGCTAAGATAGTTGTTCATCCGCTCAATATACGTGATTGAATTCCGCGTACGCAATATAAATAATCCATTTTAAATCGTTTAATAAAGCTGTTGTCCTGGACTTTTGCCTCGGACAATGGCTTTTTTTGAACGAATAGTTGATATGACAATGATTTGACGGGAGTACTGATGAGCTGAGTTATTGGATTTCCATTCAATTGATTAGTAAGTGATGGAATATGTCAGTCAGCATTTGGTGATTTAAATTAAAGCTAGCCGCGACTATAGTGATTGGCATGGAACAAGTGACTTTGTCCAAATTTGAGGTAAGTTGAGAGGACGTTGGTAATGCTGAGTCGTAGCCGGAGGAGGGCAGGGATGGCGCCGGCCGTGACAACGGTGTTAACACCGTGGGATATGTTTGGAAACTCACCTGAACTTGGTGAGGGTTCAAACCGAGCTGGAAGCCTGTTTTGTGGCTGCAAGCGGTCCCCACAGCAGGCAGAATCCCTGACAGCCGCAGACGACCAGTTCCGATAATCCCATCAGCAATGTGGCCCTTCATCGTCAAAAATTGTAAAAATTTCATTGTTTTCCGGCGAAATTGGGCGAAACTGCTTTATTATGCGGCATTTTTTGGTAACATGAACGTATAACCAAATGTTTTCAGCACAGGCTAGGGAACATGAGAATGAGGGATAATCCATGGAAAATCAAGAACAGCAAGCCAATGCAGCCGATGCCCTGACGCAAGTAATCGCAGGTAAACTCGATTACTTAAGTACGATGCAGGCAGCGGTTCAGCATGGCGATGACCGAAAAATCTACGAACTTCTTGACCAAGTTCGCTACTACCAAGAAGTAAAGAAGACCCGTGCTAACCGGTCCGTGAACCATTTGGCCGAATTGGTCGACAACATTCATCCCCAAATTAGCCATTATTTGAGTGACAATTTAATCGATTATTTAGGCCACATCTACCCGTTCTTCTACTATGAAGAATTTACAACGGGGATGTTCCATATCTACTTTGGTAACTGGTGGGATCGGCGCCTATTTGGTGACCTAGACGTCATCAATGTCCGTTTTGAGTTCGACAAGACCGAATACCAAAAGCTCCGTGATTCATTTGGCTTAGAAGGCCAAGGCCAACGCTTGAACACGTCGAAGATCGAAGCCATTTCCGCTGAAAGCGAAAAGCTTCAGGAATTGGTCGATGCCCAAACGACTCGAGATAACGAAAAGACGAAGCTCCGTGACCAGTTGAAAGAAAATAGTGGCAAGAGTAGCATGCCTTGGGAATCTGGTAAGGTTAAGGGCGAACGCCAAGATATTATCGATCAACTGACTCAGCTGGCGGATGAGGACGAGAAGGCCCTGAACGCCCACAAGCTGATCAAAGAAAATGACGATAAGATTCTGGTCTTGTCCAAGGAAGACACGATCTTGAATTATGAAAAGCAAAGCATTCGTGATGCCTTTGATGATTTCGAACACTTCGAAGCCCACAATGCCAGCTTGTATGCCGATTACTTGAACAGCCTATTGGGCAAGAGCGAGGGTGAGGTGACAGTCGATGATTAACGAAAATGATCCATCCACGTTAACCACGAGCGGCCGCCTGCTGAACTATAACGAAGCCATTAAGGACGGCCTGCAAACTGGGTTGACCTTTACGAAACTCATGGACCAATTGATTCGGACGACCGATGCTGACGAGCTGGTCAATGCGGCCACGCAACTCGCCGACTTTCAATTGGATTCCGACTACGTGACGTTCCCACACCAGTACAGCAATGCCGATTACTACCTGTTATTCATGTCGCGGATGTTGGAACTGCATGATCAAGGCAGCCAAGTGATTCTGCAATCACGCGATCACCGTGAAGAGTTGACGCAACAGTTGACAACGCTGGGCGACCGGGGCACCTTTAATTTCCGAGTAGAAACTTCTGAAAATGGTGGGGTGTTCTATCGCGAACGGGCAACCGGCCAATCCTTGTTCTATCTGAACTTGGAACGCAAGATGTTCCGCTTTAACAGCCACGCATTGACCCAACTCTTTATCATTGACCTCCACGAGACGGTTCCAGCCGAAACAGTGAAGACGTCCGTCCAGGTCCTGCTGGACTTTGCCCGCTACTTGAAGGAAGATTACGGGTACTCCGTGGACTTTAACATCTTGGATGCTGCCAACCGCCAGAATTATTCTGTTCGGGCCGCTGACTTGCCTGCAGGTATCGTCGACCGGTTGTTTGTGACGGCCGCCAAGAACGATTACATGCTGACGAATGGTGTGAATGGCAACGGCGCTGAGATCACGTTGGATAACAACGTGGTCGTGGACATCTTCAACAATCAATTGGAAGGTCAGCCCGAATGGGTCTTGACGGTCCACGATGATGATCAGAAGATTTCCTGGTTCGACGTGCTGTTGAAGTACCCATTCATGCGGGACTGGTACTTAGAAAATCTGACGGATTTGGAAATCAAGTCGGATCCACTTGTCTTTGAATAGGAGGCTCACGCGGTGTTAGAGCTAGCAAAATTGGTCCAACAGTCGATTGCGTTGGACGAACAGATTACTCGGGACAGAGACATTGAACTCCCACGAAAGGTTCAGATCGAGAACGCCTACGTGGCCCTGGATGTTGAATTGGCAGAAACGGCCAACACATCCGAGTGGTTCAAGGTGTGGAAGACGCACCGTGGTAAGGCTGACGAAGGCCAAACGCCACGTCAGACCTTACTGACGGAATATACCGATGCCATGGATTTCTTCTTCCTGGTTGCGGCCAAGAAGACCTGGACCCACCTGATCATGATTACTGAAGAGGACCTGACTGGATTAGAGAAGAGTCGGCCAGCGAAGGATCTTGATCAACAATACTTAATCTTAAAACGCATGTTATTTAACAGTCACTTCGATCACCGCCAGGAAGATTTCCGTCATGCATGGCGGCTCTTCTTGAAGTGGGGATTCGTTGATTTTGGTTTTAGCCAAGATGAGATTCAAGCGGCTTATGAAGAAGAACGCAAAGTTAACCTGGATCGCCAGGCAAATGATTATTAGAACAGCAATAATGCAGAAGGATCGCCCAATCGCCGATCCTTTTTGCGTCTCTGGAGGAAGTTAAGCTTTTCACAGAGTCGTTGATAGTGTGGTGGGCTGCCCACAACGGGGACACGCGATGTCACGGGAGCCACGCGTCAAAGATGGTAACAGTCGCGATAATTAGGAGAAGACTGCTGGTATTTTTAAGCGGGGACTGTTAAAATGCAAGAGCTATGTGTTAAGAACTATTAGTTAATATCATAATTAACTAATAGTTCTATACGTAATCGTAACTGTCCTAAAACTTTTAAATTATTTAAGAGTGGGAGTTACGGCTGAATATTCAAAAAATTCATGAAACAGGTTTCATGAACCAAAAGGGAGGGGACTCTTATCAGTCACGTCGATCCACGGGTCATTCGGACCAATGAGCGGCTACGTCAAGCCCTAAGCGTTTTACTTGAAGATCATCAATTGAAGGAAGTCTCCGTGCAGACATTGACGAAGACCGCCCAAATCACCCGCGGAACCTTTTATCTCCACTATAAAGATAAGGCCGACTTCCTCCTACAAACGGAGCGACAAGTCGTGGATGAGTGGTTTTTCCACGCCGAAACAATCACGGCCATTACCGATACCAATACGGCCGCAGGCGTCTTACAGGTGACCGGTTTTGATTTGAATGCGGCATTAGAATACGCCGATACACATCATCAGATTCTGACCACACTGTTCGACACCCAGTTTCCACGCTTTCGGGAATACTTACTGTCTACACTGATTCAGAAGCTGTATGAGTTTGGCTTGAACTTTGAGGGGAAACAACAAAACTTCCACATGACGGAAAATGAAATTCCGGCGAGCTACCTGGCCTCTGCCTTCATGGGGATGGTCATGCAGTGGCTGGCCGATGACCGGCGCTTTAGCTACAGCCACCTGGGTCGTAGCTTTGCGGCGCTGTTGCCGAGTTCCGAAGCTACCAAGTTGCGCGAGTGGTTCATCACGTGCAATCTGGAAAAGTAAGCACCGGGCCCTTTGTCTACTGTAGGGATTGGGAGTAAAGCAGTCTATCGGTTCCACCCGAAATGAAAATAAAGCTTGACGTAGGAAATCCTATCAAGTATAATTTTCATGTTGTATTTGTGGACTTCCACAGCTGCAACCGCTCGGGACGAGTCATTAAGTTTTCCGCTTGCGGAGCACTTGTTTTCGGCGAGTCTAAGTCTAAAATTATAAGGAGGTGCACACACATGTACGCAATTATCGTAACTGGCGGCAAGCAGTACAAGGTCGAAGCAGGCCAAGCTGTTTACGTCGAAAAGTTGAACGTTGAAGCTGGTGAAAAGGTTACTTTTGACCAAGTTGTCTTTGTCGGTGGCGAAACGCCTAAGATTGGGACGCCAACTGTTGCAGGTGCAACTGTTACTGGAACTGTTGAAAAGCAGGGTCTGGAAAAGAAAGTTGTTACTTACAAGTATAAGGCCAAAAAGGGTACTCATACGAAGAAGGGTCACCGTCAACCATATACCAAGGTTGTCGTTGATGCTATCAACGCTTAAGCCTAAAGATTAAGAGAGGCGATCTCGATGATTCACGCGACGTTCCATCACGGAGCTAACCGAATCGATTCATTCCAAATCACTGGCCATGCTGACTCAGGTGAGTATGGTCAAGACATTGTTTGTGCCGCAGTATCGGTGCTTGCGATTACGACCGTCAATAGCCTGCAACGAATCGCTAAGATTCCGGTGCAGGTCGACAACCGTGATCAGGAAGGTGGCTTTCTGGAAGTCCACCTCCCACCAAAGCTGGAAGCAACGGCTGAACTTAAGGGACAAACGCTCCTCCAGAGTTTTGCGGATGGGTTAAGAGATGTCGCCACAAATTACGCGGATTTTATTAAATTCGCAGAAACCAAAGACTAATTTGCGGAGGTGAAACTTATGCTGATGAACATGAACTTACAATTCTTCTCTCACCATAAAGGTGGTGGGTCTACTGCTAACGGTCGTGACTCTGCTGGTCGTCGTCTTGGGACGAAGGCTGCTGATGGCTCAACTGTTACCGGTGGTTCTATCCTCTACCGTCAACGTGGTACGCACATCTACCCAGGTGTGAACGTAGGCCGCGGTGGGGATGATACTCTGTTTGCTAAGGTTGCTGGCGTCGTTAAATTCGAACGTCTTGGCCGTGACAAGCGTCAAGTATCCGTATACCCAGTTACTGAAGAAGTAGCTAAATAACACGAGGTTTTCCTCGTACGACTGAAGAGCTTGAGGCGAGACCAATTCGCTTTAAGCTCTTCTTTCTCTCTCTAAAATGAAAGACGTTCCGTCAGGCTGGTACCAACTGATGATGACAGGGTGTTTCTCGGACCGGCTATCAGTAGCCGCTGTCACAACTGAAGAAGCTAGCCCGTTTTTGGGTTAGCTACATATCTTTTTTGGTGGTGACGAGTGGCTACGGGTCGGCGATTTCTCTGACTGGGGGTTGCCGTTTTCCTGTAAAATGGTACGCTTACCAGGGAAGTCGCAAAGGGATGCGACAGCTTTTGCTGGTGGTTAACGTCAGTAAGGGCGATTTTCAGAATCAAATTCATCTCTAAAATAGCAAAGGGGTTGGGTTGATGTCGACTAGAATCGAACGGTTACAAGCACAATTTGACCGGCTCAGTATCGATAGTTTCTTGGTGTCCAGCGCAAGCAATCAGCAGTACTTAGCTGGTGCGAGCGTTGAGGGCGGCGATGGCTATCTCTTGGTCACGGCCAAGGATGCTGTATTCATTACCGATGCCCGGTATTTGACGGAATTGAAAGCAACCATTCCAGATATGCCACTGGCAATCACTCGGGACTATCTACAGGCCGCTAACGACCATTTGCAGGCCGTAGGAGCCACCGTACTCGGAATTGAGGATAGTTTATCCTTAAACGAGTATCAGTGGTTAGACGAGCACCTGTGGACGGACATTGTGCCGTTGGCAGGGGTCGTGGATAATTTGCGGCAGATTAAGGAACCGGCCGAGATTGCGGCGATTCGTAAGGCTACTGCTCTGACTAGTCAAGGGGTGACGGCGTTATTCGATCAGCTCCATGTGGGTATGAGCGAACGCCAAGCTGCTCAATGGCTGGAACGGTGGATGGGTGATCACGGATCGACAGGTACGAGCTTCGATACAATCGTGGCGAGTGGCAAACGGTCTGCTTGGCCGCATGGCTCCGCCAGTGATAAGTTATTGGCGGATCATGACATGGTCACCATTGACTGTGGATTCTACGTTGATGGGTACACGTCTGATGTGACACGGACTGTGGCCTTGGGCGATCCCGGTGAGTTGCTCAAGTCGGCTTACCAGGCCGTCCAAACGACCCAGGAGAAAATCATGGCAGCCGTTAAGCCCGGTGTGACCGGTGGCGATCTCGATAAAATCGGACGCGATTACCTGACCACGCAGGGTTACGGCGAGGTCTTTATTCATGGGACCGGTCATGGGATTGGACTGGATATTCACGAAGGTCCTAACATTGGTCGCGGCTGGCCCGACGTGATGGCGGCTAATGAAGTCATCACGGTCGAACCCGGTGTGTATTTTGCAGATCAGGGCGGTCTACGGATCGAAGATGATTTGTTGGTGACGTCTGAGGGTCATGAGACGCTGACGACGGCACCACGGAATTTAATTATTCTGTAAGTAACACGCTCATCTTGCTTTTTATGGGTAAGAATTGATATTATAAAGAGGACATATTTTAGGAGGCTGACAACATTATGGCAATTTCTACTGCTGATTTTAAAAATGGTTTAACTATCGAAGTCGATCACGCAATCTGGCGGATCGTTGAATTCCAACACGTAAAGCCAGGTAAGGGTGGCGCTTTCGTTCGTTCAAAGCTTAAGAATTTACGGACTGGTGCTGTGCAAGAAAAGACTTTCCGTGCCGGTGCTAAGATGGAACGTGCTGATATCCAAACGCGTTCAATGCAATACCTTTACGAAGACGCTGACAACCGGGTCTTCATGGATACGGACAACTTCGAACAAATCGAAGTACCTGACGACCAAATCAAGGCACAATTGCCTTACTTGCAAGAAAACATGAACGTTGACTTGGTACAATTCGGTAACGAAGTTCTCGGTATCGAAGTACCAAACACCGTTGTTTTGGAAGTTACGGCTACTGAACCTGGTATCAAGGGGAACACCGCTTCTGGTGGTTCCAAGCCTGCTACCATGAACACTGGCTTAGTCGTTCAAGTGCCATTCTTCGTTAACGAAGGCGACAAGCTCTCCATCAACACGACTGACGGTACCTACATTTCTCGTGCCTAAGTTTTTATACGTTTAAACAGTAAGGGAGGGTCAACGAATGGCAGAAGATACTAATATCATTTTAGAATCAAAGGAACCCGCACTGGGTAAAATCGAAGTGGCGCCACAAGTCCTCGAAATCATCGTCGGCATTGCGGCTAGCCAAACTGAAGGCGTTGCGCGGATGCGTGGTTCACTGGCAAACAGCGTCACGGAGCTTTTGGGTCGCAAAGAACAACACGGTAAGGGCGTTAAGCTCGTGTTTGATGGCGACGAACTAGCAGTTGATGTGTACGTTTACTTGAATTACGGGGTAGCGGTTCCCAAGGTTGCCTTGGCCATTCAAGATAGCGTGAAGCAACAATTGTTGTTCATGACGGACCTCGATTTACGTGAAGTAAACGTTCACGTGGAAGGCGTCATTCCCGAAAAGACGGCGCAACAGGTCGATCCAGACAACCTGTTCAACCAGAGCGATGAAGGAGACAGTGACCAATAGTGACACTTACACGACATCAAATTCGGGAACGTGCATTTCAAATGCTCTTTGCATTGAATGCCAATCCCGAAGCTGATCAAGACGCGTTGTACCAACGTGTTCTGACCGATGACCCGAACCAAACCGTTCCCGTGCCCGCCTACCTGACCACTTTAGTACAAGGTGTTTTGGCGAACCAACCCGAGTTGGATGCCCAAATCGACCAGTACTTGAGTACCGGTTGGCAATTAAAGCGGATCGCAAAGACCGACCTGGTCATTATGCGCATCGCTTTCTTTGAAATCGAGCACGTGGAAGAAGTGCCGAACCGAGTTGCCGTCAACGAAGCCTTGGAATTAGCCAAGAACTTCAGTGATGACCGCTCTCGTCGCTTCATCAACGGAGTTCTCGCCCATACTTTGGACGGCGATTCCGCTGATTCACAAGCTTAAACTAAGAGACCGACTGCCCTTTGAGGTGGCCGGTTTTTTGTTTGCAGACTTGCGAGTTATGACTGTAGAGGAAAGTGGCCGCCTGCTGTGGGGACTGGTGCGAGCCTGTGGAGTGGTCTCGCACCTCGACTTTAAGCTCGTCCCGCGCTGTAACCCCGGGGAGGCCCAAGCGCCCGGCGTAACACCGCCGTCCCGGCCGGCTACACCCCTGGCCTCCTACGGCTACGACTTGTCGCTGGTGTCAGCGTGGTGGGTCTGCAAACCCAAAATGGCGTTGCCAGTGGGGCTGTCGGTATCTTAGTTATTGCTGTGGCTTCGACTGGAACCTTGAGGGTGTGGTGAATCGACGGCAACGAGCGGGACTGATGCCATTGAAATGAAGGCAATAATTGGCAGGTGGGCAATCAGGTAGGCATGAGAAGTAAGCGCAGTAAGCTTAGAAAGTAAAACCGATTTTTCAATGATCGAGATTGGCTATTAGGGAAAATGCCCGTCAAACATGCCAGATATATAGATTTTTTTGTGGGAACGGATACCACCCCCGTTTTCAGATAAGGTATGCTAAAATGGAAAGTAACTTTGAATTTTAGGGGAGGACAAGTCGCATGGCAATCATTATCGACGGGAAACAGATCGCAAAGGACCTCAACGCGCAGACCCAGCAACGGGTCGCCGCACTGAAAGAACAGGGGGCCGTTCCCGGTCTCGCCGTTATTATCGTGGGCGATGATCCGGCCAGCGCCATTTATGTGCGGAACAAGCACCGTAAGGCCGTCAAACTGGGTATTAAGTCCGTGGTACGGGAACTTCCCGCAACCATCAGTCAGGCCGAACTCCTCGCGATTGTGAACGGTTATAATCACGACGACAGTATCCACGGCATCTTGGTCCAGTCGCCACTCCCCGTGGGATTGGACGAGCAGGCGGTCGTGGCCGCTATCGACCCTAAGAAGGATGTGGACGGCTTTCATCCACTGAACGTGGGCCGGCTTTTTGCTAATTTGCCGGGCCATTATCCCGTCTCATGCACGCCGCGCGGCATCATGACGATGCTGGATAGCCTGAATGAGCACCTTCGTGGGAAGCAGGCCGTGGTCGTTGGTCGCAGTATGATCGTGGGGCGACCAATGGCAGCAATGCTGTTGAATGCCGACATGACGGTGACCGTAGCCCACGTCCACACGAAACACTTGGAAGAGATCACCCGGACCGCCGATGTTCTAGTCGTGGCAACCGGCGTGACTCACTTGATTAAAGGCAATGATATTAAACGCGGGGCCATCGTCATTGATGTCGGGATGGACCGCGATGAAAATGGTAAGCTGACTGGCGACGTTGATTTCGATGCCGCCGTAGACTGGGCCGGGGCGATTACGCCGGTTCCGGGCGGCGTGGGTCCAATGACGATTGCCACGCTGATGCAGCAGACGGTAGACTTATGTGAGTGGAGTGAGCAACTTGGCAGCAACTGATTACTTAACGGTCACGGCGCTAACCCAGTATTTAAAACGCAAATTTGAGGTGGATCCTTATTTGGGTAAGGTCTACCTGACAGGTGAAATTTCAAACTTTCGTCTGCGGCCACACGCCCACCAGTATTTTAGTTTGAAGGATGACCACGCTAAGATCAGCGCAATCATGTTTCGTTCGGCGTTTGAAAAGCTAAAGTTTACGCCGGAAACGGGGATGAAGGTTCTGGTCACTGGTCGGATCTCTCTGTACGAACCGACTGGTCAGTATCAGATCTACGTGGAACGGATGGAGCCCGATGGTATCGGCCAACTCTATCAGGCTTATGAACAACTGAAGAAAAAGTTGGCTGACGAGGGGCTGTTCTCAGCACCTAAGCGGCCGTTATCCCGTTTTCCCAAACGCATCGCGGTCATCACGAGTCCTAGTGGGGCGGTTATTCGAGACATCATTACCACCACGCGGCGGCGTTATCCGATCGCACAGATTGTTCTGTACCCCGCAGTGGTGCAGGGAGATGGCGCGGCACCAGACCTGGTGCGGCAGCTCGAACGGGTCAATGCGGCCGGGACCTATGACACACTGATCATTGGCCGTGGTGGAGGTTCCATCGAAGACCTCTGGCCGTTCAACGAGGAGACGGTGGCGCGGGCCATTGCCGCGAGTCAGATTCCCGTGATCTCATCCGTCGGGCATGAAACGGATACGACAATTGCCGATCTGGTTGCGGATGTGCGGGCAGCCACGCCAACCGCCGCGGCTGAATTGGCCGTGCCGGTATTGACCGATGAAGTGGTCAAGCTGCAGCAGCAGCGGACACGACTGTATAACGCGATGACCAACCGGATCAATTTCCAACAGGAACGCCTCAATAAATTAATGGCCGCCTACGTTTTCCGGCAGCCCCAACGCCTGTATGAGACTTACGTCCAGCGGCTGGATCATGCACAGCAGGGCCTGGCACGCAACATGCGGACACAGCTCCAACAGACGCGGCAGCGCTACCAGTTGGCCCAGCAGAGCTTGCAAGGCCATAATCCACTGGCTAGAGTGCAACGCGACCAGACGACGGTGACACAGCTGGCCGACCGGCTCAATAGTGAGGCTAAGCGGTACCTGGCTGATCGCCAAGAACATGTGGGCAAGCTGATCAATGGTCTGGACTATCTGAGTCCACTGAAGATCATGGGTCGCGGCTACAGCTACGTGACGCAAGACGATCATGTGGTGCGGCAGACGGCTGATTTGAAGGCCGGACCCGCCACGATTCACTTGAGTGACGGTACCGCAACAGCTGATATTACTGACATTCAACCAACATCGGAGGATTAACATGAGTGAAGAACAAAAACCAACCTTTGAAGAAAATTTAACGACTCTAGAAAATATCGTTGCCCAACTGGAACAGGGAGATATTCCCTTGGAACAGGCACTCTCGCAATTTCAAAAGGGTGTGGCGTTAAGCAAGGATCTGCAAAG
Organism: Levilactobacillus fuyuanensis; assembly: GCF_003946395.1. Lineage (GTDB taxonomy): Bacteria > Bacillota > Bacilli > Lactobacillales > Lactobacillaceae > Levilactobacillus > Levilactobacillus fuyuanensis. The sequence continues at coordinate 20,740 of NZ_RHNZ01000017.1, read as the reverse complement.
TACGCTGCAAGGGGCCGAGAAGACTTTAGCTACGATGATGGACGATAACGATCAAGAACAAGCTTTCGAGACGCCACAAGGGGGCACAGGTGATGCCGATTGATACACGGCTAAAACAATTTGAAACGACCTGGGTACCACGGCTAAACGCACCGTTGCAAGCGGCTATCGCTCAGGATAGCGGTGACCCACGGCTGGCCGAAGCCATGGCTTATTCCGTCATGGCCGGTGGTAAGCGACTGCGGCCATTATTGACGGTCGCCACGTTGCAAGCCCTGAACGTGCCATTTGACGAGGATCGCGACTGGCGGCCAACCATGGCACTGGAGCTGTTGCACACCTACTCCCTGATTCACGACGATTTACCAGCAATGGACAATGATGATCTCCGTCGCGGGGAACCGACTAACCACGTCAAATTTGGTGCGGGGATGGCGACTTTGGCCGGGGATGGTCTCTTGACGTTAGCCTTTCAATGGCTGACGGCCACAGATCTGCCGGCGACAACGCAGACCCAGTTGGTGCAGGCGCTGGCCGTTGCGGCCGGTCCTGGCGGCATGGTTGCGGGTCAGGCTAAGGACGTGCAGTCCGAACACGTGGATTTACCACTGGCTAAGTTGCGCGTGCTCCATCGTGAAAAGACGGGGGCCTTACTCCACTACGCAGTGCAGGCCGGATTGATTATCGGTCAGGCGCCACAAGCGCAGTGGGCACCGTATCTACAATTCGCCGATGCCTTTGGGCTGGCTTTCCAGATCTACGATGACATTCTCGACGTGGTTGGAACAGCGGCCGAGTTGGGCAAGGCCACGCAAAAGGATGCCGGCGAAGCCAAGAATACCTATCCGGGTAAGCTGGGCTTAGCGGGAGCGAATCAGGCGCTGATCGACACGATTCAGACGGGTAAGCAGGCGTTAGCCACCTTGCCAGTCGGTGAGGGACGCGACCTCTTGGCGTCATTTTTCAGTTACTTTGATACGAAACGGGTGAAGGCATGAAGAAGAAACGCGTTGCGGATTTATTAGTTGAACAGGGCTTGTTTACATCGCTAGATGAGGCGAAACGTGCCGTCATGGCCGGTGAAATTCTAGGAACCAACGAGGAACGCCTAGATAAGCCGGGCTCGATGATTCCGGCAGATACTGAACTCCATTTGAAAGGGCATCCGTTACCCTACGTCTCACGGGGTGGCTTTAAGCTGGCCAAGGCACTCGATGTCTTCAAGATCGATGTGACCGACCGGGTCGTCTTAGACATTGGGTCATCGACCGGTGGCTTTACCGATGTGATGTTACAGAATGGGGCTAAGCTCAGCTATGCCTTAGATGTCGGCAGTAACCAGCTCGTCTGGAAGTTGCGCCAGGACCCCCGGGTCATCGTCATGGAGCATACCAACTTCCGCTACAGTAAGTTAGCCGACTTTACCAGCGGCCAGCCCACGTTCAGCTCAATCGACGTGTCCTTTATCTCGTTAAAGATGATTTTGCCACCATTGAAGGACATTATTGCCGTTGGCGGAGATGTGGTTGCTTTGATCAAGCCACAATTCGAGGCGGACAGAGCGGACGTCGGCAGTCACGGCATCGTTCGCGACCGCGCTGTTCATACCGCCGTGGTACAACGGATTATTGACTTTGCGGTAGCGACGGGCTACAGTGTCCTTGGTTTGGATTTCTCCCCAATCAAGGGGGGCGAAGGCAACATTGAATTCCTGGTGCATTTACGCTCGGTTGATAAAAATGCAGTCTGTGCAAGTTCAGTTTCCGTTGAACAGACGATTGATGCTGCCTATGAGGGCCTAAATCACTAGTTTATGAGAAAATTATGAGAATTTGCTTTCCAAATACTTAGGTCTGGTATATGATAAGATTATGCATTTTTTATCAGAGAAAAAGGGGGGCCAGGTATGAAGAAGCAAGAACGCCAGCAATTACTCAAACGCTTATTAACCTCACGAGAAATCGAACGGCAGGAGGATTTCGTCCATCTCCTGGAAGCCGATGGCATTCATGTCACGCAGGCGACGATTTCACGGGACATTAAGGAGATGCAGCTGGTTAAGCTACCTGCCGAATCTGGCGGGTATCGTTACAGCCTTCCGGTCCAAAAGAAAATTGATACGCAGAAGAAGCTGCAACGGACTTTGCAAAACGCCTACGTCTCCTTCGCCGTACAGGGTGAGTTTACTATCCTGAAGGTGTTGCCAGGTAACGGTCCGGTGATTGCCTCACTGCTGGATCAGATGCGCTATGAGTTCGTGTTTGGCACGGTCGGTGACGACAGTTCCGTGCTGACCGTTTGTGTTTCCCACAAGGGCGCACTACAATTAGAAGAGACGATTGACCGCATGATTGCGGACTAAGAAACCGACCACGACTGACCGACCAGCACAGTGCTGACGAAGCAGCTGTGGTCGTTTTAGTCTCAGCGAGGCGTTTACCGATGCCTGAAGTTTTGCCGGCTGGGTCGTGTTCTGGCCGAGAAAGTTATAAAATAGAGTTGAGAGACTGGAAATATACAGTTATCTAATATTCAGAAATCACGTATAAAATTAACGAGAACGAATATATTTGCTTTTAATTTGGGAGGCCAGAACGTGTTACAGGAGCTGTCTATTAAAAATTTTGCCATTATTGATCAACTGGATGTGGCTTTTAAAAATGGCATGACCGTCTTGACCGGGGAGACCGGTGCCGGGAAGTCAATCATCATTGACGCCGTGGGCTTGCTGGCGGGTGGTCGCGGTTCGGCCAGCTTTGTGCGGACGGGTACCGACAAGGCTATCATCCAGGGAAGCTTTGTTTTTCCGACCGGAGGGACGACCTACCGGGTGTTGGACGAATTGGGCATCGATCATGACGATGGTAGCGTGATTCTCCAGCGGGAGATTCACGCCAATGGCCGCAACACCTGTCGCGTGAATGGCATGCTGGTCAATACCAGTACCCTGAAGCGAATCGGTGAAACGGCGGTCGATATCCACGGTCAAAACGAGCATCAAGAACTGATGCAACCAGAGAAGCACTTGGGAATGCTGGATGAGTTCGCCGGAAACAAAGTGGCCAAGTTACGCGAGGACTACACGCAAAAATACGCGGCATACACGCAACTCAAGGCGACGCTGGAGAGCCGGCGGGCAAACGAGAAGGAATGGGCCCAACACCTCGACATGTTAAAGTTTCAGGTTAACGAGATTGAAACGGCTCAGCTTCAGGCTGGTGAAGAAAATGAGTTGGTGGCGGAGCGTGACCGGTTGGATAATTTCCAAAAGATCAACGATGCCCTGCAACAGACGCAGGTCATTTTGACCGGTGAGGAGACCAGTGCCGGCGCGAATGATCAGATTGGAAGTGCCATGCAATCGATGCAGGCCATTGCCGATTTTGATCCGGCATTTAAGCAGATTGCGGCCAGTCTAGAAACGGCCTACTACGCGCTGAGCGATGCCGTGGGGGATGTGTCCTCTCAGCTAGATTTGTTGGAATGGGACGAGGGCCGTTTAGATGAGATCGAACGACGCTTGGACGTGATCAATCAGTTGAAGCGCAAGTACGGCGATTCCGAAGAACAGGTGCTCAGTTACTATGACAAGATTGCCGCGGAACTCAAGCAGATGCAGTCAACCGATGAGACAGCGGACGACCTGGAAGATCGGGTTGCCAGTCAGGAATCCGTGCTGTTGAAGTTAGCAGAGAAGTTAAGCAAGGCTCGGCAAGAGGCTGCTAAACGCTTGGAAAAAGCCATTCATGGTGAATTGGCGGATCTCTATATGGATAAGACCGTCTTTGCTGTGCATTTCACCCGTTCCAAGACCCAGTCGTTGATGAGTACTGGGTTAGATCACGTGGAATTCTACCTGCGGACCAACCCGGGAGAAGCCATGCGCCCACTAGCCAAGATCGCGTCTGGTGGGGAGCTGTCTCGGATTATGCTGGCGTTGAAGACGATTTTCTCCGAGTCACAGGGGATCACCTCAATTATCTTTGATGAGGTCGATACCGGTGTCAGCGGTCGGGTGGCGCAGGCCATTGCCGAAAAGATCAGTGGGATTGCTCAGGCCTCGCAGGTGCTCTGTATCACGCACTTACCACAAGTCGCTGCGATGGCCGATCACCATTATTTCATTGCCAAGCAGGTTGTGGCGGACCGCACCGAAACCTCTCTGACGCGTTTGGACGAATCCAGCCGAGTGGATGAATTGGCCCGAATGTCAGCCGGCACTCAGGTGACGAAGCTCGCGTTGGAACATGCACATGAATTATTGAAATTAGCCGGTGAGGTCAAGGACTCTCATCGCAAAGCTAAAAACTAATCGGTGTATAATAAAGCTGTTATCAGGTGATTGATAACAGCTTTTATTATTGTGTTCAGCTTAGTTTAATACTATTACAAATTACCCCTTAAATTAGATTAAAGATTGATATATAATTGATTTAGCAAACAAAAATGGGGTAGAGGTGTGCGGCATGTGGAAAAGAATTGGGATTTTAGGATTTAGTTTGTTAGTTGGGTTGCTTATTTTAGTCGGCGGTGGTCAGATGAATGCTCATGCGGTAACTACGGATGATACCACTGGCCTGAATGCACCTGCGACTATTCAATTAGGGATGGGCCATGGACAGTTTGCTGATCCATCAGATATCACTAACTTGCTGTCAGGAAATAATTATCAGCTAACCTACAATTGGGGAGTTAATGATGATGTTGCTATTCATGATGGCGACACTGTTGCTGTCACTTTACCTAATGGAAGCAATACTACACAGCAGAATCACGTTGATGTCTTCAGCAGTACGGATAGTAAAAACAAAGTTGGAGATTTTTATATTGACGATTCACATGATCCTAAGGCATATATTCAGTTCAATGATAGATTGGCAAAAACGAATGTTGGTCGGACCGGGTCACTTCAATTTGTTGTAAAGGGAAGTGGTTCTGAGGGCGATGGTTCTTCAGACGGCAAAATGGTAGTTAACAAAGTGGGATGGTCTGACACTAGTAGCGAAAAAGTCTTACCGACTACCATCACTTGGGATATTGTATTCAATTTGCAATATGCTGACATGGGTAGGGTTACCTTAGTAGATACGTTGGGGGATAATCAGACTTTTGACAAGATTACAAGATATGTTAAAACTACGTATCCCGGTGGTAAAGATGATAGTGTATATGAATATTCACCGGAGATTGATAAGGATACAACGTTATCTCATTCGGTGAACGGTAAGAAAATTACTTTTTCGTTTACCAATATCAATTCTAAAAAAATAGAAATTTATTATCAAACAAAAGTGACGCCGGGCCTTGCAGGATCCGGGGGATATTTCACAAATAATGTTCAGCTAACTAGTGACAATGGATCTACTGGAGAAGATGGAAAACCAGGTCCAGGAACAGCCGAAACTCCAATTGATACGAATGCGGATACTTATTGGGGTGGTACGGCACTTATCAATGGTTATTATCGACAGAATATTATATTAACCAAGACTGGTGCAGATGGTCAGCCGTTAGCGGGGGCTGAGTATACCTTAACCAATAAAAATGATACGGATGAAACTTACACTGCGACAACGAATGACGCCGGGCAGATAACGTGGTCCTATATGGCACCAGGGGATTATTACTATCAAGAAACTAAGGCGCCAGATGGTTATCTTGTTAGTCCTACTAAGCATGACGTTGTTGTGCAAGCATCTACCGATTTTTCACCAATAGAAGAAACGACAGAGGATCAGCAAACGTCAGTTATTTTGACTAAAACCGATAAAACAGGCAAAAAGCTTTTAGCTAATGCTGTCTATAATTTAGAGGATGCAGATGGAAACGTTCTTCAGGATAATTTGAAAACTGACGACAAGGGTGAGTTAAAAGTTTCTGGTTTGAATGCTGGAACTTATTACTTTGAAGAAACTACGGCACCAGATGGCTACAAGATTAACTCCCAAAAGGTTCAAGCAATTGTCCCTGAAAATGGCAGTGATACGGTTAATGTTACGCAGCAGGATGAATCTAACACTTCGGATGGTGGTTCTACACCTATTGTTACGCCCTCTTCTAGCTCGAGCCATTCTTCTTCAGAGTCGAGTAACCTATCCACATCAAGCAAATCATCAAGTTCTAGCAGCTCCAACACTAGTTCCACAAGCACTTCATCCACCAAAGCCAAGCGCACCACAGTAGCTAACGTGGCGTCCAGCAATTCTAGCTCTAACACACCACGCAGCGGTGGAACCGCAGCTGGAACAACGGCTAACACGGCTTCTAAGACTGTTAAGCATCACACTAACGGCAACAGCTACTTGCCACGAACTAATGGTCAACGTAGCTTGTTAGCCATACTGGTTGGTTTCTTAATCCTAGGCTTGAGCCTCGCCGCTTCACAGTGGCGCAGAACTCACGCTAAGTGATAATTAATTTTACAGGACTGACCTCGTTCAGACAATCTGAGTGAGATCAGTTTTTCTATTCGGAATAAGAAAAAAGTCCCTCCGGAGAGCTTATCGTAAACCTGAGCTGTTCCAGAGGGACTTTGTAATTATAATTTTTTTACCGAGCACGTTGAACCGAACGTAAGAGACCGGGTGTAACGATGGTCGTTAGGGTCCGGCTCTGCTTGAGGATAAGGTGACCAGCGGCGTCTGCTTTCAGATGGCCGATGACTGTGGCAGGGGCCACATCCGTAGCAGCCTTAAATTGAATTCGAACTAAATAGTGTCGGTCGAGTGCTTGCTGAATAAAATAAGTTAATTGGAAGGCGGGCATCTGCGGATAAACGACTTGACCGTTAATCACTGGCAAGTCACTGAAGAGTTCTTTGTACGCTATTGCTACCCGATCAGACAGGGCAGTCGTGCCATTAGTAATTAAGTTTTGCATGCTGATCACCTCGAACGTTTGTTTGTATTTTCATTATACGAACACGTGTTTGATATTGCAAGTCTTTTTTCTCGTGATTTGCGATTATCTTAATCTTTCAGGTGGCTAACGATCAGTCAGACCAGTGATACCAACTGTTTGCGAGATTGTCTAGTATTCTCTATTTTGAATAAGTTTGATAATGGGATAGACTTCGGTATGGAAACGGGGGATGCCGCCCCGAACAGCTGTTTCAAGCGTCGAGCCGGACTTTTTTCAACGTTTTCGGTGCTAAGGGGAGTATTTCTTCCTAAATAGTGGTAATATAGTAACCTATAGATTATAGCTGAAGTCAAAGATGATTGACTTTAAACGACACGGTGGCCAGTGGTGACGGTGTCATAATTAAATTTTTATTGAAGGGATTTTTAAACGATGGCTAAACGTGGAATGCTCATTGTGCTTTCAGGTCCATCCGGTGTTGGTAAGGGAACGGTGCGTAAGGCATTGTTTGAGACCGGCGCGACCGACTTTTCTTACTCCATTTCGATGACAACGCGGAAACCGCGTGAAGGCGAAGTCAACGGTGTCGACTATTACTTCGTCTCCAAAGAGGAATTTGAAGAGAACATTCGGACCGGACAGATGCTGGAATACGCCAAGTATGTTGACAACTACTATGGCACCCCGTTAAAATATGTTAATGAGACCTTGGATCAAGGCAAGGATGTTTTCTTGGAGATCGAAGTCAACGGTGCTATGCAGGTTCGGGCAAATTGTCCCGATGCTGTCTTTGTTTTCTTGACGCCGCCTGACTTGATGGAATTGAAGCACCGGTTGATTGGTCGAGGAACTGACGCCATGGACGTCATTAACAAACGAATCAAGAAGGCCGTTGGTGAAATTCAAATGATGCGCAACTACGACTACGCCGTGGTAAACGACGAAGTCAACAAGGCAGTTGATCGGATTCAAATGATTATTCGCAGTGAACGGTTACGGGTAACCCGGGTCATGCCGGATTACGAACAAATGATTGGAGACGAATAAATAATGCTACTTTATCCCTCAGTTGATGATTTATTGGCACAAGTGGATTCACGGTATTCTTTGATTATGTTGGCTAGCAAGCGGGCACATGAACTTGATGCCGGCGCTAAGCCACTGTTGACCGACTACAAGTCGCCTAAGACGATTGGCCGGGCCCTCGAAGAAATTGCGGCCGGTGCTTTAATGATCGATCCGGACGAAAAGGATTTGAACGCCTAACACGGGCATTTCAGAAAAGACCAGGTTGCCGTTGGGTAATCTGGCTTTTTTTAACTATTGCTAAAATGCGAACGGAGGGAAAGTATGTTTGAAGGGAAACATGTGACGTTAACCATCGGCGGGAGTGTCGCAGCTTATAAGGCCGCGACGCTTGCCCGCGAGCTCCAACGTGCCGGCGCGACCGTGCGAATCGTTCTGACCCAAGCCGCCGCCAAATTTGTGACACCCGCGACCTTTGCGGCCCTGACCAAGCAACCGGTGCTGACCGATGCCACCTGGTGGCGCGACGATGGTCAGATTGCCCACGTCGAGTTGGCTGATTGGACCGACCTCGCCATTGCGGCCCCGGCCTCTGCGAACCTAATGGCTCAGTTTGCCAACGGACTAGCCGATGACGTGGCCAGTGCGACCTGGTTGGCGACTAGCGCACCTAAGATCGTGGTGCCGGCCATGAACAGCCATATGTGGCAGGCTGCCGTGACCCAACGCAATCGGCAACAACTGATTGCTGACGGTGTGACCGTCTTAATGCCCGCCACTGGGGCGTTGGCCGAAGGGTATTCCGGTACGGGGCGCTTCCTGGAGCCCATCGAAATCGTCCGTCAAATCGGTCAGTTAGCTCTCTTTACCCCTCAGACACTGCAAGGAAAGTCGGTCATTGTCACGGCCGGTGGGACGCGTGAACGTCTCGATCCCGTGCGCTTCTTAACCAATGATTCTTCCGGTAAGATGGGGTACGCGGTAGCCGCGGCCGCCCAGCAAGCGGGGGCCAACGTGACATTGATCACTGCGCCGACGCGGTTGACGCCACCCGCTGGTGTGACTGTCGTGCCTATCCAAAGTACAACGGACTTGGCGAACGCGGTCCTAACGCGTTTTCCTGAGGCGGATGCGCTTGTGATGGCCGCGGCCGTGGCCGATTTCCAGCCACTGACGACTGCCGATCAGAAGATCAAGAAAACTAAAGATAATGATGAATTAATTTTAAAATTGAAAAAAACACCGGACATCCTGGCCGAAGTCGCCAAAATCAAGCGTGCGGATCAGGTGACGGTGGGCTTTGCTGCGGAGACGCAGAATTTACTCGCTAATGCCCAACACAAGCTCGATAGTAAGTCGTTAGATCTATTGGCCGCCAACGACGTTTCCCGTGCCGACATCGGCTTTAACAGCGATGACAACCAGGTCACGTTTATCCAGGCCGACGGGGTCAGTGATCAGACACCCAAGACCAGTAAGACACGGATTGCGGCGGCACTGGTCGCGAAACTCGCCACAATTTTAGCAACGAAGTGAGGTGACAACCATGGCCCAGATTGGCCAAATTTTAGTGGATGTTCCAACTATGCAGACGAATGATCCGTATTCCTACGCGATTCCGGCCGAGCTGGAGCATCAGGTACAGGTGGGGATGCGCGTGATCGTGCCGTTTGGTCGTGGTCACCGCCTAGTCTCAGGCGTGGTCGTCGGGTTGAACGACGTCACCAATTTTGATGGCAAACTAAAACCGATTGAGACCGTGCTTGACCTCGTACCCGTTTTAAACACGGAGCTGCGTCAGCTGGCCGATTGGCTGGCCAATACGACCTACGCCTTTCGGATCACCTGTATTCAAACGATGCTACCCAACCTGTTAAAGACCCAACCGAAACGGCAAGTGCAACCGACAACCACACTGACACCGGAAGAAATGGCCACGTATTTTCCAGAAGGTGCGCCGCGTGACTTTGATGCGACAAAGCTCGACGATGCCACGGTTGCCGGTCTGTTGAAATTACAGCGGGCGGGTAAGGTCGAGGTTGTCTACGAGGTCAAGGATAAGGCGGCCGCCAAGACGACCACCGGAATCACGCCAGCCTTGACACCGGCCAAGCTCCAAGAGATTGCCGGTGAAGTGGCTAAGCGCGCACCCAAGCAAGCTGAATTATTGGCCTACTTGGCTCAGATGCCGGCGGACAAGGTCGTTGCCCAGGCCACTGTGGCGAAAAAAGCTGGGGTCACGCCAGCGGTTATCGGCACGGCTGCTGATAAGGGGTGGCTGACCAAGAGCACGCTCGAAGTTTACCGCGATCCTTTCCACCAGCCAGTCACGCCGACCCAGCCTTTAAAGCTGAATCCGGAACAACAAGTCGCTGTGGACCGAATCACGCAAGCCATTGACGGCCAGAAGACTGAGAATTTCTTGGTCGAGGGAGTCACCGGAAGCGGGAAGACTGAGGTCTACTTGCAAAGTATCGCGCAGGCCCTGCAACAGGGACGTACGGCGTTGATGCTGGTACCCGAAATTGCTCTCACACCGCAAATGGTCAACCGGGTTAAAGCCCGGTTCGGCCAGCGGGTGGCGGTCCTCCACAGCGGGTTATCCAAGGGTGAACAGTACGACGAATGGCGCCGTATTGACCGCGGTGAGGCCACGGTAGTCGTTGGTGCCCGCTCCGCCGTCTTTGCGCCGGTCGAGAATCTCGGCATCATCATCATGGATGAGGAACATGAAAGTAGTTATAAACAGGATGAGAATCCACGGTATCATGCCAGAGACGTTGCGCTTTGGCGCGGTCAGTATCACCATTGCCCGGTCGTCTTGGGTAGTGCTACGCCGTCACTAGAGACGCGGGCTCGGGCGGCAAAAGGGTTGTACACCCGACTGGTTCTTTCAAAGCGAGCCAAGGCCCAACCCATGCCAACCGTCCACATTGTCGATATGCGTGAACAGTTAAAGCAGCAAGGCGATAGTGACTTTTCCGAACCCCTGATGACAGCCATTCAAGAACGACTCGACCGTCACGAACAGATTGTCTTGATGCTCAACCGGCGGGGGTACTCGTCGTTTGTGATGTGTCGGGACTGTGGCTTCGTCTTAAAGTGTCCGAATTGCGATATTTCATTGACGCTCCACATGGATACCCACAGCATGAAATGCCACTACTGTGGGCATGAAGAGGCCATTCCACACGTGTGTCCCAACTGTCATAGCAAGAAGATTCGGTACTATGGTACGGGAACACAGAAGGTGCAACAGGCTTTGGAAAAGTTACTGCCTACTGCGAGAATCTTGCGGATGGACGTGGACTCCACGCGACGTAAGGGTGCGCACGAGCGAATTCTTCGGCAATTCGGCGAGCACAAGGCCGATATTTTACTGGGGACGCAGATGATCGCCAAGGGGCTGGATTTCCCTAATGTCACGTTGGTCGGCGTGTTGAACGCCGATACTGCGCTGGGATTACCGGATTTTCGGGCCAGCGAGCGTACGTTTCAGCTATTGACGCAGGTCAGTGGCCGGGCCGGTCGGGCAACCAAGCCCGGTGAGGTCTACATTCAGACGTTTAACCCGGATCACTACGCGATTCAGTTGGCGCAGAGTCAGGACTATGAACGCTTCTTTGTGACGGAAATGCACATGCGCCATCAGGGAAGTTACCCGCCGTATTACTTTGCGGTACAGCTGACGGCCAGTCACGAGGAGGAAGCCGTGGCGGCGAAGGCCATGTATCAGATCGTGGATGCGCTGAAGCAGGGACTCAGTAAGGACGCTATTGTTCTCGGCCCCACGCCCAAGGCGATTGCACGGGTCAAGCGGAAGTACTACTATCAAGTGGTGATTAAATACAAGCGAGAGCCGCAACTACGGCCAGTGCTGGAACAGATCCGGCAGGCGGCACAGGTGCCGGCACGGCACGGCCTCTCCGTCACCATCGATTCCGAACCCATGAATTTCATGTAGCTGGTTGTCTGTTTTCTGGTAGACGATGACCGGCGCCTTACCGGTGGGCTCGTAGATACTGGAACGTGGTGGGCACAACTTTAAGCCCCACAAGAAACGTGGGTCTTAAAGCTTGTCGTTTGTCTAAGTGGCGAAAATCGCGCCACTTAGACAAACGATACCACTGAGCCACTACCAGGCCACCCTCACGGCTGAGGTTTACCACCGTTGGAAACGAGATAGACTGGCAAGTGCTACATGAAGTCAGGGATTCGACTCTGTCCGTTTTCAGTGATGGACGATTGATTATGGTAGAAACTGTTCTGAGTTCTGCTAGAATTCTCTCAAGAGAACCCTTACACAATAAGTTTTCTATCTAATTTGCCAAAGGTGATAGGGAATGGACGCCCAATCTGATATGATTGAGGTGGACTGACAAGTGGGGATGCTTTAACTGCGTGTCACGACAGAGAAATGAGACTAGTGACTAAGCACCTTGCTGCTATTTTGCGAGTGGTTAGATTAGATCAACTTTCACTGTCCAGTGAGATGTGATCAGAATCCGTGTGACCTATCAAAAACAATTAACATAATTCAAAAAGAGAAATAAAACCAAGAAAGTATGGTGTACGATGACTTCAGTAATTTTTATGGGAACGCCAGAATTTTCGGCGCCCATTCTGAGCAGCTTAATTGAAAAGGGCTACGACGTCTTAGCCGTAGTGACTCAACCCGACCGGCGCGTGGGACGGAAGCACGTCCTGACCGCTTCTCCCGTGAAGCAGGTTGCCGTGGCTCACGACATCGAAGTGCTCCAACCCCAAAAGATCTCCGGCAGTGACGAAATGGCACGGGCCATCGAATTAGCCCCTGACCTGATCGTGACGGCGGCCTTTGGGCAGTTCTTGCCAACGAAGCTGCTCAAGGCGGCTAAGGTGGCGGCCGTGAACGTTCACGCTTCCCTGTTACCGAAGTATCGCGGTGGTGCGCCAGTTCACTACGCCATCATGAATGGCGACAAGGAGACCGGGGTGTCCATCATGTTTATGGAAAAGAAGATGGATGCCGGGGCTGTCCTGGCACAACGGGCAATTCCAATTACCGACCAGGATGACGTGGGCTCTATGTTCGATAAATTAAGTGATCTGGGTCGCGACCTCCTATTGGAGACGTTGCCGAAGTTGCTGGCCGGTGAAATCGCGCCGGTTCCTCAGGATGAGGACAAGGTCAGCTTTTCACCGACTATCAAGTCCGATGAGGAACGGATCGACTTGAACCTGAGCGCCCACATGATTGACTGCAAGGTTCGCGCTTTGCGGCCAGCACCCATCGCGCATATTTTCTTGAACGGCGTGCGGACCAAGCTGTGGGACGTGACCGTTTTGGACGAGACGACCGAGATGGCCCCCGGTTCACTGGTTAGCCACGACAAGCACCACTTGGCGATTGCGACCGGTGACCATGGCGTTTTAGCTTTAAATGAGATTCAACCCGCCGGTAAGCCGAAGTTAAGTATCACCGACTTTCTGAACGGAACTAGCGATGCACTGACAATTGGCGAACAGGTGGCTGAATAATGACAAAAAATACAACTCCCCGCGCTCTGGCCGTAGAAGCACTGACACGTGTGGCCAACGGGGCTTACTCAAACTTACAATTGGAAACAACTTTGGAGAGTCACAACTTGAGCGACGTTGACCGTCGTTTCGTGACCAACTTGGTCTACGGGACCATCCAACATCAGTTAACGTTGGAATACTATCTGGAAGGTTTCGTGAAGCCTAACCAGAAGGTCTTACCTTGGGTCAAAATGACGCTATTGGTCGCTTTATATCAAGGACTCTACTTGGACCGTGTGCCCAAGCGGGCTATCTTCAATGAAGCCATTCAGTTGGCCAAGGACCGGGGTCACGAAGGGATTCGGCGTTTTGTGACCGGTGTCTTGCATGCCATGGATCGTCAGGGTTTACCTGACGTCAATGAAATCAAGGATCCCGTGAAGCGCTTGAGCCTGAAATATTCCGTCCCTGAATGGTTGGTCACGGCGATTCAAAAGCAGGTCGGCGATGACAAGGCCGTCAGCATTTTAGAAACCATCAACCAACCAGCCGCGCAATCCGTTCGGGTCAACACGGCGGTTGCTACGGTCGAAGAAGTAGAACAATCCTTGGTTGCCCAAGGCTACACGGTAACGCCTAGTGTTGTTGCCGGCAACGCCTTTCGTTTGACCGATAAGGCAGCCAACCAGAGCAATGTGTTTGAAACTGGCGAGCTGACGATTCAAGATGAGAGTGCGATGTTACCCGTTGAGGCCTTACAGGTCCGTCCCGGCGATCAAGTGCTGGACGCCTGTGCCGCTCCCGGTGGGAAGACCACACAGATTGCGGCCTTACTCGATGCCCATTCCGGTGGGAAGGTCACAGCGCTTGATCTGCACGCTAAGAAGGTCAAGTTGATCGAAAAGAATGCGGACCGGATGCATGTGAGTGACCGGGTCGACGCCGTGGCGCTCGATGCCCGGAATATCAACGACCAATTTCCTAAGAAGGAATTCGACCGGATCTTGGTCGATGCGCCTTGTTCTGGACTGGGTCTGATTCGGCGGAAACCAGAAATCCGTTACGAAAAGACTCCACAAGACATTCAACAATTACAAAAGGTGCAATTGGGCATTCTGGATGCCGTTAGCGAAAAGCTTAAGCCTAATGGCATTCTGGTCTACAGTACCTGCACGATTTTGGATACGGAAAATGCGGATGTCGCTGCCAAGTTCTTGGAAGCTCATCCCGACTTCGAATCCATTCGTGTGGAAACGCAATTAAAGGTCAAAGATGACCGGAGCACGGACACGTTAGCGATCTACCCGGATGATTTTGATTCGGATGGGTTCTTCGTGAGTGCATTTCGTAAGAAAAAGTAGGGGTGACGGGCAATGAAAGTGGCATACCGAACGTCGATCGGCAAGCAACGCAATGATAATGAAGATTACGTGGATGTTTACACGAACCTGGCGGGACAACATCTCGCCATTATCGCTGATGGCATTGGTGGTCATCAGGGAGGCGACGTGGCGAGTGCCATGGCCGTTTCCCACCTGGGTCACGAGTTCGAGCAGACTGACCTGACCACACCGGCTGCGGCACGGACCTGGATCACCGGGGAAATTACCGCGGAGAACCAGTCGATCATTGATAAATCCAATCAGTTTGCCGACCTGAATGGCATGGGCACGACCCTCGTTGCCGCGCTCTACTTTACGGAAGAAGTCGTCATTGCCAGTATTGGGGACTCCCGCGCTTACCTGTTGCGTGACCGCCAATTTCGCCAGCTGACCGAGGACCATTCCCTGGTCAACGAGCTGGTCAAACGCGGCGAGATCACGAAGCAAGCCGCCCAGCATCATCCCCAAAAGAACGTCATCATTCGTTCACTGGGAATCTCGACCGATGCCCGTTTTGATCTCAAGACTTACCCGCTCGTGACCGGCGATCAGCTGTTACTGTGTACGGACGGCCTGACCAACATGGTCTCCGATAAAGAGATTCAAGCGGTCCTACTGAGTAAGCGGACCACCGCGGAGAAATGTGACCGGCTGATTGAGATGGCCAACGCCGCCGGTGGTTTGGATAACATCACCGTCTTGATCATCGCTAACCACGATGGGGAGGTGAGCTGATGCGCACGGGTTACACGTTAAACGGCCGTTACCGCATCATTCGCTCTCTTGGTGAAGGCGGGATGGCCAACGTTTACTTGGCACATGACTTGATCTTGGACCGTGACGTTTCCGTCAAACTTTTACGTTTGGATTTACGCGATGACCCCGGCACTGTTCGGCGGTTCCAGCGTGAAGCCCTTGCCGCCACGGAGTTAGTCAATGATAATATCGTCCAGGTCTACGATGTCGGGGAAGAAAACGGCATGCAGTACCTGGTCATGGAGTACGTGGAAGGGACCGACCTCAAAGCCTACATCAAGAAACACTTCCCGATTGCCTATCAGGAAGTCATTCAGATCATGGAGCAGATTCTCAATGCCGTGAAGACGGCGCATGAGCACAACATTATTCATCGGGATCTCAAGCCGCAAAATATCCTGATCGATGAAAATCGGGTCGCTAAGATTACCGACTTCGGGATCGCCGTGGCTTTGTCCGAACACAGCCTCACACAGACGAATACGGTGCTGGGCTCGGTTCACTACCTGTCGCCTGAACAGGCACGCGGGGGGATGGCGACCAAGCAGTCCGACATCTATTCGCTGGGGATCATTCTCTACGAATTACTGACGGGAACGGTGCCCTTCGAGGGTGAAACTGCCGTATCAATTGCCCTGAAGCACTTCCAGTCGGAGATTCCATCGGTCAGAGACATCGACCCACGGATTCCACAAGCGTTGGAAAACGTGGTGCTGAAGGCCACATCGAAACGGCCAGCCGACCGTTACACGGATGTGGCGAGTATGGCGGATGATCTGGCCACGTCGTTGTCACCTAAACGAGCTGGCGAGCTACGGTTCAGGCCGGCGGAAAATGACGACGGCGAGACCAAGGTCCTACCAGCCAGTGCGCTGAGTGCCGCGGCAGTGCCTCACGCTATCGCTAAGCCAACTGGTGAGGAGACGGCAGAGGCGGCCACCAAAGATGCAACAGCGGCCAATGATCAGTCGACAGGGAAGAAGAAACGCAAGAAGTATCGGCATCCTCGTCGGCGTAAATTCCTGATTGCGGGTGGAATTATCTTCCTGATTATTTTGGGAATCTTCATCGGCATGGCGCTTTTCCGACCTCAGATGACTAATGTACCAAACGTGGTCGGCGACAAGGAGACTGCTGCGCGTAGTGCACTGGTCTCTGCCAAACTCAAGGTAGGCACCGTGCACAAGACGTCGAGTGCTACCGTGAAGATTCATCGAGTTGCGCGAACGGAACCACGCTCGGGGACGCAATTAAAGCAAAATACGGTGGTTGATCTGTGGATCAGTACCGGTCCCAAGCGCTACAAGGTTGATGACTATCAGGGTGATTCGTATGCCAGCACGGCTGCCAAGCTGGAGGCATTGGGCTTTGCAGTTCACCGGGAATCGGTCCACTCAACCAGCGTTCCTGCCGGTAAGATCATGCAGCAGAGTGTCTTAGCCGGTAAGAGCGTGGTACCAAGCAAAACGGACATCACTTTCACAGTCTCTACGGGGTCAGAAACGGTCACGTTGGCTGACTTGACTAACAAGACCAAACGGCAAGCGCAGAGCTACGCCACGAATCACAACTTAAACCTTGCCTTCCAGTACGCTTATTCGAGCGATGTGGACAAAGGCTGCATCATTCGGCAGTCGCCGGGTGAGGGTGCCGTTGTTCAGGAAGGTGACGAGATCACTCTGGCCGTGTCGCGCGGTTCACAGAGTGAGAGTAGTTCTAGTGTCGATGAGTTCAGCGTGAACGTGAAGATTCCATTCGACAGTGGCTCGACCGATGACGAGAGCGAAGGCGACGACGAGTCTTCTAGTAGCGCTTCGTCCAGTAGCAGTGACAGTAACCTGGTTCAGATCTACTTGAAGGATCAGGACCACTCGTTAAGCTCGATTTACAAACAAATGACGATCACGGCGGACACAACCGTCACGTTGCCATTCGCAGTAGCATCGGGCAAATCTGGGGCCTACAAGGTCGTCAGAGATGGTCACGTGGTCGCTTCAGACAATCACGTCTCGAAAAATTAAGGAAAAAACCTGCATTTATAGCTCAGTTCTTTTATAATAATAAAGGACTGAGTTTTTTGTTATCAAATTTTCAAGGAAAGCGGGCAAAGGCAACCTTGCAACCAGCTGTCCGCTGGATGTGTGTAAGTGGTTTCGCAGATTTAAGGTGGCTGTTCGGTTTACTTTGCATTCTGCACGGTAAACCAGTGTCAGCCGTGAGGGCGGTGAAAATAGGCTCAGCCGTGGGAATTATCTAAGCGGTTTACCGCTTAGATAATTGGTGGCTTTGAAACTCGGTTCTCAGAGGTTCAAAGGCAAGCCCGGAGACCGCACTGTGGCTCCGGGCGTCCGCCCACCGCGTCCCGGCCTATTTTCACCGCCCGGTAAGGCGAATTGTTTAAAGTGCTAAATGCAAGGAAACACTGGAAAAAAGAATAAGGAGGTGCTGCATGTCAGAGGGACAAATTCGTCAATCACTGAGCGGCTTTTACGACGTCTTCAGTGACGGCGAGATGTATCGAACCCGTGCACGCGGAAATTTCCGGAAACGGCGAATTACGCCGCTTGTTGGGGATCGCGTACAGTTTGAAAGCTCATCACCCAAGGAAGGATATATTTTAGAGATTCTTCCCCGGGATAACGCATTGACCCGGCCACCAGTGGCTAACATCGATCAGGGTGTCGTCGTGACGGCGGTAGCGTCGCCCGAATTTTCCACGAACCTACTGGACCGGCAGTTGATTGCCCTAGAGATCAGCAACATCACGCCAGTCATCTACTTCACCAAGACCGACCTGATTCCCGATGAACGTTATCAGGAATTCGAGACGTTGGCGGCGGGATACCGGCAGATCGGTTACGATGTCTGCCTGACCCGTGAACCGTTTGCGGAGAGTGGCTTGGACGAGTTGCGGGGCTTACTAGCCGACAAGGTCACGGTCATTATGGGCCAAACCGGTGCCGGCAAGTCAACGTTGCTGAACCACATTTCACCGGACCTGACGTTAGCGACTGGTGAAATCTCCACGGCCTTGAATCGGGGGAAACATACGACCCGGAAGGTCAGCCTGATGCCCGTTGCGGGTGGTCTGGTGGCGGATACGCCTGGATTTTCATCTTACGACACGTTGACCATTGGTTACCGCGAGTTGGGACAATTCTTCCCCGAGTTCGCGTTGGCCTCTCGCGAGTGTCGTTTCCGCGGGTGTGTCCATCTGAACGAGCCCGGTTGTGCGGTCAAAGACGGCATTGAAGCCGGTAAGTTCATGCAGAGTCGTTATGACACATATCTGCAATTACTCACGTTGTTAAAGAATCAAAAACCTGTTTACAATAAAAAGAAATGAGGAATAGAATTTATGATTAAAGTAGCGCCATCAATCTTAAGTGCAGATTACGTCAATTTACAACCAGATATCGAAATGGTCGACAAGGCCGGTGCCGAAGTCTTACACATCGACATCATGGACGGTAACTTCGTCCCAGCATTGTCTTACGGTCCCGGTTGGGTCAAGGCTATTCGTCCAATCACGAAGATGGTCTTAGACGTGCACATGATGGTTCAAAACCCAGAACGTTACGTTGATGACTTTGCCAAGGCCGGCGCCGATATCATCGGGGTTCACGTCGAAGCAACGCCACACATTCACCGGGCCTTACAAATGATTCAAAACGCCGGTGTTACCCCAGAAGTTGTCATCAACCCTGGGACCCCCGTTTCCGCTATCGAACCCGTCTTAGACATGGTTGGCCAAGTCCTCGTGATGACGGTCAACCCCGGCTTTGGTGGTCAGAAGTTCTTACACAGCACGGTTGAAAAGATCGCCCAACTCGATGCCATCAAGAAGGCCAAGGGTTACGACTTTGATATCGAAGTTGACGGTGGGGTCAATGACAAGACGGTCGTTGACTGTGCCAATGCTGGGGCAACGGTTGCCGTAGCTGGGTCTTATGTTTTCAACGCCGATGACCCGGTTGCACGCATCAATGCCTTGAAAGCAGCGACGAAATAGTGCCACGGGGCGGAACGTTCAATCTCCTCGTGGGTGGGCCCAAGGCTGAATGGCCGGACGACCTACGTGCACGGAAAATTGACGGCTCCTGGATTGGCGTTGATCGGGGGACGTTACGGTTAATCGATCAGAATATTCAGCCGGTGGCCGCGATTGGCGACTTTGATTCCTTACAAGCACCAGAACTCCAACGGGTTCGGCGCAACGTGAAGGATATTCGTCAGTCACAGCCGGAAAAGGACTATACGGACACCCAGCTCGCCGTTTCGGTTGCGTTAAACGACTACGGTGCCGATAAAATCGACATCTACGGCGCAACGGGTGGCCGGCTAGACCATTTCCTAGCAAACCTCTTTATCGTGCTCCAGCCGGAGTATAAGCGGTATGCCAGCCGAATTCGGTTGATTGACAAACAGAATACGATTTCGTTTTATTTGCCGGGGCATTACACGGTGGAGAAAGAAGCCGATAAGAACTATCTGGCCTTCATTCCGCTGACGCCCATTGACCATTTAAGCCTGACTAATGAAAAATACCAACTCCACAACGAGCCAATTCCGTACCCCATTTCTTTCGCTAGCAATGAGTTTGTGGGCGGATCGGGCGAGTTCCAATTCGACACGGGCCTATTGTGTGTCATCCAAAGCTGCGACACCTATGAGGCGCGGCACGAATAATTTGGTTTAAGGCAGACTGGTTTTGCCGCCTGCGGCTGCCAGGATTGCGCCTGCTGTGGGGACCGGCAAGAGCCTGAGAAGCGGTCTCTTACCTCGACTTTAAGCCGTGAAATTCGCACGGCTTAAAGCTCGTCCCATGCTGTAAGGCCGGGGAGAACCAAGCGCCCGGTCTAACACCATCGTCACAGCCGGCTCCATCCTGGCCTCCTCCGGCTCACCATTACTGGAATTGCGCCGTTATTCGTCGGGTCTCATGGGTTGTCACTAAGTGTGGTAGATTTTATGCCATGTTGACGTTTGTGGTGACTAAACTTTATAATTTGTGATAATCGTCATCTGCCGGATTTTTCTGGTAGGTGCCGATTTTTTTGCGTACGATTTCGTTGAAAGACATCCTGTACTTATTACTAATGCAAAAATCGCAGAATCTGTCTCATTTTTTTGATTCCTCGATTTAAAATTGAAGTGCAACACCTGCTCTACTAGACCAGTTCTTTATTCAGACTAGTCAAAAAGGCCATGAA
>NZ_RHNZ01000016.1 GCF_003946395.1 Levilactobacillus fuyuanensis | reverse complement strand
TTTTGCTATCCGCCCGCATAGCGGGTGGGTTTTTGTTTCGCACGCTTTAGCGTGCTCAACTGGGCCTAAAGGCAATACTCAAAACGGCTAAGTCTTCTAATCAGACTCAGCCGTTTTTACGTGTCGTGAACGACGCACTGTTATCATTATCCGAAAAAAAGAGGATCACCCCCGATTGGGAGTAATCCTCTTTTGAAAAATTCAGATTGAAGAAATTACTTCTTCAATGGGGCCCATTGCCACTTAGTGAATTCTTCGATATCATGACCTTCGTCACGAGTAATCTTCATGTGCTTAGCTAAGATGTCATCCATCTTCTTGTCGAAGTCTGCAGCAGCAGCCTTGTCAACAACACCGTTAGCAACTAACGTGTTAACAGCATCCTTAGCTTGGTGGAACCGGTCTAATTCGGAGTATACACGCATGTCGTAAGCAGTCGTGATATCACCATCTTCACGGTAACCATGAACGTGTAAGCCTAAGTGTTGACGTTCGTAGAAGAATGATTCGATCAAGTCTTCGTAACCGTGGAAGCCAAACAGAACTGGCGTACCAGATTCGCCGAAGAATGACGTGAATTCAGCATCGCTCAATGCACGTTCGTCGTTCAGAGGGCCGTTCTTCTTTTGAAGACGTTCCAATTCAACAACGTTGACGTAACGCATCTTAACAGCTGGGAAAGCATTGTTAACCAGGCTAAGAGCAGCAAGAGTTTCGATGGTTGGTTCAACACCGGCAGAAGCAAAGACGATATCAGCATCTTCGCCTTCGGCAACAGTGGAAGCCCAGTCGATAGTCTTAAGACCCTTAGTAGCTAATTCTTCAGCTTCATCAACAGAGAACCATTGTTGACGTGGTTGCTTAGAAGCAACGATATGGTTCAACTTTTGACGGTCAGTGAAGGCCCGGTCAAATACAGCCAAGAGTGAGTTAGCATCTGCTGGCAGGTATTGGCGAATGAAGTCAGACTTCTTTTCGGACAAGTGAGTCAACATACCTGGATCTTGGTGGGTGTAACCGTTATGGTCTTGTTGGAATACAGTAGAAGTAGAAACCAGGTTCAATGATGGGTAATCATTACGCCAGTCTTCTGCTGCGGCCTGACGGATCCACTTGAAGTGTTGCGTCGTCATTGAGTCGACAACCCGCAAGAATGATTCGTAAGACGTGAACACACCGGTACGACCAGTTAAGGTGTAACCTTCAAGCCAACCTTCAGCTTGGTGTTCTGATAATTGGGCATCCAAGATACGGCCTTCTGGAGCTTCGTATTGGTCATTTGGTTCCTTGACCTTACTCATCCATTGACGGTTCGTAATCTTGAACATTTCCCAGAGACGGTTAGACATCGTTTCGTCAGGTCCGAAGATCCGGAATGACGTTGGGTTCTTAGTGGCAACGCCAGCAAAGAAGGTTGACAGAACGTTCATATCCATGTTCCGGTTGCCATCTGGCAAGTTCGTCCCACGGTTATCTTCGTTGATGTCGTTAGCGAAGTCTTTCCAGTTAGGTAAGTCAAGCGTTTCAGGCTTTTCGCCACGCGCACGGCCACCGTTAGCAACTGGGTTAGAAGCCATCCGCTTGTCACCCTTAGGTGCGAAGTCGGCAACTTCTGCCTTCAATGAACCATCAGTATTGAATAATTCGGCTGGCTTGTATGAGTTCATCCAGTCTTCAAATTCTGGTAATTCGTCGAAGTTGTTTTGGCTCAAGCCAAGTGGAACTTGGTGAGCACGGAATGAGTTTTCAATTGGTTCGCCGGCTGGGTTCTTTTGAGGACCACCCCAACCCTTTGGCAAACGCGCGATAACAACAGGCCAAGCGGCAACTTCACCGTCTTCGTACTTGCCGTTTTCACGAGCGTCTTTTTGAATTTGCTTGATGTCAGCGATAGCTTGGTCAAATAACTTAGCAGCTTTTTCGTGGTAAGTCATGTAATCATGGATATCGTCGTTTTCGAGGAAGCGAGGAGACCAACCTAAACCTTCGAAGAACTTGGCGATCTTGTCGTCGCTCATCCGTGAGAAGATAGTAGGGTTGGAAATCTTGAAGCCGTTTACGTCAAGGATAGGCAATACGGCACCATCGTTCTTAGGGTTCAAGAACTTGATGGAGTTCCATGCAGTCATGGCAGGGCCGGTTTCAACTTCACCATCACCAACTACAGTAAATGCAATTTGGTCTGGGTTGTCTAATACGGCACCAGTAGCATGGGACAGAGAGTAACCAAGTTCCCCACCTTCGTGAAGAGAACCAGGCGTTTGTGCAGTCATGTGAGAACCAATCCCACCTGGGAATGAGAACCGCTTGTACAGACGTGCCATACCTTCAAGATCCTGAGTAATTTCAGGGTAATCTTCAGTGTAGGTACCGTCTAAGTACGCGTTGGTTACCATAACTTGGCCACCATGACCGGGACCACCGATATAGAACATGTTCAAGCCGTACTTGTTGATCAGACGGTTGGCGTGAGCATACAGGAAAGTTTGTCCTGAGATAGTACCCCAGTGTCCGATAGGCTTAACCTTAACGTCGTCTTTTTTGATTGGTGTGTTGGTAACTGAGAACAATGGGTTGTCCTTCAGGAAAATCATACCACCGGAAAGATACGTTGTAGCACGCCACCAGGCGTCAACCTTTTCCAAGTATGACTTGGAATCGTAATCTACTGCCATGAATTTTACACTCCTTCGTTGAATAACATCCTTCTAAACAATTAACAGAAATCATTAGAGGTTAATTTTGTACTTCTTCATCATACTAAATTTTGTCGAAAAGTCAACCTTTTTGTAAATTGATACGGTCCAATTTACGAAAAAGCCGATTCTTCTTCGAAATTTGACTGACCCACCACCAAACTGGCTAAGTTCTGTCGGTTCTTCGCCGGTCGGATTTTGCGTCATTTGGCAACTACTTGCGGGCCACAAGTGTTCATAGCCGCGTTAATTACCGGAACCAAGTATACCAGACTTTGGAGATTGTTCGGTTGAGTTTGCTCACGAGAATTACATGGACTGTGGCTGCCGAAATTTACTGGCAAATATTATTTTTTTCATAACTGGAAGCACCCGCATTCCCGACAGGCATCCCCCTCCGCCAATTTCACTTATTTTATCACCACGCATCCACATAATTGGCTTAATTCGCTAAAAAGCAGATGAGAATTCGTCATCTGAATGCCCATCTGCTTTTTAAATGATTTAAACCTTAACCCCAGTTGTCTGGTGACCCGAGTCATGTTGGCATAACCCGATATAATTTGATGAAAGACCTAACGTGTCCCCTGCCGATTCCTATCAGCCAGTAAAACGAGAGCTGCCATCAGGCTGAGCCCCGCAATAGTAGCAATAATCAGCAATTGCGCGTGATAGCTCGCTGAAAAGTCGTGCACACTGCTGGTCAGGGCAATCACGGCCGAAACACCCACCGATTGGCCAAACTGATGAACCGTATTGACCACACCGGACGCCGCCCCAGCAATTTCGGGATCGGTGTTAGCCACCCCTTCCATCGTCAGTGGGCTAAGCACGAGGCCCTGGCCATAACCAAAGATAATCATCGGGATGACAATGGCTATCCAGTAGCCCCGATCTATCCCTAAAACGACAGTCGCCAAGAAACTCAAGGTAACGAGCAAATCAGCAAGTACGATCAAACGGGCGGTGCCTATCTTACTCGACAATCGCGAAACTTGCAGCGCCCCTACAAATTGGGGAATGGTTACCGGTAAAAAGGCCAAGCCTGTCAGTAATGGCGTAAACCCATAAATATGCTGTAGGGCCTGCGTGGTGACAAAGTAATAGGCGAACGCTGCACCAATGAAGAAGAACCGGGCAATATAAGCACTGTTACGCTGTCGATCGGCAAATAGCCGCAATGGCATGATTGGATTTTTTATGACGTACTCCGCATAGATAAACAGGCCCAACGCAATCACTGCAACGACCAGCGCCAGCAATTGGTGGGAAGTCCCATCAATGCTATACACTAGTGCGGACAGCCCGAGCACGGACAATATTGTCCCGACGATATCGAGACGAGTGGCACTCTTATTCTGATTATCCGCCACGTATCTAATCGTCAGGACAAACATCAACAAGCCAACCGGAACGTTTAAGAAAAAACCATAGCGCCAGGAAAAGGTACTGGTAATGATGCCCCCAAATACCATTCCGAAACTGGCCCCAATTCCGGCTGTTGTTCCGTAGGCCGCTATCGCCCGAGAGCGTATAGTTCCCTGATAGTTGTCCAACAGGAGTGCCAACGTGGTAGGTGCCAGAATGGCTGAACCAATGCCTTGAAAGGCTCGCATCGCGATAATCATCGCCGCATTGGTAGACAGACCAACCATCAAGGAGCCAAAGGAAAACAACAGCAGTCCTATTAAGAAAACCCGCTTGCGGCCATACACATCACCAAGCCGTCCACCAAATAATTGAAAGCCACCAAAGGTCAGCGTATAGGCACTGCTGACCCAGGCTAGTGTCTGGGCATCCAAGTGAAGATCACTGGCGATCCTCACCAAACTCGTAAAAATAATGGAATTGTCTAAAAGTATCATGAAATAACTTAGTAAAATAATTGGTAGGACAATACCAAACTTTTTCTGATTTTGACTCATTACAAACCCTCATCCTCGTTGACTTGAAAACGCCAAAGTTCATTTAGCGTTTTCAACGTTTTATTTTGACCTTTGCGTCTTTAGTCGCATGGCATCAATCATAAAACGAGTCTGAGCGTTTGAAAATTACCAGATTGGAATGCTAGTATACGCTGCTTGCATACTAATGAATTGTAATGAGTGACTTGCCCTGATTGGCTAGTCAACTTCGAGCTGCCTTAGATACGGAAGCTTTCTTTTAGGACTAATCGCGTAAGACTAAAAAATTCAAACGGTACAATACACGACTGGTGAAGGCAATGTTCCAGTTCACGAAAAAGTACTAGTAACTATTATTTCAGTCACATTCATTAGTTTTGTAATTTCCCAGATGCAAGTTCTACATGGTTTGTGATTGTAACCGTTCTAATACGTTGCTTCTTGTCAATTCTTTTAACGAATGCTTTTTTCAAGCCGAATTTCATATACCATCACTGAACCCAACAATTACGTAAATTCTGAATGGTAGTGACCTTTTCGCTTGTATCTTCTAAAAGTCCTAGCTCCTCAGCCTTAGCAACCACTATTGCTTTCTCGACTTCTTCAGGTAATTTTCTGGTCTCAATACTTTCCTTGGCCGTTACTGGATAACTAAACCCTTTGTCGCGAGCTCGAACTTCCCTCATAACGCCCATATTTCCAAGATAAATCGTTTCTTGAATAGAATCCCATTCTGCCTTGCTCAATAAAACAGCTTCCGTCTTCTCATCAGCGAGTTTAATAACGATTGGCTTCTTTTGCCGGTTAACTTGTTCGATAAGTTTGTAAAAGTTCTTTCGAGCTCCGGCTACAGTATAAGTATCCAAAAGATCACCCCTTATCGTCTGGAAACGATAACACATTTTGACAACTGATAAGCACAGACTCATCCATTCTGCGCATACAGCACCCGCAACGTCTTCTGGTCAGCCGCCGACAATCGTTCGTGGTCCTGATCCAGCGGATACATGATGGAACGCCGACTCTTGCTGTGTTCCAAGCCGATTGCATGTCCCAGCTCATGGATTGCCACTGAGGCACGAATACCGGCCTCAGGATGCGCCAAATTCAAACCGGCTCGTGCCCGGTTGATTGTATAGCTCCCCAATCCCACGTAACGTCGAATCTCGGGGCCACCCTCGCCCAGCTCCAGGAAGTTGGGCGCCGTCGAGGTTTCCTTATGATACGTGAAGAACGTAATCCCATTTTGTTTCTGCTGCGGCTTGCCGGCAACCAGCTTGACCAGTCCTGTCTTGTTATAGACCGCCACCGCCTCTTCAAATATCGGCCGCACGTTGACCGGCACGCTACCGGCGAAATGATAGTAATACGTCCTGTGCAGCGGGTGCTCCGCAGCAATCTTCTCGACTGGGGTTCCCGCCTGGTCCTGGCCATCTGGTAGCCGTGTCTCCAACTGATGGACCACGCGATTCACACGCATCATTGAAAAGCCAAAGTTCTGCGGCATCCCCCACCGCACGAGTCCAATCAGTCCGACCAACATGACCACCAGCAGCAACCGTCGTTTCCCCATGCCTTAATTTCTCCTTTGTTTGTGATTCAATTAGTACCAGTTTAGCCGTCTTATACGTAAAAACCTAGGAAAACTTGCACGACCGGTCAGAAATAACCGGCTAGCCGGTTAAAATTGACAGTCGCAATTATAAGCATCATTATATTTTAATCTTTGATGCTATTAGACTGCGGTTTGATTAACTAACGCCTCGCCTATTAGAATTTAATTACAAAGTCCCAAATGGCACTGGCCAAGGTCATCGACTGCTACACAACCCGCAAAAACCGTGGTAATAAAAAAACGTTCAAGCTACTACAGCTCGAACGCTACACTCTTACAAATTAAGTAATTCCGCCGGCGTGTCCAAGAGATACGTCGGTTTTTCAGCTTTAACAGCTGCTGGGTCAGCTGCGCCCCACATCGCACCGGCCGTCGCGACACCCGCGTTGTGACCCATCCGGATATCATACTTGGCATCCCCGATCATCACGCTACGAGTAGCATCCAAATCAAACTGCTGTAACAGGTTGACCACGCCATCCGGTGCCGGTTTGTAGTGGGCCACCATATCGGACCCACTGATGGCTGCAAACGACTGGCCCAGGCCAACCTGGTCGAGGTTTCGCTGTAGGGGTACCGAGTTTTTACTGGACACCACGTACAGACGGTTCCCTCGCCGATTGAGTTCGGCAATGGTGGCCGCCATCCCATCGAACAAGGTAATTCCCGTTGTCTCAGCTCGTTGATACTGCTCGCGAAATTCGGTAAACAAATCCTCTAACGCAGCATCATCCAAACTAACCGTCGCCATCTTCGCAAAGGAGACCTCAATCGGCACCCCCATGTAGCTGATGATAGCTTCGCGTGTGGGTGCTACTAACCCCTTCGCGGTGTACGCTCGTTGGGTCGCCAGCACGGCAACATTGCTAGAATCGGCTAACGTGTTGTCAAAATCAAAGAAAAAGTTGTCCATCGCTGCACCTCGCTGGTTCTATCGTCTTTGTTAAATTACCATCAATGCCGACTGAATCGTCGTCAACACCCCGTCATGTTCATTATCCACGCTGGTCACGTGGGTGGCTGCGTCTCGAACGCTAGCCGGGGCATTGCTCATCGCCCAGCTCTGCTTGGCGAATTGCAACAACGGCACATCGTTCGCGCCATCACCAAAGGCCATGATCTCATCGGCAGCCACGTGCCACCGGTCCGCTAACCACTGAACAGCTGGGAGCTTGCCGACATTAGCGGCAACCACGTCAACCACGCCGTAACCACTGTCATGGGCCTGCAGCTTACCATCAAAGTAAGCGTTCAGGTCAGCCACCAGCTTGGTAGCTTCTCCAGGCACCGTGGAAATACTAATCTTCTTGATCCGATCTTCCACGGTACTCAAGTCAGCGACCTGCTGAAGATTGTCGTAGAATTTCTCGGCAGCATCGATCAATACCTGTGGTGCTCCCGTTTCCGTGTAAGAGCCCTGTTGGCCCACCAGAATGACGTATGCGGACTTCAGAAAGTCCTGATGCCGATCAACCGTCACAAAGTGGTGTAAGTCCTCAGCACTTAAGCTGCCATCGAAGCCCTGCTTGCCTTGGAGGTAGATGGAGGCCCCGTTCTCGGCCACAATTGCCAAGTTATCAGCCATCACGTCATGGAACAACTTTTCCAAATGGGTAAACTGATTGCCAGAGGACAGCACCAGCCGAATTCCCCGTTGCCCCAAAGCCTGCAGGGTCTCCTTGAATAGGGACTGGTTGAAAGTCTGGTCATTGTGCAGCAGCGTCCCGTTTAAGTCGGTCGCGATTAATTTAATTGCCAAAATTTCACTCCTCAAATTTTCGTTAATGTCGTTATTATACCTTTTTTCACGCTCGGTGCGCAAAGCAAACCATCGCAGACTGCACAAAAAAACTCCCAGAAGCCGCGGACTTCATGGGAGTTTCTTCCTAAATTTAATTAGTTGTTACTTGCAGTCTTCGTTGCAACGACCTGACGGCCATCGTAGAAACCGCAACTTGGGCAAACCATGTGTGACTTACGTAATTCACCACAGTTAGGGCAAGCAGTTAAGTTAGGCATCGTTAATTTGATGTGACCACGACGCATAGCCTTCTTCGTCTTAGACGTTTTCCGTTTTGGTACAGCCATAGAAAACACCTCCTTCAAATAAAATTATATCCACTAGTGAAAAAATTTTAAGGCTTACAAAGAGGATTATTGATCATCCTGATCAGGGAAGAAATCCTTTAGCTTTGCAAGACGTGGATCAACTGATTGATTTTCTTTCTCGACTGCTTCAAGGTTCTCTTCGGAAACGACTTCCCAATCTTTACCAGTGGGCATCGCTTCGCCTTGTTGTTCAGCATCCGAAAGAATGTGCATCGGAATTCGTAAAATAATGTTATCCCCAACGGCCTTGTTTAAATCAATCTGGTCATCGGTAACCACCATCACAACGTCGGTCTTCTCAAACCGTTGCGTTGCGGTCGGATCGGATACATAAAATTCCGTCATCTTGAAACTAACGGGAAAATCAACCGGTGCTAATGACCGGCTAGACGGAACCGTTAAGTCCGCCGTTACCTGTGCGACAATCACAACGTCGCCACCCGACACAACGGACGCAATGCCCTTTACGTGAACAGGTGCAACATCGAGTACATCGTTACCGTAACGTTCAAGTAAATCCGCCTTTAAATCTAAGGTTTCATCGAACATTAACGGATCGTTTCGGTGATTCTTTCGCAGTTCGGTCAACGACCATTTCATCGCAATTCCTCCAATGCAACGTGATAAATTATACCTGTCAAAAAATGTGATGTCAAGGTAATTTCCTTGATAGTCACTCTGAAAACGTTATTTTTACCGGAATTCGGCCATAATCCTGGGGAATTCCCGTAATCAGAGTGCGCAAGGCACCCAGCCGATCATCCAGTTCACCGGGGCCCTGTTGCCAGTCACGGTCGGCCCGACTGATCAATGGCAGACTCACCTGCTTCTTGATCTGATGCAGATACTGCTGACCCACTGCTGAATAGCCGAGCACTCGCAGATACTGCGGTTGCGGGTCCATCTCGGCGGGTTTCATCTGTCCCAGCAAGTAGGCCGACTGCCTCTGTAGCCGCGTATAGGTGTAGCGTTTGGTCTTCACTGCATGCATGAAATCCGCAAACGTAGCACTCGGTAGCGCCGCGCGTTTCAGTCGATACTCGACACCCTCGGTGATCTGGTACATCTGCCGCAAATCGGCCACGTTTCCGCTCACCAACTGATAACGCAGATTGGGCCAGAAGTCGTTCCAACTGGTCAGCTGCGCATCTTTCAGTATCGCGAGAGTCGTTGCCGGCACCACGGCCGCAACCGCGTCCCAGTCGCCTGAGAGCGCCGCTGAACGAATCGACGTTGCGCTGGCAAAGGCACTGGCCGCCGCAATTGTTTCATCATTGTGTTGACTCCCCTTGCGCCCTAATGCTAACAGTTCCAGTGGATTCCCCTGCCGGCGATTTGCCAACGCATAGAAGAATCCCAGAATATCATTGGCGGCATTCAGGGTGATGCCCGTTTGCTCACGCAGATATCCCTGAAATAAGGACGCGTAGGTCTGGTCAAAACGTTTAAACGTGGCCGGATCACTGGGCAAATGCGCCATCAATTGATCATAATCCATCTCAGGATGTTCACTGCCAAAGACCAGCCAGCGGCAGCCCATGGCCGCCAAAAGACTGACTCCACCGCTCGCAAACAGATGCGCCGGCTGGACGGCACTTGCCGTGGGCAGCTCAACCACGAGATCCACGCCACCCGCAATGGCGGCCTGTGCACGTTGCCACTTGTCCATGAGCGCGGGTTCTCCGCGTTGAACCCAGTTACCGCTCATAGCCGCAACAACGACATCGGCCCCAGTCATTTCTCTGGCTTGGACCACCTGGTAGGCATGGCCGTTATGAAATGGATTATATTCCGCAATGATGCCCACAGCTTGTAGCGCCATGCCTATGCCTCCCGTGTTACCTCAAAGAACCAACGCGTGGTGTCCGCCGCAACTTCGGCCTCGCCAAAGTCGGCGCTGACCCGTTGCAACGTTAACCCAGCGGCCTTCAACGCTGCTTGATAGTCCGCTAACGCATACGTCCGCTCATGATGGAGTTCCGTAACTTTATGGTAGTCACCGGTCGTTTCATTTTGCGTAAAGAAGGTCAAATCGTGTTCAGCCGCGTGTTCTTCGTCCTCGATACCATAGCTGGTCCAGATAAAGGCCCGCGTGTCATCGACGTAATTATACATGTAGCCCGGATAAACGTCATCCGTTTGGTGTGGCGTAATCACATCAAATAAGAACTTACCGCCCACCGTCAAGTGGTCGTGGACCTGCCGAAAGGCCGCCGTAACAGCGTCCAGGTCGGGAAGATAACAGAAGGAATCTGCAAAGCAGGTCACCGTCTGGTATTCCCCAATCATCGTCAGGTCGAGCATGTCACCCGCCATGAGTGGCATCGTCACATCGGCCTCCTGAGCATGCTTAGCGGCCAGCGCCAACATTTCCTCAGAGAGATCCAATCCACTAACTTGGTAGCCGCGCTGGGCCAATAAGACCCCTAAGCGGCCACTCCCACAGGCCAGGTCGAGTAACTCGCCGTCTGCGGGACTGACACGCTGTGCGACAAAATCCAGCCACTGGTCGTACATGGCTGGATCGAACAATTCGTCGTAAAGCTCAGCAAAGGACTGATAAATCATGCTTCAGCCTCTACCCATTCGGTCAAATCAACTTCAGGGGCATCGGACCACAGCTTTTCCAAGTTGTAGTGACTACGTTGTTCCTTCTGGAAGACGTGAACGATCACGTCGCCTAAGTCGATTAAGATCCAGTTGGCACTGTTCTTACCTTCAACGTCCTTGATGGTAACGCCGTTGGCACTAACTTGGTCTTCAACCTCATCAACGATGGCTTGGACTTGCCGACTTGAGTTGGCGTCCACAATCAGGAAGTAGTCAGCCATTAAGCTGACCTTCCGCATATCTAAAGCGGTCATGTCTTCTGCCCGCTTGCTTTCTGCAGCCTTGACTGCAATTTCTAAGACTTGTTTGCTATCCATGCAAGTGCTCCTCTCGAATTTTGGTGCATCGATTCTATTTCGTATTTTAAATCTAATTTTTAATCAGGCAACGTTGTTGTTAGCAGCGCCTTACCAGGTGGTGAAAATAAACCGGAACGCGGCAGGCGGACGTCCCGAGCCAAAGTGCGGTCTCCGGACTTGGCTTTGAACCTCAAAACCAAGTTTCAAAGCTACCAATTCTCTAAGCGGCTAACACCGCTAAGAGAATTCCTGCGGCTGAGTTTATTTTCACCACCCTCACGGCTTACGTGAGCGTGTATTCTCAAACCACTATCTAAACGTAAACAATCGTCCAAAATACAAACAATCATTTCCAACATGCCTATTTTTGATACCGTGGTACCCAAGCATTATAAGTTTCTAACGATTTAGGGTACACAGGCAAGCCATTTTCGACCAAATACTGCAGAGTGTGTTGTGCCTGATAGGCAACACCCGTCCCGAGGTCTTTAGCCGTAATCTTTCTGGCTTCATCGACGCCTGGAAAGTCCCGTGCGGGTTCCAGGTAGTCGGCCATGTAGACCACTTGCTCCAGCGGCGTCATGTAGACGTCCCCGGTCGTGTGATGACGCACGGCATTTAAGATATCTTCGTCGTAAATGTGTAGCTCCCGCTTGATCAACTCCGCGCCCACAAGGCCATGCCAGATGGCATTGCCATAGTTGAGCAACTCTGTATCCAATTGATAGGCCTTGATGGCGGCAATGAAGTCGACATCGGGTCGCTGCTTAGCGTAATCGTGAATCAAACCAGCAATGCTGGCCTTCTCCGCGTCCACGCCATTCTTAGCAGCCAATTCTAGAGCGGTTTGTTCAACCCGTAAGACGTGTTGGAATCGCTTTGGCCGCAATTGGTCTGAAATCCGGTCAATTAATTCCTGCCGCGTGCCGGGAAAAATGTTTTCTTTATAAGTTAGCTCAGTCACGGTATAACAGATGCTCCTTTATATAGAGGTCCACCATGGTCGGTACCAGGTAACGAACCGACTGTCCCCGGCGGATTTGATCACGAATCATGGTCGAACTGATGCCAATGTTGGGCACGTCCACCCACAGTACGGGATACGGTGATTCACGGGTGAAGCCTTGGCGGCAGACACCCACGAACTGCACCATCTTAATCAGGTCATTGATGCGGTACCATTTCGGCAAATAGGCCACCATGTCACCACCAATGATGAAATAATACTGATTCTCCGGATGTTGTTGTATCAGCTGTAACATCGTATCGTAGGAATAACTCTTCCCGCCACGTTGAACCTCAGTGAGTTCCAAATCGAACCGGGGGTTATCCTTGATAGCTGCCTTGACCATTGCGACGCGGTCGGCAGCCGGAATCGCCAGTTTCTTATCAACGTGAGGCGGTTCAGCATCGGGCATAAATAAAACCTTATCAAGTCCCAATTGGGTGGCGACTTGATCGGCAATTACCAGGTGACCCAAGTGTGGCGGATTAAACGTTCCCCCAAGAATGCCAATTCGGCGTTTCTTAGCGGTCGCCGCCATCTGGGTAGCCACCTGCGTACTCGTTTGTTCTGAGATTTTTACCACGACTGCCAGACCTCCTACATATTTTCAACGACTGACGAAATTCTTTGGTTTTCTTCATTCGTAGCGGGACGGTAAAGAACCAGTACCCGACCGATCGTTTGAACGACTTGAATGTCCGTTCCCTGTTCGATAAAGGTCTTGGTCTCTTCAACCGTGGCTTCCGCACTCTGTTGGAGATTAATCTTAATTAATTCGCGATTCTCTAAGGCGCCGGTCAATTGTTCCAACCAGGCCTGCGTTAAGCCATTCTTACCCACAGAAAATAAGGGGTGCATGGCGTGTGCGTGAGCACGTAAATATCTCTTTTGTTTCCCTCGTAACACGTTGTTTTCCTCCATCTTTTTAAATCATTGCGCGCCGGACCAATACGCCGACGCCTGCAGGTGCCCAACCGGTAACATTGACGCCGGCCGGAACGGTGATCCAACCTAGGCCTTCAAAGACCAGGTCGCTCTTCACAGTTGTTTTAAATTCATGTGGAACCAGTGCTGGAAAATCGTCTTTATTTTCAGGTTGTGGTGGCGTCAACAGTTGTCCTAATTGGCGCGTGTAGAAGTCATCCGCATTTTCCAGCTTAGTCCGATGAATATATAAGTTGTTTTCAAAGTAAGCAATGAAACCACTCTTCGGCCCGTTATTGTAGTCAAACCGCGCAATCCCGCCAAAGAACAACGTTTGTTGGTCGTTCAATTGGTAAGTCTTCGGCTTGATCTGCTTTTGGGGTGCCACAAGCTTGAGGTCCTTGCCGTCCAAGAAGTGGGCCATCTGTTCGTTTTGAATGATCCCAGGGGTGTCGACCAAGACGTGGTCATCATCCAAAGGCAATTCAATCTTATCCAGCGTTGTACCAGGGAAACGGGACGTGGTGATCAGGTCCTTGACCCCGGTATTCTGCCGAATAATTTGGTTGATCAACGTGGACTTCCCAACGTTGGTCACCCCAACAACGTAAACGTCCCGATCGCCGCGGTACTTGTTGATCAATTCCAACAATTGGTCCACGGACTGGTTCGTCTTAGCACTCAACAAAGTCACGTCAATTGGCCGCAAACCTTGTTCATTAGCCCGTTGCCGAATCCAGTCTTTGAGCTTGCTACGTTTCAAAGAGCTAGGCAAAAGGTCTTCCTTGTTACCCACCAGTAAGATTGGGTTCTCACCCACGAACCGGTGCAGCCCAGGAATCACACTGCCGTTGAAATCAAAGATGTCCACAACGTAGACAATCAGCGCGTTGGCGTCTTGAATTTGGGTCAACAAATTCAGGAAGTCGTCATCGGTCAAGCCAACGGGCACAATTTCATTGTAGTGCCGCAGCCGGAAGCACCGTTGACAGTAGACTTCCTCTTTTTCCATACCCTTTTCTAAAGCCGACTGGGGCGTGTAACCCGGTGCCGTCTTGTCTGTTGTTTGAATCTCTGCCCCACACCCAATACAGTGCAAAGCTTCACCGTCAACTAAAACGGGTTCAGTGTGTTTTTCGTTCATTAAGATCCTCCTGCCAAGTTAATTCTGGATAGTCATGTCGCAAACGCCACATGACAACCTTTTCCAATAAGCGGTTTCCCTTCGTGACCCAGGCGTCCGACGTTAAAATCGGCTTCACCAGGACACTCCGGACCCCACTACGATGTGCAGACCAAACATCCGTTAAGAGTTGGTCGCCCACCATAATTGCTTCCTCTCGTCGTAAATGCCAACGATGAAGTGCCCGACGAATCCCCCAAGTCAGAGGTTTTAACGCCCGGTGTACATAAGGTAAGTTAAAAGGTGCAACGGCTCGGTCAACCCGCGCGCGGCTATTGTTGGACACCACAATGACCTGAATGCCGGCCATTTCTAACATCGTTAGCCAATGCCGTAATTCAGGTGTCCCATCAGGGTTGTTCCAAGCAATTAAGGTGTTATCCAGATCGGTCATCACGGCTTTAATCCCGTGAGCTCTTAACTGATCCGGTGTCAAATCGTATATATTTGTAACCATCCACGTTGGCTTGAATGCGGAAACCATGCGGGTGACTGCCCCCCTTCGTCCGTTTGCCGATATCGGCTGTCTAGCATTTCATTATACGCAATTTTCGCAAAATTTGCTACTCGTAACGACTGAGAATGCGAAACGTTTTTAACGGAAATTTTGCTAATTTTACGAACGCCCGTGTGGCGCCGTGAAAATGACACAACGACTGATTGATTATTTCGAGTACTGGTCGTTGCTGACGACATTCCGTGGTACGGGGTTGTCGTCAGTAGGATTAGTTACGGTCGTTGGTAGTTTTTGGTGCGGTTGGTTGGCAAGTATGCTGAGAGAGCAAGACTGGCCTTTAGTGGCCAGTCTTGCTTGGAAAGCCGAGTGATTCCTATCCAGTGCCTGTCTATGATGTCCAGACAAGTTTAGACCATTGGACTTTCTCTCGCCTTTATATCCGGAAACTTGCAGCCTCGGAAACGTGTTCAGTCGGGCAGGTCCCTGCGCTTAACCCAGATAAGCACCGACTCGGCTCCGCCAAGCTGGCACTTATCTACGTTAATGCTCAGGACCTACCGCCCTTCTTCACACTCTGATCTGAAACGAGTTCCGCAAGGCAGGTTCTTCCGCTTAGAAAGCTAAGTCCTCCTGTCCGGCAAGGCTGTTACTGATTACTCTGGTTTAGAGAACTAAACTCACTCTCGCCAAGATGCTCGGAAATATGCGGCCTCTGAAACGAGCTACGCAAGCCAGATTCTTCCGCTTAGCAAAATAAGCGACTCCTGTCCGGCGAGGCCGAACAGAAGCCCCTTATTTCCCTAATGCTCAGAATCTAAGCGGCTTGCTTCACTCTCTTAATAAAAAAGAACCCCGCAAAATGCGAAGTCCCTTTCTCTCATTAACTGAATTAAGCAGCCAATGCAGTCTTAGCTTGTTCAGCCAAGGCAGTGAATGCAGCAGCATCGTTAACTGCCAAATCAGCTAACATTTTACGGTTAACATCGATGTTGGCTAACTTCAAACCGTGCATCAACTTGCTGTAGCTCAGACCGTTCATCCGTGCTGCGGCGTTGATCCGGGCGATCCAGATCTTACGGAAGTTACGCTTAGTAGCTTTCCGGTCACGGAAGGCGTATTGACGACCCTTCATGACTTGGTCCTTAGCAACCTTAAATAAACGGTGCTTTGAACCACGGTAACCCTTAGCTAACTTTAAAACCTTCTTGCGACGTGCGCGTGTAACAGTACCGCCTTTAACTCGTGGCATAATCTTTTCCTCCTAAATCAATTCAAACATTATGTCGACATTTCGTCGACCCGAAAAATATGTGACCAGCTTACTTGATTACTTTTGAAGTAATTGACGGTAAGTGTTGATCGTCGTTTCGTTCATCATCCGGGTACCACGAAGGTTCCGGCGTTGCTTCTTGGTCTTACCGTGGAAACGGTGAGACGTGTAAGCATTGGCACTCTTGATACCGCCCTTAGCAGTTACTTTGAAACGCTTAGCTGCGGCGCGGTTAGTCTTCATCTTTGGCATAATACGAAATTTCCTCCTTAAATCGGCAGCTTGATGCTACCCAATCAATTCACACTATTTCTCTGCGATGGGCGAAAGCATTAGAAACATGCTCCGACCGTCCATCTTTGGCCGTTGTACAACTGTTGCGACGTCTGCCGTTTCAGCTGCCATGCGATTAAGCACTTCGCGACCAATGTCTTTATGGGTAATTGCCCGACCCTTAAACCGGATTGAAACCCGAACTTTTTCACCCTTAGCCAAGAACTTTTTAGCATTCTTCAGCTTGGTGTTGAAGTCGTTGGTATCAATGGTAGGACTCAAGCGAACTTCCTTGACACTGACCACTTTTTGATTCTTACGTGCTTCGCGTTGCTTCTTTTGCAACTCAAAACGGTACTTCCCATAGTCCATGATCCGGGCTACTGGTGGCTTAGCTTTCGGTGCAACCAGAACTAAATCGAGGTTAGCGTCTTCGGCGATCTGTAAGGCTTCGCTCTTGGTCTTAATGCCCAATTGCTCGCCGTCTCCAGCGATAAGCCGTACTTCACGTGTTCGAATTCCCTCGTTGACAATCGTGTCGTTTGCTATGGTAATCCACCTCCAAAATAATCTCGAGAACTGCAGAATCTCACTCACAAAAAATGCGGGAACCTTTGATGATAATCAAACGGCTCCCGCAAGAAATCCAACTAAAATAATCGGATTAACGTGCATATCCAGCCCAGCAGCGTAAGCCACAGGGCGAGAAGCGGAAGCCTCTGCTTAATTTCTCAACTTAACCATCATACCAGCTACCCGGTTTCATGTCAACGGTTGTTTGGTAAAAAACAATCGTTTCCCTTTACATGCGCTGTATCTGGCGCTTCGCCTGCGGCTGGCAAGCATTCCGCTCCCTGTGGGGACCGCTTGCAGACTTGTCAGTCTTCCAGCTCGCCTTTGAGCCGAAAGCCCTCGTCTCAAAGGTCGTCCCGTGTCCTAAGCCGGGAAGTATCCCCGACTAAGGACACCGACACAGGGTGCTCCACGCCTGCCCTCCTCCGGCTACGCTAATATAGCGAGCAGCAAAGATCATTTACCACACAAGCCAACGCCATTAAACGTCGATTATCCTAATCTGCCCCCAGTATCTCATCACTATGATCCAAACGATTGATAATAAACGTCAGAATCACAATCAGGAAGCCAATCATATAGACCCAATGTAGACCATTGTACAGTACCTGACGTAGCGCTGGCAATAGCCGCGTTGGCAGGCCACTGGCCGTCTGCGGATTGATCAATCGGTTCATCATCGCCATGCTGGTACCAGGATGATGCTGCAGGCTCTGTTGCATCCCCGTGTTGAGGATAATTCCGAAGATGGAGACCATCAGCGTCTGGCCAATCGTCCGGCCCAACGTGTTAAATGACGTCGCCACCCCGACGTTTTCTGCCGAGACTAAACGTTGTGAGGTCAACGTGGTGGCCGTCAGTGCAATCCCAAAGCCAAACCCGTTGATTGCCGTGATCACGAAGAACCAGCCAAACGGTGCCTCCATTGGCAACAGTGCCAACGCAAGACCCGCTACCAGAATAAACGAGAGACTGAAATAGAGAATTCGCCGCGGCGTCCACCTTGCGAGAAAGTACCCCGTGGTAAACGCCCCAATGACCCACAGCAAGGAGTTGGGCGTCAGCGCCAGTCCGGCCACCGAGGCCGATACGCCGTGGATCCCCTGACCCCAGGTCGGCACGTAAACGGTCAAGGCCATCAGGTACCCGTTAATCAGCGCTGCAATCGCATTTTGTACGATAAATGGCCGATTCTTGAAGAGCTCCAGTGAAATGATCGGATCCACCGCACGTTGCTCACGCCGGATAAACAGCCATAGGCTCAGGCCACTAATGACCAGTCCGCCGACAAAGCCCCACCACCTGATAGGTTGGCTACTGAGCACCTGAAAGCTCAACATTAAGCTCAACAGGCACAGCATCAGCCAAAAGCTCCCGAGATAGTCGATACTCTCCGTACGTAACCGCTTGGGTTCGTGTAAATATAATTGGAATAATACCATGGTAATTAACCCAATCGGCACGTTGATGAAGAAGATCCAATGCCAGCTTAGCTTATCGATAATGATGCCACCCAGTAAGGGTGCCAGTACTGCGGCAATCCCCCAGGCAGAGTTCGTGATGCCGAGAATCTTCGCCCGCTTTTCCATCGAATAGATATCGGCAATGATTGTCATCGAAACTGGTAACAGCGCGCCCGCACCAATTCCTTGAATCGCTCGCCAAAAGATCAGCACTGGCATACTATTCGCCAGCCCACTCATGGCAGAACCGACGATAAAGACGCCTAGGCCAAACTGCATGACCGGCTTCCGTCCAATCACATCAGCTAACTTGCCATAAATCGGGGTGACCATCGCCGTTGCCAGCAGATAGATTGAAAACACCCAGTTCATTAACGCCACACCATGCAGGTTCCCCACAATCGTCGGTAGCGCTGTCGACACAATAGTCCCCTCAATCGCGCTCACAAACGTTGCCACATAAATGGCAATCGTCACGGCAAGCACATTGGTTTTGGGTTGTGACATATCCAAAACATCTCCCTCTCGAATCCGAAAACCGATTCAACTTCTTCTATATTAGGTAATTATTTATGTGGCCTAATGCCCCGTGTATCAGGCCAGCCTACTTAACACGCTACCACTTTTCCCTCGGTATCGCTAGACTAAAAAACGGGGCCACCATTTCTGGCGACCCCGTTCCTTCTATTCTCTGGTTATGCGCCAGAAACTTAATTTAAAAGTTAAAGCTAGTTTTCTTCGCGACTGTATGAAGCGATGTCACTCAGAATTTCCTTGACGAAGGCGTCACTGCTCATGGAATTGCTGTCGTCTTCCCCGTACTTCCGGACAGAGACAGTGCCATTAGCCATTTCGTCTTCACCAACAACCAACGTGTATGGAATCTTGTGGGTTTGGGCATCCCGAATCAGGTAACCCATCTTTTCACCACGCTTGTCGACGTTGACCCGCACATCAGCGGCCTTTAATTCAGCAGCTAGCTTGTCGGCGTAAGCACCATGCTTTTCTTCGGAAACAGGAATGATGGTCACTTGCTTAGGAGCCAACCAAGTTGGGAAGGCACCCTTGTAGATTTCAGTCAGGTAAGCGGTGAACCGTTCCATCGTTGAAACCAAACCACGGTGAATCATCACTGGACGATGTTCTTCACCATCGGCACCGACGTAGTGTAAGTCGAAACGTTCTGGCAACATGAAGTCCAATTGGATGGTTGAGAGCGTTTCTTCGTTCCCAAGGGCCGTCTTGGTTTGGACGTCCAACTTAGGACCGTAGAAGGCAGCTTCCCCTTCGGCTTCAACGTAAGGCAAGCCAAGGTCATCCATGGCACCCTTTAACATCTTTTGTGCGTTGTTCCACATTTCATCGTCATCAAAGTACTTTTCAGTGTTCTTAGGGTCACGGTAGCTTAACCGGAACGTGTAGTCCTTGATATCGAAGTCTTTGTAAACCTTGACCATTAAGTCCAGGATACTCTTGAATTCGTCTTGGATTTGTTCTGGGGCAACGAACGTGTGACCATCGTTCAAGGTCATTTCACGAACCCGTTGCAGACCACTCAGGGCACCGGACTTTTCGTAACGGTGCATCATCCCTAATTCAGCGATCCGTAATGGGAGTTCACGGTAAGAACGGATGTGGTGGTTGTAAATTTGAATATGGCTAGGGCAGTTCATTGGCCGTAATTCAAGTTGTTCGCCATCACCCATGTCCATTGGTGGGAACATGTCTTCACGGTAGTGTGCCCAGTGACCGGATTGCTTGTAGAGATCCAGGTTAGCTAAGACTGGCGTGTAAACGTGTTGGTAACCGTTAGCAACTTCCTTGTCGATGATGTAACGTTCAATCGTACGACGGATGGTAGCCCCATTTGGCATCCAGTATGGTAAGCCGGCACCGACTTTAGGATCAACGAAGAACAAGTCCAGTTGGTTCCCGATAACTCGGTGGTCACGTTCGCGGGCTTCTTGGCGCTTAGCTAAGTCAGCGTCTAAGTCAGCTTGCTTGTAGAAGGCCGTCCCGTAGATCCGTTGGAGCATTGGATTTGAGGACTTGCCTTGCCAGTAAGCACCAGCAACGGAAAGTAACTTGAACTTCTTCACGTCACCCGTGTTAGCTAATTGGGCGCCGTCACTTAAGATTTCGTGGTCGCCAATCTTCAAGAAGTTAACTTGGTCGCCGTCAACGGCCTTGATCAGGTCAGTCGTGTAAGGATCGTCCTTGGCCTTAGCCAAAGCGTCATCCTCGCTGACAGCGATGCGTTCGATAGCAGCCTTGTCAGCAATCAGCTTTTCAACGATTACGGCAATGGCGTCTAATTCGTCAACACTAACTTGTTGGTCATCCTTGTCGGTATCCACGTAGAAGCCATCTTCGTCGGCACTAACTTCGCCCAAACGAATAGCTGGGAATTCTTTCTTCAAAGCGATCCGTACCAAGGCAGCCGTCGTGTTCCGGAGAACAGTCAAGCCATCTTCGTCGCTCTTCGTGACGATTTCGATGCTACCGTCATGTGCGATTGGGGTCAAGTTGTCGATCAATTCGCCGTCCAACTTGGCTGCAACAGCCTTTTTGCCTAAACTAATTGAAATTGACTTTGCAACGTCTTCTGGCGTAGTGCCAGCAGCGAATTCTTTAACGTTGCCATCTGGAAATTTAAGTGAAATACTTGCCATAATTTTCAATCTCCCTTATTGATTTTGGGTCGGACTACGAAAAAAATCCCCAGTGCCAAAGAAGGCACTGGGGACGTCATTAACGTGGTTCCACCCGA
Source organism: Levilactobacillus fuyuanensis (assembly GCF_003946395.1). Taxonomy (GTDB): domain Bacteria; phylum Bacillota; class Bacilli; order Lactobacillales; family Lactobacillaceae; genus Levilactobacillus; species Levilactobacillus fuyuanensis. The sequence goes on along the minus strand of NZ_RHNZ01000016.1, from coordinate 46,301 downwards.
TATTTTTCACGAGACTGATCCCGTGAACTCTAATCGTCGATAACGGAACGGACCGGCCAGAAATTTCCTTCCGACAGCTTAGGAAAGCGGTAATGCTGGCGGGCGCTAAGTCGGCTTCCAAGCTAGGCCAACTCTTCCTGTGAACGTCGCCGCGAGCACCATGTCTTTCGTCATAGCTCGTGTGGTTTCATTGACTATTAAACACTTGCGACCAAATATTGTCAAGCAGTGTTGGGAAAAAATTATCAGTTAGCAATCTGTCCGAGGTTGACTCCGCCTCCGGGATGGTGAAAATGGACTGTGACGCTGTGGGCGGACGGCTAAAGCCATAGAGCGGTCTTTAGCCGTGCTTTTAAGCCACTAAGAACACGTCTTAAAGGCACCAATTCTCTAACCGGCCAACCTCACCGGTAAGAGAATTCCCACGGCTGAGTCCATTTTCACCATCCCTGCGGCTCATACTTGCCAAGTCGCTAACCATTGTTTTAATCCCTCCGCCTGACAAATTAGTCATCATGATAAGTCATACGTAATTCTGGTAACTCACCAATAAATTTAAGTAATACCTTAGCAAAACAGTTAGAAATAAAACCGTCCACCCGGGCTAATCCCACGTAGACGGTTCGTTTCATCTTCAAAATTATTTAGGCTTTCTAGAGTTTAAAACCATTCCGTCACCCTACTGTGGCCGTCGGTTGACGCCGACCATCGTTATCTCTCTGGCGAGGAAGCGAATCCGTTGCATCAGCCGTTGGGCCTTTAGCGGTTCGTCATCCCCCCGCGTTGAGATGCGCAGGTGTTCCTTTTCCAGTTGGGCCATGGAGAAATTGGAGCTGAAGAACGTTGGTAGTTCCTCTTGCATCCGGTATTCCAGGATAACACCCAGTACGTCGTCTCTGACCCAGGCCGACATGGCGTCCGCCCCGATGTCATCGATCATCAAGACCGGTGACTTCTTCAAGGCGTCGAGCTTTTCGGCCACCCCATTCTGGGCAATCGCGTTCTTCATTTCCACTGCGAAGCTTGGGAAATGAACCAGCGTGGTGGAGAAACCATCCGTTGCCAGTTGGTTGGCCACTGCTGCCAGTAAATAGGTCTTGCCAACGCCAAAGCTCCCTGCCAAGTATAGGGCTTGGTGGCGTCGTTTCGGATTGGCTTCGTAGGCATCCACGAAGTCCAAAGCGGCCATCAATGCCTCTGCTCGATCAGTGTCCTGGTCAAAGTTGGCCAGCGTTGCCTCCCGAATACTCTTTGGCATAGCGATTGACTTCACCCGTTGACGAAGCTGTTGTTGCGCCTGTTTTTCCAGCGTGTCCGCCGTTGGCACGTAGGCCACGTCAATCAGGTGATTGGATACGATCAACTGTGGCGCATAGCCGGTGGCGAAGGTCTCGCCACCTTTGGCTAACTTTTCCCGTTCTGAGACGAATTCATAGAGTTTCGCCGCCGAACGCGTCATGACGTCCTCGGCCAGTTCGGTCTTATTTTCCTGATAGAACTTATTGACCTCGGGATCATCGTAGACCTTGGCCATCAATTGACGGTAGTTGTCGTTCAAATGTTGTTGACTCATGAGCTTTTGCATGGTCTTGCTTAAATCTTCCATCTGCTAATCCTCCTTTCCCTTGCTCCGCGCTTCTAATCGCGCGATACGTTGCTGTAATTGCTTCTGCTGTGCTTCAGAGAGCTTAGCGGTCGTTGGTGCCTTAGCCGATCCACTCGGCTTCTTTGCCCAATCTGGTAGCGTCTCTTTAACCGTCGACTGTTGCCGCCGCGAGCGACGAGGCTTGCTCATCGCCTGCTGACGTTCTCTGATTTTTTGAATCGCCAGCTCAGGCGTCGTGACCTTGGACTTGCTCCAATCGTTAGCAATCGTGTCTAATAGGTTCTTATTCAACGTTGGCTTGTCCTCGTCCACCAAAACGTGATAGATCATCAGGTTCAGGACGGACTCAGGGAACAACTGCCGGCTCACTAGATCCCGGACAATGCGTTGCTCGCCATCCGTCACGAAGCCACCGGTGCTCTGCTTGATACCCTGCAGAAACTTCACCGGTGCCGCTGAACTGGCGACCTTGATCAAGGCTTGTTCAGCGCTGGAAGCACCCTTGGCCGTCGATGTGGCGGATGCTGGCGTACTTGCGGATGAATCAGCCGGTACGCTTACCGTCTCACCGCGGTGCTGATACCCGAAGGCCTGCGCTACAATGCGTTTGAACTGCTCCGGATTAAAAATGTTAGTTGCCAAGTCCGTGGCCTCGCCAATGTAGCGGGCCATGGTCGGTTCATCCAGCCCATAGGTGGCGTGCTCCGTCAGCAATAGTGGACGATACTTGCTGACGGCTCGCGTATCCACGAAAGAGCGCTCCAACAACTCACCCAATAGCTTAAAATCAAATTGAACCTTGTCCGCGGACAGGTCTGGTGCACTACTGGTCGCCGTTAAATTCTGCCGACTATTCGTGACCACTTCGGGAATATCCCGCAATTCATCGCCGTCCACGTGGAAGACATCCAGAAAGTTCTTGGTAATGTTTTGCTCATCATCATGCAATAGTGGTGTCACTGTATTTTCCGTGACCAACGCTTGATACAGGTCCTCACCCACGACGCCCAGCAACTGCACACTCAACAGGTCATCCTTGAAGAAGTCCTGTGGCGTGAGTGGTGCATGGAGCTCGTAAACGAAGCTGGAGAGATCGCCCTCCGTCTTTAACTGTGTCGTCAGAAGGCCGGTCGCCTCCAACCGCAGCCGGGCCGCGTACAAATGAGCCAAATCTAAACCCAGTTCCGCCAGTAAAATGGCGTGGCGCTTGTAGGTCTCGCGCTGTGGGAGCCAAAAAAGGGCCGAGAAGAGCCCCGTGGCACTCGGTCCAATGATCGGTTGGTAGAGCTGCGTTAAGGTTTGCCAACTTTGGTCGGTCAACCGATCCGCCAACCGAACCAAAAAGCCCGTCTTTGGCTGCAATTGGTGCCAGGAATCCTCCATGCCTTATTTCGCCTCGCTTTGCCGGTCTGTCCGGTCCTTAGCTTTTGCTTTATCTTTATCCATCATGTCTTTTAATTCGTTGAAGAAGACCCCGGTATCCTTGAATTGCCGGTAAACACTGGCAAAACGGATATAAGCGATCTCATCAACGTCGACCAACCGGTTCATCACGTACTCCCCAATCAGTTGACTGGAAATTTCGTTGACACCGAGTGCTCGGATCTTATTTTCAACTTCATCGACGATCTTCGTCATGACGTCCATCCCCACCGGCCGTTTTTCAGCCGAGCGAATGATACCTCGTAAGATCTTTTCGCGATTGAATTCCTCACGCGTGCCGTTCTTTTTAATTACCAACAGCGGTGTCGCTTCAACCCGCTCAAACGTCGTGAACCGAAAGCCACAGCTCTCACACTCACGACGCCGGCGGATGACACGTCCATCGTCGGTCGGTCGACTGTCGACGACCCGCGATCCATTATGATGACAGTGCGGACACTGCATTTTGGTCACCTCATTTTTTCATTGGTTACTTGATTATCTAATGTTTTACGTTGGTTTAAAATTGTCGCCTTCGGCCGCCTCCGGGACGGTGAAAATAAACCGTGACGCTGTGGGCGGACGCCTAAAGCCAAAGAGCCGTCTTTAGACTTGCCTTCAAGCCGCTAAAAACGCGTCTTAAAGGCACCAATTCTCTAACCGGCAAAACCCGCCGATAAGAGAATTCCCACGGCTTGGTTCATTTTCACCATCCCTGCGGCTAACACCGTGTTTAAACCAAACGATTATTCACAATTTTCAACTGGCTAGGCCTGTGCCATGCGACAACTGCTCACTCGAACAGCCATCGTCATGATTCCCACAGAAACAATACGATTTAAATAATTGCTTCATGAGCCATTCCACCACTTAATCCAACTCTTCAGCCAAAACCGCTGCCGATGAGCCCAAATTAGTGGTGTCAAGCCATTTTACCACTTGTTGGCGCGTTTGGGCAATCGTTCCCGCGTTATCAATGACCACATCGGCCAACGCGACCTTCTTGGCGATGGACCACTGCTGGTCCATTCTGGCCTGGGCCGCAGCTTCATCTAGACCATTGCGGGCCATCAATCGCTGACGCTGGGTCGTTGCCGAAGTTGCGACCACCATCACGTGATCCACCAGATTCACCAGATAGCCCACTTCATAAAAGGTTGGCGCATCAATGACGATACCGGTCACGTTCTGTTCCCGGTACAGTGCCAATTGGCGCCGAATTTCCGTCTGAATCAATGGGGTCGTAATGGCCTCCAACCGATGTAATTCTTCCGGCTGACTAAAGACGAGCCGGCCTAATTTTTTACGGTCAAGACTGCCGTCAGGTTGACGAAAATGGTCGCCAAAAGTCGTGCAGATTTGCCGGAGTCCCGGGGTTCCGGGCGCCACCACCTGACGGGCAATCACGTCAGCATCGATAATCTTCAATCCTGCTAGACTTAGCCAGTGACTGACGGTCGACTTACCAGTGGCGATACCGCCAGTTAGGCCCCACACCTCAGTCATCTTGCATCTCCTCCAACGCCTCGGGTGGATAAGGCTGACAGTGTGGGCAGAAGTGCGTACCACGCTGTGCGACCTTGATTTTCACAATCTCGGTACCACAGCGTTCGCAGGGTTCCCCCTCGTGGCCGTAAACGTGCAGGTGATTTTGAAAGTTCCCTGCTTCGCCAAAAGCCGTCGAGAACGTATGCACCGTCGTCCCGTGCCCCTTAATGGCCATGGCAATCTCGGCGATAATGTTTTGACGGAGCGTTCCCAATTGGTCTTTAGTCAGCGTATCGGCCGGCGTCAGCGGATTAATCTTGGATAGCCAGAGAACCTCATCCACGTAGATGTTGCCGAGCCCCGCAATCCGCGATTGGTCCAGCAAGAAGGGCTTGACCACCTTGTGTGACTTACCAAAGGTCTGCTGCATATACGCCAAAGTCAACGTCTCTGCCGTGGGTTCCGGTCCTAGCTTGCCTAGCGACGGCAGTTCGACATCCTCCGTTCCCGTCTCGACCAGTCGCATCCGGCCAAACTTACGGGTATCGTTGTACCGCAGCTCGCGGTTATCAGTCAGGTGGAAAATAACGTGCGTGTGCTTGGGAATCGGACTTTCCTCCGGCTGCACATCATACTTGCCCTCCATCCGCAGGTGCGACACCATCGTGAGGTTGCCGCTGAACCGAAAGAGCAGGTATTTCCCCCGCCGATCGATCTTTTCAATCTTGCGTCCAATCAGATCAGCCGTAAAAATCTCGGCGTCGGGCCGCACCATCTTCGCGTAGTACACGTCCACATGGTCGATGGTGGCCCCCTGGACTAAGCGGGTCAGCCCACGCCGGACCGTTTCAACTTCTGGTAATTCAGGCATACTGATTTCTCTCCTTTGCGGCTACTTGGCGTTGTACCAAGTTGGGCCGTAGTGGCTTTCAACCTTCAACGGAATCTCGAGGTCGATGGCGGAGTCCATGACGCTTGGCACTAATTTAGCTAGCGTGGCGATCTCCTCGGCGGGTGCCTCGAAGATCAGCTCATCGTGAACCTGCAGTAGCATTGTAGCTTGCATATCCTTGATGGCATCTTCCATGCGAATCATTGCAATCTTAATAATATCGGCGGCACTCCCTTGGATCGGCGTGTTCATCGCCGTCCGTTCGGCAAAGGACCGCTGGTTGAAGTTGCGTGAGTTGATGTCTGGCAAATACCGGCGACGGTGGGCAATCGTCTCAACGTAGCCCAACTCATGAGCTTGTTGCACCATCCGCTCCGTGTAGGCCTTGACGCCCGGATATTCTTCAAAGTAGGTATCGATAAAGTTCTTCGCCTGCTTACGAGAAATACCAATGTTTTGAGACAAGCCAAAGTCACTAATGCCATAGACGATCCCAAAGTTAACGGCCTTGGCCTGCCGGCGAATGTTCGGCGTAACTTCGGCATCCGGTGCCATCTTGAAGATCCGCCGAGCTGTGGCCGCGTGAATGTCTTGGCCTTCCTTGAAGGCCTCCTGCATGTTGGAATCGTGGCTCATGTGGGCAAGCACCCGCAGTTCAATCTGTGAGTAGTCAGACGAGAAGATCTGCCAACCCTCGTGCCGCGGAACAAAGGCTTTACGAATTGCACGCCCCTCTTCGCTTCGAACGGGGATATTTTGCAAGTTAGGATCGACCGAAGACAGTCGACCGGTCTGTGTCAACGTCTGCAGGTAGCGAGTGTGCACCTTCTGATCCTCGGGATGGATGACCTTCAAGAGGCCTTCCACATAGGTCGACTGAATCTTGGCAATCTTCCGGTAGCGCAAAATATTCTCTGCAATTGGCGCATCGGCCGCCAGCTTTTCCAGCACGCCGACCGCCGTGGAATAGCCGGTCTTGGTCTTTTTGATAACGGGCAAGCCCATCTTTTCAAAGAGGATGTGTCCCAGTTGCTTGGGAGAACCAATGTTAAATTCTTCGCCAGCTTCCTGGTAAATCGTCTGTTCAATTTCAGCCAATTGTTCAGTAAACTTACTGCCCATGGCTTCCAGCTCACTTGCATCCACGGTAATTCCGGCAATTTCCATCCGGGCGAGGACAAAGCTCATTGGGAGTTCAATCTCACGGTAGAGCTGTGTTTGTTCGTTTTCATCCAAGCCTTCAAAGAGCTTTGGCCGTAACTGTTCAATGGCGCGCGCCTTCCGTGCTAAATGCTTAAAGAAGACCTCATCATCGTCAGGAATGGCGCGCTTGGCACCCTTGCCGTAGATGTCCTCATCGGTCGCGACCTGATCGTACCCGTGTTCCATGGCCACGCGGCCCAGATCGTTACTGTTATCGTAAGTGTTCAGTAAGTACGAGCACAACAACAGGTCACAGTCGACACCAGCTAACGTAAGGCCTAAGCGATTCAAGCCCACGTAGGTCCGCTTGGCGTCAAAGACTTGTTTGGCCACGTCAGCGGACGTCAGAATGTCTTTCAGCGGTGCCTGTTGTAAGAGGCCGACATCGCGACTGACCCACCACTGGTCATCGTCACCGATGGCAAATCCGACAAATTCAGACGTGTGGTAATTTTCATCTGGCATTTCCAGGTAAAATTCACAACCGTCAGCGGAGAAGTCTGGCAGAGCCGCCACGTTTTCCGCAGTCAATACCGTGTAGTCGATGTCCTTGAGGCCCGGTGTCGCAGTTGGCGTCTCGCCTTCAAAGTCCATCTTGTTAAGAAATGTCCGGAAATCCATCCGTTGGTAAAAGGCAATCAAGTCTTCGCGGTTTGGTCCTTCGTAAACCAAGTCGTCAACTTTCTTTTCGACTGGCGCATCGCGATTAATTGTGGCCAGCTTCTTTGCCAACAGCGCTTGGTCGTGATCAGCCACCAGATGCTCCTTGAGCTTCTTAGCGGTGATGTCATCGATGTTTTCATAAATACCCTCGACGCTGCCGTACTTGCCGACTAAGTCGACCGCCCGCTTAGGACCCACGCCAGTCACACCAGGATAATTATCAGAGTTATCGCCTTGGAGCCCCTTGATATCAATGATCTGTTCAGGGGTCACACCCATCTTTTCCTTGACATAAGCTGGGGTGTAGCGTTCAATCTCGCTGACCCCTTTCTTGGAAATGGCAACCGTCGTATGGTCGTTGGCCAGCTGTGTAAGGTCCCGGTCACCGGTCACAATGGTCGTCGTAAACCCATTGGCTTCCGCCTGTTTAGCCAACGTGCCGATGATGTCATCGGCCTCGTAGTTCGGGAGCTCGTAAGTCTGAATGCCCCGGGCCGCCAGGAGTTCCTTGACGTAAGGAAATTGTTCGGAAAGTTCGGATGCGGTCTTGGCCCGACCGCCCTTGTAGTTGTCGTACATCTTCGTCCGGAACGTGACCTTACCGGCATCAAACGCCACCAAGACGTGTGTCGGATCCACATTCTTTAACATGGTTTCGAGCATCGTGTTGAAACCGTAAATGGCGTTGGTGTGCAGCCCTTCACTGTTGGTGAAACGCCCCAACGACGTGTATAACGCGTAAAAGGCCTTGAAGGTCACACTGTTGCCGTCGATCAATAATAATCGTTTGTCCGCCATAATTCGCTCCTCCCGAGTGGCGCCTGTTGTTGGCCACTCGCGTATTCTGCTTATATTTTACCAAAGATAGCTTAAAATCCGAAATGAAAAACTGCTTTATCACCTAATAATGCTAAAAGATTGGGTGAGAGGTGTATGCCCGCCTGCGGCTGCCAGAGATTCCGCCTGCTGTGGGGATCGCCTCCAGCCACAGAACGGGCTTCCGGCTCGATTTGAAGCCTCGCTATGGCCCACGAGTCTCCAAACTCGTCCCGTGATGGTAACTGGCAAGTCCACCAGCTACCATCACCGCCACAGCTGGCTCCATCTCTGGCCTCCTCCGGCTTACGCTGACCTCTCGCCAAAGATTCTGTTGTCATTCAAAAATAGTTAGCCCGTCTGTCCGCAATTTTTCATAATAAAATTTCATACTCAATCTAAGCTATCATCAGCAATCAGCTGTAAATTAAACTGCTTAGATCATTTTCACTTACATTTGATTTAGTAATGGTGGGAGGGTTAATGCTTGTATACTACATTAAGTATTCATATCAACATTTGGTTTGATGATAGCCTTGGCTGAATATTGGCCACCAACCAGGCAACAAGACTAACCCCATCTGCCTAAATGCCATCAATTAAGGCTTTCACTGCACTATTCCAAGAATCACCAAAACCATTTACCATATCTCAACCATCAATTGTGGAATACAAAAAGCGAAGCACCAACAATACCCAGTGCTTCGCTTTCCATTTTTGACCGATCAGCGATTAGTCTCTGCCGCCGAACAAGCCGAAGATTTGTAATAATTGTAAGAATAAGTTGACGAAGTCCAAGTAGAGTTGCAGTGCCCCGTTGACAGCAAGACCCGTCGTTGAGACTTGGTCGCCGTACTTGAGATACATCTTCTTCATCCGTTGGGTGTCCCAGGCGGTCAAAGCCGCGAAGATGATCACAGCGACGAAGGAGAAGATCAAGGCAATCAGTGAACTCTGTAAGAAGATGTTGATCAGCATAGCCACAATCAACCCAATCAAGGCTGCTGAGGCTTGCGTCCCAATCTTAGTCAAGTCACGCTTGGTCGTTACCCCAATCGCTGCCATCGTCAGGAAGACGGCGGCACTGGAAACGAACGCGCCAGCAATCGATGAATTGTTGTACATCAACGTGTAGATAGAGAAGACCGCACCGGTGACGACCGCGTAGACCATGAGGCCCACAAAGGCCACCGTTGGGCGTTTCATAGATTGTCCGCTAATCACGAATGGTAAGATGAACCACACGACGATTGGCAGGATCACCATTCCACCGTTGAGGTTTTGTAAGGCACCGCTGAACTGGGTTGCCATGAGAAAAGCCGTCACAGCAGATACCAGCACAGACAAGCCCATCCACCCGAACATCTTAGTCATGAAACCATTGAGTCCGACCTCGGTATTAATCGTTTGACGGGGTTGCTGTTCATAGTTGTTCATTGAAACGCTCCTTTTTTATCAAAACTTTCCCAGCTGAGTGCCACCCAATTGCGGCACAACTTCTGGGTTTATTAGAATACATTTTATCAAATCCACCCCTAAATACAAGTAATCTGTCGCGGACAAACCCAATAAAAAAGGGGACGACCCGCGCCGTTCCCCCTTAGCCTCTTAATTATTAAATTTATATTGCGGACAATTATTTACCGGCGCCACCTTCGTTATCGGCTTCACCTCTCGCCCAAACTCGGTTCGCGTAAATCGAGTTGAACAATAGAGCTGCTTGGAGGGCAACTTGCGACAGGTTCGCCCCCAGTGTCCCAATGCTCGTGGCCCCAATCAGAATTTGAACCGTCAGAATCCCCCAGTATAAAACGTTGGCGATGTTGACAACGATCCACAGTGACCAGTTTTCCTTGTATTTCAGAATGTAGAGCAATTGGGCAATGATGCTGACCACGAAGTTAACGGAGTCAAAGTATGGCAGCTGACCATTCAAAGCGGCTAGAACGACCCAGCCAATGGCCCATGCCACGAAGGCACCGATGAAGATCCAACGCCGCGTATTCTTCTTGAAAGAGTGTGTGGCTTCATCGTGACCCCACATGTACCAGCCGATGGGTTGAGAAATAACATAAATAATATCCATAGCAAAGGACCCATAGGCGTGGCTGATCCAGGCAACGTAGGTCATGGCCAGACACTGGATTAGACCGAAGATAAATGAAATCTTCCGACCCTTCATCCCGTAGACCAGGCACAGCACCCCGCCGACCCCGGAGATCATCCCGATAAAGCTATCTGGAACGATCGCGTAGACGACCATTTGGAGCAGAATTAAAATTGTGACGTAGATGACTTCGAACTTTTTCCAATTCGTGAAGAGCTGGTTGAACCACCAGCCATGTTGTTTGGCATTATCCATCATACATTCCCCTTTTCACTTGTTCTATGTGGTTTGACACGTGTTACTTATAATGAATCGTCACTTAAGATATTTAACGCCAACTTGATTGAATCCGTCTCGCCTTGGGCCATCAGGTCGTCCCCATTCGTTAAATCACTGACTCCCGCGGCTAAATCACCCTCATACAGAACCACGTTATTTAGGATCGACAACGTTTCCAATCCCCGTTGCCGCCCGATTACCATCATAGCACCGGATTCCATATCTGCCCCTAATATGCCCTTAGATGACCAAAATGCCTCGTTTTGTGCATTATCATCCATGTAGAAGCCATCGTGAGACCGAATAATCCCGTAGAAGGCTTCGGGCGCGTAGTAGTGTGCCAGGGCCATCAGCCGAAATGATGGGACGGCGGGATAAATGTTGGGCACGTATTTGCCAGTCAGCCCGTCATCACGGACGACCCCTTCGCCAATGATCAACTTCCCGAGGTCAATCCCGGATTGCATGGCCCCAGCGGAACCCACACGGATGACCTTCTTCACACCAACGTTGTTGAGCTCCTCAATGGCGATCCCAGTCGATGGCGCACCGATCCCAGTGGACATCACCAGAATCCGTTTGCCCTGATAAGTCCCGAGAATCGACTTGTACTCACGGTTGAAGGCCCACTCTTCGACATCGTCCAGGAACTTCTTGGTTCGTTCGACTCTGGCGGGGTCCCCCATAATGATGGCGCTATCCGTGTTGATGGTTGGTAATAATTGCGTGTGTGGTTCTGGTTCAGTCATGTCTATCCCTCATTTCTTAGAATTGTGATCAACTGTGGTAAATCCGTGACGACGATTTGAGACTTATCGACTGTGATGACGTCCAAGTCCCGAAGCTGTTTGATAATGCGATTGAGATTCCGGCTGGAGGTATCGATCTCATTGAGCAGGTTGGTCCGGGTCACGACCTGATTACGCCGTGTCGCCCAAATGAGGTACGAGATGGTTTGGTCCAACGCTGAATGCAGACTGTAACGTTCCGTCCGGTTAGTTAAGGTATAGATCTGCGCAGCCAAATTGGCAATCAATTTCTGCGAAAACTGTTGATCTTCCTTCAACCAGATTTTGAACACCTCATTGGGAATTCTGAGAACCGTCACCGGCGTCAGATTCACGACGGAGGCGCTGTACGGCTTATCCAGCAAGGCTTCCTGTTCACCGATAAACGCTCCCTTTTCGTAAATATCCAACGCGACGGCCTTCCCACCAGCCGACATCAGATAAATTTTAACCTTACCAGCAGCTAAAATATAAGTGTTGTCATACTGGGTTCCCTGATCAAACTGAAACTCATCCACCGGGTAATGCTCGATTTGAAAAGCGTTGATAATATGTAACGGGCAAGTCCGCAACAACTACTGTAGCACGGGATCCTGGGCCACCAGCGCAGCCAAATCATTCATCATCTCTCAAACAGCTCCTTACAAGATAAGATTAGCAAAATAATTCAGAAATCCCAATGACGCGGTTCTCCAAATGTATCCGCTTTCACGTGAAAATTATGTATTTTTGTGGTTTTTCCGGGACGGATGTCCTCGACAAAACATAACCGTTCTGAAACCGTATTCAACAATTACCATTTTACCGGATAATCGCATAGCAGTTGGTAAATTCCATTGGCTACTCGCACCCAATTTAGATCTAAACGCCACAATAATATTAATAGCATATCGCGATATAAATTACTACCAGCCCTGTGAAGTTGTATCTCCGACGACAAATTAATCTGTTTAAGTGCCACAACGTTTTCTAAGTTAAAACGATTTCTCGTGTTATTTTGCCAAAAGATGCGACTAAATCGCCAAAAATTACATTAGTACTAGTATAGGGCTAATTATGGTCGAGCTCGTACCTACACACCACCATACCCCTTCCCGCCTATCATACAGTCAATTGGCACCCAAAATTTTGAGCGAAAAAAAACTCCCGGATTTTGCAATCCGAGAGCCATTACCCAACAACGCGAATTGCCAGGATTTTCGAATGTACCCGACCATGGGTACACATCTACGTTCCTAATAGTACCATGAACGGCTACAATTTGAAAGATAATCATAGACATTAGTACAAATTGATCGCAGATCGCGCTCCGGCTGTCAGAGATTCCGCCTGCTGTGGGGACGCTTCAGGCTGGAAAACCACCAGTCTTCTCGCTCGATTTGAAGCCTCGAAGACCACGAGTCTCCAAAATCGCCCGTGCTGTAAACAGGCTACATTTCTGCCCTCCTCCGACTCTGATTATGTTCTACCACGGTACTGTTCTAAAACCTTGCACAATCTAAAATTTTCTGACAGATTGATAAACATTTTTGGCTAATATCGTTGTTATATCAGACTTAACAGATATTTTGGAGCATTCAATTCTCAGGAAATTAGAACCAAGCCAACCAATTTCTCGTTGATTTCAGTCGTATCGGTCTATCTTTTGGACCACCCACATGATAGCCAACAATCACACGTAAGTCGGAGGAGGCCAGGATGGCTCCAGCTATGGGCTTCGTGGCTTCAAGACGAGGTCAAAGACTGCACTTCGGCTTTGGGGCCGGTCCCCCTCTGGCAACCGCAGGCGATACGCCAGCGCCATCATAACTACCATCACCACTGGACGAAAAGAGGCACCCACCAGACCGGCGGATACCTCAACGATAAATAATTTAATTTAGTTGTTCTTTAAAGATAGGTGGCTCAGCAATTCTTCGTAAGAGCGTTCGTACTTTTGCACGTCACCGGCACCCATGAAGACGACAACGGCATCGTGGAAGTCCAATAATGGCGACATGTTGTCCACCGTCAGGATTTCGCCACCCTTAACGATCTTAGCGGCCAAGTCCTTACTGGAGACGGCGCCTTGCGTTTCACGAGCAGAACTGAAGATGTTGGTCAAGAAGACCTTGTCGGCTAAGTTCAAGCTCTTGGCGAAATCATCCATCAGAGCAATCGTCCGGCTAAAGGTGTGGGGCTGGAAGACTGCAATGATCTCCTTGTCCGGATACTTTTGCCGAGCAGCGTCCAACGTAGCCTTAATTTCAGATGGATGGTGCGCATAGTCATCAATGATGGTCATGTCGGCAAGCTTACGTTCCGTGAACCGACGCTTAACACCCTTGAAATCGGCCAATTCGTGCTTGATTTCTTCCATGTCGACCTTTTCGAAGTAGGAAACGGCGATAACGGCCAGACTGTTCAGCACGTTATGTTCACCATACAGGTGGATTTCAAAGTTCCCTAGGTTCTTGCCATCATGGTAAACGTCAAAGGTTGACCCAGTCGTTGAACGCTTGATGTTCTTGGCTTGGAAGTCGTCACGGTCGCTGGTTCCGTAGTAGTAAACGGGGACATCCGTCTTTAATTTACGCAATTCAGGATCGTCACCCCAGGCGAAGATCCCCTTCTTAACTTGGTTAGCCCAGGTTTCGAAGGCACTGTATACATCGTCGATGCCCGTGTAATAGTCGGGGTGATCGAAATCGATGTTGGTCATGATCGCGTAGTCTGGCTTAGTGGCCAAGAAGTGACGCCGGTATTCGTCGGCTTCGAAAACGAAGAAGCGCGCGTTAGGCGTTCCTTTCCCAGTCCCATCACCGATCAGGTATGAAGTAGGTGCCACGCCACTAAGGACGTGTGACAGCAGGCCAGTCGTGCTGGTCTTACCGTGGGCACCAGCAACCCCGATGCTGGTGTAACCTTCGATCAAGTGACCCAAGAATTCATGGTAACGGTAAACGGGTAAGCCCATGGCGCGGGCCTTCTTGATTTCTGGATGGTCATCCGTGAAGGAGTTCCCGGCAATCACCGTTAATCCTTCGTGAATGTTGGCTTCGTCAAAGCCCATGACATCGATACCAGCCTTTTCCAAGCCACGTTGCGTGAACGTGTACTGGGTGATATCTGACCCCTGAACCTTGAATCCCTTATCATGTAAAATCAGGGCAAGGGCACTCATCCCTGATCCTTTAATTCCGACAAAATGATAAACCGTTGCGTTATCCATTAAATGATCCTCTTTTCTACTCTGTGCGGTAAAAGCCACTTGACTTGATAAACCCGTGCGAGTGACCCTCTTTCCATTCTAGCATATCCCCCCACCCCTTAAAAGACGGAGACTGATTAAAGGGCAGTGAGGACTATTCACCTTACAATGAAGACGCGGCACCTTACTCGTGTGGCTCAGGTAAATCTTTCCCCAAGTCATCCGGTGTGAGGTAGACCTCACGCGGCTTAGACCCGTGCTGTGGTGAGACATAGTGATGTTGTTCCAAATCGTCAATCAGGTTGGCGGCGCGATTATAGCCAATCGAAAAGACCCGCTGCAACTTCGACGTCGACACGGTCTTCTCCTGAGCAATGTACTCTAAGACCTTTGGCAATAAGTCGTCCTGATTCTCTTCGGCCGTCTCGCGTTGCAGTAAGCCCTTCGGCTCAAAGGCATAATGTGGCTTACCCTGCGTCCGAACAAAATCGGTGATGGCATCGACCTCGGACTCAACGAAGGCCCCCTGCAACCGCATGGGTTGACTGGCCCCGTTGCCCAGGTACAGCATGTCCCCGCGACCCAACAGATTCTCGGCTCCAGCGGTATCCAAAATGGTCCGTGAATCGATCTGACTGGAAACCATGAAGGCAATCCGCGTTGGAATGTTGTTCTTGATGGTCCCAGTGACAATGTCGACACTCGGCCGTTGGGTGGCGACCAGAAGATGAATCCCGGCAGCCCGGGCCTTTTGTGTAATGCGGACGATGTAGTCCTGAACCTCGCTAGCCGCCATCATCATCAAGTCAGCCAATTCATCGATAATAATCACAATGTATGGCATCTTCAGGGATGGCTCGTCGTTGGCATCGGCACGGTCGTTAAACTGCTCGATGTTCCGGACGCCCGCAGCAGCCAGCTTCTCGTAACGCTGGTCCATTTCGGTAACGACCCACTTGAGAGCTGCCGCAGCGGCCTTGGGATCGGAAATAACGGGTGACAACAGGTGTGGCAAAGCATCGTACGGTGCCATTTCCACGGCCTTCGGATCGATCAACAGGAGCTTGACTTGAGCCGGTGTGGCCTTGTAGAGAATTGAGAGCAGTAAGGAGTTGATGAACACACTCTTCCCGGACCCGGTGGCCCCAGCAATCAGACCATGGGGCATCTTCCGCAGATCGGTGACCTGTGGTTGCCCAAATAAATCGACCCCGAGGGCCACCGTTAATGGCGACTCGCTCTTCTGGAAGGCCGGTGAATTCAGGATTTCAGACAACATGACTGGTCGGGACTTCAGGTTGGGAATTTCAATGCCCACCGTACTCTTCCCAGGAATTGGCGCTTCGATTCGAATATCCTTGGCGGCCAAGGCCAGCTTCAAGTCATCGTTTAAGTTCGTAATCTTATTGACCTTGACCCCGAGTGCCAGACTGATCTGGAACTGGGTGACGGTCGGCCCAACCGTCCAGTCGGTGACATGCGCGTCGACATGAAAGGCACTCAACGTTTCGTCGAGAACTTCAGCCTGGTGTTCGATCCACTCGTCGAGGGCTTCCTCGTCGGGAACGACCGGCTTTGGTAGCAGATCTACCCCAGGAAAATGATACCCACGCTCATTTTGGTCAGCCTCTTCGGTATCTGGAGCCGTATCCGGTGTCTCAGGCCGATCAAATAAGGCTAAATTGCGTTGGTCGTTACCCTCTTCTTGCATGATGTCGCCGAGTGAGTGGCCAAGACCACGCGATGGCTTGACCTTGGGTTTAGCTTGTCGTGGTGCTGAACTGGTTGGTGCGGTATCGTCTGCCGTTGCCCGGTCGAGGAGTTGATTGACCTCGGCAGGACGGCTGTCAGTATCACTAGTCGTCTGTGAGGTCGGTGCCCCTAAATCAGTCGACACCTGGGTATCCGTAGGCGCAACGTTGGTCGCTGACTGAACAACGGGCTTAATCGTCGCTTTGTCTGGCGTCGTGGCCACCGTAGCATCAGGAATCACGGCCGGATGAGCGCTATTAGATGCAGCACTTGCCGGAACCCCCGCCGCTGAACTCACGACTAAATGAGCCGTGGACCGTACAATTGCGGCGTGGCTGGCGGCGCTTTCCGGTTGGTTGGTTTCAGAATTGTTAGGAGCTGCCTCAGTTGAATTTGCGTCAGTTGAGGCCGTTTCATCAGCTGGTGCCTCACTAGCCGACGACTCATTGGCCGATGGCGCGTCAGAAGCCGTCGTGGACGTTGCCGAAGTAGCCGTCGTCTTGACTGTTCCCACGGGCAGGTAGTCCCCTACCCCATTGACGGCGGTACTGGTTGCCTGGCTGGTAGGCTCAGTCGCCGCAGTCGCTTCAACATCGGCAATTGGGGCCGTTGGGTAGAAGATTTCGGTTGGTGCCGCTTCACTCGTGAGCGTCTCAGCTTCGGAATCAGTGACGTTATCAGAGCCAAGCGAGTCTTCCGGCGTGTCGTCAGCATCATCGCTGACAATATCCGCCGTTTCTTCAGCGTCAGTAACCTGCTGATTAGTTGTTTCGCTATCAATGGTCATTGATTCAGAAGTTGTGTTTTCAGAAGTTACTTCATCAATCACTTCGCTGTCAGAAGTCATATCGTCTGACTCATCGTCAACGGCTTCATTATCGCTGTTCGTTGGGTCATCCGCACCGTCAGTCGACGCGGTTGACGCCTCAGCAACAGTTGCCGAATCATCCCCCGTGTCCGTTGGCGTTTCAAAGGTGCTAGGTTCAGCATCGGCCGCCGTAACCGACTCAGACGCCGGGGCTTCAACAGTCGACACGTCTGGTTCCACTGACACGGTTGTTTGGTCAGCCGTGGCAAGTGAATCAGTTGCGGACGCACTTTCAAATTCGGCCATATCCGCAGCCGTTCCAAACAATAGAAAACTGCTATCGTCCTTATGCAACTCCGCTACTAACCGCCGGTAACGCCGCCGTGACTCGGAAGTCGGGTGCGACCAATGCAACTGCTTAGGAATCGGAGTCATCTGAAATGGCCGATAATTCTCATCATCACTGGATTTCGGTGATGGTGTCGTCGGTCGTGAAGCAGGCATCGACTTGGCAACTGATGTTTCTCTTGTTTTAGCGGGTGCATCCTGTTTCGACGCTTGCTCACGCTTAGCCGCCCGTTCCTCACGAAGACGCAACCGATCGTTACGTTCCTGTCGTTGCTTAACGGAGCGCTGGGCGCGTTCGTTCGTCGTATCTTCTAGTTGTTCGGGATTTGGCTTTACCGCAAATTTTCGGTAAAAAGCTGGTCCATCATAGTGCTCCATGTTTCTTCCTCCTTGACGGGTACACACCGCACCTGCCGAATTTCAAGACTTTGGGAGGAGACGCCGCCTGAGTCGGCGGTTGCTTAACTCATTCCCTGATTTTTTGTCTAGCTAAAAGCTAGTTTTATAATTTATTTGATGGTATGTGTCACTAAAACTCATTTTAGCCGCCTCGCTAAAAAACGTGAAGCGGTGAGCGCATTTTGACTGCGCACTAAACCCTTTTCTGACCACCCTCCCCAAATTGGCTAAAGGCAATCTCCCCTATTGTACACAAAAAAGCAGGTTGCCGACAAGGGCAAACCCGCTTTCGTAATGTTTCTTAAGCATTTTCTTGGGCCATGAAGATTGTTTGACCCCGTTCAAAGTCGAACGGTTCCCCAACTTCATAGTCATCGGGAAGAATCAGGGCACCTGGACGTTGTGGCGCATTGGCTAAGCGCAACTCACGACCGGAACAGATCATTCCGTCACTTTCAACGCCACGTAAAGCGCCTGGCCAGATGATCAAGCCATTGGGCATCATCGCGCCAACCTTTGCGACGACAACTTTGATGTCGGCTTGCATGTTGGGCGACCCACTGACGATTTGAACGGATTGGTCATTGTCCACGACCGTTTCCGTAACCAACAAGTGGTCGGAATCTGGGTGGGGCGTTGCCGTCTTCACGTAACCGACGATGAACTTCGATTCCGTGTCAGCAACCAATTCGCCGTTGAAGCCAGCATCTTCCAATGCGGCATTCAAAGCGGCAACATCGTCAACGGTCAACATGACTTGACCGTTGCCACCGATATTAGGCAAAATCTTGGAAATTTCCAAGAAGTTGTAGCCTAAGGTCTTTTCCGTTGCGGCGTCGTAAATCCGTGCGATACCGTCACGAACGGTGTGGGCCTGTTCAGGCGTGTCTTGAGCAACGATAACAATCAAAGTGTCCCCTAATTCTTGGGGATTATAACTAGCAATTAACATGTGGGATCCTTTCCAACGGTTTAATCGGCGTTGGCTGCTAATGAATTAATAAATTCTTCAACCTCAGCCTTGGTCTTGCGGTCCTTGTTGACTAATCGACCAATTTCATCGCCATTTGAGAAGGCGATAAAACTAGGAATACCGAAGACGTTTAATTCGGCAGCCAAGTCGATGTTTTCGTCGCGGTCAACCGCGATAAACTTAAAATCGGGATATTCTGCTTCAATGTCGGGCATTGCTGGCTTAATGAAGGCGCAATCCGGGCACCAAGTAGCGGAAAAGAATAACATGGTCTTACCGTCTTTGACGACGTCTTTCAGATCAGCGGCTGACATTTTGGGTAATTGTTCCATGAGTAAGCACTCCTTTATTTAAGTTTTAAAAAATACACAAACATCATTATAGCAATGTGGCCGGGGGATTACAAAATTTTAGCTTAATCTGCTTACTTTTTGTCATTTAATTAAGAATTTTTGCCTGTAACGCCATGTTTCTTGGCTTCCAGATTAAAATCACCAATTCAATTTAAACAACTATTTTTCAAAAATTTCAAGCTTTACACCTCGCCAAACTCTGCGTATACTGGCGATAACATTATTTTCTAAAATTTTCTACCTTTTTACGGGAACTTCCTCTTAAACATTGCTATACTAAGGGCAGATAGAACGTTTACACGTCCCACAAATAAACTGCTAAGGAGGCGGTAGGATGACTGCTAGAAACGGACAATTGTATCAACTCAGCCTTACCGGGGTAGTCGGAGGCTTAATGGGCATATTCATCACGCGCTTCTTTGGTGGCGGCTCGCGCTTGAACCCCGATAATATTTTGGAGCAGGTCAAGCACCAGTTCCGCCAAGAGTCCCCCATTGAAGGGGCCTGGATTGAGAAACATGCGGTACCTTTCCAGAAATTCGCGGTTAAATCACGCGTTTATTATGGCGGCATCACGCGTTACGAAGACGACAAATTAGTGCAATACCAATTCGTCGCAG
The DNA here is from genome assembly GCF_003946395.1 of Levilactobacillus fuyuanensis. Taxonomy (GTDB): domain Bacteria; phylum Bacillota; class Bacilli; order Lactobacillales; family Lactobacillaceae; genus Levilactobacillus; species Levilactobacillus fuyuanensis. The sequence continues at coordinate 26,594 of NZ_RHNZ01000016.1, read as the reverse complement.
ATGCCAACACTGGTAGTGTCCTGGATATCCACCGTCTGTAATTGACTACGAGCTTAAACACAAGCGGCACGTTGAAATTTCAACGTGCCGCTTTTTGAGTAAGCATTATTTTAACTGACCTATGTATCCGTGTACCAACTCACCCTAATCGGCGGTGGCCACTGCAAATCATCCGGCATAGGTTATAGAGACCGATAATCAAGAAAGAGTTAAGAAATACATAAGCCCAGTAAAATTATGCGACAAAATCGGCGAAAATTACATTAGTAATAAGTAGACGGCAAAAAAGAAGGCCAACTCAATTGAGTCAGCCTTCCAGTAAAAATTAATCATTTTAAAATTCGAACAATTAAGAACACCTGCTAGCAAGCTCACGTCTTTGACTTACAACTATCTTAGCCGGCGCAGTTGACAGCTGTGAATCCTAGATACGCTTGAACTTGGTAGAATGGTTCTGCATATCGGTGCGGACAATCAGCACGTCGGTAACGGCGTTCGTCACGACGGCACTGGCAGTGGAGCCCATCAACATCCGTTCGACCACGTTAGAGCCAATGGCCCCAATCATGATCAGATCGGCATTGTATTCCTGCGGCAAGGTCTTGGCCAGGTCAATGTTGGGGTGTCCGTAGAACACGGACGTTTCAACATGTTTGACCCCGGCCTCCTCAGCTTGCTTGCGGTACGCGTCGACGGTCTGTTCCGAACGCTGGCGGGCCTCATCCATGACTTCTTGATCCACAAAGCCGAAACCGACTTTGGTATTGTTGCCGATTCCAACGTAATCGCCACCCGTCATGATAGTAACGATAATTAAATCAGCTTCGTTTCTGACAGCAACCGCGATGGCTTTTTCAACCGCGCGTTTGGCTTGCCGGGAACCGTCCACCCCAACTAGAATTCGCTCGTAGCGTTCGGACATCTTTACCACTCCCTTGTGGGTGCTCCTCACACCCTATTTCGTCAACTCATAGGTCGCCTGCCCATAAATGGACATCGCCTTGATTAAATCATCTTCTGGTTGGAACTCGTCGGCTTGGTGCATCGTGTCTTGCGTGCCGGGGAATAATGCCCCAAAGGCCACGCCACGTTTCATCAAACGACCGTAAGTCCCACCACCGACGACTTCTGGCTGTGCGTCAGTGTCGCCGGTCTGTTGCCGGTAAACATCCATCAACGTGGTGACGATTGGGTCACTTGGATCGACGTAATGTGGTACCATTTCGCGGCCTTGCTTAATTTCAACATTCATCATGGCCGTTGCCTTTTGTAGCCCAACTAAGATTTCTGCAGCGCCAATTCCGGTTGGGTAACGGAAGTTGGTATTGATGAGGCCACCCTTATCGGCCGTAAACGTCATGATGCCGACGTTCATGGTCAGGTCACCCATCACTTCGTCGGTGAAGGCTAACCCCAACTTGTGGGCCCGAGAATCGTCATGCAACTCGTGGGCCAACAGACTCAGGAAGTCATCGGCGTCACCACCGAAGTCGTAGCTCGTCAGGAAGCTAGCCAGGTAAGTCCCAGCATTGATCCCGTTCTTGGGTTCCATTCCGTGAGCGGCCTTCCCAATGACTTCGAAATGCAAGCCAGCGGCAGCCTGTTCAACCGTCCCAGTAACCGGAGCATCGGCCAAGAACGTCTTGAAGTCGGCCATCATTTGGTCGGCATCGGGCGTTTCAACCGTAGCTTCGGCGTCCCGTGGGACCATGTTTTCCCGCAGTCCGGCTTGGAAGTCGTGTAAGGTCACGCTACCGCCGTTAGCCCCAGCAAAGTGGCTTTCGAACGTCACGTTCCCCTTTTCACCGTTGATCAGTGGGAATTCAGCATCGGGTGAGAAGCCTAACGTTGGTGCGGGTTCCAGGTCGAGGTAGTGGTGCATTCCTGTCCAGTCACTCTCTTCGTCGGTCCCAATGATGAACCGAATCTTCTTGGTTGGCTTGATGCCTTGGTCCTTCATCATCTTTAAACCGTAGTACGCAGCCAATGCAGGTCCCTTGTCATCAGAGGTCCCCCGGCCGTACAAGTTGCCGTCCTTCTTGGTCAGCGTGAAAGGGTCGGTGTGCCAGCCCTTACCACCGGGCATGGTGTCGGCGTGACCCAGAATGGCCAACGTCTCGTCACCTTCACCAAATTCAACGTAACCAACTAAATTATCGAGGTTCTTGACGGTAAAGCCGTCACGTTCAGCTAATCCTAAAAATGCGATCAGAGCTTTCGCTGGACCGGGCCCGAGTGGGTAGTCTGCGGTAGCTTTAGAATCATCTCGTGCACTGTCGATGCCGACTAAAGTCGTCAGGTCAGCGACGTAATCCTCGCGATACTGTTCAGATAACTGTTGCCAATCAATTGCCATGATTGGACCTCCTTTAATTTTTTCGGACCACAACAATGTCCAAAGTATACTTAATCTTAATTCTAGCATAACCGCGCCGAATTGTAAGCCGTTTTCCGGTACTAAAATGCTATACTGAAAGCGAAAACAATTTTGAGGAGGAATTCACATGGAAACGCTCTCGCAATCCATCTTAACCAAAACAATTCGGCAACGCCCAGCTGACAGCTATAAGGGCACTTACGGACGGGTCACCCTGGTCGGGGGCAACCGTAATTTCGGCGGTGCTATTTTGATGGCCAGTGCAGCGGCTGTATATGCCGGCGCCGGGTTGGTCACGACCATTACCGATGCCAGTAACCAGACCAGTCTGCACGCGCGGCTGCCAGAAGCCATGTTTGCCGACATGACCAATCATGAGCAAATGAAAAGTTTGGTCAGCTCGGCCGATGTTGTCGTGATTGGCCCCGGATTAGGCACCGATGAAGCCGGGTTAATGGCCTTGAACACGACCTTTGGCGCACTCAAGCCAACCCAGACGGTGGTCATCGATGGTTCAGCCATTACGTTGATTGCCCAACACAATCTGGCCTTACCGAACGCCCACCTGATCTTTACGCCGCACCAGATGGAGTGGCAACGGCTCAGCGGCATTCCAATTGCCGATCAAACCGTCGCAAACAATCAGCCGGCCGTGGCCAAGCTTAACGCAACGGTCATCGTTAAGTCTCATCGCACCCAGATCTACACGCCGACTGCGGTCTACGAAAGCCCACTCGGTACCCCCGCTCAGGCGACCGGTGGTATGGGCGATACGCTAGCCGGCATGGTCGGTGGCTTCGTTGCCCAGTTTGCCGATCACACCGATGCGGTCTTGGCCGCAGTCTACAGTCACAGCGCCATCGCCGAAGAATTAGCGGAGAAGCAGTACGTGGTCTTACCCCACCAGATTATCGACGTCCTGCCACAGTTTATGAAGGCTCATGAGGCACTGGTCTAAGCTCTCACAGTTGCCAAATCAGTCCGATTTTCAAAAATTGAAACACCCAATATGGCAAATAATTAACAGTTGTTTTTGCTTGCCAGGTACCGCCTAGTCACGCATAATTAAGACAATTTCGGGGCAACGTTATTGCTGTCCTCTAACAAAAAGGAGCACTTACTATGGATGAATTAACCTTGCCTGCTGCAATTACCGCTTTTATCACTGCAACCAACAATGCCGACAGCGACCAATTCGTCGCCCAGTTCACGTTCGATGCTGTCCTCGATGATTGGGGCACCACTTACAACGGCCCGACCGAAATTGCCAAATGGAATCAAACCGACAACATTGGCAAGCAATCCCACTTCGAACTGGAAGACTTCACGCAGGACAACGCCACGACCTGGACGGTTCAACTTAGTGTGACGGGCAACGGCTTCAACGGCACCAGCCCCTTCCGAATGACGATCAAGGACGACTTGCTGGCTCGCGTGGAAATCTTACCGGACTAACCTTCATTTCGCCTGCGGCTAGCAGGATTCCGTCTGCTATGGGGAACGGGTAAAGCCTGAGAAGCGGTCTTTACCCTCGGTTTGAAACCTCGCGAGGTTCATGCGAGTTTCCAAACACGTCCCGTCATCTAACCTGGTAAAAATCACCAGCTAAGATGACTGTCACAGCTGACTACATCCTACCTGCCTCCGGCTGCACTAACTTTTAGTCCAGATAGTTCTAACAAGTCTTCACGATCAGATATCAGTCTTGAGCTAGCGATGTTAAATCTGAAATTCTGTTACAACGAAACAATTACAAATTTGACTTCTCTAACAAGATTCAAAAAATCGGCGACAAACTCGATTAGGAGCTTGCCGCCGACTGGTTTAAGTAAGATTTAAATAAAAGAAAGGAATTCAATTACACGTTAGAAGCGGCACTGATCTCTGCTTAACACCAACGTGATAAAACAATTTGATAGTCGAGAAACCATGCTTAGCCAGAGGAGGTCAGGGACGTAGCCAGCCGTGACGATGACCTTAGCTGACGTTTTTTGTCAGGTTAGGTCATAGGACGAGCTTGGAGACGTCTGAATTTTGACGGCTTCAAGTCGAGGTCCAAGACCGCCTCACAGGCTTGGACCGGTCCCCACAGCAGGCGGAATCCCTGACAGCCGCAGGCGACGGGTTTTGAAAACCCAGCTACATCATTTTACGACTCGTGCGAAGCCGAAAGATCGGCGTCTAGCGGCCCGTTCAACGCATCGATTTCTGCCGGAAATAAGCCACGGTATGACGCGCTGGATAAATCGACCGGTAATGGTAGCGGACCGTACGCCACACGGCTCACAGGGCCATTGACGCCCTTCAGCGCCATCAACGTGGGCACCGCTACGGTCAGGTCTCGTGTCCGGACAGTAACCGTCGTTAATTGGCGAATCGTGTCCGGCACAATCTTAATATCTTCAAAAGTGATATCACCTTCCAGAATCGGCAACTGCGCCACTTCACCCGTGAGCTGAACACGCAAGGTGCTGACCCACTCCTGCAGATCAACGTCGGCTAGAAAGTGGTCGTCATCGCTAGCCAATACCAAGCCACTGGCCTCCTTAGGCAGGTCTGCCAACGCTTTGAGTGGCCGCACTTGATCTAAGGTATTTAACAGGCTGCCCAGGCTATGCGCACTGGTCGGGTCCATGCTGAGCTGAAACCCAATCGGCTTGTTGAAGACCATGTATTGCGGCTGGCGACCGGTGACGGCCATACCATCCACGCGAACCTGATCGGACTTGGCCACCGTTAACAGTGGTGAATCGACCACGTCATCATTGACCGTCACACGCTGTTGGTGCAGCAGACGTAAAATCTGCCGCGGCGTGCCCTGCCGATGCTCCGTTAAATAACGTTCAATATTCATCTCGCACCCTCCTAACGAATGTGCAACCGCCGGCGCAGACCGGCTACGCGATTACCGATGATGGCATCGGCTAACCGACTCTTCAACATCATGTAGACGTAGAAATACCCACCGAGGACAGCCGCAATTGCCGTCACCGTGAAGCTGATGATCCGACCATTGCTTCCCAGTAGACTCCCCAACATCACGACGACCCGCGCAATCGCAAAGGTCCCAATGGAGGCCAACAGAATACCGTTAGTCTTCTTGGCAATCGTGGCATAGTTGATGCCGAATTGGACGTCTAATGAGTGAATAATTAGGTAACACGTCACGAACAAGCCAATCCCGGTCGCAACCAGTGGCCCAAAGGCTCCTAAGAAATAGACCAGTGGCCATTGGACGATGAATTTCACCACGGTACCGACCGCAAAGTAATGTACGGCACGGCGGTTCTGCGAAATCCCCTGCATCAGCGCGGAAACCACCGTGTAGAGACCGAGGAGAATCGATAGATAGGATGAGAACGCCAGGATTGACGAACCCAAGGCTTCCTGCGTTTGCCCATAGAACACGATGTTTAATGGCCGCGCAACGGCTGACATCCCCAATGCTGCGGGGATCATGACGAATTCAAACATCAAGAAGGCGTTGGTCAGTTGGCCAGAAATTTCATGTTTATTGCCCCGTGTGTAGGCTTCGGACAGTAATGGGACAACCGTCACAGCCAGAGCCGAGGACAACGAAATGGTAATCATAATTAATTTATTGGCATTTACCCCGAACAGCGCGAAGAGGTCGTTCAGGTAGGCATCCGAGTAATTGCCCGCTAAATGCATGATTGGCGCGAACGTGTATTGGTCAATCAATTGGAAAATCGTGATGCCGGCCCCCAAGATGATGAATGGGACGGCCTGGGCAATGATTTCCTTATAGAGTTGCTTGGCGGGAACGACTAATTCCTCGTTACTGCCGGCAACCAAACCGCGGAAGTAGTCGCGACGTTTCCAATAGTAGACGCCCAAGACAATCAGCCCACACAGCGCCCCGATGGCAGCGGCCAACGTGGATTGTGACACGGCGGAGACCCAGTCACCCTTTAAGATGTACATGATGACAAAGGCCGTGATTAACATGTAGGCGACTCGCGCCAGTTGTTCGACAAACTGGGAAATCGCGGACGGTGCCATTTGCTGGAAGCCTTGGAAGTAGCCCCGCGTCAGACTCATTGTGGGGATAATCAGGATAGCCCAAGCCAGCGAGTGCAGCACGGGAATCAGGTTCTTATCGCCACCGGTAAATAGCGGTGCACCCAAGAACAGCAGTAAGGCAATGATCACCCCAGTTAGGATGGCGATCACTAGCCCCCGCTTATACAACCGCACACTGATACCATACTCGTTCAGCGCGTTATAGTGCGCAACCTGTTTGGCAATGGCGGAAGGCACCCCGGCAATGGCCGCAATCAGGAAGAAGCTATAGATGTTATAACCCTTCCCGTACAACGCGTTGGCTTGCAGGAAGAATGTCCCAAACCAGATGTTCCACGGAATAATATAGATTGCGCCGAGAATCCGGGAAAAGATACTTCCCGCGGTCATCCACGCCGAGCCAGCAACCATTTGGTCTTGCGCGCTCGCGGTTTGATTTCCTGTTTGATCAGACCTTGCCGACATTTGACACCCTACTTTCAATATAAAAATTCAACGTACTCCAATCTTGGCTAACTGCCAAGCTAATCAAACAAACATTATACCATAGCTTTCTGGTCGCAAATATCAGTTTTCGGTAAAGATTTGGGAATATAGGCCGTCACAATTGCAGTTTGCTTTACCGGATTCAGAGAACAGTGGTATGCTGGAGGCAGTCAAGAAACAGATTATTCAAGGAGGAATGCCATTATGACACAAGTAGCAGCTGGAGCTACTGCAGCTCCAGAAATGCAAATGTCGCCGGAAAGAGCCAAGCAAGTTGTGCGGATGACCAAAAGTATCCGCCAACATTTTCCAGAGTTAGCACAGGTTCAAGACGCGCAATTGATTTATTCTACATGGCGTAGCTTTAAGCGGATCGACCAGACCAACGATAGTGATTATCAAACGATGGCTGACGTCTTCTTCCACGAATTTGACCGTCACTTACTCAATTACCAATTCTCAAAGGCTGGCGAAGATGAAGTTGTTAAGCACCGCTTCTTCGCTATCTTAACAGAATTACTGCAATAATTAATCAAGTACCCCCGCCGACCGGTTGGTCCGCGAGGGCTTTTTGTTGTAGAAAAGAGTGCGGAGCAAGGCGCTTAGGTCCTGAGCATTAACGTCAATAAGGGAAAAATCCCGGGCCTGGATTTTTCCTTATTGGGGTTAAGCGCAGGGACCTGCCTTGCGGAGCACGTTTCGGCTATATAAAATTAGAGAGAGATCCAAATCAACATAAAATCAGAAAATCTAGATTTTTCCTTATTGAGGTTAAGCGGAACTGACTGCCTGCTGGAGCACGTTTCGGCTACATAAAATTAGAGAGAGCCCCAAACCAACATAAAATCAAAACAACGCCCTAAACCAACAAAGACCTAACGGCTAAAAATTCCCAACATATGTTTAACGACCTGTGCTCCGAACCAACCATCCCCCACCAAAAAGCTCAAATCCTAAAGCTTTCCCCACCAATGCGGTATACTAGTTACATAGTCACTGATAGCGCTACCAACCAGTTAAGTAGCGCCATCACTCCGACATCATAGATTCTAAAAGTGAGGCGATTGCTTTGCGTTACTTAGCACTATTAGGAAGTCACGAACGCCACGGCATCACGGCCGGCTACCTCCAAGCAGTCTTGGATGGCTTACCGGATTCAGCCGAGGTTGAATCGGTTTTCCTGCGTGATTACGATATTTATCCCGATACCAAGGAGAAGGCTTGCCCGGCTCTCGACGAAATTGAGGCTAAGATGGCTGCCAGCGACTTCTGGATTATCTGTGCCCCAACCTACTGGGGTGGAATGCCCGGTGTCATGAAACAGTTCTTTGACTGCATGCGATTCCGGCTGGTTCGGATGACCTCGAAGGCCGACACCCTACCCGGTAAATATAAGGATAAACATTACCTGAGTATGACGACCTGCTTCATCAGCTCAGCCGATAACTTCTTTACCGGCATCACCGACCAAACCTTTGTCACAATCGATCGCGTTTTGACCGGCGCTGGCCTGATCAAAGTCGGCGAATTTGTCGGTACCGGTACCTGGGGGACCCACGCTCCGCGGGAAAATAAGCTCGCGGAATGTCACCGTCTCTCCCAAAAGATTGCCGACCGGCCACGAAAGGATGATAATACCTTGAAACGTTACATACTGCTCTTCTTCATGATCGCTATCATGGCGTTGATCACCATGGGCCTGCAGGCTTGGTGGTTTGGCGTCTTTGCGGCCGGTAAATTCTGGCTGACGTATGCCAGCTTTGTTATTATCTTTTACGTCCTACTGGCCAGCATCCTACATTTCTTTACGTTCGTGCGGCACCGTCGTCGATAGTCAGGAGAAATTGTTGACCACTTATTCTCAATCAAATAATGCTATTAAAAAATCAACTCCCAAATGTGGCAGTTGATTTTTTTCATGACTATTTTTCCTAAGCGTCTGTCTTCAAATAAGCCTCTTCAAAACTACTCGTTCCCGTCTGTACCATCAATTCATTTGGCGTTCCACTGAACGCAATCCGCTTTCCGGCGAGCACCAAAACTTTGACATTTTCGGTGGGCAAATTACGAAAATGATGCGTTGTCATAATTACGGTCTTCCCATCGGCCGTTAGCTGCTGGATCCGATCAAGCACGCTGACCGCAACTTTGACATCCAATCCACTCTCAGGTTCATCGAACAGATACAGCTCTCGTTGTAATTGACAGACCCCTTCCAGAATAACCAATTGACGCTGTCCACCGGATAAATCGCGGAAATGACTATGCGCAATTTCTTGGAGGCTTGCCGGCAGCTGATTCTCTGAAAAGTGCTCGTCTGGCCGGTCGAGACCTACCATCATCTTCAAGGTATCCGCGACCGTGGCGGAACCCGTGAATGGCGCATCCTGCATCTGATAGGCGACCTGATGCATTGTCGGAAATCCCACAAACGGCAAATCACGACGCTCGCTGACACCGGCAATAAAATCCAATAACGTCGTCTTTCCCACGCCATTTACGCCCAATAAGATATTAATTTTACCAGTGTCAAAGACGGCCGATAGGTGCTGAAATAATTGCCGGCCATCCGGCAACTGATATGAAAAATCTTGTATTTCCATAGAGGGCCTCCTAATAGCGACTGGTATGCGACTGCAGCTTCATGTGGCGAACCGGATAGAAGCCAACCAATAAATAAAATAAGGCGACAATCGTTAAAAGTCCCACATTGACCAGCGTTGCTTGCCCCAGCATATTCAGACCCGCACTGTAAAACTGAATCATATAGGAACTTGGCATGATTATCGTTAGGACAACTCCCAATAACGAATCCAGCTGATAGGGCAGATTGATAATTAGCATTGCAAGAAAAATATATCCCATCATCAGTAGCGACATCAGGTTAACTTTAAGTGGCAGGAGCAAGACAAAATTCGTGAATCCAGCGACGATTGGAATCAACAGAAAATTCAAAAAGAAGCCACCAACCATCATCGGAATCAGAAACAGTGCGGACGGATTTAGAATTAACACAAAAATATCGAACAAAACGATTTCAGTTTGGACAAAGAGTGTTTGAACGATTAGATTGCTGTAGAAGATCAGCCGCTTATCGCCAGCGATAATGGTAAACATCTTTAAGAAATTGCTCTCTCGCATACCGACCAATCCAAATTGAAAACCGTTGAGTACGCCGACGAGAATAATATAAACCCAATACCCCAGTAGTTGAGACGCAATGTTGTGGACACCAAACGGTTGCCCCTTAGAACTCAAGTCAGCTATGACAAAGTAAATTGCTGGACAGATTAACGTGTAAAATAAAATACCCTTGTCATCCCAAGTTTGTCGCAGTTCAAATTGACTAAGTATTCGTAACTTACGCCACATGACGAAGCCCCCCACGTATAGTTGAAACGCACTCATACAGCGACTACGGTTTCTCTGATTAATTAGTTTTAATCGTTTTATAATCATATTGCAATATTTGTTCTAAGTGACTTAATCGTACCGTTTGCTGTAGATTCTGCCAATCAAACAGTGCCAGCCCCCTTCCGTTAGGAAAGTGGCTGGCACTTTATATCATTCATTTAAGATTCAATAACGACTAGTTGGCAACGATGTTAACCAATTTGCCTGGCACCACGATCACCTTACGAATGGTCTTGCCATCCGTGTGCATCTTGACCGTGTCATCAGCCAATGCTGCGGCTTCAATGTCATCCTTGGCAGCATCCTTGGCGACCTTCAAGTGGGCGCGGACCTTACCGTTGACTTGGACAACCATTTCAACCACATCTTCAACCAATTGCTTAGGGTCGTAGGTTGGCCACTTTTCGTAAGAAATCGTCTCGTCGTGACCCATCAATGACCAGAGTTCTTCAGCAATATGTGGCACGATTGGCGCGATCATCTTGACGAAACCTTCCATGTAGATCAATGGGAGACTGTCAGCCTTGTAAGCTTCGTTAACGAAGACCATCAATTGTGAGATCGCCACGTTGAAGCGCATGGCTTCAAGGTCTTCACTCACCGTCTTAACGGTCTGGTTGTAGATCTTGTCCAGCTTACCATCGTTGATCATCGTGACCCGATCACGCAGACGGTTGTTATCATCAATCAATAACCGCCATACTCGGTCTAGCCAACGACGAGAACCGTTGATGCCTTCCGTGCTCCAAGGCTTGGAAGCTTCCAATGGCCCCATGAACATTTCGTACAGCCGTAAGGTATCGGCCCCATCCTTCTCGACGATTTCGTCGGGATTGATGACGTTCCCCTTGGACTTGGACATCTTTTCGTGGTTAGTCCCCAGGATCATCCCCTGGTTAACTAACTTCTGGAAAGGTTCTTTGGTAGGAACGACACCGAGGTCGTAGAGGAACTTGTGCCAGAACCGTGCGTAGAGCAAATGCAAGACGGCATGTTCGGCCCCACCAATGTAAAGGTCAACTGGCATCCAGTACTTCAGCTTGTCGGGATCTGCAATCGCTTGGTCGTTGTGTGGATCAATGTAACGCAGGAAGTACCATGAGCTCCCAGCCCACTGTGGCATGGTGTTGGTTTCGCGCTTCCCTTTACGACCGTTCTCGTCCACAACGTTAACCCAGTCATCCAGGTTAGCCAGTGGGCTTTCACCGGTACCAGAAGGTTCGAGTTGCTTGGCTGCTGGCAGCTTCAAAGGCAATTCATCTTCAGGAACCAACGTGGTTTCGCCATCTTCCCAGTGAATAACGGGAATTGGTTCACCCCAGTAGCGTTGACGGGAGAAGATCCAGTCACGCAGGCGGAAGTTAACTTGCTTGTGGCCAGCGTCGTGTTTTTCGAGCCAGTCAATAGCGGCCTTGATGGCGGTCTTCTTGTCCATCCCATTCAGGAAGTCGGAGTTGATGTGTTCGCCATCGCCGGTGTATGCAGCCTTTTGAACGTCGGTATCGTCATCCCCCGCGATAACTTGGGTAATTGGCAGATTGAATTTCTGAGCAAATTCGTTGTCCCGGTCATCGTGAGCAGGTACGGCCATGATGGCCCCAGTCCCGTAAGATGCCAGTACGTAATCGCCAATCCAGATTGGCAACTTCTTACCACTCAGTGGGTTGATACCGTAAGCCCCGGTAAATACCCCGGTTTTGTCCTTGTTCAAGTCGGTCCGTTCGAGATCGGACTTGCTTTCAATGGCTGCCTTGTAGGCCTTTACGGCGTCGGCTTGTTCCGACGTCGTGATCTGGTCGACCAAGGCGTGCTCTGGGGCTAAGACCATGTAGGTTGCCCCAAATAACGTGTCAGGACGGGTCGTGTAGACCTCAACCTTGGTGTCTTCTTGCCCATCGACTGGGAAGAAGACGCTGGCACCTTCAGAACGACCGATCCAGTTCCGTTGCATTTCCTTGATGCTGTCAGGCCAGTCCAGGTCATCCAGGTCGTCGATCAAACGGTCTGCATAGGCCGTAATCTTCAGCACCCATTGGCGCATTGGCACGCGGTAAACGGGGTAACCCCCACGTTCCGTCTTGCCATCAATGACTTCTTCGTTGGCCACAACGGTCCCACCCATGAAGTCGGGAGCCCAGTTGACCATGATCTTGTCTTCGTAGGCTAAGCCCTTCTTGTAGAGCTGTTCGAAGATCCATTGGGTCCACTTGTAGAAGGATTCGTCGGTCGTATTGACCTCGCGACTCCAGTCATAAGAGAAGCCCAAGGAACGAATCTGCCGCTTGAAGTTCTTGATATTGTGCGCGGTAAAGTCCTTAGGATTATGCCCTGTCTTCAAAGCGTACTGTTCGGCTGGTAAACCGAAAGCGTCCCACCCCATTGGGTGCAAAACGTTGAAGCCTTGCATCCGCTTCAAACGAGCCATGATATCGGTTGCCGTGTATCCTTCAGGATGTCCAACGTGCAACCCTTGCCCAGAAGGATAAGGGAACATGTCTAAGACGTAATACTTTGGTTTCGTTTGGGTGTCAGCGGTCTTGAAAGTTTCGTTGACCCGCCAGTAATGTTGCCACTTGTGCTCAATAATTTGGTGTTTGTAAGCCAAAAATTTCGCTCCCTTTCTCAATTAACGTCGTGCCACAAAAAAAGCCCCCAGCAGCCCAAAATGGGCTCCTGCAGGGCGTCTAAGCGCGGTACCACCTACATTTCCTCGAAACAACTTCGAGGCTCATTCCGGCTGATAACGTCGCCAAACGCCCACCTTTCGGCAGAAGTGACTCGGAGATAAGTTCGTCCCTGGAGTAACGGATTTGCAGCAACCATCCGCTTTCTAAATACCCACCAGAACTACTACTTCTCGTCAACGTCTTTGAATAATCAAATTGTTTTCATCTTAGCAAACCACCTCCGGAAAAGCAAGGGCTTCACGGGATTCTTATCAGTTTTCTGATTGGAACTGGGCGACCCTCTCACCGACAGAAAGACTCGAGCTGTCGGGCGTTATCTGCCGGCCGTTCTACCTGGCCAATGTGCTATACTGAATAGGATTGATTATCGAAAAAATAATATTGCGTTTCACTTATCCAAAAGCGGTGGTCATGAATCATTCATGACACGCACTAATTTTACGACTATAAAGGAGGCGGCTCTTCATGCCACCTATTTCAAAGCTTCGCTGGCGGTTCACCATGGCCGCGGGGATTATTTTTTTACTCGATCTGATCGGTGTCGTCTATCAGCAAAGCTGGCTGGCCGCGTTTGACCATACCATCATCAGCTGGGTTCGGCAGCCATTGCCACACGGGCTGACGCAAACGATTATTACCATTACCAAATCCGGGAATCCTCGACCGGTGACCTGGATAACTCTGCTGATCATTGCTGGTCTGGTGATTGCTCGGCGATACCGCGGTGCTCTCTTCCTTGGCTGGAACGTCCTGTTCTGGGCGGGAATCGGCAACAGTATCATTAAGCACGTGGTTCGGCGTGACCGTCCCACCGTTGACCGGCTTGTAGCGGCCAGCTCCTACAGTTTTCCCAGTGGTCATTCCATTACCGCCATGCTACTGTGGGGCACAGTGATCGTCCTGATTGGCTGGTCACTGCGGCAGTACACCGGTTGGCGGTGGTTGCTCATTGGCGTGCTGAGTCTATGGATCATGATCATTGGCCTCTCACGGGTCTATGTGGGCGTCCACTACCCTAGTGATGTCGTCGCTGGCTGGTCACTGGGCTTCGTCCTGTTGACGGTCACCCAATGGTATCTAACGCGTTACGGAGATGATTTATAATGAATTTACCCAATGCTTTAACGTACAGTCACACCCTGCTCAGTGAATGTGTCGGCCCCGGTGATACCGTCGTCGATGCCACTGTGGGAAACGGCCACGACACGATTTTTCTAGCGAGTCTGGTCGGCAAAACGGGCCACGTGATTGGCTTTGATATTCAGGAGGCAGCACTCAAGGAAACCCAGACCCAGTTGACGCTGACGGGCCTGGCGCCTCAGGTCGAGCTCCATGCGACGGGGCACGAACACGTCGGGGATTACCTCACAGCTACCACGCCGGTGAGCGGGGCCATCTTCAACTTGGGTTACCTACCGGGTGGCGACAAGTCACTGATCACCCAACCGACGACGACCCTAGCCGCCGTGACGGAACTACTGAAGCACCTGCCACGTGGCGGTCGCGTCATCCTGGTCGTCTACTACGGCCATCCGGGTGGTCAGACAGAACGAAATGCCGTGGTGGACTTCTGCCAGCAGTTGCCACAGAAGGTCTATCAGGTGTTGCAATACGGCTTCATTAATCAGGTGCATAATCCCCCGTTCTTACTCGCGATTGAACGGCGATAAATATTTAAAAATGGTGCATCCCGCTTGTTTGGGGATACACCATTTTTTAATATTTTTAATCAGGTAATAACTGTTAATCAATTGTCTATTGACGACCAAAATACGTTTGTATCCTGTCCCAATACCTTTACAAACACTTTACACACGGACATCAGCAAACATGGTACACTATTTGGTATATACCAAATAGCCACGACTAAAAATCTTCTAATTGCGGCCACTTACCACACGTCTAGTCTCATTTCTTCATCGACTGACGCTTAGGACTGACCCAGGTTCCAGAACCAAATCCGAGAATAGTCTTCAATGCTGGAATAAAGGTCATGACCACAGTGATGGGATTGACCATCCAATAGAAAAGCATGTACAGTGGCGCAAAGAAGAGATATTTCATCTTAGCACCGTGGTGGTCCAGCAACAGTGCCGCCAGTAGCTGCATAAAACCGGCAAACATTTCAAACGTCACGAAAATAAACGAAATCACGATTCCATGCATCAAACGCTCGTAATTGCCCGTGAACAGGAAGTACAGCATCAACGCAATGAAGGCGAATGACGTAATCGTGAAGAAGAACGACCAGATGATCGACAACGTGGAGTCCACGAACATGGACCACTGGTAGCGGTGCTCAACCGGATGCCGCAGGAACTTTTTAATATTGGTCAGCCACACTTCGGTCCCACCCTGTGCCCACCGTTTGCGCTGATGATAGAGGTCCCGAACTGTTTCCGGCACATTCATGTGAAAAATGATGTTCGGCGCAAAACGAGGGACAGCCCCCAGCATCTGATGGTCCCAGGCGATACTAATGTCCTCGGTAGCCCGGTTCTGCCGGAAGCCACCAACGTCGATCAAGAACTCTTTCTTGTACAACGTGTTGGCCCCGCTGTAGGCATACATCGAGTCGTTAACGGCAGTCTGACTGCGTTTGATAACCCCCACGATACTGGTGAACTCCACGGTTTGAGATTTGCCTAACAGTGTCGTCCGGTTCTGAACATCCATATTGGCTGTCACAGCAGATGTATTCATATCGCGGTCTCGCATGAAGAAATTCATATACTTCATCAGTGCGTCCGGTTCTGGAATCGTATCGGCATCGTTACTGAGGATGTACTCTCCCTTGGCGAAATACATGCCGATATTGAAGGCGTGGGCCTTTCCCTTATTCTTCAGAATTTCTACCGTTCGTAACCGCGGGTATTTCTCCTGCAGGCGGGTGATAATGGCGCCGGTCTTATCGGTCGACCCATCGTTCATCACCAAGACTTCGAAATTCTCATAATTCAATTCTTCAAATAAGTAGGTAATTGTCTCCTCAATCATGACTTCTTCGTTATGTGCAGGAATCATGATTGTGACCATTGGCTGGTACTCCACGGGAATGTACCGGGCGGCAGCCGCCGTATCCCGCTTATTGGTCTTCAAAAAACGATAGGACAATGCACCGGCGAACCAAAAAAAGGACCCAACCACGGGATATAGGCACAAGATTAGCAGGAAGATATTAAAAATGGTCTTACCCACAGTTGCCCGCAGAATACTGTCAATAAAGATATTGGACACGCCAGTCACACCTCCTACTCGTCTAAGTCATTTAAATCATGTTGCTCATACAATTGATGAATCTGATCCGTATCTAGATTCTGCTCTGGTTTAACCTGGTAGTGTCGAACATGCTCTCGAAACTCCTGATCGCCGAACCGGTCGTCCATGAATTTCCCGAGCTGATCTTCACGCTTCCGTTGATTGATGGGATTAAATGTTGGCCACTGCTCGACGACCCGATCACGCTTACGGTTTTGGATGATGGTCATCCCCACCGCAAACAAAGAGACGAGGACGAAAGCAAATAAAAGGAGAATCCCAATGAACTTAATTTCAAAGATTCCCTCGCTATATGACCAGAGGTGAATAATTTTTGGATTGTAAGATGCCCAGAAGGATAGCACGGTGATGATCACGGGGACAAACACGCAGACCCAGCCGAAGAGACCAACCAGTGTTTGCCGAATCTTTAATCCCCAGTGTCCCTTCTCAAAGTATTCGTCTGAATAGAGCTGTTGTCGATTTTGTTTTTTATCACGCACGTTAACGCCTCATTCCAGGATTGCTGGGTCGGGCAAAAAGATAGCCCTGCCGCGTCTTAATCTTTAATTGATCTGCGAGTTTTTGGTCCTGCTCGTCTTCAACTCCCATTAGGATTAGCTCAATGTGGTTCTTTTGAGAGAGTTGATTCCAGAACTGCAGGTTGAGATCCAACCATTCATTGGGGTCAGTCTTACGGAAGCTACGCATGGAGCACTTCAACGAATCCACTTCGGGCAAAATCCACTCGATACTCTTCAAGTTATTCAAAGATGCCCCCACGTTATCGATCCCAAAGTGCATGCCGTACTCCCGAGCCTCACGAATCCGTTGCCGAAACAACCAGCGCTTATACTTTGGCTGATCAGCCGTAGCGGTAAACTCCACAGCCAACTTCATTGGTGCGATTCGAGACAGCGCCCAACGAACAAAGTAGCGAAAGTCTGGACTGATAATCTGGTCATACTCCAGGTTGATGGACAGCGTAATCGGCTCCTCTGGCAAGGCTTTGAAGGTATCCGTAAGCAAAAAAATTACCCGTTGTAACGGCAACGAATCTAGATTCTGTGGTAATGACCATGAATCGTCCCACTCATGTTGGCGAAGCAGGCACTCATATCCGGTGGTCTGTCCCCGAAAGTCGACCTGCTTTTGAATAAAGTAACGTAATTCAATCTCATCGTTTTCCAGATAATTGTTTGAATTTTTACGCGAATACCAATAGTAAAAAATAATAGTGAGCACGACAATCACCGCCATGACAGCAGTTGCCCACAACAAATAACTTTCCAATTGTTCTAAGCTCACGTGCTCACCTCCAACTCCTATTCTAACAAGCCAGCCATTATTCTTAAAATGATTTGCGAAGGCATAATTTACTTACTACTTAATTAGTCTGCTAAACAATTATAGCAGTCAGAAATTAAAATACCAGTGGTTTCCCACGTTAACTTTTCTTTAAGCTCAGCAACGACAATTGCACAAAAAATCCAACTTCAGCTGAAGTTGGATTTACGACACGATCTATTAATTTGTTTTTGGCGTCGTTCCCAACGTCCATGTAATCACCCCGGTATAACTACCGCTGACGGCTCCCCCATTGACCTCGAGAAGAACACCCGAATCATCCGTCCAATCACTAGCAATATTGGTTTCGGTTGGCGTACCAGTGCTCTGCGGTCCCGTCATGATTGGTGAAGAAGCCGCGTTCAGAGTTGTCACCTTATCACCATTTTTGTAGATCAGGTTACCATCCAGTGGCTGACTAGGAACGTTGGTGCTATGCATCTCATCATTATTCTTAATGTTAATGTTAGCGTTAAGCGTCCATGCCCCGGACGCTAAGGAACTGTCAACATTTAGACTCCAAGGACCATCGGAATCATCCCGAGGAATTATGGCTCCTTTTCCAGTAAGCGCAGTCTGTTTGAAGGTGATTGTCCCACTGGTGGCACCGAAGGTCACGGTCCCGCCGTGGAGCTTGGCTGTATCTTCATCACTATACCCACTATTCGCTGAGCTAGTAGCGACAACATCAACTGCTGTATCACCCGCTGGAACGCTATCTATAGAAATAGTAAAACTATAGCTCCCATCATCATTCTTCACAATAGGTATTTTGTCAGAGTCAATATCAGTTTCAGTTCCGTCTTTAGAAGTCAACCTGGCCGCAACTTTGGTATTCCCGACTGTCACATTGGTGTCACTAGCAGAAAATGTCCCGGTAATCTTAGCCGGTGTTTGTGCATTAACATTAATGTCTTTAGAATCTTTATCGATACTCATGCTAAAGGATCTTGCGTTGATTTTAAACGTCTTACTCGTAGCAGTTGCAATAGCGTTATCTCCGTTGAAGTAGGTCGTATTAGCGGTGTCTTGTGCCGATACATTTTTAGCCTTTCCTTCAAGTGTAATCACCGCTTGCTTTCGAGCATTACTTAATTCGTTTACATTAACGTCCAACTTATTATTGCTAATGCTACTCATATTGAGCGTTGAACCATCAGAACCATCGGAATAGGCGATTTGGCCTTGATCCCAATCAATATTTGCGGGAAGGTTTAAAGAGCTCTTAATACCCTTCCAAGAATTTTCACCATTTTCATAATTTAACTTATACGTCAGCTTTACACGATCGTTTCCGCCAACAGGATGCGTTGAATCAGCAGAATCTCCCGTTTTTTCATCTGTTAAATCCGTAGTTGCATTGACATTGGCCTGACCTGGAACTTGTTCAAACGCAACCAAAGCATTCTCAGTTCCTGAATTCGTCGTTTCCCCCGAAGCAGGCGCACCAGTCGTTCCAGTGAACCCCCAATATACATTTGGCTGTTCCGCTGTAACGTCAAGGTCCTTCAAAGAAATATTCTCTGTAGCAGTCCACTGTGTACTCTTGGGAGCACCAGTCGTCGCATTCTTATCATCAAAAGTATAAGTCATCTGGCCTATATCACTACCCTCAGATGGCGCCACATAATTGAGAGTGATATGATGCCAAGCCCCATCAGATATAAATTTATCATTTTTAACAGTCTCAAGCAGGCCATCATGCCTGAGTCCATAATAATTATAATTTTTTGTATCATAATGAGGCACAACAAGAAAGTCATAGCCATTTTGGACTCTCCCAGTCTGTGTTCTTGGCACATAAGTCCCCGTACTCGACGGAGAATCTGAAGCGATATGTTCGCCCCAAATTGTCTGTGGGATATCATTCTTTCCATTCGTTGGATTGTAACCAAACCCATTATAAGTATTGTTACCAGTTACATCATCCACTGTCCCAATATCAAAAGCATTGGCTGTCGTATTGGCAATAATTAGATTACTTGCCGGCATCGTTTGATTTAACCTCGTATCAAATTCAATTGCCCAACTATGCTGAATTGCTGTTTGTGCAATCGTGTTGTCACTTGACTTAGGATCAACTCCCCAAACACCTAAAGATTCTCCAGTTCCAGAAAAG
This sequence comes from Levilactobacillus fuyuanensis, assembly GCF_003946395.1. Lineage (GTDB taxonomy): Bacteria > Bacillota > Bacilli > Lactobacillales > Lactobacillaceae > Levilactobacillus > Levilactobacillus fuyuanensis. Next base: position 6,862 of record NZ_RHNZ01000016.1, on the reverse strand, counting down.
GCCGAGTTACTACTATTTTGTATGGCAAAAGCCATCCCTTCCCCAGGTTTATCGTTGATATCTCCACCATTTACATAAACCCACATCGAAGCCCGTTGGTTCTGATACATATTGAAAGTCTTACCTTTTGACCAAATTGCTCCCCCGGAGTTCTGTTGTCCTAATGAAGAAACCTGAACAGCATCCCCATTCGGTCCGTCTTGAATTTGCGCAGCATTTGGAATAGTTGTCGTACTCTCCGGATTACCTATATTCGGTTGGATTGTAAAATAATTCTGATCGTCAACGTGTAGTCCCTTTGGTTCCGAAGACATTATGGAACTGATGCTTGTCGTATAAGCTTCCCCCACAACAGTATTCTCCAAAACACCAAATCCAATTCCAGCCAGCACGGCTCCTGCAACCGTTAACATTTTGCTTCTCAACTTCATTACCAAGACTCCCTTCACCCGACCCTCATCAGGTAAAACTCTTGGCGCACCCCTAGTCAACCTATGCGCCACTTGTAACTCATTCAACATTTTTATTTTAAATTATTTTGATAGGTGATGGATTTGCTAGTCTACCGCAGTTCCCAAACGATTACGGCTAGTATTACCGGTTAACTTACTAGGCTATCGGTAATCATCAACCCACAAAGTATCACTTCATATCACTAAATATAGTATACCATCAGAACGAAAAAGTTAAAGGACTAATATAAATATAATTATATAGTGATAAGTCAATAGTCGCTGTCGTATCAGTGTTTAGAGCTATTATAAATATTTTTGAATTTTAAACTTTTGACATTGCCAATCATTTATCAGCCACTTTGGGTTAATTGTAACTCTAATTCCTTAAATAACTTACCACAAACAAAAAAACGCTAAACCTCCCGACTTGCGGAAGGTCCAGCGTTCCTAATACAGACTAATCACTTAAAAAGTGGAACCGCGTGAGCTCGAGCGCACTGTGTTCCATAATCATTTTACCGTGTTCGGCCAAGACGTCCGGGGCAACCTTGGTGCTGTCACCATACTCGTACGCGACCGAGAGTTCATCCTTAATGGATTCGCGGGATGATTCATTGACGAAGAAAATCAATTCCAAATAGTAGACGCCCTTGTACTGGTACAGGTTAGACGCCGCATTTTCTAAATGCAGTACCCGTGCCAGACTAATCATGTCCTCAAACGTGTGTAACCGGACTACCCGCGTTGTCGTGGGTTGCCCGTCATCGTTCAAATAATCTTCGATGTCATTCGAGTCACTACTGGTCGTCGTTGCCTTATAATTTGAGAAGAAATCCTTTTGCCCATCCTTTTCCAACAAGTGGGCCTTGATCTGGTCCGACACTTGATCGGGGTGATTGCTGTCGACACTAGCGTCTGTGACGTTCACATCCGTAGCATCATCCTCATCCGCATTTTTACTGATAAACAATTCAAGACCATTGCGATTTGGTAGCACCTGGAAGGTGACCGCGTCGTTGTCTTGAAATTGGTGGTCAACATCGACCTCTTCCAAAATACTATAGAAGAAGCCTTCGATTTGTTTGTGGTTGCCCAATAGATCCAAGACGGTAATACCGCGTTCGCTCAGATCATCGTTGCCAATGACCACCCGAATCGTATTTTCATTGATTCGTTCCATTTCCATTGAATAACACCCCTTTCTCGTGGGTTTGGGTATTGTCCTTGTTTCTCATTCTAGCCATTTTATTTTACTTGTAAAGTAATGATAACAAAAAAACTGGACTGCAAGTAATATTCTCTCACAAATCCAGTTAGATGCAACTAATTAAGCTTATTCGTTACCATTAACTAATCGTTGGGCCCGAGCTAGCTCTAATTCCCGAACTTCGCGGGGGAGAAAACGACGAATCTCCTCTTCGTTGAAGCCGACTTGGAGTCGCTTGTCGTCCACCATGATTGGTCGACGGAGAATTCCTGGATTTTTGCGAATTAAATCGTAGAGTTGCCGCAATGGCAGGTCGTCTAAGTCGACCGTTAAATTCTGGTACACCCGCGAACGCTTAGAGACAATCTCTTCAGTGCCGTCCTCGGTCAGCCGCAGAATTGATTTAATCTGATCCACGGTTAAGGGCTCAGAGAAGATATTCTGTTCACGATACGCGATACCATGTTCTTCAAACCAAATCCGAGCCTTACGGCAAGATGTACAACTGGGTGATGTGTAGAGCGTGACTGTCATAATCTTTTCCTCCTTGCCTTGTATAAATGATTTAATAAACCTATTATACAGCATTCCAAAAGGATTTAAAGACTTTTTCAGCAATAATTTAATTAACAATATCTATCCATTTGTATATTAACGATAGAAATCGTGACGGTATGCAACGTGTATGTCGATAATTAGTTAATGTGCAATTAATTCTTAACGAATGATTAACATTAGATTTTATAAATAGACTGAGGCTTAACCACTTCAACGGGAATCCCTTCGCCAGCCGCTGCCTGTGCCTCCGCAGCCAACTGCTGAAGATCACCGGTTTGTGGCAAATGGGTCAGTAGAAGCCGCTTGACGCCGGCATTCTTGGCTAGCTCACCGGCCTGCGTAGATGTCAGGTGCCAGGCCGTGCCCTGATGATCAGCATAGAAATTAGTATCAGCTAACAAAACATCTGCCGATTTTGCCCAATCCGTGAGACCAGCAAAAGCCGCCGTATCCGCCGTAAACGCCAGTGTTGCCCCTGTCGACGTCTCAGTGATGCGTGGCGCATACGCTGGGACTGGATGATGGGTTGGGATAAAGTCGACTGTTAACGGCCCTAATTTGAGGGTCTGTGCTGGGTTATACGCTTTACCCACCGTAGAATCAGGCCAAGTTAGGCTCCCAAAGTTTAAGGGATCGGCCGTGTGTCCATAGATCGGTAAGAGCGGTTCTGCCTTATCCCCTTGAGCCAGTTGCCATTCGTACTGCAGAACACCTAAATCAGCTGTGTGATCGTGGTGGTAGTGCGTCAGTAGCACGGCATTTAATTGTAGCGGACTCAGCTGCTTTTCCAGCGCCAACAGTGCCCCACTCCCACAGTCCAACAGCAGGTGGTAATCCCCACTTGTGATCAAGTAGCTACTCGTGCCGATCCCGTTGTGCGGGTAGCCCCCGTAACAGCCTAATACAGTCAATTGCATCGAATCATCCTCTCAATTTGTTCTGTTCCTAGTGTAGCGCGCCAGCCGCAGAGTGTAAACGTTTCGCATTTGTCAGTGAGACCCTTATAATAGAAGTGAAACCAAATCAAGTCAGGAGGGATGAGCATGCTTCATCAATTATCTTTAACGTTTGGGAGTAGAGACTTACTGGATAGAATTGTGAAACGCAACCCAGACCGCCAGTTTGTTCTGTTAGCGGCCACTGGTGGGGCTAAGGATTTACAACTATTGGACGTCTCAGGCCAGTCAAGTGTCTTCACTAGCCATCTGGACTACGAAGTCAAGAGTGAACACGGTCAGCCAGATTGGCACGGCTTCTTCAGTTTCAACTACTTCACCCTGGATGTTGAAAGCGGCAAAGTCTTCGAGGGCGAGGTTAACAAACTCGCCGCTGAACCTTTACCCAACGGGATGACAGCCATGCTGGTCCTGTCGAAATTCAAGAACAGCGGTGAATACGTTCTGTTAACCATTTGGGACAGCAGTGATGCCTTCATGATCTGGCGTAGGTCCGCCAAGTTCTCACCGTTTACCAAGTATGCCACAACATTGAACAACTTCCACGCCGCCACCTATCAGATGGCCCCGCCAGAAAAACACGAGTCAACACACGCTTAACGTAAACCCTTCAGTTGCTGAAGGGTTTTTCATTCGATCAAATTTCGCGGTACAATAGTCATATTCATCCTTTTTAGAAAGTAGGCGATGGTTTGCGCAATCAGCCAACCAATGCAGCAACAGCGAAGATTTCACCCGACCTCCCGCTCACGGCGGAACAGGAACACCTCGTTCAACAGATTCTGACTTTCACGACCAATCATCTGGACACGGCAGGACCAGCCGTATTTACCATTTACGGCGATGCCGGGACTGGTAAGAGCGTCGTGTTATCCCACCTCTTCAATCGGCTTCAGGTTGCAGCGCGCACACAGGCCGATTCTCCACTCACCGGTACCAAGAATTATTTTCTAGTCAATCATCCAGAGATTCTCAAAGTGTACCGTGAGATTGCGGGCAGTCACCCCCATTTGCTAAAAAAGGACTTCCAACGACCAACCTCCCTGATTAATCAGATTGCCAAGGGGCAGATACAGCCAGACGTGTTAGTCATCGACGAAGCCCACCTGCTCTTGTCGCAGGCCGACCATTACAATAATTTTTATGGTCACAATCAGCTTAGCTCACTTCTGGCAACAGCGAAGGTGATCATTGTGGTCTTTGACGAGACCCAGGTACTACGAATGAAGAGCTTCTGGACTGAGCAGCGGTTAGCGCACCTCGTTGCCCCCTTCCCACACGCGACGTATCGACTGACCCATCAGTTCCGGATGCAGGCCAGTGACGACCTGGTCCACTGGATCAATGACTTTACGCACCAGCGTATGCGCCCATTACCTGCCAATACGGGGACCAACTATGACCTGCGCGTCTTCGATGACGCCGAACAGATGCGCCAAGCGGTCGTTCAGCGCAATGATGAAGTTGGCCTCTCCCGTATTGTTGCCACATCAGGCTATCCCTCGACACTGGATGGTGGTAAACACTACATTACGGAGGGCAACTTCCACTTACCATGGGATCAGTACAACTATACGCGTACCCCGTGGGCGGAACTACCCCAAACAATCAACGAGGTTGGCTCCATTTACACCTGTCAGGGCTTTGACTTGAACTACGTGGGCATTATCCTCGGCCCACCAGTCAGTCTAGACAGCGACGATCACTTACAGATTAATCTTGATCGGTACACGGATGTCGAGGCCTTTAAGAAACGTGACGACCTAACCGATCCAGTTGAAATCAGTCAGATCAAACAACAACTCATCTTAAACTCTATCAATGTACTGATGAAACGTGGCGTTAAGGGGCTCTACCTCTTCGCACATGACGCGCGGCTACGTCACTATCTCCGTACACATACAGCGTAACTATCGCAGAAGGCGTCGCCACCCCCATTGGGATGACGACGCCTTCTTATTTTCATTATTTAAGTAGCAAAAAAGCCTTCCCCAACAAGGAAGACTTCACTCACGGTCCGTACGAGACTCGAACTCGTGATCTCCTCCGTGACAGGGAGGCGTCCTAACCAACTAGACCAACGAACCAAATATTGCGGGAGCAGGGTTTGAACCTGCGACCTTCGGGTTATGAGCCCGACGAGCTACCAGACTGCTCCATCCCGCGATAATATTAAATTGTAACAATGACCCGTACGGGATTCGAACCCATGTTACCGCCGTGAAAGGGCGGTGTCTTAAACCACTTGACCAACGGGTCATAACTAAAACGGAGAAGGAGAGATTCGAACTCTCGCGCCGCTTCCGCGACCTATACCCTTAGCAGGGGCACCTCTTCAGCCACTTGAGTACTTCTCCATAATGGGCCTAAATGGACTCGAACCATCGACCTCACGCTTATCAGGCGTGCGCTCTAAACCAGCTGAGCTATAGGCCCATATAAAGCGGGTAACGAGAATCGAACTCGCGACAACAGCTTGGAAGGCTGTGGTTTTACCACTAAACTATACCCGCAATATAATGAGATATATTTAATGGCGCGGGACGGAATCGAACCGCCGACACATGGAGCTTCAATCCATTGCTCTACCGACTGAGCTACCGAGCCATTTTGCCATTTAGATAATTATGGTTGCTATCCTCTGCTGACGAGCATAACAACGGTCTGTACGAGACTCGAACTCGTGATCTCCTCCGTGACAGGGAGGCGTCCTAACCAACTAGACCAACAGACCAATTGCGGGAGCAGGGTTTGAACCTGCGACCTTCGGGTTATGAGCCCGACGAGCTACCAGACTGCTCCATCCCGCGATAATATTAAAGAAACAAAGGAGGATGAGAGATTCGAACTCTCGCGTGATTTTACTCACCTGACGGTTTTCAAGACCGTTCCCTTCAGCCAGACTTGGGTAATCCTCCATAAAACAATACAATAGTCCTTCTGGTAATGGACCTTGTAGGACTCGAACCTACGACCGAACGGTTATGAGCCGTTTGCTCTAACCAACTGAGCTAAAGGTCCAGTCCAAGTCCAAATCGCGGCGGGGGGGATCGAACCCTCGACCTCTCGGGTATGAACCGAACGCTCTAGCCAGCTGAGCTACACCGCGAAATGTTAAATAAAATATTCTTATTTAATCGGGAAGACAGGATTCGAACCTGCGACCCCCTGGTCCCAAACCAGGTGCTCTACCAAGCTGAGCTACTTCCCGTTAAAATGCACCCAGTAGGAGTCGAACCTACAACCTTCTGATTCGTAGTCAGACACTCTATCCAGTTGCGCTATGGGTGCAAAAAACGTTACTTACTAATGATGCTTAATACCTTTCGGTACTAAGCGGAAGACGAGATTCGAACTCGCGACCCCCACCATGGCAAGGTGATGTTCTACCACTGAACTACTTCCGCAAAATTAAATGCCGACTAGAAGATTCGAACTTCCGACCCCCTGTTTACAAGACAGGTGCTCTACCAACTGAGCTAAGTCGGCATAGTCAGTATCATGTGTATCAAATTACTCATCGTCCGAAGACGAATGAGCCGTGACAGGCTCGAACTGTCGACCCTCTGATTAAAAGTCAGATGCTCTACCAACTGAGCTAACGGCTCATATGGAGGATACAGGGCTCGAACCTGTGACCCTCTGCTTGTAAGGCAGACGCTCTCCCAACTGAGCTAATCCTCCAT
>NZ_RHNZ01000015.1 GCF_003946395.1 Levilactobacillus fuyuanensis | reverse complement strand
ACTCAAAAAAATTGCCTAATCTCAATGGATTAGACAACTTTATAAATAGAATTACCAACAACAGTTGACATAGAACCTTTTTTTGATTTCCCAAGTTTATTTCGCAACTTTTTACGTAGTTAAGGAGTATAAGGGGGAATTCAAAATGATGAAAATGAAATGGCAACATGGTGTGATGGTGAGTTTATTCATTGGTGGGCTATTGGTTGGCAGTGGTGGTAGCGTGGTTGGATTGGCTGATGAGACTGTAAAGTATGACATGGATCTTGAATTTTTCGTGGAGGCAATCAATGATGGGGACCAAACAGAGAGTAAGTGGGTATATTCGACAGAAAAGAGACAGGTTGTCGCTGGTGAAGCGCTTGAGCATCAGGCGTTCCTCATTGGTTTTTTGACGTCGGGGAACAGATTGGCACCGGAAGCCGCACCGACGGCTGCACTAAAGTGGACTTACAGTGGGCTTGGCTTACCCGTAAAGGTTACGGTCAAATATACGGATCAGAACGATCAACAGATTGGACAATCACATGTGTCCTCTGCCAAATTTACGCGCGGGGGTAAGATGATTATCGAGGCACCTGCTGGGTATCGATTGGTTACACCCGAGGTTAAGAATCGACTGGCGACTACCAGTGAGACTTGGAATATTAAAGTTACGCCGCTGAATTCAGCAGCTAAGCCAATGCCTGGTGGGGAGGAGAAACCTGATAGTAAGCCAGATGAAGGCAGTCATAACAAGCCCCAAACTGTGCCAGATAAACCAGATGTCACGGAGAAACCTCAGCCTGGTAATCCTGGAGCCAGCGTGAAGCCAACACTGCCAATTGCGCCCCATCCGGGTCAACCAACGGATCCTGGGCATCCAGTATTGCCGACGCCAGCACCACTTGTGCCATCACGACCGAGTAGCAGCTTGCCAATTACGCATCCGGAATTGGTCGTACCAGTTGATGAATATCCTGGTAATGTGTCCAATCCCAACGTCATTTATACGCCGGAAGGTCCCATCAACGCCACAGATCTGGATCACACCTCAGAACTCACTGAGCGACCAGTCACGGCTGTTGATGGGAGCACACCAGCAACTGACACAATAGCCACTTCCAAGCCGGCTAAGCGCACCACAGCCGCCTCACAAGCCAAGCCACACCGGACTGCTAGTCCCTTGCAGCGCATCGCAACATCAGGCCAAAGATTACCACAAACTGACGAACAAACGACAAAGGGGAGTCTGCTGGGAATGGTAGCGCTAGCAGGATTAGGCCTCGTTCGGTTCCGACGATTTCTCCACTGATATCCGCTAAAACTGTGATAGACTAGTTCTTGGACTAAAACATAACGGAGGAATCAGCCATGCAGGAGAAACGTCAAATACAACCCGATTTAACACGATTAAAGGCCATTTTCTTTGGGGCCATTGTCGGGCTATTTGCCGGTGCGGTCGTCAGTGTCTTTCGCTTATTGATCGAGCACATGCTGATTCTGGTACAAGGGATTTATGGCTGGCTAGGCCAACATCCATGGTGGCTGATTCCCTGGGCCATCTTGTTGGTGGCCATCGCCCTTCTAATTGGTTACTGGGTCAAGCAAACGCCCATGATCAAGGGATCTGGGATTCCACAGGTTGAAGGGCAGTTAGCTGGTGAACTTGACTATGCTTGGTGGCCAGTGCTGTGGAAAAAGTTTGTCAGTGGGGTTCTTGGGATTGGCTCTGGTCTGTTTCTGGGACGAGAAGGGCCGTCCATTCAACTCGGCGGGACCGTTGCCCAAGGGATTGCCTACCGGCTAGGATTCACCGGGACGCAACGACGATTGGTGATTGCCGGTGGGGCCGCTGCCGGATTATCCGCAGCTTTCAATGCCCCCATCGCTTCGACATTGTTTATTCTAGAAGAGGTCTATCACAGTTTTTCCACATTAGTCTGGCTCACGGCGCTAACTAGTGCCGTCGTTGCCAATTTCGTATCCAATGGCATCTTCGGCCTGACGCCGGTTCTCCACATTAACTACCAGCAAGCATTGCCGTTGAAGTATTACTGGCTGCTGCTGGTTTTGGGGATTGGTCTGGGATTGTTGGGATTCGGCTATCAGTGGGTGACATTGCGAGTGGGTAAGTGGTACGCAAAGCTGACCTGGCTACCGCGGCACTTAGATGGTGTCATCCCATTTCTCTTGGTGATTCCAATTGGTTTGATGTGGCCACTAGCTTTAGGCGGTGGTAATCAGATGATTGTGACTTTTGCCAAGCAAACCCCGCTCTTGATTCCCTTGATTGGATACTTCGTGCTGCGGTTCTGCTTCTCCACGGTGAGCTACGGCGCCGGTCTACCCGGTGGAATTTTTTTACCGATTCTGACTTTAGGGGCATTGCTGGGGGCAATCGGGGCTCGGTCCTTTGTCCTGATGGGATGGTTGCCCTCGATGTTTGTAGCAAACTTTATCATCTACGCCATGGCAGGATATTTTGCCGGAATTTCTAAGGCACCATTCACGGCCATCTTACTGATTACTGAAATGGTGGGGACGTTGCATCACCTGATGCCATTGGCTGTAGTCGCGATTGTCGCGTACATTACCGTGGACGTTTTGGGTGGGGCTCCCATCTACGAGGCGATGTTGCGACAATTGGTCAAGCCTGCCGAGGTCAATACCGATGGTGTGGCGGATCGCGTGGAATATCCAGTCGGAGAGAATTCCGGTTTTGATAGTCAGCAGGTACGTGATTTAACCTGGCCCGATGGGTCGTTGTTAGTCGCTGTTCGCCGGGGTGAACGCGAAGTCATTCCGAACGGGGATACGATTCTTAAATCAGGAGATACATTGATTATTTTCACATACCGGCATAATCGGGCTTACGTCCGGCAACAGCTGACGAAATTGAATAATTCTCCGCATCGACTGCTGGATTAAGTGAGCGCGGGACTGGTAAAACTGGCCCGACTATGATAAATTAGGAAGAGTATAGTTAGACCTATTAGACCTATTCGATAGGTAGGAGGCAAATTTGTGTATAATTTTTTAATGACTTGTATTTTGATTGTCAGTGTTCTGATCATTATTGCGGTAATGATGCAACCTGCTAAGACCAATGACGCTTTGTCCGCTTTATCCGGTGGTGCCGATGACTTATTTGCTAAGTCTAAGCCTCGTGGGTTTGAAGCATTTATGCAAAAAGTTACGGTCGTCTTAGGAGCTCTTTTCTTTGGACTGGCATTGGGGTTAGTTTACCTTTCTTCACACTAGACATTAAGCCTCCTGTTTATTCGCTACAGGGGGCTTTTTTCCACCTAGCAACAGGCAGAGAACCTGCCTAGGAATACCATGATGGCGTTCCTGAATCGTCACAATCGACGATGTTCACGAAGACTATCTCAGCAATAGCGGAAAGTGGTGGTTTTACATGATTCGAAAACCAACCCCGCTCTTCTTTGAGCAGGGGCCTCACGCAGTTATCTTGCTGCACGCCTATTCGGGTAGTTCTAACGATATGCGCTTGCTGGCTCGCCGGCTAGAAAGCGAAAATTACACCGTGCTCGCACCAATTTTTACAGGGCATGCGACTGGTGATCCCGCCGACATTTTACGCGACGGGTCGCCACAGAAATGGTGGCAGGACACGCGTGATGCAATTGCATCACTTCGGCGGCGTGGGTACCAACAGATTGCCATCTTTGGTCTATCCTTAGGCGGATTGTTTGCGACGCGTGCGTTGCAGTCTGATCCGCAGTTGGTTGGGGGCGGAACGATTGCGTCACCCGTGGTCTTTCGCGGACAGACGCATGTGCCAGAGGCCTTCATTCAGATGGCACGGACCACGTATCAGCAACAGAACTTGGATGGGCCGGAGATTGCGAACCGGATGGTTTGGATTCAGGAGCATTTACCGGCGCAATTGACAGCAATTCAGGCGTTTACGGATACTACAGCCACACATTTAGATCAGGTTAAACAACCTGTATTTATTGCGCAGGGGACAGCGGATCAGATGATTGATCCCCGTTCGGGTCAGTGGCTGGCGGAAGCGTATCCGAGCAAACAAGTTGATTTTCATGAGTATGCTGGTGCTGACCACGTTTTGACAGTCAATACGGCACATCATGCTCTTGAGACAGATATATTGACGTATTTACACACAATCTTTTAAAAATAACGAGGAATCGATAGTGCAAGATAATTTAAAGAGTGATTTAACAGCGTTCTTCCGGGCACACTCGGACCAGAACTACACAGTAGAAGATATTTCAGATGCACTCCATTACCACGGCTCAGCTGCTTTCAAACTGATCGTGCAGGAGTTAGCACAACTGGAACGGGACGGCTTAGTTCAAGTGACTGAACACGGCCATTTTCAGCTCGATCCAAGCCAACGGACATTGACCGGAATTTTCCACGGCAATGACAAGGGCTTTGGGTTCGTGGCTTACGACGAGAATAAGATCGAACCAGACGCTTACATTGCGCCTAACAATACGTTACGCGCTTTGAACGGTGACACGGTTAAGATTGAAATCGTTCGTGCCGGCGATCCCCGTAGCGGTAAGGGTCCCGAAGGTAAAGTCACGGAAATCGTGGAACACCACTACGAACAAGTCGTTGGTGAATTCATGAAGACCGACGATGATGCGGGTTACTTGGGCCAAGTTCGTTTAACGGACAAGAAGGTCATGAAGTACAAGTTCTACGTCACGGACGTGGGTCTGAATCCAACGCCCGGTGAAGTGGTTACGGCAGAAATTACCGAATATCCTAGCGATGCCCATCCAGATGCTATGGTTGGGATTGCCAAGCAAGTTATCGGTAGTGTGGATGATCCTGGCATCGACATCTTACAGATTGTCTACCAACACAACATTCCATCTGAATTCCCCGAAGAGGTCATGCAGGCCGCTGATGAGATTCCAGATCACGTGCTCCCTGAAGAAACTAAGGGCCGTGAAGACATTACGAACCAGGACTTAGTCACCATTGATGGTGAATCTTCTAAAGACTTGGACGATGCCGTTACAGTCTGGAAGCTCGACAACGGGAACTACCACTTAGGGGTTCATATCGCCGATGTTTCCCATTACGTTAAAGAAGACTCCATTCTGGACAAGGAAGCTTACAAGCGTGGGACCAGTGTCTACCTGACCGATCGGGTTATTCCAATGTTGCCACGGCGCCTCTCCAACGGTATTTGTTCACTTAATGAGGGCGAATTACGGTTGTGCATGAGCTGTGACATGGAAATCAATCCTGAAGGTCACGTGGTTAAGCACCGGATTCACCCATCTGTAATGCGTTCTAAGGCGCGGATGACTTATACGGCTGTTAACAACATCTTGGAATCACACGATGCTGTTACCAGGGATCGTTACAAGGAACTCGTTCCAATGTTTGAAGACATGGGTGAACTTCACAAGATCTTGGTTAAGCAACGGAAGCGTCGTGGGGCCATTGATTTTGATGACCGCGAAGCAGAAATCATCGTGGATGACAAAGGTCATGCCATCGATGTTAAATTGCGGACACGTGGGATGGCTGAACGCATGATCGAATCCTTCATGCTGGCTGCCAACGAAACGGTTGCGGAACATTACTTCCGTGCCAAAGTCCCATTCCTATACCGGGTCCACGAAACGCCAGATGGCGACCGGGTTCGGAACTTCTTCGAATTCTTAACGGCTTTCGGGATCAACGTTAAGGGTGATCCTAACCACTTGCGTCCTAAGATGTTGCAAGGTATTCTGAAGCAAGTCGCTGGAAAGCCTGAAGAGGCCATGGTTTCAGTCATGATGTTACGGAGTCTGAAGCAGGCCCGTTACGCTGACCAATCCTTGGGTCACTTTGGGTTGGGTGCAGAGTTCTACACCCACTTTACGTCACCAATTCGGCGGTACCCTGATACCATGGTTCATCGAATGATTCATTACTACGAAGACCATGGGATCAACGACGCCAGCAAGGAAAAGTTTGCACCGATTTTGGAAGAAATCGGGGTCCACACTTCCGAAGCAGAACGGCGCTCAATTGATGCCGAACGCGATACGAATGATATGAAGATGGCTGAATACATGGCTGATCACGTCGGTGAAGAATTTGACGCCGTTGTTAGTTCGGTCATGAAGTTTGGGATGTTCGTCGAACTGCCAAACACCATCGAAGGTCTGATTCATATCAGTCGGATGCAAGATGACTACTACGAATACGTCGAAAAGTACCTGGCCTTGGTTGGCCGGAATACACGTCGGACGTACAAGATTGGCCAAGAGATTCGGGTCAAGGTTATCCACGTTGACAAGGAACAGAGCGAAATCGACTTTGAGTTGTTAAACCCAGAGTCCGCTCCGGTCAGTGACTTATTGCCAAAGAGAGAACACCGTTCACGCGGCGGTCGCAATGGTAATGGGAATTTCCATAACCGGAACAACAATCGTAGCAATGGAAACCAACACGGTGGCAACAGTAATGGTAACCACCGTAATGGGAACCAACGATCAACCAACCAACACGGGAATAACGGGAGTAACCACCGGAGCAACGGTAATGGTGGCCAACACCGCAATAACTCGCAGGGTGATCGGCACTAAGCGAGGTGACAGCACTTGGCTAAACAAAAGTCTAAAAAGAACCCGGATGACTTACTCGCACAAAACCGGAAAGCCCGTCATGATTACTTTGTGACGGAAACGGTGGAAGCGGGACTCGTCCTTACCGGGACCGAAATCAAATCGATTCGGGAACGGCGCATTAATTTGCAAGATGGCTTTGCGCAGATCCGGAACAGTGAAGCGTGGTTGATGAACGTCCACATTAATGAATACGTGGCCGGTAATCGATTCAACCACGATCCGTTGCGAAATCGTAAGCTGTTGTTGCATAAGAAGCAGATTCATCGTCTTGGATTGGCTGCGCAGGATAAAGGGGTTACCCTGATTCCACTTAAGGTCTACCTGAAGCATGGGTTTGCGAAGGTTCTCATTGGGGTCGCCCATGGGAAACGAGAATTCGATAAACGAGAAACGATTAAGCGGCGTGAACAAGACCGGCAGATTGCCCGAGTCATGAAACGTTACTAATGGTTATAGGTCACTTGAACTTGGAAAAGTTCAAGTGGCTTTTTTTATTGCATAATGTACGTGTAATTATTGAATAAGTATAGGGTATGAATACACATGACTGCTTTTAACTAAGAATACTGAATAACAGATGACTAGTTGCCAATCCGTTATATATCAATAGATTAGGCTGTTGAAATACCAAACTGAGAACCTTGTCAAACTTACCCTAAAAGGCTATATTTGGACACAAGATGTTAACTGTGACAAAAATATGTTTAACTGGATAGTTAACGATGGTATTATATGAATACCAAAACACCCGTGTCCTTGACTAGGGGAAGCACATTGAGGGGGAACATGTGATGAACTTAAAAGTTAATGCATTATTACTAAGCTTGGTGTTGGGAATTGCGGCGGCACCAATCACCGCACTGGCTGATGATACGGCATCAGCACCAGCTCAGGCAATGGCTACGACAACCAGTACGCCTAAGGCCGATAATTTGGCGGCCGGCCAATATGGTTCAGTTGATTGGTATTTAACCGCAAGTGGGGAACTCCATTTAGGTACTGGAACGTTGGGCGAAGACACTAGTTTAGCAAATAACGTCGGTCGATTAGCCACGCAAATTGCAAAGGTGGAGAACAATACTGATGTGCCAACGAGTACCCAGACGCAGGCAGCGGCTGATCAGGTCACTAAGGTCGTTTTGGATGGTGCGGTTAAGACACTTGCAGATGCTAGTTACCTTTTTGCTCAGTTACGCCACGTGACGGCCTATGAACATTTGGACCGATTGGATACGAGCCAAGCAACCACGATGGATGGGATGTTTCAGGCTGGTAATATGGATTCTGTGACGACCGATATTGATGTTTCCCACTTCGATACAGCGAACGTGACCTCAATGCAGTTCATGTTTTATGGACAGAAATCCGTCGAGAAGCTGGATGTGTCGACTTTCAATATGGATAAAGTTACCACGACTACGGACATGTTTTACCAGACGAGAAGCTTGCAAGAGGTTAACTTTGCCAGAGGAAGCTTTAGTAGTTTGACTAGTGCGATGTACATGTTTCTCAACAGCGGGGCGCAAGTGATTAACTTGCCACAGTTCGCACCGGCCGCTAAATTTACTGGGGGCAGTATGTTCTACGGGACAACGATCATCACAACGTTGACGTTAGGTCCCGGTGCACACTTCAAGGGTACTACTGGTCTGAACACACCACGACAGAACATGCCGGATGACTTTACTGGTGTCTGGGAGGCTGTCGGCAATGGGACGGTCGATAATCCTTTAGGTGCCAAATACGCGACTGGAAATGATATCACGAATCTTTACAATGGGACGGACAATCCCAAGAGCGTGGAAACCTACGTCTGGGAGCCGGTCAATCGGGTCATCGAGCCAACGACGCCACCAGTTACGCCGAGTGAAAATGCGAAGTCAGTCACCGTTCAGTATCTGGACGAAAATGGTCAGCGATTAGCCAATGACGTGACATTGAGCGGCCAACTGGGGTCCACCTACACGGCTGATCAGCGCGTCTTTAGCGGCTACAAACTAGTTAAAACAGTGGGCCAAGCTAACGGTACCTTTAGCCAACAGGCTCAGACGGTGACCTTCCATTATGCACCGGATGTGGTTTCCGGTGGGGATGCTGCAACGATTGCGCCAATGGCCAGTGTCGTTTATGCCACCAAGAAGATTGGTCTCTACAAGACCAAGAATTTCTCGAAGCAGACGCTTAACCGTTGGTATCCTAAGACCAAGCGCACCAACCGACCAATGTTTGTGGTGACGGGGTTCGCAACCTCTAAGAACGGTCATCTGCGGTACAAGGTAAAGGACGTTAATCACCATTCCAAGACTGCCGGGAAGACGGGATACATCACGGCTAAACATGCGTATGTTGCGCCTATTTACTACGCATCGAAGGCCAAGACCATTAAGGTGATCAATGCGAAAGGAATTAATGCGTACCAGCAGAAATCCTTAAAAGCCAAGACGGGGCACTACAAGTATGGTCAAAAACTCAAAATTCGAAAGATTGTGAAATTTAATAAAACGACGCGATTCCAGTTAACTAATGGCAAGTATGTCACTGCCAACAAAAAATTGGTCATCGCTGAGTAGGGAGAAAGGGCTGTAGGACTTAGTTCTGCAGCTTTTTTGTTGTTTTCTTCGAGATTTGCGTCCCCCGGTGGAAGTTACTTGTCCGGTTAAGATCAGTCATGCTATCCTGTGATCAGATAAATTAGCAAGACCGCCGCCATTGAGCAAAAGTTAAGGGGGAACAACGATGCGGAGCCTAACGATGTTGTTAGTGACGGGATTACTATTGGGAACAGGGGCGCCAATCGTGGCTATTGCGGTTCCTAGCCAGACAGCGTTTGCCGAGTCTAACACGACTGGGATGACATCTGCAAACAAGGATAATTATGAAAAGGGCGCCAACGCCGGGATTGTGACGCAAGGAAAATTTGGGTCGGTCAATTTCTATTTGACTGATGCGGGTGACTTGCATTTAGGGGCTGGACAGTTTCCAGAGTATGAGCCAACGCCTGGTGATTCAGGACGGGGACAGCTTCTACAAGCCGTGGCCCGCGTCTATTACAACAGTTCAAATTTGTGGCTCAGTGAGCTTAATCAGATGGCAGAAATGATTACCCGCGTTGTTTTTGACGGCGATGTGGTGGCAGCAGTAGACGCGAGTAACACATTTGCACGCTTAAAAAGGGTCAAGGAATATGTGGGGCTTACACGCCTCGATGCTAGTCATACGACTAATATGAGCTATATGTTTTCGGAAAATTATTATGTGATTACGATGGATGTCTCCAAGCTCGATACACGTCAGGCAACGAATATGGCCGGTATGTTTGCTTCCAATTCTCGGCTACAGGAACTAGATGTGTCGAACTTCATTACGGACAAGGTGACGGCGGCTAGCGTGATGTTGGCGAGCACGCATGCGTTGAAGGTCATTAATTTTGAAAAGGCGACATTCGCAGCGATGACCAGTGCGGCTCAGATGATTTCGGATTCGGGAGTTGAGATCCTGAATCTACCTGTGTTTGATCCGCTGAGTAACAGTGGGTCCGTCTTGTATGGTTCCAAGAGCTTGCGGCAGTTAACCTTGGGCCCACGCGCGCAGCAGGGGAAATTCTACAACGTAACCGATCCACCCAAGAACGAGACCTATACCGGTAAATGGCAAATCGTTGGTGAGGGCACCGTGCTGAATCCACTCGGTGAAAAGTTCGATACGGGTTCTCGAATTGGTAGGCGGGACCCTAATCTGGTGCTGACGGAACCAGACACGTACGTCTGGGAACCGGTCGATCGGGTGCTGCCGCCCGTCACTCCGCCCCCAGTGACGCCACCGCCGATAACCCCGCCGGTTGAAGAATCCCAGCCGGTAACTGTCCAGTACTTGAATGAGCGCGGACAACGTCTAGCAGATGACGTGATCCTAACGGGAGAGCTCGGGACAACCTATCAGGCCGCAAAGCTGGGATTCTCGGGGTACAAATTGACCCGTACTGTCGGTCAGCAAACGGGCACATTTAAGACAACGACACAGCGAGTTGTTTTCCACTATGCGCCTGACCTTGTGACGGGCGGCGGGGGAGATGGCATTGCACCTCTCGCCACCGTGGTTTACGCGACCAAGAAGGTGGGGCTGTATCGCGACAAGAATTTCAGTGCGACGGCCCGTCATCACTGGTATGCCAAACAGAAACGTCACGCTCGACCGATGTTTGTGGTCACCGGATACGCGACTAGCAAGACAGGGCAATTGCGCTACAAGGTACGTGATGTTAATCACCGCTCCAAGACAGCTGGCAAGGCGGGATACCTTACAGCTAACCGACACTACACGGTTCCCGTTTATTACGCAAAGAAACAACCTAAGGTGCAGGTGATCAATCCGCAGGGGGTGAATGGGTATCGCCAAAAGTCACTGAAGGGTAAGCAGCAACATTATCGGCACGGGCAACAATTACGGGTCAAAAGAATCGTCAAGCATCGTAAAACGACCCGATTTGTGTTAACGAACGGTCAATATGTAACCGCTAACAAGAAATTAATTATTTCACAATAAGACGGATTTATTTAGAGGCTACTGACGGGTGGCCTCTTTTATTTTTTTAAAATTGTGAATGATTATGGCATCGCGTAAGGTGTGTGAACAGGTGCTTAGGAGGAGATTATTGAATGAATTTCACAAGTGAAAAACAGCGAGACCTAATCGTTTGAATAACTTAATAAGCGTGCTATCATATGATTGGTGAAATAATTAAATGAATAAATGTTTTACAACTTTTAGGCGACGGCGCACCACTTTCTATCCAACGGGGAGGAGGAACTATCGTGAAAAAATCAGTCAGTATTTTATTAGTGGCCCTCGCTTTAGGTGTTGGTCAACCGCTCAGTCTCTTGGAAACTAGAACAGAATCGTCTGTGGCGCAGGCCGCAACCGTGAAGGCGGACAATTTAGCTAATGGTCAGTACGGCGAGGTCGCCTGGACGTTGACTGCCGATGGGACCCTTCATTTAGGTGCCGGCCAATTGGGCGAACCGGGAAGTCTAGTGACCAATACTGGGCAAATGGCGACGCAAATCGTGCTTGCACAAGGTGGTACGCCAACGGTTGCGACCACGAAGGCTGCTGCTGACCTGGTAACCACTGTCGTCCTAGATGGCAAGGTGGTCGCACCTAAGAACGCCACCAATTTATTTCGGCAGTTCAGAAATGTTACCGCTTACAAAAATCTTAATCAACTCGATACTAGTCAGACCACAAACCTCTCGGGGATGTTTGCGGTAGATAGTTTTGATGGCCAAGTGACGTCACTTGATGTGAGTAGTTTTGACACGTCACAGGTGACTACTCTGGATTGGCTATTCTATGGGCAATCTCAGCTGAGTCAGGTCGACATTAGCCACTTCGATACGAGCCAAGTGAAGACGATGACGTCGATGTTCAATGGGGACCAAGCGCTGACGACCGTTAACTTTGCGGCTGGGACCTTCGCCAATCTTTCAAGTGCGATGTTTACCTTCGGATCTTCTGGTATTCAGACGATAAAGTTGCCGAAATTTGCGCCGCCCACCAGCTTCTCGTCGACTTATATGTTCTCCAGCGCGAGCAACTTATCTGAGCTAACGCTGGGGCCGGCAACACTGTTTAGGGGAACTAGCACTGCGTTGAGAAACGCTAAGGCTGACGACCAGTACACCGGGCTTTGGCAAGCAGTTGCGGATGGCACAGTGCAGAATCCTTTGGGTGAAAAGTTTGCCGAGGGAGATGACGTCACCGCTCAATACGTGGCAGGGGCCGACCGACCAACGACGGTCGAAACCTACGTCTGGGAGCCGGTTGACCGGGTTGTCTTACCACCAGTGACGCCGCCAGATGATACCGCTGCACCAGTTACCGTGCGTTATCTGGATGAGCAAAGCAAATCACTCGCCGCCGATCAGACGCTGTCTGGCAAATTAGGGGCAGCGTACACGGCCGAGCAGCTGGTGTTCGATGGTTACAAGTTAGCTAAGACTGAGGGTCAGGTCACTGGGACGTTCTCCAAGTCTGCGCAGACGGTAACTTTCCACTATGAGCCGGATCTGGTGACTGGTGGGGGTGGCGCGACGGTCGTTCCCGTGAGTGGTGTCGTTTATGCCACCAAGAAGATTGGGCTGTATCGGACCAAGAACTTCAGCGATAACTCTCGCCAGATGTATTACACCAAAAAATCACGGACACAGCGGCCCATGTTTGTGGTGACGGGCTATGCGACCTCCAAGGCTGGTAACAAGCGCTACAAGGTACGTGACGTGAACCATCACAGCAAGACAGCAGGGAAGACCGGTTATATCACGGCTAAGAAAGCTTATGTGAGTTCGGTCTACTACGTCAAGAAACAAGCGAAGATTAAGGTGATTAACGCGAAGGGCATTAATGGTTACGGCAAGGTGGCACTGACCGGTAAGTCGGTCCACTACCGGAAGGACAAGGTCCTCAAGGTGAAGAAGGTCGTGAAATACCGGCAGACCACACGCTTCGTGTTAACCAACGGCAAGTACGTGACCGCCAATAAAAAATTGGTCATTGCAGAATAGAAGAGTATGACAGTAGGCGATTTGCCTATCGTTTTACGGCTATCAAAAAGGCAGCTGGAAAATTTCCCGCTGCCTTTTTACAGTTAATCTTGTGTGTGATCCTGAAGGTTAGACTTTTTCGGTGCATTAATAAAGGGTGTCACACTGCCAGTTGGTAAGGCGTGCGGGGCCCACATCGGTTTGACCGGTAACGCAGAGCCCTGCGACTTCTTGCCCCAACGGTCGAGGATCGATGCCAGACAGATGACCAAGGCTTCGTGATCTTCCTGATCCACCGTCAATTCAATCGTACCACCGCCGGATTGACTGACCCGGTCGATACTGGCAATGCTCTCGCGACCATGGGTGATTGTGAAGTGGCCGCTGTTGATATTGCCCATGATGACCCAGTTCAGTCCGCGGACAAAGAGGACTTCGCGAATAACGCCAAAGGTTTTACTGACCCGGCCAACCATCTGCCGGTGATAGAGCAACCGGAATTTGGGCAGCAGACCCAAAGTCTCTTGTTTGACCTCAGCCTCCAATGCCCCACTGATCGTGTACACAGACAGCACATCCGCGCGCAGTCCCCACTTCCCAACGAGGAGGTAGCGCGACTCATTATCCGTGTCACGAATGACCGTGGTAGCTTTTGCCGACAGAGCGGCTTGATTAAGATAAAGTTTACGCATGGGAACCTCCTTTGGCAAAAGTATAGCGACTTTAGTTATAGAATTAAAGCGATTAATGTGATCGATTAAATGACCATAGGAAAACCGGAAATTGATGTGAAAACACCGGACATTCATGTGTGAAATGAAGTAAAAAACTAATATTCATTTCCACACGGTAGTGCAGTCGGAGGCAGGCGGGGGTGTTGCCCCGTGTCGGTGGTCTTAGCTTGGCAGAACTTTGGCCAGGCTTAGACCACTGGCCGACCTTTGAGACTTGGTTCATAAGGCTCAAAGGCGCCCTGGAGACCGCACTGTGGCTCCAGGTTTGCCTCATGGGGCGATACCCCCGCCTGCCGCAGACGAAACGACTAGTTCTGGAAGTCCATCTTAGTTATTCTCATTCTAACATGTTTTCTCGGTCACGTTCGACAATATCATTTACCGCGTGGTTATGATAGAATAAAAGCGTGAGGTGTTGGGAATGAAACCGTTTATTCATAATGATTGGTGGCCGGTTCTGGAGCCCGAGTTTGAACAGGAATATTATCAACAATTACGCCAGTTCTTAGTCTCGGAGTACCAGCATTACGAGATCTATCCGGACATGTATCATATTTTTACCGCGTTCGAATGGACGCCGTTTAGCAAGGTCAAGGTGGTTATCCTGGGGCAAGATCCGTACCATAACCCCGGACAGGCACACGGCTGTAGCTTCTCGGTCTTGCCGGGAACGCCGCTGCCACCATCGTTACAGAATATTTATAAGGAATTGCAGGATGACTTAGGCATTCAACCGGTAAATCATGGGTATCTGGAGAAGTGGGCCAAACAAGGCGTACTGCTCTTGAACTCCGTGTTGACCGTCCGGTATGGCAAGGCCTTCTCGCATCAGGGGCATGGCTGGGAACGGCTGACTGATGCAGCGATTTCCAAGCTATCCGCACGGCCGGAACCGGTCGTCTTCATCCTGTGGGGTGGGGCGGCACGCTCCAAGATCAAGCTGATCGATACCAAGACCAACATCGTCTTGCAAGCACCGCATCCCAGCCCCTTATCGGCTTACCGGGGATTCTTCGGTTCCAAGCCGTTTTCCAAGACCAACATCGCATTAACATCATTGGGTGAGACGCCCATCGACTGGCAGTTGCCTGAACACGTGACCGCTGACGACGGGCCCAACACTACAACCAACCAACAAGCATAGGTACAGAATTGA
Organism: Levilactobacillus fuyuanensis; assembly: GCF_003946395.1. GTDB lineage: Bacteria > Bacillota > Bacilli > Lactobacillales > Lactobacillaceae > Levilactobacillus > Levilactobacillus fuyuanensis. The sequence goes on along the minus strand of NZ_RHNZ01000015.1, from coordinate 58,457 downwards.
TTCGTGGGATATTTTATGGAGGTCATCATATATGGAACTTTTTGATAGTCTTAAACAAAAGATCAACGGACAAAACAAAACCATTGTATTTCCAGAAGGCGCAGACGTTCGGGTATTAGGCGCAGCGAGTCGTTTGGCCGCTGACGGCCTGATCAAAGCCGTCGTTTTAGGCAAACAGAGTGAGATTCAAAACACGGCGATTAACAACGCCATTGATCTGGAACCTTTGACGATTTTAGACCCATCAACGATTCCAGCAGATCAGCATAAAGAAATGCTCGATGCCTTAGTCGACCGGCGGAAGGGCAAGAACACGCCTGAACAAGCCGCCAAGATGTTGGAAGATCCGAACTACATCGGGACCATGATGGTTTACATGGGCCAAGCAGATGGGATGGTCTCCGGTGCGATTCACGCCACCGGTGATACCGTTCGGCCGGCCTTACAAATTATTAAGACCAAGCCAGGTGTTAAGCGTATCAGTGGGGCCTTCATCATGCAAAAGGGTGCAGAACGTTATGTCTTCGCCGACTGTGCGATTAACATCGAACTCGATGCACCGGGGATGGCCGAAGTGGCTATCGAAAGTGCCCATACCGCCAAAGTCTTCGACATCGATCCTAAGGTTGCCTTGCTGAGCTTCTCCACCAAGGGTTCTGCCAAGGGTGACATGGTCACCAAGGTACAAGAGGCCACGAAGATTGCCCACGAAACGGCACCAGATTTGGCCGTCGACGGGGAGTTACAATTCGATGCATCCTTCGTACCGAGTGTGGCGGCACAAAAAGCCCCAGACTCCAAGGTTGCGGGTCACGCGAATGTCTTTGTCTTCCCAGAATTACAATCCGGGAACATTGGCTACAAGATTGCCCAACGCTTCGGCGGCTTTGAAGCCATTGGACCGATCCTGCAAGGCCTGAACAAGCCAGTCTCTGACTTGTCACGGGGTTGCAACGAAGAGGATGTCTACAAGGTAGCCATCATCACGGCTGCGCAATCACTAGACTAAATAGTAGCTTACGCAATTCATGTTATCTGATCTAGTTGGCTAAATATTGAAATGAAATTAATAGGTATACACAGAAAATTAGTTAGCTGATGTATTTCAGTCGGAGGAGGCCAGAAATGTAGCTGGCTGTGACGATGGTGTTAGTCCGGGTGGTTGTTCTTTCCCGGAGTTACAGCATGGGACGATTTGGGAGACTCGCTGAATTTTAGCGAGGCTTCCAAGCGAGCCGAAAGCCCGTTCTTTGGCTGTAGGCGGTCCCCACAGCAGGCGGAATTTCTGGCAGCCGCAGACGATCTCGAAACATCAGTTAAATCAACTTTAAGGTACCCGGATTGCTATTTTCAAGCAGTCCGGGTATTATTTGTAAGGTGAGTCGTACAGGATGTTTTGGACAACGATGATGAATCAAATTTAGTTTAAAGTAAAAGGGGAAAGAGACAATGTATGAAGTAACGGTCACAAGTCCTGAAGCCACAATGGCTCTTGGGCAACAACTGGCACCGGACTTACAACCGCGCGATGTCATTCTACTCGATGGGGACCTCGGTGCCGGCAAGACGACCTTTACCAAAGGATTGGCTGCTGGTTTGGGCATCACGCGTAACGTGAAGAGCCCAACGTTTACCATCATTCGTGAATACCAGGGGGGGCGAATCCCACTCTACCACATGGACGTTTATCGCTTGGAAGAGGGCGGTGGTGATGAGCTGGGGCTCGATGAGTATTTCAATGGTGACGGGGTCAACGTGGTCGAATGGTCGAAATTCATTGCGGATGAACTCCCCGAGGACTACCTGCGAATTGTGTTCAAGCGTGACGATGAGGCTGGCGAAAGTCAGCGGACGTTACGGTTCGAACCTCGTGGGTCCCATTTCGAAAAATTAGTGAAACAACTGGAGGACGGCACCAATGAGTGATGAAGTGGCCATTCGCTTGCCGAATGCAACTGACGCGAAGGCTTTGCTGGCATTGCTGGAACGTTTGCAACAAGAGAGTGACACCTTTAGCTTGGCCGATGCGGATGATCCCATCAGTGCGGCGCAAGAGGCTGATCAGCTGGAACAGATCAAGGAGAGCCCGGTCCACTTATTGTTGGTGGCGTGTCTTGGCGACCAGCTGCTGGGCGTTCTGTCGATCTCACCAACACCACAAGGTAACGTGGGTGAACTGGGCATTGCTGTCGAGAAGAAATATTGGCACCTGGGCATCGGCACGGCACTAGTCGATGAGGCTCTCTACTGGGCGGATACGGCGAGTGACCTGCAGGCAATCGGACTGATCGTGCAGACGCGAAATGTCCCTGCAATGAAGCTTTACGAAAAGATGGGCTTTGCCCGGACCCAGACGCCACCGGAGACGGTGACCGACGATGATGGCGAGCACGTCCAAGCTGTTGAAATGGTGTACCAGTTAAATTAAGCCGTTATTTAAGAAGGCACCGATCAGGATTTCCTGGTCAGTGCCTTTTCGTATGTGATTAGATATTTTCTTTACAAACTGTCAAAGTCAATTGTCACAAGGCTTTGGACGCGATATCGGGTTGGTACAAAGCCTATTTTGTCAAAAAAGTTGAGACAATAATCCCATTTTTTACATTAGTAATAGTATAGGGCAAATTCAGTAGCGTTAGGCATTTACCGTCACAAAGTTCTTCAAAGGCTGTGTGCCAAAGTGATTGGCCTCGTACAGCAGAATGTTGGCGCAGGCCAAACTATCGTCCAGCGCGTTGTGATGGTGATGGAGGTCGATGCCCAGTTCGTCACAGACCGTGTTCAGCTTGTGATTGGGAAATTCTGGGAAGAACTTCCGACTGGTCTTGACCGTGTCCAACGTCAGGTAACGCGGGGTTGGTAAATTGTAGTGTTCCAGGGTACTGCGCAGAACGCCGTTATCAAATGGGGCGTTGTGGGCAATCACCAACCGATCCCGTTGGAAGAAGGGGGCGACGTGCTCCCAGACTTCGGGGAAGGCAGGGGCGTTGGCCACGTCGCGTTCGTGAATCCCGTGAATCTGAACGTTCCGCCAGAAAAAATCAGTATCGGGTTTGATCAATGAGTAGAATTCATCGACGACCTGGCTGTCCCGCACAATGGTTAGCGCGAGTGAACAGGCGCTGTAGCGTTTGCCACTAGCCGTTTCAAAATCCATAGCAACGAAATTCAAAAGTGCCTCATCCTTTCAGAGTGAATTTAGACGGTCAAACCGTCGACGTCGAGTTCCACCGGACAGTGGTCGGAACCCATGACTTGGTCTAGTATTTTAGCGTCTTTTAAATGGTCTTGCAAGCGTTCGCTGGTGACAAAGTAATCGATACGCCACCCAGCGTTGTTATCGCGGGCGTGGAACCGATAGCTCCACCAAGAATAACGTTCCGTAGCATCCGGATTGAAGTAACGGAAGGTATCGGTATAGCCGGCGGCGAGGAGGGCCGTGAATTTCTCCCGTTCATCATCGGTAAAGCCGGCATTCTTGTGATTCGTTTTGGGATTCTTCAGGTCGATCTCCGTGTGCGCCACGTTCAGGTCGCCACAGAAGATGACGGGCTTCTTGGCGTTCAACTGGTTAATGAAATCGAGAAAGGCCGTTTCCCAGCCCATCCGAAAGTCGAGTCGTTTGAGACCACTCCCAGAGTTTGGCGTGTAGCAGGTCAGCACGTAAAAGTCGGGGTATTCCAGGGTGATTGTCCGGCCTTCGTGATCAAAGTCGGGCGAATCGATGCCGTAGATGACATTTAGCGGTTTGTGTTTGGTAAACAAAGCCGTTCCGGAATAGCCCTTACGTTCGGCGTAGTTCCAGTATTGGTAGTAACCGGGGAGGTCGAGGTCAATCTGACCCTCCTGCAACTTAGTTTCTTGGATGCCAAAGAAGTCGGCGTCCATTTCCTTAAATGTATCGACAAATCCTTTTTTAACAATAGCCCGTAGGCCGTTGACGTTCCATGAAATAAATTTCATCTGTGCACCTCCAACTGCTACTTCCCAGTATACCAGATGGCATGACCATATCGTGTCCGTTTCGCCCACGCAGGGACTATTAATGTTTAAAAATAGGTAGTTAAAATTATCGCCTGCGGCAGACTGGGATTCCGCCTGCTGTGGGGACCGGCTAAAGCCTGAGAAGCGGTCTTTAGCCTCGCCTTGAAGCCTCGCAACCCCGGCGAGTCTCCAAGGTCGTCCCATGCCGTAAGCACGGGAAGGGGCTAGCCCCGTGCTTACGCCATCGACACGGCTGGCTACATCCCAGTCTGCCTCCGGCTACACATAGTTGTTCAACATTAAATATCGGCACCGGACTTATGACTCAGCCAGCCTTGCTAAGAAGTAGCGGACTTTCGTCAAAAGTGATTTCGGGTATGCCTCAACAGCGAGCTGCCATCTTACCCGACTCGATTTTCAGTAAGCCCACATAGAAATCCTCATTTCTCATGATATTTTCTGTGAATCAGTGCACCCAGCGTGCGATGGTAGGGGGTTCCATGGTAAAATAGCCCTATGACTGTTGTTCGTTTGGCCAGTGACAGGTCAAACCGATCACAAACTTTTGAGAAACGAAGGGAATTTGATGATGATGGAAGAGATTACAGCGGCATTTCCAGCGATTGAAATTTTGCGGAATGAACCCTTGGCTCACTATACGCATACGAAGACGGGGGGACCAGCGGATTACCTGGCCTTTCCGACCAACATCCAAGAGACCAAATCGCTTTTAGCCTACGCCAACCAGGAGAATTTACCGGTGACGGTCGTGGGGAATGCCAGCAACCTCATCGTGCGTGACGGTGGTATCCGTGGCTTGGTTATGATTTTAACTAAGATGGCGAACATCACGGTTACCGGCAATACGGTCACTGCTGAGGCCGGGGCGGCTATGATCAAGACGACCCAGGTTGCGCAAGCTCACGCGTTGACGGGAACTGAATTTGCGGCCGGAATTCCCGGTAGTGTGGGCGGTGCCGTCTTCATGAACGCCGGGGCTTACGGTGGCGAAATCAGTGAAGTGGTGACTTCCGCCGAAGTTTTGACGCCAGAAGGTGAGATTCGGACGTTGAACGCGCAGGAGCTCGACTTTGGCTACCGGCACAGTTCCGTTCAGGACTATCATGACATTATTTTGACGGCGACGTTTACGCTGAAACCCGGGGATGGTGTGGCCATTCAAGCCACGATGGATGATTTAAATGCGCGGCGGGCAGCTAAGCAGCCGCTGGATCTGCCATCCTGTGGGAGTGTATTCAAACGGCCTACGGGACACTACACCGGTCAATTGATTCAGGAAGCTGGATTACAAGGCCTCAAGTGGGGTGGTGCCCAGGTCTCCACGAAACATGCGGGCTTCATCGTGAACATTGACCACGCGACGGCGACTGATTATCTCGAATTAATCCACCACATTCAAGAAGTTATCTGGAAAGAAGACCAAGTTCACCTTGAAACCGAAGTTCGGATTATTGGTGAAGAACCGAAGTAAGTCTAAAAAAAGAAGGGGGAACCTTATGTGCCTATAGTTGAAGCAGTGATTTTGTTAATCGTCCTGGTCCTATTTTCGAATATTATCAGTCACTACCTCACGTTTATTCCAGTCAGTTTGATTCAGATTGCCCTTGGCCTCATGGTCGCGTTAGTCTGGCAATTTGAAGTGCCACTCGAGACTGATTGGTTTTTACTCCTGTTTATCGCGCCATTGCTATATAACGATGGGCGCCGCTTCCCCAAGCGAGAGTTGTGGCGTTTGCGGGGGCCGATTTTCGGAAATGCCATCTGGCTGGTCTTTCTGACCACGCTGTTGGGTGGGTTTCTGATCTATGAACTGATTCCAAAGATGCCATTGACCGTGGCGTTTGCGTTGGCAGCTATCCTGTCGCCAACCGACCCTGTGGCCGTGCAGTCGATCTCGAAGCAGGTCAAGTTGCCGGCTAGTCTGATGCATTTGGTCAGTGGGGAAAGTCTGATCAACGATGCCAGTGGTCTGATTGCCTTCAAATATGCGATTGCGGCCACGGTGACCGGGGCCTTCTCGGTCGGGACGGCCGTGGGCGACTTCGTCTACATCAGTATCGTTGGTTTCTTATCGGGGCTGATCTTCATGACGGCAATCCAGCTATTGATGGACATCTTACGGCGCCAAGGCATCGATGACGTGATTTTTAACACGGTGTTACAGATTGCCACGCCATTTGTGATTTATCTCGTGACCGAAGAAATCACTCACGCATCCGGCGTTATCGCCGTGGTGACGGCCGGAGTGCTTTTCCACGCGCGGGAGAGTCGTATCGTGGAGGACTCACCAGAACTAAAGCTCGTGACCGAAAAGGTTTGGGATATTATTATCTATTCATTAAATGGGATCGTGTTCGTGATCCTAGGAATCGAGCTTCCCGTGGCGACCTCACAGGTCATCAAGGGTGGTCAGTTCAACACTTGGCAGGCTCTGTTCTTTGCCTTCATGGCTTGGGTAATCTTGGTCGCCATTCGGACGTTGTGGACGTATGGGTATATCCTGTTCCAACGCCTGACACGCAACCACAGTGACGAGCGTCCTGGTTTTCGGACGGCCGTCCTATCCGGTCTTTCTGGGGTACGGGGGGCCGTTACGATGGCCGGTGTCCTGTCTGTCCCAGCGGTAGTTGCCAGCGGGGCCGGTTTCCCGGCGCGGGCGTTGATGCTCTTCGTGGCGTCCGGGGTGATCATTATCAGTCTGATTGCGGCGACGATTATGCTGCCACTGATTTCGACGGATAAGCAGCCCTTACAGACGCGGGCGAGTGCCAGCGATGACATTGCCAATGACATTAATTTAGACGATGAGGAAGATGAAGAGGAGTTCCCAGAGGAACCTGTCCGGCAAATCAGTGAGGAAGAGGCGCGCGCGTACATCATGCGTTTGGCCATTTCCAAGATTGAGGAGTTACGGCGGCCCAACAATCAGCGGGCGGCCTATGACTTGATCCTCGACTACCAGTTCATTATCCGCCGCTTAGAAATGAGTTATCGCGCCGACACCGTGATGCAGAAGGTATTGGACGATGAAATCAAACTGCGTCAGGTGGCCATTGACGGCGAACGCGCCACATTAAAGGAGTTGCGTCAGGGTGAGAAGATCACGCAGACCAGCTATGTTGGTGCGCTCCGCCGGATTGAAAATCTGGAAGGTCGATTGACGCAAGTCTCCGGCCACACGATGCCCGGCGTCATCAACTACTGGCGTCGCTTCTTCAAGCATTTGTGGCGGGATGCGGCCTACTGGCTACACTCCGAGGATACTGACCGCTTACACGCGGAGAACAATCTGATTGAGCGTGAGACAGCTAAGGCGGCCATTAAGGCGTTATCCGAGTATCTGTCACGGACGGATATTGATGAAACCCAGTTCGATAATCAGGCCGTTTACCATCTGATTGTCCAGTACCGTAACCGTATCGAACGGGCCAAGGCAGCCACGTTGCCACACCGTAATGATGATTATCAACATCAGATCAACAAGTTGCGGGTGCGGGCATTAGGTGCCGAGCGGACTGGCATTCAGACGCTGTTAGAGGCTGGAAACATTACTTGGACCAAGGCCACACATCTGCGGCAGTATGTTAACTACGCGGAAAACGTGTTGGTGATGTCCTTGAGTGATGAGGAAGGCGAGTAGGCTAATTCTGGGAATTGAAAATTGTCGCCTGCGGCTGTTAGTAATTCCGCCTGCTGTGGGGACCAGATTAGTCGTTCGGCTATGTCTTTTATAATTTTTGTTCAAAAGTAAGGCTGCGTTTTCCATGTTTCTTTGGCACGGTGGAACGCGGCCTTTTGTGTATCTTTGGGAGGGATATTGTGGAAGCTGTGGCGGGGCCAGTTAGGTTTGAACCGCTAGATTTTCTCTCGCCAAACTATCCGGGAACTTGCGGCCTCCGAAACGAGCTACGCAAGCCAGATTCTTCCGCTTAGCAAAATAAGGACTTCTGTCCGGCGGTTGCCGAACAGAAGCCCTTATTTCCCTAATGCTCAGAATCTAAACGGCTTGCTCCGCTCTCTGAACCTTTAATCGGGTAATTCACTTTGCACCGTGTTGTGCATAACGAGATACAGAATCCAATAACAGAATAGCTGAATGAACGTCAGTAATCCCACGAATATCCACATGTTGCTGGTCCACATATCCATGATGGGGCGGATGAACTGCTCCGGATTGATGAAGAGGTAAATGGTGTGGATCCGTAAGAAACGACCAATGTAGAGACCTACCGACGTTAGGAAGGTCAGGATGACGACGATGACGACGCGGGCGATACCATTGCCCTTGGCGATGCGTTGACTGATGACCTGGCTGACGTAGTTGAGGCTCCAAAAGCCCAGTAGCGTACAGCTCATGGCGCTAATTATCATGTAAGTGAAGTAGATCCACAGGTGTGGCGTGACCCGTAATAGGCCACTCAAGGCGTATGGCTGCAGGAGCGACAGGTGGAACAGGTCGGTCAGCAGATACGGCGCGTTGGGGTAGAAGAGGAGCCACAGGAGTAGTAACGGCCAGAATAGCCAGGCACTCTTGGGGCGGGTCTTCCCCAGGTGAAAGCTCAGCTCAATCGGGATGTACCCCAGAAAGGTATTTAGCACCAGGAAGGAAAAAGGATCCTTGGCGCGGAAATACAGGAAAATCAGCCATGCCACGAAGAATATTCGAATTTCCCACCGGGCCCGCCGATTCATTTGCCATCACCAATCCTCTCACGAAATATCTACCCTCATTCTACAGCCTTTATGCTGAAAACGAACGGAATATGACTTCTAGTTTACCAGAATTTGGATGAAATATTTTCCAGAAATTGTCGATTTAAGTAGAGCTTAACGTTTCTGTAAATTTTGCGACCAATGACCGGCGAATTCCGGCGTTTCTGAGGATTCAGGGCGAAATGTAAGCGGGGCCGTGCTATAATGAAATCTGAATTCAATTTGGAGGGAAAGTCATGAACCTGGATTGGGGCAATCTCCTTACAATAGGGAATCTAGTCAACCTACTCGACATTCTTGTCGTTTGGTTTGTCATTTATGAATTAATCGTGATGTTACGGGGAACCAAAGCTATTCAGCTCTTCCGGGGCGTCATTTTAATTTTACTGGTGAAGTTCGTCAGTGCTTACCTCGGCCTCAACACGGTTTCGTGGCTGGTCGATCAGGTGATCAACTGGGGGGTCATCGCCATTATCATCATCTTCCAGCCCGAGATTCGACGTGGGCTGGAACATTTGGGTCGGGGCTCCTTGTTCGTGCGGATCCGGCATGAAAATGAGGCGGCCAATCACATGATTGAGGGCCTGGATAAGGCCATTCAATACATGTCGAAACGACGAATTGGGGCGTTAATGACCATTCAGCGCGATACCGGGCTTGAGGATTATATTGAGACGGGGATCGACTTGGATGCAGAGCTGACCGGAGAACTGCTGATCAACATCTTTATTCCCAATACACCCTTGCACGATGGCGCGGTCATTATTCGAGACAACCGAATCGCTGTAGCTGCGGCTTACCTACCGCTGTCTGAAAGTAACCTGATTCCTAAAGAATTGGGAACGCGTCACCGGGCGGCCGTCGGAATTTCCGAAGTGACGGATGCCTTGACCATCGTTATTTCAGAAGAAACGGGTGAGGTCTCCATTACCAAGAATAACGAGCTCTTACGGGGCTTGACGCAGGCCGATTACCTGAAGTTCTTGCGCGATGAGTTAGTTAATGAAGAAGCGGCCAACAACAGCAATGTCTTAGTTAAGGCGTTGGACTGGTTTGATGAACGCTTCAGAGGGGGGCGGCGCTGATGAAAAACGAGCGTTACACAACGTGGCTATACCGCATTCTCGCCCTCATTTTAGCCATTCTGCTATTCTTTTATGTGAACAGTACAAAATCGTCCAACAACTCGCAGTCAACGACGTCTAATACGAATACGTCACTAACGGCGACGAAGACGATGACGGTATCGGTCCCTTTACAGCTCAACGTCAACAGCAATAAGTACTTCGTGACGGGGTATCCGCAAAAGGTCAAGGTGACCTTACGGGGGCCGCTGGCGTTAGTGACCACGACGGCTAATACTCAGAATTTTAAGGTCTATGCGGCCTTGAGTGATCTGGGCGTCGGCAAGCATCGCGTCACGCTGCATCAAGAGGGATTGAACCATGAGATCGAGTCGAGTATTTCACCGGCGAAGATTACGGTGGATATTGAACCCCGCAAGACGGTATCCTTTCCCGTGAAGGTGCGCTACAATAGCCAAAACATTGCGGCGGGATATTCCGCTGGGAAGGCAACTTCCGATGTCACCAGCGTTAAGGCGACCGGGGCAGCCAATGAGATTTCACGGATCAAGCAAGTGACGGCCCAATTGACGGTGCCTCAGAACTCGAAGAAGACCGTGAATAGCCAAGCCGTAATCGAAGCCCTGGATAGCAGTGGTAAGACGGTCAACGTCATTTTGACGCCGTCGACGACTACCGTTAACCTGCCGATCACTTCGGATGGCGAGAGTAAGAAGGTCGGCTTAGACCTGAACGCGAAGAATGGGTCGTCCGGAACGACGTATAAACTAACCAGTAACGTCACCAAAGTTACTGCGTATGGGAGTGCCTCGCAATTAAAGGATTTAGATAACGTGGCAGTCGATGTCGATGTCAGTGACGTTAAGAATAATACAACCAAGACGGTCACGCTCGACACGAGTGATAATAATGTAACGGCGTTCGATCCCTCCACCATTAAGGTGACGATCAAGGCCACAGCAAATTAAAAAAATTGTTTGAGAAATGAGGAATATGACGATGAAGTATTTTGGAACTGATGGTGTCCGGGGCGTTGCTAACCAAGAATTAACCCCAGAGTTGGCCTTTAAAGTTGGCCGGTATGGTGGTTACGTTTTGACGCAACACGCTGATAGCGAAAACAAGCATCCACAAGTCCTAGTGGCTCGTGACACGCGGATCTCGGGGCAATTACTGGAAAATGCATTGGTTTCCGGCCTCCTGTCGGTCGGTATCGAAGTTCTGCGGTTAGGCGTCATTTCAACGCCAGCCGTTGCTTACTTAGTACGGACGCAAGGTGCCGCAGCCGGGGTCATGATTACGGCTTCCCACAATCCCGTTGAATACAACGGAATCAAGTACTTTGGGAACGATGGCTACAAGCTGTCCGACGAAATGGAAGAAGAAATCGAAGCCTTGTTGGATGCACCTAGCGACGACCAACCACGTCCAGCAACGGACGGTTTAGGCACAGTCGAGGACTACTCCGAAGGTAGCCAAAAGTACATTCAATTCCTGGAACAAACGATTGCCGATGACCTGGAAGGCCTGCACATTGCCGTGGACTCCGCTAATGGGGCCACGAGTGGTTTGGTTTCTCGGTTATATGCTGATCTGAACCTGGACTTCGACACGATTGCCACGACACCTAATGGTCTGAACATCAACGATCAAGTCGGCTCAACGCACCCAGAACAATTACAAAAGTTCGTCGTTGAAAAGGGTGCCCAAATTGGGTTGGCCTTTGATGGCGACGGTGATCGTTGCATTGCGGTCGATGAAAAAGGAAATATCGTCGATGGCGATAAGATCATGTACATCTGTGGCAAGTATATGGCTGAACACGGCCGCCTGAAGAAGGATACGATCGTCACCACGGTGATGAGTAATCTGGGGATGTACAAAGCCATGGAAGCCCACAACTTGAAGTCAGTCAAGACGAAGGTTGGGGACCGTTACGTGGTTGAAGAAATGCGGAAGTCCGGGTACAACCTGGGTGGCGAACAGTCTGGGCACGTGGTGTTCTTAGACTTCAACACGACTGGCGATGGCCTGTTGACCAGCTTGCAATTACTTCACATCTTAAAGGTAACTGGCAAGAAGCTGTCTGAATTAGCAGCCGATGTCACGACTTATCCGCAAAAGTTGGTTAACATTAAGGTTGCCGACAAGCAAGCCGCTCAAGAAAATCCTAAGGTCCAAGACATCATTGCCACCGTCGAAAAGGAAATGGATGGTGACGGTCGGGTCTTAGTACGGCCTTCCGGGACGGAACCCTTGCTACGTGTGATGGCAGAAGCCCCAACTGAAGAGGCAGTGGCGGGATACGTCGATCGTATCGCCGATGTCGTCCGCGCCGAAGTCGGCGTGGAATAAGCTTGAGCGTCTCAATTTGGTCATGACCGACGCCTTACCGGGTGGCACAAATGAACTGGAACGTGGAGGGCGGACGCCTAAAGCCAAAAAGCGGTCTTTAGGCTTGCTTTGAACCTCTGAGAAACGAGTTTCAAAGACACCAATTATCTAACCGGCAAAAAGCGCCGCTAAGATAATTCCCACCGCTGAGTTCATTTGTGCCACCCTCACGGCTTATGCTGTGTGAATTTGCTACTTGCGAGTGGCAATTCCACGCTGACTGTCGGTCGACTCGTTAGCTTCAATTTAGAAGCGTCGGGGTTGTCTTTGACGGCCAGGGATTCCGTCGTCTATGGGGAACGCCGTCAGCCAGAAAGTGGTCTGACGACTCACCTTGAAGCCACGAAAATCGCGTGTCTCCAAGGTGTCCCATGGGGTAGGCTGCCAAGAGACGCCAGCCAACGCCATCGACACAGCCGACTCCATCCCTGTCCGCCTGCGGCTACGTTCGGTTTTTAATGGCGTCTGTTGTGAGTCGTGTCACATCAGTTTGACTGGAATAGCGGGGTTAAGTGATAGATAAATTTGCAGATGAACAGTATGCGTGCATCTGTGGTTTACTGCAGACACTATTTGAATGATTTGAACTAGTGTAAGCCGTGAGGGTGGTGAAAATAATTCCAGCCGTGGGAATTCTCTTGGTGGCTGGGTTTGGCCACCTAGAGAATTGGGAGCTTTGAAACTCGATTTTGGAGGTTCAAAACTCAGTTGGAAGACCGCTCTGTGGCTTCCGACGTCCGCCCAGGCGTTCCGGATTATTTTCGCCACCCGGCAAGGCGACCCGAGAACATAGCTTAAAAATTGAAATTGTAAAACCAGTTGAAAAAGGGCACCTTGCCGCGTTGGCAGGGCGCCTTTTTCAGAAAATTAGATTATAAATAATATGATAGACCAGTTTCGAGTTTTTTAATTGACAACCCCTAAGAAACACTGTAAAGTATAGTCATTCAGAAATGTTTTTCAAGACGTTTCAGTCTATACCAATTTCAAAGAAAACAGATACATTTCTCAATTAAATTAACCGACCCTCCCAGTGATTTGGGACTGGCGTCGAGAAAAGGAAGACAACTTATGTGTGGAATTGTTGGTGTTACTGGTAATGACAATGCCGTTAAAATCTTACTGAACGGACTACAGAAGCTGGAATACCGGGGTTATGACTCAGCCGGGATCTACGTAAATGATCAGAAGGGTGAGGACTACTTGGTCAAGACTAAGGGCCGGATCTCCGAATTGCGGTCTAAGGTGACCCCTGACGTTCACGGGTCAACCGGTATCGGTCATACGCGTTGGGCTACTCATGGGGTAGTTAGCGTGGACAACGCTCACCCACATTTCTCCAACGATGACCGTTTCTACCTGGTTCACAACGGTGTGATCGACAACTTCCAAGAACTGAAAGCTAAGTACTTGAGCGATGTTCCTTTCAAGAGCCAAACCGATACTGAAGTTGTTGTCCAATTGATTGACAAGTTTGCCGTTGAAGACAACTTGGACGCTAAGTCTGCTTTTCTGAAGACGTTGAGCCTGTTAAAGGGTTCCTCATACGCCTTCTTAATGATGGACCGCGAACAACCAGACACGTTATTCGTTGCTAAGAACAAGAGTCCACTGTTAATCGGTGTCGGCGATGGCTTTAACGTGGTCTGCTCCGATGCTTTGGCTATGTTGACGGAAACCCATGACTTCTTAGAATTGATGGATGGCGAAGTCGTTACCATCACCCCAGGTAAGGTTGCCATTCAAGACGCCGAAGGCAATCCCGTTGAACGGAAGCCATTCCACGTTGACATGAACGCTGACGAAGCTGACAAAGGGACTTACCCATTCTACATGTTAAAGGAAGTTGACGAACAACCTAATGTTATGCGTAAGTTGGCTCAGACTTACCTGTCAGAACATGGTGTGCCTCAGATTGATGACAAGTTGATCAAGGCTATGGAAGCAGCTGATCGTCTGTACATCGTGGGTGCTGGGACGAGTTACCACGCCGGGTTAGTTGGGAAGCGGCTCTTTGAAAAGTTGGCCCACATTCCAACGGAAGTGCACGTTTCTTCTGAATTTGCTTACGAACAACCAATGCTGTCTGAGAAGCCATTCTTTATCTTCCTGACACAGTCAGGTGAAACGGCTGACAGTCGTGAAGTTCTGGTTAACGTTAACGACGCTGGTTACCCAAGCTTGACGATTACCAACGTTCAGAACTCTACGTTATCGCGTGAAGCAACCTACACGTTGTTACTCCATGCCGGTCCAGAAATCGCCGTGGCTTCAACCAAGGCCTACACTGCTCAAATCGCATTGGAAGCCATCTTGGCTAAGGCTCTCGGCGAAGTGACTGGTCAAATTGTGGCGCAAGACTTCAACATTCGCCAACAACTTGGTTTGGTCGCTACCGGGATGCAAGCTATCGTGGACGAAAAGGACACGTTGGAAAAGATTGCCAACGACTACCTGATGCAGTCTAACCGGGCCTTCTACATTGGCCGGGGGATCGACCACGCGGTTTCTCTGGAAGCTGCCTTGAAGCTGAAGGAAATTTCTTACGTCCAAGCTGAAGGGTTTGCCTCCGGTGAACTGAAGCACGGGACGATTGCTTTGATCGAAAAGGACACGCCAGTTATCGGTTTCATTACGCAAGCCAAGACGGCCGGCCTGACGCGGAGCAACCTGCAAGAAACCATGGCTCGTGGTGCCAAGACCTTGACTATCGTGCGTGAAGGCCTCGCTATTGACGGCGACGACTTGATCTTGCCAGACGTTGACGAAATGTTAATGCCATTACTGAGTGTTGTGCCAGCCCAACTGTTGGCTTACTACACCAGCTTGAACAAGGGCCTTGACGTGGACAAGCCACGGAACTTGGCTAAGAGTGTTACCGTCGAATAGATTGACCATTAAATTTTAAATATTTCGAGAGGAATCCTGCTGGTGTGGGGTTCCTCTTTTTATTTTTTGGGGATGAATCTAGCTGGTTAAAGGGCATTTCTCTTGCGTAATGCGGGCTTTCGTTGTATAGTACATTCATGAAAACTTTGAGAAAACGAGGTGAAAATGATGAAGTATACGAAACGAGTCGATGCTCATAAAAACCAGAAGCAACGAGATGCGACGTTTGATAAATTCAAAAAACAACAAAATGCGTTAAGCGCCAACCGACGGGGTGTTCGTCGGAAATAGGGTGGTCACTGTTAAGAGCAGTGGACATCCTTTTTTGTTGGATGAGTGGATGAATGAGTGACGTAGATTGTTGGATGGATAGTAGTTTACCAGGTTATTACATGATGGGATGTTTCATAGATTTACGGTCAGTTTTCAAAAAAAGTTGGAAAAGATGAGCATTTTACTTGAAAGATTGGTATAGAGCATTTATAATTGGACTATACCATTAGGAGAGGGAGACTGAATGAAATGAAGCAATTAACAAACATGAATGTCCAAATCGTCAGTGACAAATTGGCCGGGGGTCAGGCTGGTTTTAATGTATTCCAACAAGCCATTACTAACGGGGCCAAGGTTTTAGGCCTGGCAACTGGGAGTACGCCCGTAACAATCTATGAACAACTCGTGGCGAGTGATCTGGACTTCAGCCAGTTAACGTCCGTCAATCTTGACGAATACGTGGGCTTGAATGCGGACCATCCGCAAAGCTACCATTACTTCATGCAACATCATTTGTTTAACCAGAAGCCGTTTGCCAATTCTTATGTACCAGATGGGTCTAATCTGGACGCAACGGCAGCAACGCACGAATACGATCAAATCATTGCAGAAAATCCAATTGACTTACAATTACTCGGCCTGGGTCAGAACGGCCACATCGGGTTCAACGAACCGGGGACTTATCCTAAGTCAACGACACACAAGGTCGCGCTGACGTCCTCAACGATTGCTGCAAATGCGCGATTCTTCGATGATGCTGACGAGGTGCCGCGTTACGCCTATTCTATGGGTATTGGCTCCATTTTACAGGCTAAGCAAATTCTGATTGTAGCCTACGGTGAAGCCAAGGCTGCCGCAGTTGCTGCCATGATTCAAGGCCCTGTGACGCCCGACGTTCCAGCCAGTTACTTGCAGACGCATCCAAACGTTCACGTGATTTTGGATGAAGCGGCTGCCAGTCAACTGCACTAACCAACTTGGAATTACACTTAAATCTTATCAATTTTTCTTTAAGCACCTCCACAAGTTATGTTATTCTTAACTTGGAAGCGATTTTAAGGGGGAAATTGGTAAGATGAAGCGAACTAAGAAATGGCTATTGGCCGCACTCGTGGTGGGTGTGAGCTTGAGTAGCATTGGGGGCACAGGTCATGCGGCGACCACAGATCCTCAAGGTTTTATCACCCAGTTGAAGAGTCCAGTAGTGTCTGTAGCTAACCAATACAAACTCTACCCGTCCGTCATGATGGCTCAGGCGGCCTTAGAGAGCGCCTGGGGGACCAGTGACTTAACGACCCAAGCCAATAACTATTTTGGCGTTAAAGGAAGCTATAACGGACAATCCGTTAGTATGAAGACGGCCGAGTATGATGCCAATGGTCAAATGTATTACACGAAGGCTAACTTTCGTAAATATCCAAGCGCCAAGGCATCGATGACCGATAATGCCCAGCTTTTGCGGAATGGAACCAGCTATAATCCAACAATTTACAGTGGTACTTGGCGTGAGAATGCGTCAACGTATGCAGCTGCGGCTAATGCGCTGACTGGTGTTTACGCGACATCACAGACGTATGGTGCCAGCTTGATCAAGATTATTGGCCAATATAGTTTGGATACGCTGTTAGATGGGAACACTGGCAGTTCCGGTGATTCGGGATCCAGTACGACAAAGCCAACGACGCCTGTAGTCACTTACGCCAAGGCCAAATACTATGGTGCTAGTGGAAACCAAACCGCGCGATTGAGCAGCAAACATACAAAGTACGTGCTGTACAATCATGTAAAGGGCACGCGTGCTGACATTACCAAGACATCGTGGAACAAGTTAAATGATTACACGGGTCAACAGGCTTACTTGGATATGCGGGCGGTGAAGACCGATCCGAAGTCGGGTAAGAAGACGACGTGGTACCGGGTTCGTTTCGCCAGCAAGAGTACCGCCAAAAAGTACTGGCTCTACACAGAGGGACTAACGTTGCCGACTGTGAAGTATACTAAAGGTTTGGCAACGGTCAAAGTGAATAGTGGGATGAGTGGCAGTTACTATAACCACGTCTTCAATTCACCTTACCTCGCTAAGGCGATGGGGTCCCTCAAAAAATTAACGGCGAAATCATACACGGCAGACAACCAAGCGGTGCGGACACAAGACGGTTACAAGACGACTTGGTACCGTATCAAGGTCGGAACTAAGAAATATTGGATTGCTTCGACTGAAGCTGCGGCTAGTCCCCAGTATGATTATGTGGTTTATACCAAGCTGAGTGGTACCAAGAAGCTCAGTAGTAAATACAGTAAATATACCCTCTACAACCACATTAAGAAGACCCACTTTGACCAAAAAACGTCGAAGTGGCCAAGTGGTAGCAAGAAGGGGACTAAGGTCACGGTGGATTCAAAGGGCGTTAAAACAGCCTATAAGACGACCTGGTATCGAATTCAGTTCAGCGGCAATAAGACCAAGTATTGGGTCGATGCCCACGCACTACAATAATAATTAGGAGAGGGTCGCGGTTTATGCGCGACTCTTTTCATTTGGCCAATCCAATTTTGATTGTGTCGGGCAAGTTAGCCTGCTGTCCTTGTCGCAGGTGGAATAGATAACCATGGGCTATAAGAAATTTGTAAGGCCAACGAGAAATTACCCACAGACACTAGTTTTTTGGTATAATACACAAGACTGAGCTCGCAAGTTTACAGCGAGCCTTACTAGAAAACGTTAATAACTGAGTTAGGAAGTTTAATTCATGGATAATTCTTACAAAATTAAGGTCCAAAATGTCACGAAAGAATATGACCTCTACAAGAGTCAAGCCGAAAAATTGCGGTCGTTCTTTTCCCTGAGAGGGTCGAAGGTACCACACTTCTGGTCACTGATGGGCATTTCACTGGAGGTCAAGTCTGGTGAAACTTTGGGATTGATCGGGGTCAACGGGTCTGGAAAGTCCACGTTGTCTAACATCATCTCCGGGATCATCCCACAAACAACTGGGGTCGTTGATGTTCGTGGCGATACCTCGATCATCGCCATTGGTGCTGGTCTCCGTGGAAACCTGACGGGATTAGAAAATATCCGGTTGAAGGCGTTGATGCAAGGGTTAACGAATCCTGAAATCGATGCCTTGATGGACGATATCGTTGGTTTCGCCGATATCGGTGATTTCTTATACCAACCCGTTAAGAGTTACTCTTCAGGGATGAAGTCACGGTTGGGCTTCTCCATCGCCGTGCACGTTAACCCAGACATCCTGATCATTGATGAAGCCTTGTCCGTTGGGGACGATACCTTCTATCAAAAGTGTGTGGACAAGATTGCTGAATTTAAGGATGAGGGCAAGACCATCGTCTTTGTCAGTCACTCTTTGAAGCAAGTTGAAATTCTTTGCGACCGGGTGGCTTGGATTCACTATGGGACGTTGAAGGAAATTGGCGCCACAGCTGACGTGGTTAAGAATTACCGTGCATTCACCAAGTGGTTCAAGGGCCAAACGAAGAAGGAAAAGAAGCATTTCCAACGTCAAATGAAGGAAAACCAAAAGTCCTTTGATATTGATGCCTACCAGAAGCAGGTCACGGACGAACTACAAGCGGCGGAACCAAACGCCACCAACGTTGCGGCCAAGGTCAAGAAGGACTTTTACGGTTCTGTGATCAGTGAAAAGATGGGCTGGGGCACGCGACTCCTAACGTTTGCGGTGGCCATCGTCTTCGTGCTGACGTGTCTCGTCAACGTCTCCGGCCACTCGGTAGGGGATGTCATGCAACACCCAGGCAACCTGATTCACCCAGAAACGGTTCTCCACGATACGGATGCTGGGAATCCTAAATAAAAATTAGAAAACTATGATAAAATGGATAGATTTTTTTCATTTTTCATGGTATCTTTAACTTACCATTTATTTACCCCTTTATTTAATTTCCCAATGAATTGAATAGAGGTTTATCTCTCATTTGGTGAAGACTAAATGGCGGAGCACGGTCGGCAGCGACGGTGCTCTTTTTGTATAAGAGCGAGAACCAAGGCGCTTAGGTCCTGAGCATTAGGGGAATAAGAGGCTTCTGTTCGGCTATGCCGGACAGGAGTCTCTTATTTTTCTAAGCGCAGGGACCTGCCTTGGTGAACGCGTTTCAGAGGCCTCAAGTTTCCGGATATCAAGGCGAGAGCCAGTCTAACTCTTTAAACCAACACAAAAATTAAAAGATATGCCGGACAGGAGTCCTTAGCTTTCTAAGCGGAAGGACCTGCCTTGCGGAACTCGTTTTGACCAGAGTGTGAAGGCGGGCGGTAGGTCCTGAGCATTAACGTAGATAAGTGCCTGCTTGGCAGAGCCGAGCCGGTGCTTATCTGGGTTAAGCGCAGGGTCCTGCCCGACTGAACACGTTTCGAAGGTCGCATATTTCCGGATATCAAGGCAAGAACCAGTCCAGATCACTAAGTCAACATAAAAAATTGAAACCACACTAACCAAAGTTCTCTTACTTCTCCAATCCGATCATCAAAAAAATTCGCAACAATCCTTCCACCCAACCCCAGTGTGAATTTAGGCTACTTTTATCAGAATTACCCCCTGTTTAATTCCGAAAAACTTGTTATGATTTAAATGTAATCGGTTACATACGCAGAATTAGAAAAATTGAGAGGTGGGATTAAATGGCTATTTCACAAATTAACGTCGCCGTTGTCGGGTGTGGGGTCATCAGCGATATTTACCTGCAGTCACTCCAGGATAAATTCGCTGTGACCAATGTGGTTGCCTGTTCGGACCTGAATCCAGAGAAGATGCAAGCCAAGGCAGCGAAGTATCACATCAAGGCGATGAGCTACGCGGATATCTTGGCGGACCCGACGATTCAACTGATTGTGAACCTGACGACCCCCAAGGCCCACTACAGTATTATCAAACAAGCCCTGGAACACGGCAAACATGTCTTTTCGGAGAAAATGATTGCGGTCGAGTTGGCGGACGGTCAGGAACTCTGTGAGTTAGCACGGTCGAAGAATTTACGACTGGGTGTGGCGCCGGACACCTTCCTGGGCGGCGGGATTCAGACGGCTCGGTACATTGTGGATCACGGCTTGATTGGTGATCCGCTGTCAGTCGTTGTCTCGTTGAACCGGAACTTTCGCGTTTATGCCGATATTTTCCCCCACATGAATCAGCGCGGGGGCACGCTGCCGTTTGACACAGGGTGTTATTACCTTACGGCGTTGGCCAGCATTCTGGGCCCAGCCAAGAGCGTGAGTGCCTTTGGCCGGCGTTATCAACCGGAGCGGGTTGGGCAACGAACCGACAAGCCATGGTTTGGCGAAAAGTCAACGGTCGAGGCCGGTAATATCTTGACGGCGACCGTAGCCTATCAGAATGGTGTGCTGGCAACGGTTCACTTTAACTCCGAGAATATTTTAAACGAGGAGCCCCAGATCACGCTGTTTGGGTCCGATGGGATTTTAAAGATGGGCGACCCCAATAACTTTGATTCGCCCAACTACCTGACCAAACAACTGAACGATCCCGTTAAGTTTCCGTTCACCCATGGTTTTTTGGAAAATTCACGGGGCTTGGGTGTTGCCGACATGGCGTGGGCCATCCAGCAGAATCGGCCGCACCGCGCCAGCATGGAGATGGCCTATCACGTCTTTGAGTTGATTCACGGCATGTATCAGAGCGCCGAGACGGAGACGGTTTACCACCTGCAATCTACGTTTGACCGGCCACAGCCTTTACCAACGGGTTATCTGGATAATGGTTTCTGGGGGCCGACCGAGGAAAGTGCCTTAGCATTCTAGAAAGGAAGTTATCATTATGGAAATTAGTCGTATCGCACACGCGTCATTCAAAGTAACGGATATGGCCGCCGCAGTTGATTTTTACTGCAACGGACTGGGTTTTACTGACAAGTTTGAACTGCCAGACGAGCAGGGGCGGCCGTGGATTAAGTACTTGGAAATTCAACCAGGTCAATTTCTTGAGTTGTTCTACGACAACGATCAGCTCCCTAAGGCCACGCACGGTTACGATCTCTGTGGGTACCTCCACCTCAGTTTGGAAGTCCCTGATATCGAGGCAACCAAGCGTGAGCTACTGGCGAAAGGACTCCCAGTTAATAGTGAAATCAAATTCGGACCGGATAAGTCTTATCAACTCTGGTCAGCCGATCCCGATGGCAACCAGATTGAGTTTATGCAATACTCACCAAACTCTTTCCAATTAGTGGGGCGCAACTAATGAAAATGCCAACGATGGCCGAAGTCCAGGCTGAGGAAACGGACTTACAGTTTACGCAGTTTAGCAACGAAACGGCTCTCCAAATCGGTCAGCAGCTGGTAGCCTTGGCCAGAGAGCGTCAGGCGGCCGTGACCATTGACATCACGCGTAATCGCCAACAGTTGTTCCACGCTGCCATGCCGGGAACGGCAATCGATAACGATAAGTGGCTACAGCGCAAGATCAACACGGTTTACGAGTACGGTACCAGTAGCCTGCATAAGCAATTGGAAATGGCTGCGCGGGGCCAAACGTTAGAGGAAGCCGCCGCACTCGATGCTCGCCACTATGCGGCTGCGGGTGGTGGCTTTCCCGTTGTCATCAAGGGCACCGGTCTCGTGGGTAGTATTGCTGTCTCGGGACTGGCTTCAGAGGAGGACCACCAGTTGATTGTCGATGAGCTGCACGCATTTTTTCATCAGGAAAGTTAGAAGGGAATTGGCATGAAACGACTGCCACTGATCAATACGCAATTCACATTGTTCGGTGGGCACATGGAGACCGTGCCGCCGGGCTGGCACTGGAAGCCAGAAGCTCACTTGGCCTTTGAGCTCATGTATATTGTCTCCGGGACGCAGCGGACCACCTCTGAGATTGGCGAGCTAGTGACCCATGCCGGCGAGTTCATTATTATTCCGCCGGGTATTCGGCACAATAATTTTGTGGTAGGGGACCAGCCACTCGACTACTTTGCTATTCACTTTAATTTGGACGATCCATCCTTTAAATACATGCTGACGCGGGAGTATGCCAATCAAATCGTCCGTCCGGATTGGGCGGTCTACGCGGATCTGAAGGCCTGCACGACGGAGCTGATCACGCTTTTTTCAACCAAGTATGGCCTGACGGACAAGCTGAATATTGAGATGAATACGATCAAATTGATCATGATTCTTTTGGAAGCCGTGCAGACGCAAGCGCAATTCAGCTTTGACGAGACGAATCCCGATCAGTTTCTGTTGTGTACAAAGCTGGCTAGTGACTTGAAACAACAGGTGGACAATCAGATCTATTATGGCGAGCACCCAACGCATATTTCCATTGCGGCGGTGGCACGGCGGTACAATATTAGTCAAAGCTATGCGCTGGAGTTATTTAAGAAATACTATGGTGAGTCGCCCCAAAGCTATCTGATTACCCTGAAGTTGGAAGTGGGAAAGAAGCTCTTACGCCAACCCAAGATGCAGGTCAAGCAAGTTGCCGAGCGGCTGGCCTATGCGGATGCCAGTCATTTTGGTCGAGAATTCAAGAAACATTTTGGCTTGTCGCCGCGAGAATACGCGCAACAGAACCGCTAATTTAGCTGAAATTGCGTTAAAACGAAAACGCTTTCCAAAAGAATAAAATAATTGTTGAATAATTGCCATCTTTTGTAAAGGTAATGTAAATGCTGTCACACCAACGTTTAAACGATGACGGGACGTGGCAATGAGCGTGGACAATCATCAAATCCAATAATTATTTCACGAAAAGCATTGACAGCGCTTACAAAGAACGGTATATTATAACTCGTAAGGTATTAATAATTACCTTCTAATCAATTCTCTTTCTCTCTTATGCCGACCACTACCATTCCCTGGTAGTGGTTTTGTTTTTGTCTAAAACCCTGTATAATTGAAGCCGGTAAATGCCATTGACGGTGAGTGTTCATTCCCGTCGACGGCAATGAGAGTCTAATAGGAAAGGTGAGAATTGATGAAAAGTCATGAAACGTTTACCTTAATCGAAGAAATTACCCGCTTGGACGGGAGTAAATACATGGAGATCAGTGACATGGTGCAAAACGGCCGGGCTGAATTGGCCGTGGAGCGGGGACTGATCAAACAAGTACGGATTCTCCAGCTCAACATTGCGCATACGCCGCACGTGCAAGCTTACGAGGATTACGTGAACGAGAATTATGACATGCCCGCTGAAGACTTTAAGACCTTTCAGGAGTGGGAGAAGCCGGCTGAGATGCAAAAGGAAGTTGACGCCATCCTCCACGAAAACCATATTGGCTAACGACTAAACGGTGTTTACCGCTTGCGCCAGTCAGGGGTTCTGCCGCTGTGGGGACTGCCTGCAGCCAAAGGCCGGGCTTCCGGCTTGGTTTGAAACCTCATCAGGTTCGGGCGAGTTTCCAAGCGTGTCCCACGGTGTAAGGCCGGGAAAAATCAGACACCCGGTCTAACGCCGTCGCCACCCCTGGCTGGCTCCAGCTGAGCGAACGCTTTTTATGCATTAGCCAAGTGATGGCTAGTCAGTTAAGCAATAATCTAATTGCCTTCAATAATCCATAAATCATCTAGTTTGACCGGAAAGTTAAGTTGCCGGTCAAACTATTTTTTTGGTTACATCACACTATCCTTATCAGATGATAAGGATGACGCTAAACTACGAATTATTTTGTCAATGTTTGCTTCCGTCAAGTTGATTGCGCGTAATACCGGCGATTTGGCTCCGGGGGAGTCGGGACTTGCCGATGATTGGGCTTCAGAGCTAGACAGAAAAATAGTAGAATTTCAAAATCACTAATCACCCGATAAGCCTATTGCAGCGGCGTTTATGGAGGCTTTATTGTGGAGCTCACAGATGAATCATGCTACTATGTAATCGGATTCATTAATTAGATGATTTTACATATTTTGGGAGGGACACATTGTGAAAAAGTCTTTGACAGTGTTTAGTGCATTATTGATGTTAACGAGTGTTGGCGCTGGGATTCCGGCGGTTCAACTGAGTAATGCCCCCACAGCTCAAGCGGCGGCGTTGAATGCGGCAAAGCTGGCTAACGGGAAGTACAGTGTGAAGTATGCTATTTACAAGACGGGGACGACGACTGCTTCGGATGCGGCTAGTTACTTCAACGCTAAGGCAGCTGTTTCCGTAAAGAGCAAGAAGGCCGCTGTGACACTGACCGTCACGAAGGCTGGGAGCCAATTCATCAAGCAGATGACGTTGGATGGCAAGACGGGGACCGTGGCGAAGAAGGCCAGTGGCAACACCTACACCTTCAGCAACGTCAACCTTAAGAAGAGTCACACGCTGGGCTTTGCGTTGACCGTACCTATGAATGGTAAGGAAGTTACGATGAACGAAGCGGCGACCCTGAAATTTAAGACCAGTACGCTAGCTGCAACGACCAAGGTCAAGTTGAGCACTAAGAAAGTTAAGGCATCCACCAAGAAGGTCAGTGGGACCACGACTAAGGGTGCTAAGGTGACCGTTAAGCATAACAAGACCACTTTAGGCAAGACGACGACTAAGAAAGCCGGCTACACGGTCAAGTTAAAGAAGGCTGTTAAGAAAAACTGGAAACTCAAGGTTACGGCTACCAGGGCCGGTTACAAGACGGTGACGAAGACCATTACTGTCGCTAAGTAAGCAGATACCGAGATCACCGTCACGGGGCGGTGATCTTTTGTTTATCATTCGATAATTCAACGGTTCGGGGATTTAAGGCAATAAGTTTGGTGGCAGCTAACCGGTTTGGTAAAATGAAAGCGGGTACAACTCCCGTGAATACGTTCACGGAAAGATTTGAATTGGGGTGAGTGTGCAATGCGAAAGTTGCGACAGAGTTTACATATTATAGGATTAATTGTGGTGGGGGTTATCGCCGTGCTTGCTTTCGGTGGGCAACAGGCTCAAGCTGCCACATTAGATGACGGAATCTACGTGGTGCCAACCAAGATCATTAAGGCGAACAGTACGGCGACCTCGACGGCGAACCAGTTCTTCGGGGAGTACGCGGCTGTGCGTATCAAGGATGATCAGACGACGGTGCTCCTAACCAGTAACGGGGCGCAGTATATCAAGTCCATGACGGTTGCTGGGCAGCAAGCCAAGCTAGTCAAAACAGTCAATGATCAGGCAATCTATCAGGTCAATCTGACGAAGCAGACCAGTCCCTTACCGGCCACGTATAGTTTAAGCACACCGGTCGGCAAGATGAAAGAGTCCGCTCGGCTGGTCCTGACCTGGGCCAAGGCTGAGAAGGATAACACGAGTACCACTACCGCTGATTTGCTCAAGCAAGCCACGGCATTGACGGCGACCGCTACTAGTTCCAGTAGTGCAGTTAGCGTGCCAAAATCATCTACAACAACTAAAACGGCGACATCTACGGCCAAATCGACCACGGCCACGCCAACCACACAATACTGGAAGTACCAGGTTCTGAAGGCTGATACCATGTCACCCTCGGACGCTAACCAATACTACACGCACACGGCTAAAGTGACGCCGAGTCAGAATGGCTACCGCGTAACCTTGACCGTCAGTTATGCGAAGTCCCTGAAGTTGGGGCCAAAGGCGGTCGTGCCCAAGACAATGGACCGGGTTGCGGTGCCAGCCAGTCACGTGACGTACAGTCAGAGTGGTCAGAACTACACGATGACGTATTGGTTTGATATCCGGCATACCAGTGAGTTGACGGCTAAACTGATTCCGGGGAAGATTCACGTGACGGTACCAACGATGAACATCAGTGAAACCTTCCCGATTCGTTTCCGGTTTGCGGAAAGTGGGTCTGCGGATCAGGCGACAGCCGCTGCGGTGGCAGCTTTGCCAACGACCAAGAATAAGCAGACCACTGGTCAGAGTAACGGCTCGACCATGACGCCAACGGCCCATCAAGCCGCTAAGACCACGCTGCCAGCTACCGGTGAGACCACTGGTTCATGGGCCATCTTGGGCCTGGTTGGATTGAGTATCAGTGGAAGTCTGCTGGCTTGGGAGGCGAAACGGCATGCGCAAGATTAAACGCTTCGTGTTAACCGTTGCCGCGATACTGGGAGGATTGACCCTGCTGGCGCCACTTGCGGCGCATGCTCAGGCTATCGACTACAGTGCTCTCAAGTATGGCACTAAGGAAAATTCGATGGCCAGTGGCTATTTCGTCCATCCCGCCACGGTGAGCGTGAGAAATCACGCCTACGTGGTCACGATGGATCTAAAGACGGCGAAAAAGCTGACAAGTTGGCCGGTTCGCGTGCTCTCGGTCGATGGTCACGCGCCGGAAAATGTGCGAAAGGTCAAGGATGGTGCTGGCAACTCACACGTCTATTACAGCTTTACGACGACAAATTTAAAGCGCAACATCAACGCCAAGCTGGCAATCAACGTGCCGGACGTCTACAAGGCTAAGCACAATATTACCTTTCACTTCAAAACCAACAATTTACCCGCGCTAGGGAGCAAGGCAACGACGCAGACCACGCGGGCGCAACAGACGACTCAGGAGAAGCCAGCGACGAAGGCTTCATCGGTGAAGCCAGCCGCCACCACTACCAGTCAGCAGGCGGCTAGTTCCAGTCAGGCCAGCAGCAAGGCCGAAGCCAAGTCGTCTGCATCTACGACGAGTAGCACGTCCAACCAGTCGGTGAGTCAATCGTCGCACGTAGCCAGCAATGACTCGCAGCAGGCCAGTGCCAGTGATCAGGTTCCCCAGCAAAAGACCCATTGGGGTGGTTTGATCGGTGGTGTCGCGGCTATCGTGCTACTAGTTGGTGGCGGTAGTTGGTGGTATTTCGGTAAGCATTAGGAGGTCTGGCAGATGCAAAATCCAAGGAAAATTGGGCTATGGTCACTGACGGTCCTACTCGTATTGGGCATCATCGGTGGTGGCTTCGCCTGGCAACATCACCAGCAAAAGCAACATCAGCCACGGATCGTCGCCACGACCTACGCGGTGGTTCAGATTGCTGACAAACTCAATCTGCCACTGGTGGGGATTCCCACGACGGCGAACCAGATTCCTAAACGTTATCAACACGTGACAAAGGTGGGAAGCCCGATGAATCCCAGCGTGGAAAAGATCACGGCGCTGAAGCCCACAGCGGTGTATTCGGTGACCACGCTCAGCGACCAGTTCGGCAAAGCCTTTAAGGCACAGCATGTGGCCCCACACTTTCTCGACCTCACGAGTGTGGGACACCTCGAGACGACGTTAACCCAGCTCGGCAAACGTTATAACCGGCAGAGTGCCGCGGCCAAGCAAGTTGCTAAAATTCAGGCGGCCAAACGAATGGCCAAACAGCGGGCCCAGAACCGACCGGCATCTCGAGTACTGGTCATCATGGGACTGCCTGGTGCAAATTACATGGTCGCGACCAATCGGGCCTACGTGGGCGACTTGGCGCGGTTGGCTGGCGGGAAAAATGTCTTTACCAGTCAGAATCAGGAGTACATCCAGCCCAACGATGAAGCCATCCAGAAGGCCAATCCGCAGGTGATTCTCCGGCTAGAACACGCGATGCCGAAGATGGTCACCAGTCAATTCAATCAGGAATTTAAGGACAATAAGATGTGGGCCACAACTTCGGCTGTGAAGCATCACCAGGTCTACGACCTTCAGGAACCGACCTTTGATGCTACGGCTAACATGCAGGCAGCTACGGCGCTCAAGCAGGTCAGTCACTGGCTCTATCCCGCAAAGGGGGCTGGGGCATGACCAAACACGCAGGGTGGTGGTACGGGGGTGTATTAGTGCTCCTCGTCGTCACGATTGTGGTAGCCCTCATGGCCGGAACGACCTGGATCGGACCGGGACGATTGTGGACGATTGTGAGTCAACCGGCTAGTCGTGACTTTGTGACGGTGTTTAACCTGCGCCTACCCCGAATCATAAGTAGTCTGATCTGTGGGGGCAGTCTGGCGGTTGCCGGGGCGCTCTTTCAGGCGGTCTTTCGTAACCCCATTGCCGATCCCAGCATCTTGGGAATCAGTTCGGCAGCAGACTTCTTCAAACTAGGGGGCGCGCTACTGTTGCCTTGGTTACCCGGCCGTAATTGGGTGCTGGCCCTGATCGGCGGACTAGTTGCTCTGGCGATTCTGACCAGTGGCAAGGCCTTACGGGACCCGTATCGCTTGATTATTGTCGGGGTGGCCCTCGACGCCACGTTTGTTGGTTTAGCCCGACTCGTCAGTAGCGGTCAGGCGACTCAGGTCATGCAGAGCACCTTTAACGCTGTGACCTGGAGTGATACCGTGGGTTTGCTGATTCTAGGCCTCTTGGGGCTCGTAGTGGCCTTATTGCTGGCACCCTGGGCCAATGATCTAAAATTAGCGGATGCGGCGTTACAGACGATTGGTGTGCCTGTCAGAGTTATTCGGTGGAGCTTGCTCCTGCTGGGGATGTATCTGGCCGTCAGCGTGACCGCCATTGTGGGGGCGATTCCGTTTGTCGGGATTGTGGTTCCTAACTTGGCGCGACGTTTCGTGGGTCACGACTACCAGACACTGATCCCGTTCTCCATGTTAGCGGGCGCTTGGTTGATGTTGGCGGCGGATACACTGGGCCGAACGGTTATCGTGCCCAGTGAAATTTCCGCGGCGACCATGATGGCCGTGATTGGTGGGCCATTTGTGATTATTCTCTTACAACGGGGGCGAGGTTTCCATGGAATTACAACACGTTAGTTACCGGTACCCCGGGCAGGAGAAGGGGGTCACGGATCTGTCGGGAACGTTTCCGATAGGGAAAATCACCACAATCATTGGGCCAAATGGGGCCGGCAAGTCGACGCTCCTAAAGACCCTGTCGCGACAGGTCACACCACAATCGGGAACGGTGACGCTGGCGGGGGAACCACTGACGGCGTACACGAGCAAGACGTTGGCACGGAAAATCGCGGTCGTCAGTCAACGTCACGAGTTATATGATGATATGACGGTTGCTGCGATGGTCAAGATGGGACGGTTGCCCTATCACAGTCTGTTGGCTACGGTGCCGGATGAAGAGGTGACCGATTTTCTCGCCCAGACGGCGCTCACGTCACTGGCAAATGCCCATCTGGATGATCTGTCGGGTGGTCAGCAACAACGTGTCTGGTTAGCGATGGCCTTGGCTCAGGAACCACAAGTCTTGTTGCTGGATGAACCCACAACTTATCTGGATGTCCATTACCAGCAAACGTTGATGACGCAGTTACGACAACTCGCCGCAGCGGGGATGACGGTAATTCAGGTCTTACACAATATCAATCAGGCGTTCACGGTCAGCGACTGGCTGTGGCTTTTGAAAGATGGCCGATTGGTGGCCGCGGGAACCCCTGGCGATTTGCGGCAAGCCCCGTTGTTAGCGGAGACTTTCCAGACACCGATTGAGATTGTGGACGTGCCGCGGCTGGGGCCGTACATTGTGCAGGTGCCGGAAGCGACATAGTGTGGGTCACCACAAGGCTCTATACTTATACCAATGTAAAAAACAGTAAATTTGTCGCATGATTTAACAGGACTTAATAAAAAGTTAATACGATAGCGTGGTCGGCTACACAGCTCTTTACAATGCGAGTCGATTGTCCATTATTTGAAAACGGTTGCGCCGCCGGTAGGCAAAGGGTGTTATGATTTAACTAACGTTTGACTATGAATAGGAGGAATCAATGATGGGACAATCAGTTGTACTCTATCTTTCAAATACCGGGCATACAGAAGCAGTCGCCAAGAAAATTGCGACTGCCACGGGTGCCCAACTCGTCGCGATTACTCCTCAGCAAGCTTACACGGCGGCTGATTTAGACTGGAATGATCACACAAGTCGTAGCTATCATGAAATGCATGCTGGGCGGGTGCGGCCAGCAATTCAACCGGTTGATGTGGCTGTGGTTGCGCAGGCCACGACGATTTATCTAGGATTCCCACTGTGGTGGGCCACGGCACCGCGGCCGATTAATACGTTGCTAGACAGTCTGGACTTTACCGGTAAGGCTATTTGGCCATTCTGTACGTCAGGCTCATCCCCAATCGATGAAGCAACGTCACAGCTGCGTCGGGATTATCCGGCGGTTGCGTGGCATGCTGGGCACCGCTTTACGACCCAGATGACGGATGACGATGTGCGAAACTGGTCGCAGAGTTAAGACTGAAGGGCTATATCGCTTGCGGCTGGGCTAACTTTAAGTTCTAAACGCGAGCCGGATTACGGTGAGATTATTGGTTTGTGATTACAATTATTCAATTGAAAGTTAAAAGAGTTCCATCAAAGCTATTTAATTGCTAGCTTTGATGGAACTCTTTTTGTGGTTTATTTGGATTTGTGTAGGGCTTTTCCGCTAATTATCTCTAGCCGAAACGTGCGCCAAGGAGCAGCCAGCTGTGCTTAACCCCATAAGAAGAATAATCCAAGCCCGGGATTTTTCTCCTTATGACGTTAATGCTCGATGCCTTCCTCTAATTATCTCTAGCCGAAACGTGCGCCAGAAGGCAGCTGGTTGCGCTTAACCCCATAAGAAGAATAATCCAAACCCGGGATTTTTCTCCTTATGATGTTAATGCTCGCCAGCTAACCGCCTTCTTCTGCACTCTTTTACTCTACCCCGTTCTTGATCTCATTAATCCGGTTGAACAGGATACCATCCCGTAACCCGGCGTTTGAGAATGTGATTTGTTGGGAATCCAGTAACCGCATGAGTAGGGTTACCGGAATCAAGCCGCCGATGATGATGTCTGCCCGGTCCTTGGATAAGCCTGGGACCTTCTTGCGGCCTGCTAGGTCTAAGCCCAGCAGTTGGATCAGGGTGGCGTAGACGTCTTCGGATGAGAGCTTGTAGCCGTGGACATCTTCGAAATTCAGGAAGTTCTTCTTGCGCCGGTTGATCTTGGCCAGTGTCCGGTTGGCACCGCCTAGCCCGATGATGGGCAGGTTCGTTGCTTCTCGGAGCCACCAGACGTCGTTGAAGACGCTGTTGACGAAGGTCATCGCTTCAAATAGGGAGTCGGCCTTAACCACGTCACTCTCCAGATAGCTCTGTGACAGTGTGACGGAACCCAGGGGAATTGAGACGACCTGCTTCATCTGTTGATTCTGAACCAGAATCAATTCGGAAGAGGCCCCACCGGTATCGACCAGAAGGCCATTGACCACGGGGAGGGTGTTAACAACCCCCAGGTAATCGTAACGGGCTTCCGTGGCGCCAGAGATGACGTTAAAGGATAAGCCAATCTTGTCTTTGACTAACTTGAGGAATTGTTTCTGGTTGCTGGCTTGACGGACGGCCGCGGTCGCCACGGCTTGAATGTCCGGCTTGTCGAGTTGACTGTAAATCTTTTTGAATTCGCCCAGTGCGGTGAGGGTGCGCGCAATTGATTCGGGCTGCAGGACCTGCTCCTCGCCCATGTTTTCTGACAGGCGGACGTAGCGCTTGACCTGTTCAATGGTCTTGTGATTACCAGTACCATCAATTTCGCTGATGGTCATACGAACTGAGTTTGAACCTAAGTCGATAACGACTAAGTTTTCCATTACTGAGGACTCCGATCAATGGGGGATTTTGGTTGATTCTTGGGACTAAGCATTGGTTTAAATTGCCGCGGAGCATTAACAGCCTCCGGGGAATTGTCGACACCGATTTTACGCTTATTCGTGGCTTCTTGCATGAAAGTCGCTTGCGCATCC
Source organism: Levilactobacillus fuyuanensis (assembly GCF_003946395.1). Classification (GTDB taxonomy): domain Bacteria; phylum Bacillota; class Bacilli; order Lactobacillales; family Lactobacillaceae; genus Levilactobacillus; species Levilactobacillus fuyuanensis. The sequence continues at coordinate 26,448 of NZ_RHNZ01000015.1, read as the reverse complement.
AGTGGATCGAGTCCGCGCCGGTCGACCCGCGTGAAGGTCCGGTCCGCGAGCAGTACCCGTGTTTGGACGTTATCGTGCCAGAGGGTGGCAAAAATATCGAAGACCCGTTGCCGCAAGTCGGACTGCAGGATAGGGAAGAGTAACTCTACCCGCCGGTTCAGGTTCCGCGTCATGAGGTCGGCACTGGACAGGTAGATCTGGGGATCGCCGTTGTTGGCGAAGCCGTAGATCCGGCTGTGTTCCAAGAAGCGCCCAACAATCGAGTGGACCTCAATATTTTCACTGATTTCGGGGATGCCCACGTTTAAGCAGCAGATGCCCCGGACAATCAGCTTGATGTGGACACCGGCGTGAGAGGCCTCGTAAAGTTTGGCAATCATGTCGGAATCGGACAGCGAGTTCATCTTCATTTCAATCCAGGCAGGTTGGCCAGCCTTGGCATTGCTGATTTCTTGGTCGATTTTGGAGACGATAAATTCACGAATGCCGTCGGGTGACATGTGGAGTTGATGGAAGTAAGGGGGTTCGGAGTAGCCAGACAACATGTTAAAGATGTTGGAGGCGTCGATTCCCATGTCAGTATTGGTCGTCATTAGTCCGAGGTCGGTGTAGAAGTGAGCGGTGACATCGTTGTAGTTCCCGGTTCCCATGTGCATGTAGCGGCGAATGCCATCAGGTTCCCGCCGGACAACGAGAGCCAGCTTACAGTGGGTCTTCAGACCAATCAGGCCATAGATAACGTGACAGCCCATTTTTTCCAGTTGTTGGGCCCAGTGGACGTTATTTTCTTCATCGAAACGCGCCTTAACTTCGACCAGCACAGTGACCTGCTTGCCATTTTGTGCTGCAGAGCCCAGGTACTTGATGATCGGTGAGTTAGAGGATACCCGATACAGGGTCATCTTGATGGCCAAGACCTCATCGTCAGTGGCCGCCTGGCGAATAAATTCGGTGACGGCGGAGAAGGAATCAAAGGGGTGGTGAACCAAGACATCGCGGTGACGAATCGTCTTGAAGATATCGTCGTCTGCGGTGACCCCCGGTGTCTGGGCCGCGGTGAAGGCTGGGTAGACCTGATCGTCGTGATTGCTGATTTGCTTGGTCCATTTGCTCAGGAAGGTCAGATCGATGGGTCCGCCGATGTTGTAGACGGCGTAATCGGGAATCTTGATGGAAGTTGCCAAGCGTTTCTCCAGGGAATCGGAAATGCCGGCCTCGACTTCCATTCGCACGGCACTCCCGTGTTCCCGGCGCTTCAGCTGTTGTTCGACTTCCTTCAAGAGGTCGGAGGTATCTTCTTCAGCCACATCCAGATCCATGTCCCGGATAACCCGGTAGTTCGCGGCTTCCTTGACCTCATAGCCAATGAATAGGTTGCCGATGAAGGCCTTGATGATATCCTCTAATAGAATAAAATCATTGTCGGCCCCTGGTAGGCGCACGGTTCGAGGAAAGATGTCGGGCACTTGCACGGTGGCAAAGCGTTTATCCTTCTTGTTACCGTCCTTGAAGAGGCGCAACGCAATGTTTAACGTGTTATTTCCAATGAATGGGAAGGGCCGCGAACTGTCGACGGCCATGGGTGTCAGGGCCGGGGAAATCTCGTCGTTGAAGTATTTCTGAATGAAACGAAATTGCTGCGAGGAGAGTTCCTTAACGATCTTAAGGTGAATGTTCAGATTGGCCAGAAGCGGCAATAACATCCGATTCAGGGTGGAATACTGTTTGACGACCTGGTCGTGAGCCTTGGCGTTAACTGCCAGCAGTTGGGCTTCGGCCGTCATCCCCGAGGCATCGGGCTTGGCATAGTTGACCGCTGCTAATTTTGAGAGCGAGGCTACCCGTACCATGAAGAATTCATCCACGTTACTCTGCGTGATGCCGAGGAACCGCACGCGTTCTAACAAAGGATTGGCCTTATCGCGGGCTTCTTCCAGGACGCGGTCGTTGAAGTCTAACCAGCTAAGTTCCCGGTTGGTATAGTACTTGACGTCTTTATAATCCATTGTCATTTGTGTAATCTCCTTTGTTTAAACACGGGTTGCAGGCCGAATACGTCGGTGAAGAACTGAGCCTTGTAGTTGAACGCCCAGCGGATCAGGGAGAGATCGTCATCGCTAAATGCGGTGATGATGACCTTGTTGGTCCGAACAGAGACGGAGATGCGTTGAATGGTCTGTTGGTGCGCATCGTCGAGGGCATCGGCTAAGCGGAGAATTGCGGCTAATTTGGCCACGGTCAGGCGTTTCTCCGGAGTGAGCTGCCGGAAATGGGTGATGTCCTCTGCGGGCGTCCGGGTGCTGTGGTAGCGTGAGACGGCCGCGATGATCTGAATTTCTTCCGCGGACAGCCCCAACATCTCGGATTGTTTGAGCACGTAGTCCGAGTGTAGGTAGTGCTCGTGGGTGTCGATGAAGCCGCCGATGTCGTGAACGATGGCTGCAACTTGCAGAAGTAGCCGGTCGCGAGCGGTCAGGTGGTGGAGCGTCTTGAGTTGATCGAAGAGGTGGAGGGCAAAGTGCCGCACCAATTCCATATGATGGGGTTCCACGCGATACCGCTGGGCGAGGTCGTTGGCGGCCGCCAGAATCTGATTCTCGAAGTGATACTTCTGGTTGCCAGCTAAGATCTCTTGGTTAGTGGTCAAACCGTCTAGTACGTTGAGGTTGACCAGATGTAGCTTGTCGGCGTGAACCACGGCGAGGAGCTTCTGAATCAGGAGAACCTCAGGTAAGACGAGCTCAACATTTTCTTCCGTCAGGTGGAGCCGTTCCATTAAGTATTGGTCGGATGCGCCAATGACCTCGCGGCTGAATTCGTTGAATTGCTTGAGGGGCAGGGTGAAGCTGACCTCATCTTTGGGGATGAAGTAGTTGTTCAGTGGAGCCGCCCCGATTAAAATCACCTGGTTGTTCGCCGTCTGTAGGCGTTCCGGTAAGAAGCGGTAGAAGTCGTCAACCTTACTGTTGATGTAATCATCGAGAACGTCGACCGGGTTGGGCGCGGTGGCCCGCAAGCTTTGTAGCACTTCCTTAATGCGGACGGGGCCGAGCTTCATGTTGTGCGAAGCTACCAGATTGTCATGCGCGAAGAAGGACAGGGTCGCACTCCCGGAGTTGAGGCCGATGATGGCTGCGTGCTTCTTCACGAGGTGATGGTAGCCGTCGAACTTCAATGCGATGGCTTCGTTACGGACGAATGACTCTTCCCCCAAGGAGAGCCATTTGATGCTGAGGCCGGTCCGGACGAAAATCTGGTCACGAATGAACTCGGCATTGGGCGCAGTGGAGAGGGCTTGTGAGCCCCAGAGTTGGTAGTTGGTGACGCCATAGTCCTTGATGACTTGGAGAAATCCCCGAAGTGCCTCAGCCGCCTCGGCGACGGTTTCAAAATCAATCTCTTCATGGTTGTAAATATTTTCCCCAATGGCGACGGTTGACTTGACCCGCTCGGTCTGGGCACCGGTTTTCAGGTTCACGATTGACAGTTCCATACTGGAAACATTTACGAGCATTGCGCCAAAATAATTATCAGCCATAAACTTCATCTACTTTCTATTTCTATTCTACATATGGGTGAAACGGGATGTACTGACGGTTCTTAGTCTTAATACCTGCAAATAATGGGTAAAGTGTTGGATTGTGAACAATCTTAGCCGGAGGAGGCCAAGGATGGAGCCGGCCGTGTCGATGGCGTTAGCTGGCGTGTTTTGCCAGTTTACGCCATGGGACGATCTTGAAACCACGTGAATTTCGTGGTTCAAGTCGAGGCCCAAGACCGCTCTTAGGCTTGGACCGGTCCCCACAGCAGGTGAAATCCCTGGCAGCCGCAGGCGAACCTAACACTCACGATCCAACGGTTATTCCGTGAAGACCTGGTTATCCATGATGACCTTCTCCAGGTGTTTCTCGGTGCGCTGACTTTCCGGGGGCAATGCCATGTAATCACCATACATCCCCGTTAAAATGCTAGCATACATTTTAGGTACTTGGACCGTGAGATGCTCGAATGGCATCGGCGTTAGGTCGGTTACTTCCGCAACGGTGTAGACTTCCTTGTTGTAACTGTATTGTGACGCGAGATTTTTGACTTGTAGGAGGGTCTCATCGCCCTGATATTGGGTCATGAGGGCCTGTCGTTCGGCCTTCAACGCTTTGACGTCTGCCAGTTGTGCTGGTGACAGCGGACTCTGTAACTTTCGCAGAGGATTGTCTACCAGGTGGTAACGCAGCTGGAAGAGAATCCGGGTGTTCAGCACCTGAAACTTCGTGAGTTGTTCACGCTGCAACCCAATGTCTAGTGGAATCCGATCTAGAGGAAAAATATCGATAAAGATCCCCTTACGTGCGGCATTGACATTGTTCTTCTCCTCGATGTAGGTATTTCGGTCGAGCAGTTTGGCATAGCTCAGACCGTAATTCTCATCGCTGGCGGGCGTCTGCAGGAAGTAGTGGGTGTCTGCCAGTAGAGTGGGTGCTGCGGCCAGTAGCCGGTCGTAATCGGCTCTGAGGAGACCAACGTCCATGTCGTCGTCCCAGGGGATGAAACCCTGGTGGCGAATCGTACCCAGTAGGGAACCCCCCATCATGAAATAGGGGAGTTGGAGCTGGTCACACAGGTGAATCAGTTGCTCCAGGTTGCCGAGCTCTACTTGGTGAATTCGGTCGATTAAGCGCGTCATAAAAGGTCCTTTCCAATTGCACAAATTTTTAGAAATACTTAGTGTTCTGCTTGTTTAGTGTTTATTAGTTTAAGTTATACTGGCTAGTATGGACGACTTGGCCGTGGGTATCGCTGAAGGTGACACTGACGGGGTCAGTGTTCTTGGGTTCAAACATGGCCAGTCCCTTCGTCGTTTTTCCGGGTTTAACCGGCATGACGGTATTGTTTAACAGATCGTTGTCCTTGGTCTGACTGGTGGTGAACGCCAGATTACCAGTGCTCAACTTTTTACCGTCTTGTTTGGCACTGACCGAACTTTCCCACAGATCGCTAGGCACGATGGCCTTACTTTGTCGGTTAGTTACGGTATAATAGATAACGAATAAATTACGGTTTGCCGTGGCACTGGCCGTGACGTCGGTCCCCGTCAGCTCGTAAGTCACGTGGTTAATGGTGAATTGCGAGTTGGCAAACGTCGCGGTCTTGGCTTGTGACGACTGGCTGGAACTGCTAACGCTGCTGGAACTGTGTGTGCGTTGACTGTGACTGGTTTTTGTCGCTTGACTGGTCCGGCTACTGCTGTGCGACTGCGTGGTTTTGGCGCCAGAAGCGCCACAGCCAACAAGCAGTAATAGAAGACTTAAAGCGGTTCCAATTTTTAATGATCGATACATGTTTTCCCCTCCAAATGCTACCCCTTTATTTTAGCATAGGTCGGTCCAGACCACCTGTTAAATTGGGCGAAAAAAGCTGGTATTTGCTGGGCGTAAATGCTAATATAAAAATCGTATTTTGAGAAATGTAGGTGGGTAATCATGGCTGAGCAAGAGCAGTCGCTATTGGACGCGTTCATTGACGTCTACATGAGTTCACTCAAGTATTTGGATGAATTTGTTTCAGAACCAGCAAAGGAGTTTCATCTCTCCTTCGAACAATACTTAATTCTGCGGGAAATTACGCGTAATCACGATGTCACGCTGATGGATATTGCCAGCAAGCGGCAGGTCACGCGGAGTGCCATTTCTCGACAGATCAAGGTGTTGTTAAAGCAGGGGTACTTGCGCCAACAGCCGGATGAAAACGATCGACGACGGTTGTACTTGATTGCGACCGATGCAGGCAAACGCGCTGAACGCGTGATTCGTCAGCGAATCAACCAGCGCTTTCAAGGCTGGGTCGATGTTTACGGCAACGAGCGCGCCCACGAGATTCTGACATTCATCCAGGACTTTAGTCAGGTTACCCGCATGAAAAAGTAGTCAACGGCTACGGAGAGTTCCCATAACTTAAGGATGGGAATAAAAGGAGATTGAAGTCAATGAGCAAAAAGCGCATGAGTGACGAAGAGGCCAAGCGCTGGCGCAAGATTGTCTTCATGGATGATGACCACGATGACAAGCGGTCGCCCCGATCCACTCGGTCTTACGTGTACAGCGAACCATCTGAACATAAGTCATGGTGGCATCGGTTAAAGGGGCGGTTGACCCGTCGCTAAATTGAAAGTGGACCACACAACCCTAACGCAATGTCAGGGAGTGTGGCCCACTTTTGCTTTAACCCTCGACTGGTGTTGCGGCAGAAAATTCGGTGACGAGCTTGACGACAACGTTATCATTATCGCCAATTAATTTGGCAACGGGGCACCGCCGTTCGGCGAGATCGACCATCGCCAGCGCGGTCTCGTGATCAACGCCGGGAATCTTAACTTCGGCCGTCAGATAGAATTGGAAGCCGCGCGTATCGCGGGCCATCTCAACGATGGTGTGGACCTGCGAGCTGTGTGGCAGATCCCGGCGCTCTTCGATAGCTTCCAGAGTGGCGTTCAAACAAGTGCTGAGAGCCAAACCGATGAATTGTTCCGGATTGGCACCAGGCGCATCGTTGAGCGGGTGGCTGGTCAGAACGTCCAAACCATCGGGGACGTAGGAATGACTTTCGAGGCCGGCATCGTTAGCAGCAACGGTCCGGTAGAGTGGCGGAAATTTTTCGCGGTCAATGGCCACGATGACACCTTCTTTCTATGGATTAATTACCTTAAGATTACGCTGTTTTTAGGCAAAAAACAATCGAAATGCAATGGTTTGGAAGGGCTTTCTCCAGAGGTAAACCACTGACCGTTGATATAATGAATTGTTGCAATGAGTTAAGAACTGACGTGACGACAAACGGTTGCACAAACCACCTATACCAATTTCAAAAGTGACTGTGTCCACGCAACCGTTCTGGACATTAGAATTAGCTTGAACCATTAGTTGGCAAGGAAAACTAACCAGTGGGTCTCTGTAAAGTTTTTGTAATAATTACGATTACCCCCTAGACCGCTTAGCCAAAAATGCTATAATGGAGTCAACAGGAATCAGAACACTGGCGCAATGTTTGGGGGGAGCCATATGTTAACGGAAGAACTGTTGAATGAACGGAAGAAGTTTCAAATGGTGACGTGGCGGGCACAGAAACATGGGGCTCAAGTCATCGAACGTGATATTATGCAACAATTCACGGCGACGATTGCACAGCAAGAGGCAATCGTGGCAGCGGCAAATCGGCGGGAGCCCGCTCCGGTTGGTTAGTCTACCGCGGATATTTAAGGCGTGATGTGGTAAACGTTTTCGGTATGTTTTAGTTTGTGGTAAGCTGTGCGCAATAGATGGGGGGCTCCATCATGAAGCATCCAGGCATGTATTACGTTTATTACACGTTAGGCTGGTTATTCGTTGGAACAATGGCCTTTGTGATCTATCACATGGCTTTGCTGTGGATTATTGCCAGTCACTTTTAAGCTTAAAAAGCGGAGAGTCTTCCGAATGGAAGGTTCTCCGCTTTTCTGTTAGGCGTAATTTACAAATATGTAAGTAAAAAAAAGCTAGTTACGATTTACGCAACCAGCAGAATAGAAGTATGTGTACGGCTTCAACGGTGTTAATAATGGCTAAATGTCTAATTAACTCCTCCAACGATTGAAGACCCGTAGCAGGCTCTCACCTGAATATGTAAATTCATTATAACCTGCCTACCGACTTCTGTAAACCACATATTTAAAGATTCGCTTAAACTATTAAGATTAGTAAAACGAGTAACGTCACGAGGGCCGGCATTCCTTGCAGCCAGAAAATTTCTTTTTTAGCGGTAAAACTCCCATACAAGGCGACGAGCACGATGAAAATCAGGAGGACGGCGGTGGCTAACAGACTGGCACGACCGGTGATGACCCACTGCAGAGCGATGAGGCTGAGTCCCAGCATGCCGTTATAGATGCCCTGGTTACCAAGTGCAACGTGTGCTTCCGGGCGTTTAACGAATTCCAGAGGCATCCCGAATGCCTTGGCCTGAGCCTCGGGTTTGCCAAACATTTCCAGGCACATGATACCGAGGTGTTCGATGGCAACGACGTAGATGAGTATATTTAGAATGATTTGCATTAGTTATTCCTTCTTTCAGAGTCGAATAGGTGTTAAAATTAAAAGTGTCCAGGGGTCATCGATTAATCAAAAACATGTTGCGACTTTAAGCTAATTTTTAGTTTGGCGTGTAGAATAATAATTAAGTAATATGTGCCAGGGGAGCTCAAGCGTTTTGGAGAAACATGAATCGCGTCACACCAACCTTTATGGCAAATTTGAATGGAGGAATTATTTATGAGACTCCTAGACTTAAGTGGACAACAATTCGGCAGACTAACGGTTATTCGCCGGGATGGAACCGCAAAGAACGGGAACGCCACGTGGCTGTGTAAATGTAGCTGTGGCAATCTCGTCACGGTTGACAGTTACCGCTTGCGTCACGGCATTACCGTCAGCTGTGGCTGTTACCGGCGAGATATCAGTAAGGCCCGGCTCACGAAGGACCCTCGGACACGTAAACAAATTGGCAATGCCATGAATCTACCATTGGTTAATGGCTCTAACGTTGCCGCACTCACAAAAATCAGCTCCCGGAACATTTCCGGTGTGATTGGCGTCAGCTTCGACAAGCGTTCCGGCAAGTGGGCAGCACGTCTATTTTACCACGGCCGTTACGTTTTGAATCAAACTTTTAGCGACTTTAACGATGCTGTTGCCGCAAGACGACAGGCTGAGAAACAATTGAACCAACGAGAAGATTTTAAAACGGTTGAAGAATCCGCTGAAGGCTAAACAGCGATTCCACCAGTCAGCATAGAAGCCAAGCAGTCGGTCTGAGAGGCCGGCTTTTTTGGTGCTCAGGGACTGGATTGATTGACGGCGGGCCTTCTAATTGGGTATGCTGTAACCGACTGAAAACGTGAGAGGAAGGTTAATATGGAATATCGTGAAGAAGCAGATACGTTGGGGACGGTGCAGGTCCCGGCGTCGGCTTTATGGGGGGCACAGACCGAACGAAGTCGGCATAACTTTACCACGGGTCCTTTGATGCCGCTACCGGTGATTCGGGCCCTGTTGCAAATCAAGCTGGCGGCTGCCACGGCGAATCGCGACCTGGGTGAGATTCAAGAGGAGAAAGCCCAACTGATTATTCGCGCGACGACGGATTTGTTGGCATTGTCCGATGATGAGCTGCAGCGCGACTTTCCCCTCCACGTCTATCAGACGGGGTCCGGAACGCAGACCAATATGAATGTCAACGAGGTGATTGCCCACCAGACGATTAAGTACGATCCAACCAGTGGGGTGTTACCCAACGATGACGTGAACCATGGACAAAGCTCCAACGATACTTTCCCAACGGCAATGGCGATTACGGCTCGGGTGGCCGTGCGGGAGCTGGAGGGAGCCGTGCAACACCTGATCGATGAGTTAGCGGTCAAGGAAGCGGCCTATGAAAACGTTGTTAAGATTGGTCGGACGCATCTGCAGGACGCGACACCATTGACTTTTGGCCAGGAAGTCAGCGGGTGGGTCAGCATGCTGGAACATGACTGGGACTTTCTCAAGTCCCTGGATGATTCGCTACTCGAGTTGCCAATTGGTGGCACAGCCGTGGGGACGGGGCTGAATGCAGCCCCGGGGTTTGACACGGCGGTCGCCACCCAACTGAGCAAGGCTTACGATCAACCCTTCACCGCTAAATCAAACAAGTTCTTTGGACTAGCGGCCCATTCCGGTATCAACGTGGTCCATGGCGGGCTGAAGACGCTGGCAAGTGATCTTCTGAAGATTGCCAACGACGTGCGTTTCCTGGCGAGCGGTCCCCGGGCTGGATACAACGAATTGAATATTCCGGCCAACGAACCCGGTTCTTCGATTATGCCGGGGAAGGTCAATCCCACCCAAGCGGAGGCCTTGACCATGGCGGCCACCCGAGTCATGGGAAACGATGTCACGATAACCGTGGCAGCCTCACAAGGGAATTTTGAAATGAACGTCTATAAGCCAGTCATCATTGAAACCTTCCTAGAATCGGCGGACCTGCTGACGGGAACAGTCACTGGTTTCGCAGATAAATTGATTCACGGCATGACGGTCAATGCCGATCGTATGGCGGAATTGGTGTATAACTCACTGATGACCGTCACGGCGTTGTCGCCCTACATCGGCTATCACGCCAGTGCGGAAATCGCTCAGGCGGCTGAGCGCGAGGGGACGACGCTGCGTGAGGCGGCGGTGAAATCAGGCCAGGTGACGGCGGAACAGTTCGATCAATGGGTCAATCCCTTAGCCATGACCAACCGTGACCGGTCAACAGATTAAGCTTCTGTATGGATGATGACCGTCGCCTGTGGCTGCCAGGATTCCGCCTGCTGTGGGGAACGGTAAAAGCCGAAGTGCGGTCTTTTACCTCGACTTGAAGCCGTCAAAATGCGGACGTCTCCAAGCTCGTCCCATGACCTAACCTGACCAAAAGCGTCAGCTAAGGTCATCGTCACGGCCGGCTACATCTTGGCTTCCTCCGGCTAAGATAAGTTGTCGGCTTAAAGCATAGTCGATTGACTATTCAAAAAATTGCATGGATATGTAAAAAATTAACTGTAATCTAATAGTGAATAAGGAACCGCAGACATCACAATTCGACGTGATGTCTGCGGTTTTTGCGTTGGCTAGGCAATCAGCTCGCCTTAATGAATCCTATTCTGTATACTCCAGCTATCTGACGGATCTTTTTGAAAATAATCGTTACCTTTTTGGGGAGTTATTCGTTGTTTAGGTGTAGGGGGAGGCGAACAGCATGCAGTTACGGCAATACGAGGACCTATTAGCCCAGTTAGCCGTTGAGTTACAGCGTTATTTGATGGGACGCGGGGCCCAGCGGGAAGTGGCCGAAGATATCTGTCAAGACGTCTTCGTCAAGGTTTTGGAGATGGAACTGGTGCTGCCACCCGATGAACTGCGACCCTACCTTTATCGGGTAGCGTGGTCGACCTACCTGGACGATTATCGGCGGAAGCGGCGGTACCGGGAGCTGGTGACGCAATACTTACGACCCGAGCGGGAACAGGTGGATTCTGAAGTTTATGAAGATCTGCTGAGCGCCTTAGATACGCTACCGGAGCATGACCGGGAGCTACTCCTGCTCCGGTACAATCAGGAGCTGTCGATTCGGGAGGTTGCGGTGTGCCTGAAAGTTAGACCGGCCGCAATCAAGATGCGGTTGCATCGCGTACATCGAAAGTTAAAGAAGATTTTACGGAGGGGTAGTCATGGACGAAAGTAAAAAATTTCGACGCTTAGCACTTTGGGTGAAGATTCGGCGGTGGGGCATTACAGTAGTGATTGCCATTCTGGTGATCCTAGCGACAATACCAGTGGCGTACAAGTTGACGCAGATGCGGGCGGCGAAGGTATCAAACGAGATTATGCTAACCATGGAAATGGATAACGACCTGATGGCGCCTAATATCGAAGTTAGCGACCAGTATCTAGGAAATACTTCTGTGATGGGCGGACAGGTTATTAGTCATCGCTACAAGGATATTGAGGGGTATCGCGTTCCTTGGTCATCAGTCATTCAGAATTACTCTTGGTTAACTAGTGGCGGTGGGGATGCCCTGAGTAATGCGACGGACCAGAGCATGACCGCTCTATACGATCGCGTAACGGAACAGAAGATTCCCATGTTTTTCAATGCGCGAGCAAACAGGCCCAACTTGAAGGCCACGCATGATTTGCGGAAGGTGGCCGCGACTAAGGGAGCAGTGGCCGAGATGGCCTTAACGTTCAAACAACCGCTGACGTATCAGCAGGTCCGAGCCAAGTTGCCGGCAAAGATCCATCCGCAATGGTACTGGATTGGGGTGAGCGGCACCGCAGATCCAACCTCGATGGATAATAACCTACTCGGCTATAATGTTAAAAATTTAGCGCATCCGGAACGGCTGAGTCAGGATAACTATCGCGGATTTTATCTGGGGTTAGTGAAGACTGGTCAGACCGCTTCAGGGATGTCATATGATGGTTTTAATATTTATAAGTATGCCGGCCAATATGCTAAACGCTATCCTAAAGGGAATCAAGCCAAGTTTGCCGGTGTCATCGTGACTGGAAACAGTGAGGACTTTCAGTCGCTAACTAAGGCAAACTGGATCTATGCCAGTTCCGCCGGGTTCTTCAGACAACGCTCAGTCATTAAATGACAACTTGATGAGAATAATCTTGACATTTTTCTCATCAAAGCTTAATGTTAAAGGCAATCGAGCAACAGTGTTAATCACTAGTTCCCGCCAAGTGAGTTGCTCGTGAAAATTTAAGGAGCGAATGTCTATGTCAGAGAAAACTACCGACGCATTGCAAACCGCCATCGATCAGGCCTTAGAAGCCGATCGTCCCCGGTTAGCCAAGTATTTAAGTATTGAAACGGTTGCTGCCAAGCACCTCGGAATTGAGGAAACGGTTAGTGTAATTGAACAATCCCTTCAAGAATTAGGTGCCGAGGTAGAGGTCTGGCGGGACATTCCGGGTAGTAATCCTTTCGTATTTGCGACCCTACCAGCAGGGCCAAACGGGAATCCCGATAAAACCCTGTTGTTCTACAACCACTATGATGTCCAGCCGGCCGAACCACTGGATGAGTGGGACAGCGAACCCTTCCAGTTAACGGAAAAGAACGGTCAGTACGTGGCTCGCGGTGTTTCCGATGACAAGGGGGAGTTTATGCTTCGCTTGTCCGCAGTTAAGGCGTTACAAGCAACGGGTGGACTGCCTTGTAACTTAAAATTCATTCTCGAAGGGGAAGAAGAAGTGGGAAGTCCCCACATTGAACCCATGACGAAGAAACATGGTGCTGCTTTGGCTGCCGACGCGATTATTTGGGAAACAGGCGGTAAGGATGCCGACGAGAATTTCCAGGTGACTTGTGGGGTCAAGGGCACGGCCAGCTTCAACGTGACCGCAAAGTCAGCAGAGAGTGACCTGCATTCTTCACTGGCCGCCTTCGTGGATAATGCGGTATGGCGGTTAGTTCAGGGCCTGTCAACATTGCGCGGTCCTAGGGGTGAAGTCTTGGTGGATGGTTTTACCGATGGCGTGAAACCCTTAACACCAACCGAACAAGCGGCCGTCGATCAATTACCCTTTAATGAAGAAGCAACGCGTAAGAACTTCGGCTTGAAACTGCCACTGCTGTCGGATAAGCCAGCCGAGGCCTTAATTAACCGACCGACGATTACGATCAACGGGATTTCCGGTGGGTATGAGGGTAATGGCTTGAAGACGGTCTTGCCTAAGGAAGCCCGGGCCCAGTTAGACTGCCGGTTGGTTCCTGGCCAAGATCCGCGTCACATTTCAGAGCTCGTCCAGCAACAGTTGGACAAGAATGGGTTTAGCGACCTTCATGTCTCCTACAATCAAGGGGAGCCGGCTTTCCGGTCGGATCTGACGGATAGTTTCGTGCAGACGGCGGTCGCTACCGCCCATGAAGTCTATGGGGATGCGGTTAAGCTGGTGCCTAATGCCGGTGGTAGTGGTCCCCAAGCACCGTTCTTTGAAGCGGTGGGTGTGCCAATCATTGACGTCGGATCAACTTGGGCCGGTTCCGGGGCCCACGCGCCTAACGAAAATGTTCGGGTGAGTGATTATGTTCAGGCTGCTCGCTACACGGCACGGGTCTTACAGAATTTTGGTGAAAAATAACTTTCAATAAATCGGTTGCAGAGAGAATCGGTTGATTTCAAAAAAACTAGCCTTATCAGGGTCATCGGTGAAATGGTGACTGCTGATAAGGCTAGTTTTAGGTTGACTCAGGAGTAGTGGCTAGTTAACCACGATGTAGTAGCTAGCTGGCCAGTAAGTTTGACTGAAGACGCCGATACCATCGTTTTCATTCTGGGCGGCAACGTATTGGCCGTTTCCAAGAGAAATTCCGTCGTGGTAGGGGGCGCTGTCGGATCCCCAGAAGAGGATAGCACCAGCAGGCGCGTTGGCCACGTCGTAGTGGTGGGTTCCCAGGGTCGTTTGCTGGGTGGTGGTCCGGGCGCTCAGACCGAAGGCGTATTGCACCAGGCCGGAGCAGTCGAAGCCGGAGAGTGAACTGCCACCGTAAACGTAAGGGACGCCGCTATTCGCTACGGCGAGGGCCTTAGCAACGGCACCGCTGGCACTCGTTGTGGTGGTCGTAGAGGTATTAGCTGCTGTGGCCGTCGTAGTTGCAGAATTGTTAGTAGCGGTATGTTGGTAGCTGGTATTCTGGGCGGTTACCGTTCCAGTTGCGGTTGTTGATGTTGTTTGAATTGCGTGTTGACCGCTGACCTGCGTCGTCTGGGGTGTCTGACTCCCCGTATCCGTGGTCATGTGGGCGGACGCCGTAGTTGTGCCGGCGAAGAGCAGGGCGGTTGCGCCCAAGGTACTTACTAGAACTTTGGTTGTGGTTGTTTTGATAGATGTCACTCGCAATCTTCTAAGTATTTTGTAGCGAATTACCTGACTACAGAATTTAGTATAGCGAACAAAAATTGCGGGGCGGTATCAGTCAAATGACGGATTAAGACGGTTTGGTGACGTTAGATGTCAGACGCGGTGAATGATTTTAAGGATAATTGAATGAGAGAATCTGGCTATTAACAATAGAAGAAATTTAACGGTGAATTCTATAATCAAGTTAGCCACCTAGATTTTTAGACAAAATAAAAACCCGTTAGTCGCGTAACTAACGGGTTAATCGATGGAGGCGGCGGGGATCGAACCCGCGTCCTAGCATATTGCCAACTTAACGTCTACACGCATAGGCAGACTACTTAAAGTTTCGCTGAACAACTTGCCGCCTGTCAGGGCCAACATGAACAGCTAACCTGATTTTTCTCTTCTAACGTACTTCAGGTGGGAGTCGTTAGCGTAAGTCCGTTAAATTTAGGACCCAGATCTAGACCACGGACAAGCCTAGGAGGATCTACGTTAAGCGCCTATTAAGCAGCTAAAGCGTAAGAATTGTTATTATTTTTTGCAGTTATAATAAACTGGACCTTTTAACGTAGATGCCGCTACGACGCGCAGTCAAGCTTCAACCTATACCAGTCGAATCCAGAACGCCCCCATAAATTGATACTCATCTAGTTTAACATACCTCCAGCCGTGTGCAAACAATTTTGACCAGTGAGACCTAAGTCAACCACGTCCGTTTAAAAACAGACGCTTGTGAGAACCGCACCCCACGGCATGGTGATAGATATAACACTAGCCTATGAATAGGACTTATCCGCTAATTACCAAAGCCTTTTAAGTCCGCAGGTTGCCAGACGGACTCATTTCTTGTAGTGTTGCTAAACCTTTTGCTAAAATATTTTTAGCTGCGTTGTGATCACGTACATGGAACGTGCCACAACTAGGACACGCCCACTTGCAATCAGCCAACGTCCGAAATACTCATCGCCATAAGTTGCCACCTCCTTTTGCTTGATAGGAGCATACCATATGAGTATAATGTATTCATAAAAAAACGTCTTATAATAATATTTATGGAGGTATCATATGAGTAAAGACACTAGCGGAGCAATTCACGAACGAGGTTATGTTTACAACTTTCATTTTCACTTGGTCTGGGTCACCAAATACCGGCATGAAGCATTTACAACGCCACAGTTAGTCGCTGAAATGACCAACATTCTAACGAAAATAGCCCGACTGAACGAAGTGACCATTGAGCAAATGGAAGTAATGCCGGACCATATCCACTTACTACTAAGCTTTAAACCCAAGTATGCCCCAACCAATGTTGTCAAAGCCTTCAAGGGCGGTTCGGCTCGTTTATTCTTTGAATTACATCCAGAAATAAAGGCTCAGAATTTCTGGGGTGGTCATCTCTGGTCTCCAAGTTACTTCATGAGTACCCTTGGTGATATGAGCAAGAAAACTGTAGAAAACTACATTGCCAGTCAACGAAAGAGATAACGGCATTCATCCCTTGTTTGAAAGCAAGGGAATTCTGTCTAGCTTCTATTAAAGGGGAAAAAACCCATATTTAGTATAGTATAATAGATAGTTAAGGAACCAGGCGGCTCAGGCTCGCCGGTAAAAGTTACAGAAACTTCATCGTTCTATCATGGAAGCTTCTGGTTAACCTAGTAGGTTTAGGACACTATGACTCCTAACCTTTTTGCCGGCTCCGAATATAGTAGCCCGACCTTTGGAGGTAGCAATGAAGTTATTAATGATTGAAGACAACCACTCAGTATCACAAATGATGTCCATGTTCTTTAAGAAGGAGCAGTGGGACGCCGAATTTGCTTATGATGGTAATGAAGCCGTTGAAATGTTTAAGGCCGCACCCAACGATTGGGATATGGTTACGCTTGACCTGAACCTGCCCGGACTGGACGGGATGCAGGTGAGTGCCGAGATTCGTAAATTATCGCCAACCGTACCAATCATCATGTTGACGGCCCGAGATTCCGAGAGTGATCAGGTTCTGGGATTGGAAATGGGCGCGGACGATTACGTTACCAAGCCATTCAGCCCCATCACCTTAATTGCCCGGATCAAGGCGCTCCACCGACGAGCTGGATTGGGCGCCATTAGCAAGGGTGTGGAGACGGCACCGTTGGACGATACCGAATCCTTTGATGTGGTCACGGAGAATTTCAAGCTCAACACCAAGACGCGGGAAGCCTACCTAAATGGTCAGCAGATTCACGATTTAACGCCGAAGGAATTCGACTTGTTAAAGACCTTGGCACAGAAGCCCCGGCAAGTATTCTCTCGTGAACAGCTCTTACAGCTGGTCTGGGACTATGAGTACTACGGTGATGAACGGACTGTGGACGCGCACATCAAGAAATTACGGCAAAAGATTGAGAAGGTTGGCCCCCAGATTATTCAAACCGTTTGGGGGGTGGGTTATAAATTTGATGATAGTGGAGCAGATCAGCAATGAAGCTAATGTATCAACAAATGCTGGGATTCTTTGCGGCAATCATGATTATCCTGATTATCATGGGTGTATCCTACTCACAAATGACCAGGCACATGGTGTACAGCAATACCTGGAATTCGCTTGAAAAATATTCGAACAGTTTGATTGAACAGTCTTTACGGATTAGTTCACAAGATGGCAATGCGGTTAATTTCGATACGACTGCTCTGGAAAATAGTGAGCAGTTGCTGCAAAACCAAGCAGTCAGTACAACCATCTACAGTGCCAGCAATAAAGTCGTCTTTCCAGCCAGTGTGTATCAGCAGTCCATTAAGCAGACTGACTGGAAAAAACTAAAGAATAACCAGATCATTCACAAGGTCGTTGACCGACGTGTCCGAAACAAGGATGGTCGGGTCAGTCCGGCCATGACTGAGGTGATGAAACCTTACTTTTACAACCACAAGCTCGTGGCAGTCGTGGTGATGGGGGCGTTCGTCTCCGATATCAATACGAGTGTCAATCAAATCAATCGTAATCTGATCCGAGCGCTACTGGTATCCATCGTGGTCGCCATCGTTGCCAGCTATATCCTGGCTCGTTACTATACGTCGCGGATCAACCGGCTACGAAAGGCCACCAATCAGGTTGCGCGAGGAAATTATGATGTGGAAATGACCAGTAAAAACCGTGATGAAATTGATGACTTGATCAACGATTTCAACGGCATGGCCCACTCGCTAAAGGATTCACAAGAAGAGATTCAGCGGCAGGAACAACGGCGCCGTGAATTCATGGCCAATGCCTCACATGAAATGCGGACGCCACTGACGACTATCAATGGATTGTTGGAAGGACTGGCCTATGACGCCATTCCTGAGGAGAGTAAGGAAGAAAGTATCGACTTAATGCGGAGTGAAACGAGTCGCCTGATCCGGCTGGTCAACGAGAATCTGGACTACGAAAAGATTCGATCCAACCAGATTTCGCTCAACCTTCACGAATTCAATGCGGTAGATGCACTCCATAATATAGTAGAACAATTAAAACAAAAGGCTGATGACAGCGAGGATACCCTTGAATTACAAGCACCTAACGAAATTCCTGTATATGCCGATTATGATCGTTTTGTCCAAATTATGTTTAACATTACACAAAATGCCATCCAGTTCACTCACGATGGGACGATTACCATTTCTGCTCAGCGGGGTTACGAGGAGACCATCGTCAAAGTCGCCGATACGGGGATGGGCATGAGTGATGAGCAACTGCAGAATATCTGGGAACGGTACTACAAGGCTGACCCATCGCGGAAGAACACCAAGTATGGTGAATCTGGTCTGGGACTGTCAATCGTCCACCAGTTGGTGCAGTTGCACCATGGTAAGATCAGCGTCACCAGTAAGGAAAATGTCGGCACAACCTTCACCGTCATTTTCCCAGACCAACACCAAACAAATTCGGAACGGGTCAAGACGGATTAGCGAGATGTTAACTAGTGCACAATCAGCCGGATTTTAGGTGATTAAGTGGAGCTGCTGATTTCATCAAATGTAGGCGGCGTGACCACAGATAGGATTTATGTAGAGAGTTGAGTGGTGAAGGCCGATAACACAGAAATTGTGGCTACTGTGAGTCAACGTCAGCCGTGAGGGGAAGGCAAATCAACTCAGCCGTGGGAAGTGGCTTAGTGGCGTTTCTTGCCGCTTAGCCAATTGGTAGCTTTGAGACTCGGTCCTTAGAGGCTCAAAGTAAGCCCAGAGACCGTTCTTTGGCTCTGGGCGTCCGCCCACCGCGTTCCGGTTGATTTACCTTCCCCGGTAAGGCGAGGAGTTGCTCAGTTTAATTCATACCAAACCATTGCTGTGTTTATCGCGTTCTCGTGATACAATGAGGGGAACCATTAAGGAGGAAACTTTTGAAACGAGTACAAATTACCGGGAAGTCCGTCCGTAAATTCGAGGACGGCTATCCCATCGTATCTTTAACTGATTTAGAAAATGCCAAGGACTTCGACAACGGTGCTTGGGTCCAATTAGAAAATCACGGCCATTTTGTGGCCACGGCCTACTTTGCCAAGCAACATCGTGGCATTGGCTTTGTCATGAGTTTACGTGAAAATGAGGATATTGACGAACGCTTCTTCACCAGCAAATTCCGGGCCGCAGTTGCTAAGCGGTCAGCCTTTGCAGAAACGTCAGCTTACCGTTTGTTTAATGGTACTGGTGACGGTTTAGGTGGCTTGGTTGTGGATGTGTTCAACGGCAAGTACGTCTTCCGTTGGTTAAACACGGCCATCAAGCAACAGTCTAAGCTGATTTATGCGGCTTTTGAACGTATCATGGGTAAGGGCCAAACAATCTTGGCTGATTTTCCTGGTCAAGAACACTTACAACTGGTGAGCGGCGACTTTGGTGATCAACCCACGGAAATTTTGGAGAACGGTGTGACTTATCCTATCGATTTAACAGTCGGTCGGCAACAGTTAGCTTTGGAATTCCGGGACATTCGTGCTTGGGCTAAGGCAACCAGTCAACAACGGCGAATCTTGAACTTGTACAGCGCCGAGACTGGTTTGGTAACGGCAGCTATGATCGGTGGCGCCATCGAGGCCATCACGGTTGACCCAACGAACCGGGCAACGACGGCTATTCAAGCCCAATTGGCGGCTAACAACTTTGACCAAGCGGCTGTGGAAATGCGGACGATGGATGTTGCCAACTACTTGGATTACGCCATCAAGCACGATTTGAAGTTTGATACCATTTTCATCAATCCACCTGCATTCATCCGGGGGAAGAAGAAATCCTTCACCTTGGAACAAGACTTGCAAGAGTTGATCGAACAAGCCCTTAAGCTGACGCAACCGGGGTCACAAGTCGTGATTACCACGACGACGCTGATGTATTCCATGAAGCGTCTGCGGGATACGATCAGTGACGCCATGCAAAATTATACCGGTCATGTAACAGTTTCCAATACGTACCTTTCACCAAATGATTTCATAACTAACCATGCCGACCGTCATAGCGAGGGATTAAAGGGTGTTCAGCTCACTGTTGACTAACTGAAAACGACGTGAAAATAATTGCAATTGATCCCAACCGGTAAGATAGACCACTTACCGATTGGGGTTTTTGTTAAGCATTTATAGTTTACATTTAGAATCGAAAACAGTAGACTTACTATTGCTAAATAAAAAACGCTTACAAGAAAAAGAACTAGAATTGAAACGAGAGTTGAGGCTTACAAATGGGTATTTTACTAGCTTTGATCCCCACGGTCTGTTGGGGAAGTATTGGATTAATCAGTGGGAAACTTGGTGGGACATCTTACCAACAAACGTTGGGAATGACCGCCGGGGCCGTCTTGTTCGGCCTGTTCTCAGTCTTTTATTTTCACACGGCAATTTCCGGCATGGCAATGATCGTTGGGGTTGCTTCCGGTCTCTGCTGGTCCGTTGGTCAGTTTGAACAATTTCAATCCATGAAATTCATCGGTATCTCACGGACGGTGCCAATCTCAACCGGGCTTCAGTTGGTTGGGACGGCGCTTGCCGGGGTGCTGTTGTTCCACGAATGGAAGACTACTCGAATGGTGACGATGGGGACTATCGCCGTTATCGTTCTGATTGCTGGGGCCGCACTGACGTCTCTGCGTGATTCCAAGGCTAAGGCCTCGGCTGCAGGGCAACCCATGCAAGCTGGTAAAGGTGCCACCGCTATTATTATTTCGACGATCGGTTACGTGTTGTACACGGTTATCGTCAATGCTTCCGGTTTACCTTCCAAGACAGTCATCTTCCCACAATCGCTGGGAATGATCTTAGGCGCTACGATTTTCGTCCTCTTCTCTCATCAAAAGGTGATGCACAAGGCAACCGCCAAGAACATCATGACTGGGATTGTCTGGGGTGTCGGGAACTTCTTCATGTTCATGGCTATTCCCTCAATTGGGTTGGCAATTAGTTACTCCTTGGCACAATGTGGGATCGTTATTTCCACCTTTGGGAGTATCTGGTTATTGGGCGAAAAGAAGACTGGCCGCGAAATGGTCTACATCACGATTGGTTCACTCCTCGTTGTTGTTGGTGGGGTAACCCTTGGTTTAATGAAATAGTTTTCATGAGGTTAGTAACTGCGGTTGCTGACCTTTTTATTTTCGAAAAATGTGGACTAGACCATTTACTTTCCAGGTGGTTGCGTTATAATGGACTAGTCAATAACAATAAAAGTGAGGTTTTCTTAATATGGCACATATCGCCTTTGATCTTTCGAAACTTGAACCATTTGTTCATGACAACGAATTAGGAGAAATGCAAGCAATGGTGACGGCGGCTGACGCCGAATTACGCCAAGGTACCGGTGCTGGTAGCGACTTCCGCGACTGGTTAACGTTACCTAAGGACTACGACAAGGAAGAATTTAGCCGTATCAAGGCTGCAGCAAAGAAGATTCAATCTGACTCTGCTGTATTGGTAGTTATTGGTATCGGGGGTTCTTACCTGGGTGCTAAGATGGCCGTTGATTTCTTGAACGACACGTTCTTCAACTACTTACCAGCCGACAAGCGGAACGCTCCCCAAGTGTTCTTTGCAGGGAACTCCGTCAGTGCTGACTACGTCCACGACCTGATCAACCTGATTGGTGACCGTGACTTCTCTGTTAACGTCATTTCCAAGTCTGGGACTACAACGGAACCTTCTATCGCCTTCCGGATCTTCAAGGATATGCTGGTCAAGAAGTACGGTGAAGACGGTGCTAAGGGTCGAATCTACGCTACGACTGACAAAGCGCGTGGTGCCCTTAAGACCGAAGCCGCTGCTGCTGGCTACGAATCCTTCATCATCCCTGATGGTGTTGGTGGTCGTTACTCCGTATTAAGTGCCGTTGGGTTATTACCTATCGCCGCTTCCGGTGCCAACATTGACGAATTGATGCAGGGTGCTGCAGACGCCCAAGACGCCTACACAAATCCTGACTTAACTAAGAACGAAGCTTACCAATACGCCGCTTTACGGAACATCTTGTACCGTAAGGGCTACACGACTGAATTGCTGGAAAACTACGAACCACGTTTGCAATACCTTGCAGAATGGTGGAAACAATTGACTGGTGAATCCGAAGGTAAGGATCAAAAGGGGATTTACCCATCTTCCGCTAACTTCAGTACTGACTTGCACTCCTTGGGTCAATACATCCAAGAAGGTCAACGGACATTGATGGAAACGGTCGTTATGATCGACAAGCCACGGACTGACGTGGATGTACCAACGGCTGAAGATGACCTCGATGGTTTAGGCTACCTCCAAGGTAAGAACATGGGCTTTGTTAACCAAAAGGCCTTTGAGGGGGTCGTATTGGCTCATACCGATGGTGGTGTACCTAATATGAGCGTTCATATCCCAGATACGACGCCATACACGTTGGGTTACCTGATCTACTTCTTCGAAGTTGCTATCGGCGTTTCCGGTTATCTGAACGGGATCAACCCATTCAACCAACCGGGTGTTGAAGCATACAAGACCAACATGTTTGCCCTGTTAGGCAAGCCTGGTTTTGAAAAGTTGGGCAAGGAATTAAACGCTCGTCTTTAATTTAACTTAAACTTAATGAGGACTCTCGGCTCGCATGAGCTGGGAGTCCTTTTGTTTTCAACGGGGATAATGACCGGTTAGTTCGGTGAATGAACGGTTGGGTCAACGCGTAGCTTATGCTAAAATTAGTTCTATTGCGCGTGACGCGGGGAGCCTATCTCATACCTACCAGTACTTGGCGGAGTGCGGGGCCATAGTGAATTGGTGGTTAAAATATTACGAGACGTGAAATTTTGATTACAGATTCATGCTATCTCTTGAGATGTTGGTGGCGTCCCAGTAATATTAGTAAGGGGAGTAGTAACAGTTTAATTATTGTGTCAAACGGAGAACTAGGGATTATTAATTTAAGGGAGAGAATATGTTGAAGGCTTCAAAGAAAAACTATTGGATTTATACGATGATTTTTATTGTGCTAGTAGTCTGCCTCTACGGAATTTTTATTCTGACTGGTAAGTCGTTCATCTGGGAAGGGGACGGCCTGGCACAACATTATCCGGTACTGGAGAAATTTTACACTTGGTTACATGAGGGGAGCTTGTCAGGGTGGTCTTGGAATCTGGGCTTAGGTGCAGACAAAATGACGACCTTCTCTTACTATGTTCTCGGGGACCCATTCAGTTACCTGATTTGGTTCTTCCCAAGACATAGCATCGAGCTGGGATATAACGTGTTGATTCTCTTACGGCTATACGTGAGTGGATTGGCATTTATGTTATTTGCCCGGCAACGGGGATTCAAGCCCGGTAGTCAACTATTGGGGACGCTGACTTACACGTTCACAGGGTATTCCCTGTACGTTAGCATTCGGCACCCATTCTTCTTGTTGCCAATGATTCTATTTCCATTGCTGGCTTACGGCATTGACCGCGTCTATCAGGGGAAGACGTGGGTCCCACTGGCCGTCTTTACGGGACTGGCGCTTGTCAGCAACTTTTACTTTGCCTACATACTGGCGATTGGGAGCTTAGTTTACGCGGTACTCCGGTATCTGACCGTTCGCGACACGATTGCACAGAAGGGTTGGCCACTGATTTTTAAGTTGGTGGGGGCCGGATTACTTGGGTTCTTACTGGCCGGCATCATCTTTATTCCGTCACTGATTGGGGTCCTTACTTCAACGCGGGCGACGGGCAATTTTGCCAATGGTTACTTTATCTATCCGTTGAATTACTATTTACGGCTACCCAATGCTTTGGTGACGACTGGGAACGCCATGCGTTTCTGGGCCAATTTAGGCTTGGCTGGGCTGACCTTTCTCAGCCTGATGTATGTCGTCCGGCACGCACGACGTTACCTGTGGTTTGACGTGGGTCTGTTGATCTTAGTGATCGGTTCACTGTTACCAGAGGTCGCCGCCGTGATGAACGGGGGGACAACACCGTCTCAACGGTGGTTACTGTTAGGCTGTCTAGCTTTCAGTCTGTCGGTGATGTATTTCATCGATGCCTTGCCACGAATCGACCGTAGCGACTTGTCAGCCATGATTGTGGGGACGCTGTTCCTTCTGGGGCTGGTTTGGGCCGCTAACGGGTTTATTTTCAGCAATCATCCGCATGACTTCGTGATCTATGGCTTGCTCTTGTTAACGCTGGGGGCCATCGTGGTCGGCCACTTTTATCAGTGGTCGCGTCATCAGGTCATTTGGACGCTACTGGCATTGCTCAGTCTAAACATCATTGCGAACGGTTACGGTTACTTTAGTCCCAACTCTGGTGGTGCCAGCGAACAACTGCTGAACCGGGGAGTGGCTTCGAAATTCCAGAAGAACTTCTACGATGGGGCTGAGAGTTATGTGAAGGCCCAACCGGGTTTTAAGCGGAGTTCTATTAGCAAGTACTATTACTTTAGTAATGAAGCCAAGACCAACATGGGGATGAACCTGGGCGCTCACGATATCATGTCCTACTTCTCCATTCAGGATGGCGCTGTGGGGGAATTCAGTGAAGAACTGGCGAACTCACAATTTAAGATGAACAAACCGATTAACCAAGCGGATAGTCGGACCACTATGAACAATCTGTTGGGGGTCAACTATATTTTCGCCCGGAGTAATCAATTAAAGACGCAAGGATTCCCATACGGCTATAAGCCGGTCAAAAAGAACGGGACCATTCTCACGTATCAGGATGAACCCGTCCATGACTTAGGGAACAACTACGATACTGTTATTTTGAAGTCAAAAAATGCGCTACCATTAGCCTATCTGCAAACGAAGCAGTTAAGTGCTAAGCAGTTCAAGAAGCTTAACGGAAGCGATAAGGAACAGGCATTGACGTATGGTGCCCTCGTTGATAAAAAGGCGAAGGGTGTGCCAACGACCACGTACCATAGCCAGAGCCGTGAGTTGCGTTACAAGACGAAGGCGGATAACAGTACGGTGATCGATAGCTTACAACAGGTCATGAAGTTCCGGCAACAGGGGAATCAAATGGATCCTGACTTGATCACGACAACCAAGTCCTCGTTGATGAAGACTAATCAGGATCGGTCTGTGAATATTACGGATGACAAGGCTCGCTTGGAGCAGTTGACGGGGCAGAACCGTACGGCGTTGAAGCAAAATGCGTTGGCCAACCAAAAGTCTCTGCATAAGCTGATTAGCGATAATCAGAGCTTGCCAGTCAATTACAAACTCCATCTCAAGCACCCTAAGCAAAATAAGGGGACTGAACTGTACTTGGAACTTGACGGCATTCAGGCTGAACGGCTCAGTGTAAAGGACAAGTATCAAGCACAGAAGAATACCAAAGCTTTCAGTAATCAGGCATTCTCTGGGATTGCACGGATCAACCAATTACGGTCTGGTCTGTGGAACATGAGTGATGGTGCCTATTCCGTGACGGCTACAACAGCCAATAATGTTTCGAGCTTTAGCCAGTTTGGACAGTCCAACCTGTCAGACTATCAAGAAAAGCACCACGTTCTGTTGAACTTGGGCTATTCTAATAAGGCACGGAAGACTATCAGGCTGACGTTCCAAGGCGTCAAGGGCTTGTCCTTCAAGTCGGCAAAGCTCATTGCGGTGCCATTTGGCAGCCAATACAACAGGCGGATGTCACAGCTCAAGCACCAAGGCTTACAGGGCTTAAACGTGAAGAATAACCGGGTTACGGGGACCTCACATTCACAGCAGGCTAGTGTGCTGACAACGTCGATTCCGTACAACACCGGTTGGCAGTTGACAGTGGATGGTAAGAAGCAAGACATTACCAAGGTCAACGTGGGCTTTGTGGGTGCACGTGTGGCTGCTGGTAAGCATAAGATTGAGCTGACGTATCACACACCAGGTCAACGGATTGGGGCCTTCCTGACGTTGATTGGTGCGGTAATTCTTGCGGTGACTGGTGGTTATAGCTACTGGCATTGGCGGAAACGGCGATAAATCTAAGTAAATTAAAAGCACCTCTCGTTTGAGACGGGGGATGCTGACATGAGGTCACGTTGCACAAGCTGCAGCGTGACTTTTTTAGTTGTAATTGAAGAAATCCCAGGCCAACACAGTAAACAGAATAATTAAAAATAACAGTTCCGCAAATAGATAGTGGTGAGGTGGTGTCTGACGACGGCCCATCATGATTGTAACTCCGT
Source organism: Levilactobacillus fuyuanensis (assembly GCF_003946395.1). Lineage (GTDB taxonomy): Bacteria > Bacillota > Bacilli > Lactobacillales > Lactobacillaceae > Levilactobacillus > Levilactobacillus fuyuanensis. Next base: position 347 of record NZ_RHNZ01000015.1, on the reverse strand, counting down.
ATGCAATGGTAAAATAGGGAAATAACGAGGGATTTGTAAAGATAGTGGGGATTCATGAGATAACTTTTTCAAATTAATTTTCCTCCCAGACTAGGCTGATAACTTTCTCCAAGTTTAACGAAGTCAGAGGTGATTAGCAAGAAGTTTATCTATTTAATTGTTAATAATATATAATTAATATTATATTGGCAGAATTGCCACTTTTAGACAAAAATAAAAGCCTCAAAGCGCTGATAAATCAACGCTTTGAGGCTATCGTTTAAACCACTAATCACCCGCACGGTGATTGTAGCTAGTGGGGGAACCCCTTAGTAACGGCTTCATATCAACGTTTCTAAAACTCGAGA
>NZ_RHNZ01000014.1 GCF_003946395.1 Levilactobacillus fuyuanensis | reverse complement strand
ACTCAAAAAAATTGCCTAATCTCAATGGATTAGACAACTTTATAAATAGAATTACCAACAACAGTTGACATAGAACCAAAAAGACACCGCCCACAACCTGCTGCTGTGAAAAGTGCCTTCCTTGTCTCGTGATAGCTCTTTAATAGCCACTACCGGGTCCACCATTAGAACCACTGGCATCCCCATTACTTCCAGTCGTATCTGTGCTGGTTGTCGTGGTCGTTGCCGCGTCCATGTTGGCAATCGTCCCAGTCTTCTTATATTCAAGACTCAGCCCGTTGCGAATGTAATTTGTCACCCGTTGAAGTTCGGTTTTTGAGGCCACTTCCATACTCTGGCTGTTAATGGTCTCACTCGTCCCTTGCAGGTGGGTCGTCTTGATGTGCTTGGTCGCTGACAGATAGTTCGTGGCTAAGGCGGTCAAATCGTTAAACGTCAGATCCGTCTGGGTTTGCTTCGTCAGTGAACTAATAAACTTCTCGTTAAGCAAGGTGCTAACGGAGCCAGACTTCTTCAGCAAGGCCATGATGACCTTCCGCTGCCGCGTCTGCCGACCGTAGTCCCCCTTCGGATCGTCATCACGCATCCGCGAGTAAGCCAAGGCTTTCTTCCCGTTCATATGGGTCTTGACGCCCTTCTTGAAGGTATACCCGCCATAACTAAAGCTCAGCGTTGACGTCAATGTCACCCCGCCGACCTCGTTGATGATCTTTTCCATCCCGCCCATGTTGATGATGGCATAGAAGTCAATTGGGATATTCAGCATCTGTTGCACGGTCGTGATGGCCGTCTTGGACTTGCCATAGGCGTACGCCGCATTAATCTTAGACACGCCGTAGTCCTCGTAACCGGGAATATTCACGGCTGTGTCCCGCGGGATACTGGTAATCGTCGTCTTATCCGTCTTAGGATTGATGGTCACGACCATCATGCTATCCGTCCGCCCGGCAAACGTCCGCCCCAAAGCCCCCGTATCGGTCCCCATCAGGAGAATCGAAATTGGCTTCTTCGCGGATAGTTGCGCATCGACATTCCGTAGCTTCTTCACCCCAGACGCCTTGTAGGAGCTCTTCACGGTGTTCTTTAAACTTTCATACTTATGCATCCCGTAGGCTGTTCCACCTGCTAATAACGCTAGAAGCAGGATAATAATGATGTTGCGAATGGGATGACGCTTTCTTCTTGGTCTCAGTCGCGGTTCCATGGTTGTGTTGACCACCCTTCCATCCACCCGTTAGCTTACCGGATGGGGTTAAATTATTCTCGTATTAACTGACCTGTCCATTATAGGGGCCTTTCCTTAACACTTCCTGAGTTCATAACATTCTTAATAAAAAACAAAGCCTTGCCGTCTCTGCAGCAAAGCTTCGATGTTTGAACTCAATTTTTGTTAGATTTACCCACTTAATCCGCAGACGTTTCACGCCGAACACGACTGTGATGGTAGCCGTAGCTCACGTAGACGATGAGACCGATCACGACCCAGATTCCAAAGGCTTCCCAGGTAAATGGTTGTAACTGCGTCATCAGATAGACGCAGGCCAAGAAGGAGGCAATCGGTAACACGGGATACCAGGGCACTTTAAACGACGTGTCCATATCCTTGAAGCGCTCGTCGTGTCGCAGAAAGACAATCCCGAGTGAGACCATCGCAAACGCCGACAACGTTCCAATGTTAACCAATTCAGCAATCTTATCAATGGGAATAAATGCCGCAAAAATGCTGGCAACGATCCCGAAAATCCAGGTATTGGCCACGGGAACGTGCGTCTTCGGATGTAATTTCTTCAGTGACGCTGGCAGTAAGCCATCGCGACTGATGGCAAACAACAGTCGTGTTCCCCCATAAGACATGACAATCAACACGGTCGTCATCCCCACGATGGCCCCAAAGGAAATCACCCCGGCCGCCCAGTCCTGATGAATCAGGTTGAGGGCAAAGGCCACAGGATCGGCCACGCCGAGCTTGGTGTAATGGACAACCCCCACTAGGACGGCAGACAGGCTGATGTAGAGCACCGCAGCAACCAGTAGTGACGAGATGATTCCGATAGGCATGTTGCGTTTAGGATTCTTAACTTCCTCACTGGCGGTCGACACGGCATCGAACCCGATGTAGGCGTAGAAGGCCACCGCGGCCCCCTTGAAGACCCCGTGCGTACCGAATGGTAAGAATGGTCGATAGTTTGAAGGCTTGACATAAAAAATAGCAATTGCAATAAATAAAAGAATAACCAAAATTTTAACGATAACCATGATGTTGTTGATACGAGCGGACTCTCGAATTCCCTTTGAGAGCAGTCCGGCTACCAGCATGGTAATCAGTAAGGCCACAATATCGATACCGCCACCTTTGACGCCAGCGGTCCCCGCTGCGGCTTGGAGGAACGCCGGTAATTTAATCCCGAAGCCCCCCATCAAGTTCTGGAAGTACGATGACCAACTGACAGCCACCGACGAGACAGCGAAGAGATACTCGGAGATCAACGCCCATCCCAGAATCCAGGCAACGAATTCACCAAACACGGCATAAACATAGGTGTAGGCACTCCCGGCTAAGGGAATCGTGGAGGAGAATTCGGAATAACACAGCGCAGCCATCGCACAGACGACCACGGCGATCACGTACGACAACATGACACTCGGCCCCGTGTAGTTGGCCGCAATCAGGCCGGGCGTGATGAAAATCCCGGAACCCACGATTGCACCGATGCCCATGGTGGTCAGACTAAAAGCCGTTAAGGTCTTCTCCAACCCCGTTTTCTTGTATAAGTCAGTCTGCACCTGCTTCTTGATAAATAGTTGTAGTGGCTGCTTTGCCATTGCGACTCCTCCTTCCACCCATATAATGAGAATTTAATAAGACTAATTATTATATTCTAATTTTGATTGGGTGGAATGTCAAGGTAAAACCGGCGTGAAAGCGTATTCTGGCGGGATTTATTTGATTTGTCACTGGCTAATTGGAAATAAGGAATGACTATTGTGGGTAACCAGGAGATTGGGTGAACGTTACTTGGCCTAGCTTGATTCAGTATTCCTAACTTGAGATTCGTTGTCTACAAGACTGAAGACGGCAAAGTTTTGATGATTGGCGTAATCTACTTGAATTGAGATTGCCAAGATTAGAGGTCAGCTATACCACAGTAATGCTTTCTCTGCCTTTCATAAGCAGTCTCGACAATTTTCATGTTTTCTTTTGTGGGCTTCACTCAGCCATCTTATGAAGGAACAGCTGACAATCGTCACGCAGGGAGACCGCCTACAGGGTTATAGGCCGCGGATTGGCATCACTCCCACTATAAGTCTTTCATCCCCCACGGCTACCGGTCAACTCACAAATTTCAAAAAAATTTCAGTCGCCAGGAATGCCGATTCTACCGCGGGTTTATCGGCCTCTTTCTGGCAAAGATTCTCGTCATATTTTAATTTTCTTGTTTACAAATCAAAAAAAGGTGCTAGGATTAATCCCATAAGATAAAAAGACGGAGGAAAGACGAGTACGTTTAGTCAGCCTGTCAGTGAGTTGGGACTTAGTGAAAACCCAATCAGTGCCTGATTACTCGGAATAACACTTTCTTAGTTGCTACCTGAATGACACAGTCACAGTAGGGTTAGCCGTTAACCGGTACGTTACCATCGGTAGAGTATGTTTGTACTCTAATTGAGCTGGCCCATTTCTAGAGTGGGCAACTTGGGTGGTACCGCGAAAAGTCTTTTCGTCCCTTGATTACACAAGGGATGGAAAAACTTTTTTTATTTTATCTCAACACAAACCCAAAGGAGAATCGCTTATGCATTTAATTATTCCAAAATCATACGATCCAAAATTATCCATCAAAGAAACTCAAGAGGCTATTCGCTACATCCGTGAAACTTTCCAAGATGAATTCGGGAAGCAACTCAACCTCTCTCGGCTGACGGCTCCAATGTTCGTTGAAAAATCCACTGGGTTGAACGATAACTTAAACGGTGTAGAAAAGCCGGTTTCCTTCACGATGGCTGACATGGGCGATTCTCAAATGGAAATTGTCCACTCCCTCGCCAAGTGGAAGCGGGTTGCCTTAAAGAAGAACAGCTTCCAAATGCATGAAGGCCTGTACACCAACATGAACGCCATCCGGAAAGACGAAGACTTGGATAACTTCCACTCCGCTTACGTCGACCAATGGGACTGGGAAAAGATTATCGCCAAGGACGAACGGACGATTGATACCTTGAAGTCCACGGTTCGTACCATCTTCAAAGTGATTAAGCACATGGAACACGAAGTTTGGTACAAGTTCCCACAAGCCGTTCACCACTTACCAGACGAAATCCACTTCATTACCACCCAAGAATTGGAAGATATGTACCCTGAAATGACCCCACGTGAACGTGAGAACGCCATCAGTAAGAAATGGGGCTGTGTCTTCTTAATGAAGATCGGTGGTGCCTTGAAGAGCGGCAAGCGTCACGACGGTCGGGCCCCTGACTACGACGACTGGGAATTAAACGGTGACATCATGTTCTGGTACGAACCTCTACAACAAGCCATTGAAATCTCCAGTATGGGTGTCCGGGTCGACGCTGCCTCCATGCAAAAGCAATTAAAGATTGCCCATGCAGAAGACCGTCTGAGCCTGCCATACCACAAGATGATCATGAACGAAGAACTCCCCTACACCATTGGTGGTGGGATCGGCCAATCCCGGTTATGCATGTTATTACTGGGTAAGGCGCACGTTGGTGAAGTTCAAACGTCCATCTGGCCACAAGCCATGATCGACCAGTGTGAAGCTGCCAACATTCATTTGTTATAAAACTAGATTAATATAGTAGGAAAGCGTCATTCGTTAGCCTGGGGGAAATCCTCGGTGCTAACGAATGACGCTTTTTTGTTACGGACTGTTTAATTGTCCGTTTTGATTTTAGCAATAACCTTATCTTTGAAGTAATCTTCCATCAGTTCTGTGGAAATGGCCTCCCCCGGAAGCGTTTCAGCCCACGGTTGCTCGTACTGCACCATTTCCATTAGGTCGATAGCTGACAGGTGCCCAAAGGTCTGCCAGACGCACTCTAAGATGGCCTGAAACTGTTGAATGGACGCTAAGTAGTCATAGTCGGCCTGATCCTCAGACGAAATGTAACCAACAATGCCAGTCTCACCAGCATATTGGCGTTCCACCGCGGGAATCATAACCCCGCGTTCGCCCGCAACCAGATCATCGGTAAACGCATTGATGCCGTAGACAACCACGCAGATGCCCTGTACGTAATACAGCAACTGTGAAACCTTCGCTCGACTCAATTCATCGGCATCCAATTCCTGCATCTGTTGGTTGCTCTTGACCCGAAACCAATTGACCATTTGATCGATATCGTTGTTCACTTCGGACCCTCCTTGGAAAGCCTTCCTGTCAACTCCGTCTACTCAATTCTGCCTTAGACTCATGATAACAAGGTCAGCCGCCAGACACAACCCCAATCGTACGTACCCTATGAGCTATATCACGGCTGGACAAACGATTGGGCAACTATTTATGTTCAATGTTGGTACGTACTAAAGCTTAGATCAAATGCCAGAATATAGAATGTCTCATTCAGAATCATACCGATAACCCGCCCCTTTGTATTTAGACGAAAATCCATAATCCCGTCAAACAAGCCTCAAACCTACCCGATTTGATAAAGTCCTGACTCATTGCAAAGTTAACCTGCGCTTGCGGTAATCGTTCCAATCCATGACGTTTATCCAGTAATAGAATCTGTTCAAATGGTGCTTGCGATAGCCGGGATAGATTCGTCAAAAAAGTGCTTTTGATATCTTTGCTAAATTGTCGAGATTCGAGCCCATATTTTCGATCATGTGTCAAAAAAGAAAAATTAAAAACAAGGCGTCGGTCCGACCTTCTAACTACGCTGATTCGAGATTCCTTGCGTGGTGGATTTTTTATCGTTATTTTCTTACTCACCTTAGCTGACAACCACTGTTTTAAAAAAGGCGCGCATCTTCTCGTTTGAGATTACTTGACCTATCTCAGTTTCCCGCCAAGGATTTTCTGCCTTGCTTTGGGCAACTAACTCTAGTGCAGATAGCGTCCCATATGCGTCCCAAACGGCGTGTAAAACATCAGCCAGGTTGTGATGATTCACTTCAATTTCTTCAAAATCGGCCGCAGCTTTTTTAGATATCTGACCAACAATACTAATCTTCCCAGCATACTTACCTTCAACCGACGCAATTGCCGGCCCCGATTGCCAAGCTAGAATCTGGTCATCAAAAGCACATTCTCCATACACTGCTAAATTTGTTCCTTGCACGTAATAAAGTAACTTCATCACTCGCATCAAGCTCAGTTCATCAGCGTCGTATAAGCGCATCTGCGCATGACTCTCCACTCGGAACCAGTTTACAATTTTAAAAACATCCATGAATCATCGCCTCTTTTCGTCTTATAATTGCTGTGTCCTAACTATAGCAAGCCACCCATTCAAACGCAATCGTAAACGTATTGACTAGCTAAAAAAGCGAGCCTGACCCTACGATCAAGCCCCGCTATCAAGTTATTTACTGGTGGTGCCTATGACACCGTCTCCATATGTACCGCATCCACTGCTGGATCATCCTGAATCTCCTCAGGAAGCGCCACAATATCCGTCTGAAAGTAGGCTGTCAGGGTATCTAGGTCAATGACCTGCCCCACCTGTGTCTCCTGGCAGGGACGCTCCTGTAGCATCTGCTGACGGAGCTCAATGGTCGACATGTCGCCATACGCCATCCAGACGGCGTGCAACACATCTAATAATTGCGGATGATGGTCCTCAATGTGATAATCATCCGCCCACGCCTTCTTTTTCAATTTGCCAACAATCCGAATCCGGTCTCCATACTTGTGACGTACAGCAGCAATGACCGGCCCATTCTTCTCAATCACAATGTCGTCTTTGAATGCCGGTACACCATAGAGCGCCAAATACGTCCCCTGAATATAATACAGTAGCGCCATCGCCTTCCATTGCGTCAGCTCTTCGGCACCGTACATCCCCATCTGCGTCTCACTCTGTACCCGCAACCAATTGACCATCCGTCTAACTTTCATGAGCTACCCCGTCCTCTTTTGTCAGTTAACTTCTAGTGATCTAACCATACCAAGCGCCCGGCAGAAATTCAATCACAATCGTACCCACCCTTTTAGTGGTCCAGCCACTGCACAAATAAGGCACCCATCAGTCCGATAGGTGCCCACTCTTAGGTTATTTTCATTTACAAATCCCGTCCTAATGGGATTTCAAAAACAAGCCGACTTAATCCTTGTGCATCCCCAAAACTCTGTTATAGTCAGGAGCTAACCCCTACTTCTTCAGTGCCTCGTCCAACGCCTCAACGTGTTCAATCGGACCGACCACCGTTAACACGTCATGCAGCATCACCATATCGGTCGGCTGCGGCGAAATGTTAATCTTCTGGTCGTGTTGAATTGCGATGATCGTCAGGTCAAAGCGCTTCCTCAAATTCAATTGAATCAAGTTCTGGTTCACAAATGTCGGATCGGTAATAACCACTTCTGCCAACGTATACTTATCACTCAGGTCAATAAAATTCAGGATGTGATTAGAGAGCAACTTACGCACAATACTGTGCCCCATATCGCGTTCAGGGAAGATTACCTGGTCGGCCCCAACACGCTTCAGGACTCGACCATGGTCGCTGGTTTCAGCCTTGGCAATCACCTTCTCGGCCCCCAACTCCTTTGCCAGCATGGTCGTTAGAATACTAGCTTCCATGTTGTTCCCGATACCCACAATCACGTAGTCGAAGGTATCGATGTTAAGCTCCCGCAGGACCTCTTCATCGCGGGTATCAGCCACCAACGTTTGCGTGGCAATTTCCGTCATTTCATTAACCGGTTGTTCCTGAACGTCGACTGCCAAGACGTCTTGATGGGTCTCCGCCAACGTTTCCACAACACTTTGTCCAAATCGGCCGAGGCCTAACACTGCAAAACTTTTTTTCATCGTTCAGACTCCTTAACCAATTAAAATATTTTCTTCAGGGTAACGAATCAGGTTCTTCTTGACCTGACGACGTGATAGCGTGTAGAGCGTCGTGAAGATACCGACCCGCCCGATAAACATCAATAACATGATCACGCATTTGCCGATCACCGTCAGATGCGGTGTCAGGCCCAAACTCAGCCCAACGGTCCCGAACGCCGACAAAACTTCAAACACGATGTATTCCAAGCCAAAGTTATGCGGAATCTTTTCCGTCTGTGTCAGTACCAGCGTGGCTAAAACAATCACTACGCTAGCCATAAAGATCAGGAGCAAGGCGCGACTCACGTTAGCTTGACTGAATCGCCGATGTGCGAACTCAGCATCGCGCTTCCCCCGCAACTGCGAGATACTCTGGATCATCAGGACCCCAAACGTCGTCGTCTTGATCCCACCGGCAGTTGACCCAGGCGTCCCACCAATAAACATTAGAATCATGATCAGAAAAATACTACCGGGATGTAAGTCAGCCGTCGGTAAGGACACCAGACCAGCCGTCCGTGGCGTCACACTCAAAAATAGTGTGTTCACCGTACGATTGAACCATGACGTTCCCTTGGGCAGCCAGCTCAAATCACGTTCAGTGACCAATAACATCAAGAATCCAATCACAAACAGTGATACGGTTGTGACCAGCGTCAGCTTCGAATTTAACGTCAGCCGCTTTCGCTCGTGGTAGAGCAAGAGATCGCGCCAGACCAGAAAGCCGAGGCCTCCAGCAACGATCAAGATCGTCGTCACTAGCAACATGTAAGAGTCGTTACGAAAACCCATCAGACTGTTCCCAAAGACATCGAACCCGGCGTTACAGAACGACATGACCGAATGAAATAATGATATGTAAATCCCCTGCGACCACCCAAAACGTGGCACAAAGTCAAAGGCGAAGAGAATCATGCCCACAAGCTGAAATAATGCGGACAAGCCAATGACGTAGCGGGTCACGCTCTTGGTGTCATGCAGGTGCTCCAGGTTCAGTGATTCCTTCACCATTAGTTGCGTCGATAGGTTTAGATGACGCCGCATGATGTTGAATAACAGGACGGTGAACGTCATGTAGCCCAACGCTCCAATTTCGGTCATCACCATGATAGCGACCTGACCAAACGGCGTCCACGTCTCAGCCGTGTTGACCACAGTCAGCCCGGTAATACAGGTTGCCGAGGTCGCTGTAAATAGTGCATTAATAAATGACACGGTGTGCCCATAAGTCGCCACCGGCAAACTCAACAAGAGCGTCCCCATCGCGATGATCAAGATAAACCCCATGACCATTTTCTTAGATAATGTATTTAAAAATAAATCATAAAATTTAGAATGTCGAATTTTTTCCATGTTTGTCCTGCCTCGTATCAGTATCCATTCCCCCAGTCTAAGACAACCACTGCGGGAAAACAACACCTAAATTACTGGTTGTTGAATCCTTTTTTCGTACATGTCAATCCCGTTCGCCCAGCGTGATTCAAGGTGGATTATGATAGAACTCGGGTAACACCTAACAACTGACCGTATTAAAATTCAAACTAAAAAGAAGACGACATTCTGGCTTTTTGAGGACACTATCTTCTTTCCATATCCTAAGCAAGCTTCATACTTAACGCGTCACGAACAATCGGTCGCTGTTTAAAATCCCATGATAAATAAGCTACCAAGTTTGACTCTTTTGCGAATGCTAGCAGTTGAGAAATATTTTCTAAAAGACAAATAATGTAGTCTCACGAATTGATACCATTTGCTTTAATCAACTCAATCATGGTCATTCAACTGTCTGTAGTTTTCGCCTCGACTGGGAACAACTGGTGTTGCTTCCAAGCCTCACATGGTATTCCAAAGTGAACGATGTTCTGTTTTTTGATAATAAAAACCTCACCAATTTTCTTGATGAGGTTCTCATATCGCGGATTGGCCGCCAATCATAGGCAATCAGTTATTAGTGCTTACTTTTATCTCAAAAGAGAGTCTATTTGATTAAGAGTCGAGCTATTTTTGACAAGTCGCCACTATATAAAAAATTATACTGAAACTTACCTTCCAAACATAATATTAGTCAATCTCATTTTTCGTAAAATGAAATATCCTATGTAACAACTTAATAACGAAATAAGTGTAATTACTACGATAATTCCCCACAAATTCGTCATGTGCATCAACTTTACAGCAAGTATTCGAGAACCGGCCAACGGTAATAAATGCATGACATATATTGCCATTGATTTCATTCCATTCCAATTAAGGAACAAAGTAATTTCATTATCTCGTCTGTCTATAACATGCGATATAATCATCACGAAACTAATTCCCAAGATAGACATCAATAACACATAGACATTCATAATTGCTGAATCTACACCATTCTTAATTAAGTACACATACAAGATGATAGCTACCAAAAACATGGCTGTAATTCCAAAAGATTTTTTCATTGTAAAAATAGTATTGTAATTAGATAATAAATATTTTGAAATCATACTTCCTAACATGAAAAATATCAAAAATTTTTGAAGCTTGGCGACTATCCAAAAGTTAAAGCCTAGTGGAACCAAGACATACATTAATACGGATAGAACAAGAAGGATTTTCTCCCCATTCTTGATAAAATGCACAAAAACATAATAGATCATATAAACAATAAATAAAACGTACAAAAACCAATATTCCGAAAAGGGTACCCACCAGGCTAATAAAACTTGTCGGAGTCCTAATCCATTATTCGTATATTTCTGAGCAAGTTGCATAAAGCTACCCACAATAACAGTCCAAATTATATATGGTACTACGAGTAGCTTTATCTTTTGCCATATAGCTTTTCCAGCGGGTCTCCGGCTCCAACTATGCACGAATAATCCGCTCACAAAGAAAAATAACGGCATATGAAACGTATATATGATCGAGCAAATTATGTATATAGAACTGTGAAGAGAATTCACAGTTATTCCCTCACTATCCCTCATGCCTTGTAATGCATGTCCAAACACAACTAAAAGTATTGCAATCCCCTTTGCAATATCAAATGTTCTAATCCTTTTCTTTCCCATAATCTAGCACCTTTCAACGCATATTAGGTAGGTGATGGTCATTTATTTTTACTAGCAATCCCTGACAATGCTTTACTTACAACTCCACAGTAGTTTTCCAACGTCACCCGGAGGGAACTCCTTAAAAAAACGCCCACCCAGCAAGCTGGATAGACGTTCGAACGTAATATCGAAATATTAACGCTTGGAGAATTGTGAAGCCTTACGTGCCTTCTTGAGACCTGGCTTCTTCCGTTCCTTCATACGAGCGTCACGAGTCAAAAGACCCGCACGCTTCAATGGACCACGGAAATCTGGATCTACTTCGAGCAATGCCCGAGCGATCCCGTGACGAGTTGCGCCGGCTTGACCGGAGAAACCACCACCGCGAACAGTAACTAATGCATCATAGTTACCGAGAGTTTCCGTAACGTTGAATGGTTGTAAAACAACTTCACGAATACTTGCGAATGGAATGTAATCTTCGATTGCCTTGTTGTTCATAACAATCTTACCTGAGCCGGGTACTAAACGTACACGTGCAGAGGAGTTTTTACGACGGCCAGTGCCGCGATATTGAACTTGTGCCAATTTGGTTTCCTCCTTAGATTAGGTTAGTAATGTCTAATACTTCTGGCTTTTGTGCTTCGTGCTTGTGGTCTTCACCAGCGTACACGTGAAGCTTCAATGCCATGTGGTGACCTAAGGAGTTCTTAGGGAGCATACCTTGAACAGAAGTTTCGATCAGTTTTTCTGGGTTTTGATCCCGGAAGTTACCAGCAGTCCGTGACTTCAAGCCACCAGCGAAACCAGTATGGTGGTAGTAAATCTTGTTGGTTGCCTTACGGCCGGTTAAAGCGACTTTTTCAGCGTTGATGACGATTACGTTATCACCAGTGTCCACGTTAGGGGTGAACGTTGGCTTGTTCTTACCACGTAATACAGAAGCAACGACTGAAGCAAGACGACCTAAGCTAACATCAGTTGCGTCAACGATGTACCATTTACGGTCAACATCGTTGGGTTTTGCCATATAAGTTGTACGCACGTTAAATTCCTCCATAAATCTGTGTTTGTCTGACACCAAGTAAACTTTCCGGGGCTTATCGTGGGGCAAACAATACCAACAACCATAATACAAAGTTTTCACCATAAAGTCAATGATTGTTTAGCCCCTTCGCCGAAATTTCACCGCTGATGTTGCGGTAATTTCGTCGGATGCGCCGGATCCTCTCCCTGATAGTAGACATGTTTCAAGTATAAACCCGCGGCTGGCACCGTTCTACGCGCCTGTCGACGGTCTTTAACTTCATAAAGTCGCAAAATATCGTGAACCGGTCGGGTGCCAGCACCAATTTCAATCAGTACCCCGACCATGATTCGAACCTGGTTATACATGAAGCCATTGCCATAGAATTCAAAGACCAATTCATCATTCGCCTCATCGATATGGCACGTGGCCTCGTAGATGGTCCGCACAAACGTCCGGGTCTGTGCCCCAGACGCCACGAAGCTGGTAAAATCGTGTTCTCCGACCAAGTCGCCTAGGGCCTGGTCAATCTTACCCAAATCCACTGGAAACTTCCAGTGGCCCGTATAATTGCGTTTAAATGGATTCCGGAATTCACCTAGATCCATTCGATACAAGTAGCGTTTCCCAGACACATCATACCGCGCATGGAAAGTTTCCGCCACCTCTTCGACCTTTAAAACCTCCATATCCATCGGTAACATGCTGTTTAAGCCCTTGCGCATGTTTTCCGCAGGAATGATGAAGGGAAAGTCGAAATGGGCTACTTGGGCCAATGCGTGGACCCCTGCATCGGTCCGTCCAGAGCCATAGATCACAATTGCTGGCGTCGGATTCTTAGCCATCTTATTGACGACCTTAGTCAGGACGCTTTCAACTGTTCGTTTGTGAGGCTGCCGCTGAAAACCAGCGAAATCAGTCCCGTCATACATAAAAGTTACCTTGTAACGTTGCATGTTTCCTCCTACCAACGACGAGTAGCTAGAATGGCGGCAAATGCCACCACAAAAATAATCCACGTAATCGTATCTCGTCGTTGCCAAGTTAAAATACGATACTGACTGCGATGCTCACTGTCCTGATACCCGCGGGCCTCCATGGCCGTCGATAAGTCTTCGGCTCGGTTAAAGGCACTCATGAATAGTGGCACCATCAAGGGAATCAGGGATTTGGCCTGCTTCAACAAGCCCCCCTCACCAAAATCCACGCCACGGGCGCGCTGGGCATTCATGATTTTATTAGCCTCATCCATCAGCGTGGGCACGAAACGCAGCGCAATCGACAACATCATCGCTAACGTGTCGACCGGAACGCGCACCCAACGTAAGGGCTTCATCAGCGAGGCCAGGCCAGTCGCAATGTCCAATGGTTGCGTCGACAGCGTCAACAGTGTAGACATCATGATGATCAACAAAAACCGGATGAAAATATACCCGGAATTGACGAGTCCAAACTGCGTGATATTGATGAACGCCCAGTGAAAATAAACGTGACCGCCGGCGGGACTGAATAAGAGCTGCAGGACTACCGTGAAGACAATCAACCAGATCAGTGGCCGAATTCCTTTCAGAAAGAAGCCCAGGCTAATCTTCGAGGCCAGAATTGACCCCAAGGTGAACGCGATGATAATCAGGTAACTCACGGGATTGTTGGCCATAAAGACCAGCACGATGTAGCAGAAGCTCAGCAGGAGCTTTGCCCGGGGGTCCAGACGATGGACTACCGAGTTGAGCGGCAGATAACGCCCAAAAATAAAGTTAGACATGCGCGCCCCCCTCTCGTGGCCACCGCGCGGCGAGTTGATCCGCCAATTGGTCAGCCGTTAAGGGTAGCGAGTCCCACGTCAGGCCGCGATTGGCTAACCGTTGGGCAACCTGGGCCGCTTGGGGCATATCCAATTGATTCTCTCGTAACCAAGATTCACTGCTGAAGACCTCCGCGGGCGTGCCAAATTTGACCAGCTTCCCATCACGCATCACAGCGACTTGCTCGGCATACTGCACCACGTCTTCCATCTGATGGGTCACGAGGACGATCGCCAAGCCCTGTTCACGGTGAAGCCGCTCAAACAACGACATCATTTCCTGACGTCCTTGGGGATCTAACCCCGCCGTCGGTTCATCGAGGACTAAGACCTTGGGACGCATTGCCAAGACACCGGCAATCGCGACCCGCCGCATCTGACCGCCGGAGAGTTCAAATGGGGACCGCTCAGCGTAGCTACTGTCCAGGCCGACCGTCTGCAGCATGGCATCGGCCAGCTTATTGGCATCGGTCTCACCCATACCAAAGTTTTTAGGGCCAAACGCGATGTCTTGCCGCACAGTTTCCTCGAACAATTGGCTCTCAGGAAACTGAAAGACCATGCCGACGTGTCGCCGTAAGGGTTTCAAAGCTGTGTTAGTGGTCTTAGGCGTAATTGTAAAATCATCCACGGTAATCTCACCAGCCGTAGGTTTAAGTAAAGCATTGAGTTGTTGGATCAGCGTGGACTTACCACTCCCGGTATGCCCAATAATCGCCAAATAGCCATGATCGGGCACCGTAAAGGAGACATCGCTAACCGCGGAGGTAGCCATGGGCGTTCCCGCCTGATACGTATAGCTTACGTGTTCGAAAGAGATTGCCACAGCCATTCCTCCATTTCCACGGCACTCTGATAATTGGCTGGGGGTTCGATGCCCCGTTGCCGCAACGCCGCTTTTAATTTTTCCGTAAAGGGCAGGTCCAGGCCAAGTTCGACGAGCCGCTCGCCCTGCGCAAAGATAGTGGCTGGGGTGGCCTCGTCGATCAACTGGCCATCATCGATCACCAGTACGCGGTCAGCAATAGCCGCCTCATCGATATCATGGGTGATTGAAATGACGGTGAGATGCTGCGTCTGCCGTAACTCACGGACCAAAGCCAGCATCTCACGCCGGCCCTGGGGATCTAACATACTGGTCGCTTCATCGAGAATCAAGACGTCAGGCGCAATCGCCACGATACCTGCTAAGGCAACCCGCTGCTTCTGTCCCCCGGATAGGGAACTCGGTTCACGCTGGGCAAAGTCACTCATACCCACCCGCGCAATGGCGTCCTTAACACGTGGCAACATCTCTGTACGCGGCATCTGCCGGTTTTCCAGGCCAAAGGCAACATCATCCTCAACAGTTGCCCCGACAAATTGATTGTCAGGGTTCTGGAAGATCATACCGATCTTCTCACGGACTTGCCACACCGTCTCCGGCGTCAATTGAATGCCACCAACAGTGACTTCACCAGTCGTGAACGGCAACAAGCCATCCAATGACTTGGCTAACGTGGATTTCCCGCTCCCGTTATGACCAACGATTGCAAGCCACTCGCCTGCATGCACATTAAAGCTGACGTCATTTAACGCCGGCCGCGGATCGTCTTCTTGATAACGGTAGGTCAGATGTTTAACTTCAATTATATTTTCCATCTGCGCTATTGATTCTCCTTACGAAAAAAGTCACCGCTAATTATACCAAATATTAAGACGATACCGAAGAGTTGTGCCTAAGCTTTTGGAATTTATTAGGCTTCCCTACCTGTGATGCTGACAGCGATGTTTTCCCGTTCCACAATGAATAGGACCTGTCGCCCCAGATAAAAAAGTGTATAAAAAAATCACTAACAAACCAGCGGCGCTGAGGCGTTTGCCCCCATTCAAGCTAGACTCGGAAAGATTTCCCCATCATCGTAGCGCTCTATACCACATGGTTCTAGTGATTAATTTAAAACATATCGGTATCACGTTTATGGACGTGATCACTCCATGAATCGCAGTCTAGCAAAGACTAGTCAACGAATTCCAAGATAGCCATAGCGGCACCATCACCGCGACGAGGCATCGTCTTTAAGATACGCGTGTAACCACCGTTACGGTCGGCGTACTTAGGTGCTAATTCGCTGAATACCTTTTGCAATGCGCTGGTAACGACAACATCATCGCCGTCTTCCTTAACATCTGCAACCACGTTACGAATGAACGCAGCAGCTTGGCGACGTGCGTGCAAGTCGCCTTGCTTACCTAAGGTAATCATTTGGTCAGCCGTCTTCCGAACTTCTTTAGCGCGTGCTTCAGTCGTTTCGATGCGGCCGTTTAAAATTAAACTGGTAGTCAAATCGCGTAATAATGCACGACGTTGAGAACTAGTCCGTTGTAATTTACGGTAACTCATAACCAGAAACCCTCCTTTGAGTGTCTAAAATTAGTCTTCCTTCCGAAGTGACAAACCTAAGTCAGCTAACTTAGCCTTAACTTCTTCAAGGGACTTGCGACCCAAGTTACGAACCTTCATCATGTCTGCTTCAGTCTTGTTAGTCAATTCTTGGACCGTGTTGATACCAGCACGCTTCAAGCAGTTGTAAGAACGAACGGATAAGTCGAGCTCTTCGATGGTCATCTCAAGCATCTTTTCCTTATGCGTTTCTTCTTTTTCAACCATGATTTCCGCATTCTTAGCTTCGTCGGTCAAGTCGACAAACATAGCCAGATGTTCGGTTAAGATCTTAGCAGCCAATGCAATGGCTTCGCTTGGATTAATTGAACCGTTTGTCCAAACATCCAGGGTCAATTTATCGTAGTCAGCCCGTTGGCCAACCCGTGCATTCTCTACTTGGTAGTTAACCCGTTCGATTGGGGTGTAAATGGAATCAACAGCTAAGACACCAATTGGCATTTCTGTGTTCTGAGCTTTGTGCTCGTCAGCAGAAACATAGCCACGGCCCTTATCCGCAGTCATCCGCATATGGAACGTTGCCCCATCGGCAACCGTAGCAATGTACAGATCTGGGTTTAAGACATCAACGTCAGCACCCGCAACAATATCACCGGCAGTGATTTGTGCTGGACCCTTAACGTTAATTTCCATGGTTTCCTCTTGATCATCGGAACCGTTGAGCTTCAACGCAATCTTCTTAACATTTAAGATGATCTGCGTGACGTCTTCAACCACACCTTCAACCGTCGAAAATTCATGCAAAACCCCGTCGATTTGAATGCTGGTAACAGCTGCACCAGGTAATGATGAAAGCAAGATCCGCCGTAATGAGTTGCCAAGCGTTGTCCCGTAACCACGTTCTAACGGTTCAACAACAAACTTACCGTAGTTGCTACTTTCGTCAATTTTATGAATGTTAGGCTTTTCAAATTCAATCATTCTTATCGTTTACCCCTTTCAAACCGCGTTGAGCTCCTATAAGTCAATCCCATCATGAAGGTTGCCCTCATTAATGAAACGCTCACGTTAAACCCGACGGCGCTTTGGAGGACGAGTCCCATTATGAGGCACTGGCGTAACATCGCGAATAGCGGTGACTTCGATACCAGCAGCTTGGATGGCCCGGATAGCAGCTTCACGTCCTGAACCAGGACCCTTAACAGCAACTTCAACGGACTTAATACCATGTTCTTGTGATGCTTTAGCAGCGGCTTCAGCAGCCATTTGAGCAGCAAATGGTGTTGATTTCCGACTACCCTTGAATCCTAAGGCACCAGCAGATGACCAGGCAATGGCGTTCCCTTGAACGTCAGTGATCATAACTAATGTGTTGTTAAACGTAGCATGAATGTGTGCAACACCGGCTTCAATATTCTTCTTGACCCGACGCTTGCGACTAGTTTTTCTAGTAGCCATAAAGTGTTAACCCTCCTTTACTTCTTCTTACCTGCAACGGAAACGGCTTTACCCTTCCGAGTGCGGGCGTTGTTCTTGGTGTGTTGGCCGCGAACAGGTAAACCGCGACGGTGACGCATACCACGGTAAGAACCGATTTCTTGCAAGTTCTTGATGTTCAGGCTAACTTCACGACGTAAGTCACCTTCGACCTTGTACTTGTCAACTTCGGCACGAACCTTGTCTTCTTGATCAGGTGTCAAATCGCGAACCCGAACGTCTTCTGCGACACCAGCATCCGCAACAATCTTGTGTGCGGTGTTGATACCAATACCAAAAATGTAAGTCAAACCATAAGCGATTTTCTTATCACGTGGTAAATCCACTCCAGCAATACGTGGCATTAAATGTGCACCTCCTATAAATTGAATTACTTACCCTGGCGTTGTTTGTGCTTAGGGTTGGCTGAGCAAATAACCATTACTCGACCCTTACGCTTGATAACCTTGCAGTGTTCGCACATTGGCTTAACTGATGGTCTTACTTTCATGAATATCCCTCCTACATCTGTCCAGGCGGTTACTTGAAACGATAAGTAATCCGGCCTTTAGACAAGTCATACGGTGACATTTCAACAGTTACTCGGTCACCGGGCAGAATACGGATGTAATGCATCCGAATCTTACCGGAGACATGAGCGAGAATCTCATGACCGTTTTCTAATTCGACCCGAAACATTGCGTTAGGCAATGTTTCGGTAACTTTACCTTCGACTTCGATGACATCGCTTTTCGCCACGAAAGTACCTCCCTTATAATTGCGTGTAAAATACACGTAAAAGCAGCAGGAGCAAGGATGTTGCTCCCGCCTAGCACCTGTGAATTGCGACAGCGCGCCATTTACAGGCTAAACCTGAATAAGTCTACCATAATTCCTGCAACTTAGCAAGAACTTAGTAAAACTACAGGTTCTTCAAGATCTTTTCAATGTCGACGTAGACATCATCGATAGCCCGGTCACCATCAACTGTAAAGAGCAAGTCCTTCTTGGTGTAGTAATCAACTAATGGCGTGTTAGCCTTAAGGTTAACAGCCAAGCGATTCTTCACCGTTTCAGGTTTGTCATCTTCACGTTGGTAGAAATCATGGCCACCACAAACATCACAAGTGCCTTCAACCTTAGGGTTGTTGTACAGTTTATGATAAGTGGCACCACAAGTCCGGCAGATGTACCGGCCAGAAAGGCGTTCTACCAAGACATCTGGTTCGACGTGAATATTGATCACGGCGTTGATGGCCCGATCAAGTTCAGGACCAAAGCTGTCTAAAGCTTCGGCTTGAACGATGGAACGGGGGAACCCATCCAACATGAACCCTGCCTTGGTATCGTCTTGAGCTAAGCGATCCCGAACGATGCCATTCGTGACTTCATCCGGTACCAATTCACCTTTGTCGATGAACTTCTTAGCTGCCAAGCCCATTTCGGTTTCGTTCTTCATCGCTTCACGGAAGATATCTCCCGTAGAAATATGCGGTAAGTGGAACTCATCGATAATCTTTTGAGCTTGAGTCCCTTTACCGGCACCCGGTAAGCCCATGAGGATTAAATTCATTGCTGTCATGTTCGTTCTCCTTATTTCAAAATTATTAGCCTGAAATACACAAGCAGGTGTGCCAATTAGATCAACACACCCGCTGGAAACTCATTAAGCTGGTTCTGGACCTTGAGGGCCATTTGACGACCCTTGAATAAAGCCGACGTATTCGCGCTTCATCATCAATCCGTCTACCTGACGCATGGTTTCGATAGCAACACCAACGACGATTAAGAGGCTGGTACCACCTAAACCAATAGACTCATCTAAGTCCCAAAGATTTTGGGCTAACAACGGAATTAAGGAAATGAATCCAAGGAAGAGTGACCCAACAGTGCTGAGTCGCATCAACAAACTGGAAACGTATGACTGCGTTTCGTGACCAGGCCAAACACCAGGAATGTAGCTCCCCTGCTTTTGCAGGTTCTCAGACAACTTTTCTGGGTTAACTTGAACGAACGCATAGAAGAACGTGAACACAATGATCAGAACGGTGTACAAAATGGCACCATCGAAGGTTTGCATGTTGAAAAGGTTCGTCATGGTTTGGTACCAAGCATCTTGCGAGTGCGTGTTTTGGAATGCCATCAAAATAGTTTGAGGCGTTGCAATAAACGAACTTGCGAAGATAACTGGGATAACCCCAGCCACGTTAACCTTTAATGGAAGATAACTGGAATCTGGTGAACCAGAAACCCGACGCGTGTATTGCATTGGAACCCGCCGTTCGGCCTGTTGAACCCACGTCGTAAACGTGATGATCAACAATACCAGAACAACTAAGCCTAACACGAAGAGCACGCTCTTCCACATGTCACCAGTCGCAATGTCAACGAAGTAATCTTTGTAGAGTTTGTAGACGGCAGTTGGAGTCCGAGCAATGATACCTGCAAAGATAATCATTGAAATCCCGTTTCCTAACCCCCGGTCGGTAATCATATCACCCATCCAAGTGGTCAACATCGTCCCACCAGTCAGGATTAACCCGATTGAGAGGTATGTTGCGACACTAGGATTTTGCACCAGTTTCATTGAGCTAAGCGCACTGAAACCAGCAGTGATCCCGATCGACTGAACGAAAGCCAAGGCAATCGCTAAGTAGCGAGTGGCTTGGTTTAACTTCCGCCGTCCAACGTCCCCTTGCTTACTCCATTCAACGAAGCGCGGAACGATGTCCATTTGTAGCAATTGAATAACGATTTGTGCAGTGATGTAAGGTGAAACCCCCATCGCGAAGATGGAATAGTTTGTTAACCCACCACCACTGAAGGTATCTAAAATACTAACTAACCCAGAAGACGCAACGCTTTGAAGTGCCTTTGCGTTAATGCCGGGGACAGTAATATAGGTACCCAACCGAAAGACAATCAAAACCAGAAGAGTAAAGAGAATCTTTTTACGAATATCTTTAATCTTAAAAGCGTTTTTTAAGCTTGTGAGCATTAAATCACCTCAGTCTTACCACCAGCAGCTTCGATAGCTTCGGCAGCTGACTTGGAGAACTTAGCGGCCTTGACCGTCAACTTCTTCGTTACTTCACCGTTGCCTAAGATCTTAATACCGGCTTTTTCGTTCTTCACGATGCCAGCTTCAACCAAGGCAGCTGGAGTAACTTCAGCACCATCATCAAAGACGTTCAAAGCGGATAAGTTTACGACAGCAAATTCCTTACGGTTAATGTTGGTAAACCCACGCTTTGGAATACGACGGTACAGTGGCATTTGGCCACCTTCAAAACCCAAACGGGTCTTGCTACGAGCCTTTTGACCCTTTTGGCCACGACCAGCAGTCTTACCGTTACCAGATGAATCACCACGACCAACCCGGTTACGAACCTTCCGTGAGCCTTCAGCAGGTTTTAATTCGTTCAACTTCATGCTATTGCGCACCTCCTTATAAAATGAAATGAGTACTACTTAACTTCTTCAACTTTAATTAAATGTGCGATTTGGAAAAGCGCACCACGCGTTGCTTCGTTGTCTGGTTGAAGAACAGTGCTGTTCACACGGTTCAAGCCAAGAGCAGCCACGATCTTCCGCTGTTTAGGGAGGCGGTGTGCAACACTATGAATTAAAGTAACTTTTAATTGAGCCATTTTAATACCCCTCCTTATTCAGCTAAGTGTTGAAGAGAGACACCACGGAGAGCGGCAACTTCTTCAGCACGCTTTAACTCAGCAAGGCCAGCAAAAGTGGCACGAACTGCGTTAACTGGCGTGTTAGAGCCAAGACGCTTTGAAGTAACATCAGCAACACCGGCTAATTCCATGACGGAACGAACGGCACCACCGGCAGTAACTCCAGAACCTTCAGCAGCGGGCTTGAGTAAGATCTTACCCCCACCATAAAGACCGAGTGCTTCGTGAGGAATGGTAGTTCCCACGATTGGAACTTCGATCAAGTTCTTACGAGCGGCTTCAACAGCCTTACGGATAGCTTCTGGGACTTCTTGTGCTTTACCAGTACCAAAGCCAACGTGACCGTTCTTATCGCCGACAATTACAAGTGCTGAGAACCGAAGACGACGGCCACCTTTAACAACTTTGGTGATCCGGTTGATAGCAACAACGTTGTCTTCAAGTTCTAACTTGTCGGGATCAATAAATTTTGCCATGTGTGGTTATTCCTCCTTACTGTTAAAATTCCAGCCCGTTTTCACGAGCAGCTTCTGCCAATGCTTGAACACGGCCATGGTACAAGTACCCACCACGATCAAACACGACGTTGCCAATCTTCTTTTCGACAGCGCGCTTAGCAACTAAAACACCAACAGCCTTAGCTTGGTCAGTCTTGTTGTCGCCAGACACTTCGCTATCTAACGTTGAGGCACTAACAAGCGTGACACCCGCTACGTCATCAATGACTTGAGCGTAGATGTTTTTGTTAGAGCGGAAAACGTTTAAGCGTGGGCGTTCTGCAGTTCCAGAAATTTTGTTCCGGACACGCGTATGACGCTTTTGACGTGTCTTGTTCTTATCTGGTTTTGTAATCAAAATAGTCACCTCTTTGTAGAATTATCAGCAATTAAGCTGCGTTACTGTTACTTACCGGTCTTACCTTCACGAATCCGAACGTATTCGTTTTCGTAACGGATACCCTTACCCTTGTAAGGTTCTGGTGAACGAACGGCACGGATTTCGGCGGCAAAGTCACCGACTTCTTGCTTACTGATACCAGAAATGTTGATGGTAGTGTTGTCAGGAACCTTAACTTCCAAGGTTTCTGGAATTGCCATTTCAACAGGGTTGGAGTAACCAACGCTCAATACCAAAGTCTTACCCTTAGCTTGAACACGGTAACCAACACCGACCAGCTTCAAAGTCTTAGCGAAACCATTAACAACACCTTGAACCATGTTGTTTAAGTTAGCACGCTGAGTACCGTGAAGTGCACGGGTCTTGTTGTTGTTGTCTGGACGGTCAAAATCAACCGCACCGTCACTAATTTTCATGGTGATGATGTCAGAGAAAGTCCGGGTTAAAGAACCTTTAGGACCTTTGACAGTCACTTGATCACCATCGCGTTTTACGTCAACGCCGGCTGGGACGTCGACAGTTTTATAACCAATACGACTCACTGTAAGGCACCTCCTATCTTCTTAAAAGTTTTACCAAATGTAGGCGAGAACTTCGCCACCGATTTTCTTGGCACGCGCTTCTTTATCAGTAACGACCCCTTCTGAGGTTGAGATGATAGCGATACCTAAACCGTTTAATACCTTTGGTACATCGTCGGCCTTAACGTATGAACGTAAGCCGGGCTTGGAAATACGCTTCAAACCACTGATAACACGTTGGTTATCCTTACCGTACTTGAGGAATACGCGGATGATACCTTGTTTGTCATCATCGATGTATTCAACATTACGGATGAAACCTTCGCGCTTCAGGATTTCAGCGATGTCGCGTTTAATTTTAGATGCAGGTACTTCGAGTGATTCGTGACGCACCATGTTGGCGTTACGGATCCGCGTCAAGAAGTCTGCAATAGGATCAGTCATGGACATTAACGTTTACCCTCCCTTTGTTTAAAATTCGTTTTACCAGCTAGCCTTCTTCATACCAGGAATTTGACCCTTGTGGGCAAGTTCGCGTAGGCAGATACGGCAAAGGTGGAACTTTTGATAAACAGAGTGTGGACGTCCACAACGTTCGCAACGAGTATATTCTTGTGTAGAGAACTTCGCAGGACGCTTGTTCTTAGCAATTTGTGATTTCTTAGCCAATTGTGTGAACCTCCTTAATTAGTGTGAGAACGGCATACCGAATTGAGTCAGCAATTCGCGTGACTCTTCATCAGTGTTAGCCGTTGTAACGATAACAATGTCCAAACCACGAACACGGTTAACGTTATCAAAGTTGATTTCTGGGAAGATCAATTGTTCCTTGATCCCCAAAGTGTAGTTACCACGGCCATCAAAGGCACGGGAGCTAACACCATGGAAGTCACGAACACGTGGCAATGACACGTTGATCAACTTATCCAGGAATTCGTACATCCGGTCGCCACGAAGGGTAACCTTAGCACCGATTGACATACCTTCACGAAGACGGAAGGTTGCGATTGATTTCTTGGCCTTAGTAACCAATGGCTTTTGACCAGAAATCAAACCAAGTTCTTCAACGGCTTCGTCGAGGTTCTTAGCGTTGGTAACAGCGTCACCAACACCCATGTTCAATACGATCTTTTCGATCTTCGGCGTTTGCATAACAGAGCTGTAGCTGAATTTTTCCACCAATGATGGGGTAATTTCATTTACAAACTTTTCTTTTAAACGAGCTGACATGAAATTATGTTCCTCCTTTCAGTGATTATTTGTCGATGGTTTCGCCGGACTTCTTAGAGAACCGGACTTTGTGACCATCTTCAACACGAACGCCAAGCCGGGTTGGTTCGTTGTTCGAAGGATCAATAAGCATAACGTTGGATGCGTGAATTGGTGCTTCAATATCAATAATTCCGCCTTGGGGATTAGTTTGAGAAGCTTTTTGGTGCTTCTTAATCATATTGACGCCTTTAACGATCACGCGGTTCTTGGCATTAAAGATCTTGGAAACAGTACCTTCCTTGCCTTTATCCTTGCCAGCGATCACGCGGACCTTGTCACCAGTTTTAATAAGCATTCCTGTGGGCACCTCCTTGTTTAACATGATTCTTGATTACAGTACTTCGGGTGCTAATGAGATAATCTTCATGAAGTCGTTGTCACGTAATTCACGTGCAACTGGTCCAAAGATCCGAGTCCCTTGTGGGCTCTTGTCGTCTTTAATCAGCACAGCAGCATTTTCATCAAAACCGATGTAAGAACCGTCATTACGACGTACACGAGACTTCGTACGAACAACAACAGCCTTGACTACATCACCTTTTTTGACAACGCCACCTGGTGTTGCTTGTTTGACAGTAGCAACGATGACATCACCGATTCCGGCATAGCGACGTTTTGAGCCACCCAGAACCTTGATAGTCAGGATTTCCCGGGCGCCGGAATTGTCGGCGACCTTTAAGCGACTTTCTTGTTGGATCACAGCTAGTGTCCTCCCTTCAGATCTAGTTCAGAATACGATAAAAACGACACCTAAATGATTACTGCTTTTTCAACAATGTCGACTAAGCGGAACCGCTTGGTAGCAGATAATGGACGAGTTTCCATGATTTCAACAATGTCGCCGGTTTGGGCTTCGTTGTTTTCGTCATGTGCCTTGTACTTCTTGGAGTACTTGACACGCTTGCCATATCTTGCATCCGTCTTCGTCGTTTCTACAACGACAGTGATCGTCTTGTCCATTTTGTCGGACACGACACGACCACGGTAAACCTTGCGGTTATTACGTGCATCACTCATGTATTAGTGACCTCCTTCTTATCGTATTCTACTTGTTCAGTTCTTGTTGGCGAAGAGCGGTCTTAATCCGCGCAATGTTCTTGCGAACCTGCTTCAACCGTGCGGTGTTTTCCAATTGACCAGTAGCTAATTGGAAACGCAAGTTGAATAATTCGTCCTTGTAGCTCTTTTCTTTATCGAGCATTTCAGCAGTGGTTAATTCGTTGATTTCTTTAGTCTTCATTAGATTCGCCACCTACTTCCTCTCGAGATAAAACCTTAGTACGAACGGGAAGCTTCATGGCTGCAAGACGTAATGCTTCGCGAGCAGTTTCTTCAGAAACGCCACCCACTTCAAACATAACCTTGCCACGCTTAACTGGGGCTACCCAGCCATCAGGCGTACCTTTACCATTACCCATCCGGACCCCAACACCTTTAGCAGTGTAGGATTTGTGAGGGAAAATCTTAATCCAAACTCTCCCACCACGCTTCATGTAACGCGTAATTGCAACACGGGCAGCTTCGATTTGACGGTTGGTAATCCACTTGGAATCCAACGCTTGCAAACCGTAGTCACCGAAAGCAACGCTCTTGCCACCCTTGGCTTCGCCACGTAGCTTACCACGGTGGACACGACGGAACTTTACTCGCTTAGGTACCAGCATGTTATTTCCCTCCTTGTCCGTTAGATTGTTTCTTTTCAGGCAAAACTTCACCACGGTAGATCCAGGTCTTAACACCCAAAGAACCGTAAGTAGTGTGAGCTTCTACCCAAGCGTAATCAATATCAGCACGTAACGTGTGCAGAGGAACCGTACCTTCAGCATAGCTTTCGACACGGGACATGTCAGCACCGTTTAAACGACCTGATACTTGCGTCTTGATACCCTTGGCACCAGAACGCATGGTCCGTTGCATCGTTCCACGCATAGCGCGACGGAATGCAACACGGCCTTCCAATTGACGGGCGATGTTTTCGCCGACCAATTTGGCATCCAGATCTGGCTTCTTGATTTCCACGATGTTGATGTGGACACGTTTGCCAGTTAAGTCGTTCAATTCCTTACGGAGATTTTCGACTTCTGAACCACCCTTACCAATAACCATACCTGGCTTGGCAGTGTGAATTGAGATATTGACGCGGTTTGCAGCCCGTTCAATCTCAACAGTTGAAACAGATGCGTCAACAAGACGCTTTTCAATAAACTTACGGATTTGAAGGTCTTCCTTCAGGTAAGCAGCGAAATCCTTTTCAGCATACCACTTTGCTTCCCAATCGCGAATGATACCGACCCGTAATCCAGTTGGATTTACTTTTTGACCCACGCGTTATCCCTCCTTTTTTTCAGATACAACAACCGTAATGTGACTCGTACGCTTGTTGATTGGTGAAGCAGAGCCTTTGGCACGAGGACGGAACCGCTTAAGGGTTGCGCCTTCGTTCACGTAGGCTTCGCTAACAACTAAATCTTGACGATCTAAGTCAAAATTATTTTCTGCATTAGCAATTGCTGAGTTCAAAACCTTTGCCACAACCGGTGATGCTCCACGCGGTGTGAACTTTAAAATAGCGATCGCTTCAGCGACGCTCTTGCCGCGGATAAGATCGATGACAAGGCGGACTTTGCGAGCAGCAATCCGAACCGTCTTAGCAGTCGCTTGCGCTGATGTAACTTGTTCAGCCATTAGTTAATCCTCCTTATCAACGAGTTGTTTTGTCGTCGCTACCATGACCACGGAATGTCCGGGTTGGAACGAATTCGCCAAGCTTGTGGCCAACCATATCTTCTTGAATGTAAACTGGGACATGCTTCCGTCCATCGTATACAGCAATGGTTAAACCAATAAAGCTAGGGAAAATAGTAGACCGGCGGGACCAGGTCTTAATGACGGCCTTCTTGTCTTGATCCTTCTGCGCATCAACTTTCTTTAATAAGTGCGCATCGGCGAAAGGTCCTTTTTTCAAACTACGACCCATTATGAAACCTCCTCTACTTGTGGCGCATCGCTAAACGCGATGATCACCAGGTCTCTCGACATCCGAATAATCGGATGATTACATCTTAGAACCTTTACGACGACGAACGATGAACTTGTTGCTCTTGTTCTTCTTAGAACGCGTCTTCTTACCAACAGTCTTCTTACCCCATGGAGAAAGAGGAGATGGTAAACCAACAGGTGCTTTACCTTCACCACCACCATGTGGGTGATCGTTAGGGTTCATAACTGAACCACGAACGTGAGGACGTTGACCAGCCCAACGAGTACGGCCGGCTTTACCAACGTTAACCAGTTCATGTTCTTCGTTACCTACGGCACCGATAGTAGCACGATTAACCTTCAGAACCATCCGAACTTCACCGGATGATAACCGAACTAACACGTACTTGTCATCGTTAGCTTTACCTAACAATTGTGCTGAAGTCCCAGCAGAACGGACCAATTGGCCACCCTTACCTGGCTTCAATTCGATGTTGTGAATAACAGTACCGAATGGAATGTTAGCTAATGGCAAAGCGTTACCAGTCTTGATATCAGCTTCTGGACCAGATTGAACCTTGTCGCCAACCTTTAAGCCCTTAGGAGCAATGATGTATGACTTGATACCGTCAGCATATACTAATAAGGCAATGTTAGCAGTCCGGTTAGGATCGTATTCGATAGCCTTAACAGTTGCAGGAACATCATCCTTAATACGCTTGAAGTCGATGATCCGGTATTGACGCTTGTTACCACCGCCACGATGACGGACAGTCATCTTACCAGCGTTGTTACGGCCGGCAGTATGGCTTTGTGAATCAAGCAATGACTTTTCAGGAGTCGTCTTAGTGATGACGTCTTTGTAAACCAAGCTCGTCATGTTACGACGACCATTGCTTGTTGGTTTGTATTTCTTAATCGCCACGTTATTTCCCTCCTATATCTGAGATTTTATTCTTCGTTGAATAACTTGATTTCTTTTGAGTCGGCAGATAAGCTGACAATTGCCTTACGACGCTTCTTAGTGTAGCCTTCGTAACGACCTTGACGCTTCTTCTTACCTTTCAAGTTCATGATGTTGACTTTAACAACCTTAACGTCAAAGATGTCTTCAATAGCATGCTTGACTTGAGTCTTAGTTGCTCGTACATCAACGTCGAACGTGTAACGCTTGTCATCCATAGTTGCCATTGAGGCTTCAGTAACAACTGGACGTAAAATAATGTCACGTGCTTCCATTATGCGAGCACCTCCTCTACTTGAGAAAGAGCTGGTTGCGTGATCACTAACTTATCAGCATCAGCAATGTCGAGGACATTCAAGCTCTTGGCAGGAATAACCTTAACGTTGGCTAAGTTGCGGGCTGCTAAAGCAGCAGTAACGTTGTCGTCTTCAAGAACAACTAACGTCTTAGTCGTGACATTCAAACCAGCAAGCACAGAAGCAAATTCTTTCGTCTTAGGAGCATCAAATGCTAACCCGTCAACTACGACGAAGCTATCATCGAGAACCTTTTGTGAAAGAACAGACTTCAATGCTAAACGGCCGACCTTCTTAGGAAGGTGGTAACTGTAAGAACGAGGGGTAGGGCCAAAGACCACACCACCGCCAACCCATTGTGGTGAACGGATTGAACCTTGACGTGCCCGACCAGTACCCTTTTGACGCCATGGCTTCTTCCCACCACCACGAACGGCACTCCGGTTTTTAACGGCGTGAGTTCCTTGGCGAAGAGATGCCCGTTGCATCAAAATTGTGTCGAATACGACGCTTTCGTTAGGTTCAACACCGAAGATATCGGCATTCAAGGTAACGTCGCCGTTTTGGCTACCATCTTGTTTGTATAATGCTACGCTTGTCATTTAATTATCCTCCCTTCCTAATTAGTTTTCAGAATGCTTTGGGCGTGGTGGGCGAACAGCACTCTTAACAGTAACGAGTGACTTGTTGGCACCAGGCACATTGCCCTTAATCAACAGAACGTTGTTATCAACGTCAGCCTTAACGATCACAAGGTTTTGGATAGTAACTTGCTTGTTACCCATCCGACCTGGAAGCTTCATGCCAGGGAAAACCCGGTTGATGATAGCACCCAGAGAACCTGGACGACGGTGGTAACGAGAACCATGGGCCATAGGGCCACGGCTTTGACCATCTTTATGAATGTTACCTTGGTATCCATGACCTTTAGTGACACCAGTGACATCAACGATGTCTCCTGCTTGGAAGGTATCAACTTTAACTTCGTCTGCTACCTTGTAATCTCCCAGCTCAACATCTCTGAATTCACGAATGAAGCGCTTAGGAGTCGTGTTTGCTTTTGCTACATGACCTTGTTCGGGCTTGTTGCTGAGTACTTCACGCTTGTCTTGGTAACCAAGTTGAATGGCATCGTAACCGTCGTTTTCCATCGTCTTAACTTGCAACACTACGTTTGGGGTTGCTTCGACAACAGTAACGGGGATTAATTCGCCAGCATCAGTGAAGACTTGCGTCATCCCGACCTTTTTCCCTAAGATTCCTTTTGTGGTCATGAGTACACCTCCGATTATATTGTATTTATTTTGAAAAATTATAACTTGATTTCGATGTCAACACCGCTAGGCAAGTCGAGCTTCATTAATGAGTCAACTGTCTTTGGCGTTGGGTTAACGATATCAATCAAACGCTTGTGCGTCCGCATTTCGAATTGTTCACGTGAGTCCTTAAACTTATGTGGTGAACGTAATACGGTGTAGATCGTCCGTTCAGTTGGTAATGGAATTGGACCAGAGATAGTGGCACCAGTTCTCTTAGCTGTTTCAACGATCTTGTCCGCTGATTGGTCGAGGATACGATGTTCGTAAGCCTTCAACCGAATCCGAATTTTTTGTTTTGCCATTGTGTTCCCTCCTTCGTCTATTTTAAAAATAAGACTAACTCCGTGGAAATTCCCGCCACACCCTCATGGCAAAGCGGCCGGGTGTGTCGCAATCTCCCACATCATCGCTTAAACTTTGAGCTCTCCCCCGGGGGTAGTAAAATACCCTCGGATTTACAGCACTTGACTATCATACTAAATAAAACGCCGTCTGACAAGGGTTTTAACAGAATTAGTCAATCTTTTTTGTGAAATCGCTGACCAATTTGACACAGATCAATTCAGCATAAATATATTTATCCCAAATCAGACTTAATTTTAACAGTATCTGGCTAGGCTGACCTGTTCAATCCGTGAGCCGACTCAATAACCGCTCACTGCACTGGTCACAGTCTCTCACGACCACTACAGTCACATAATTAAGCCGACTTCTTCCTATTAAATAGCAATCTTGCCAGTAACCAACCAATCAAGCACGTCAGTACATCAGCAGCCGGCTGTGCCCAGATGATCCCGTGGTACCCCAGAAAGTGGGCACCCAGCACAATCATCAGATAGAACACAACCCCTTGCCGCGCAATCGACATGATAAAGGCCCCACTAGCCTTTCCAGTACTTTGAAAGACCGTTGTGTAGACGAGAACGGCCCCCACAAACGGCGTCGTTACCAGGAAGACGCGTAGCATATACGTCCCAGCACTGATGACCGCTGGATTATGTAGGAATAGTCCAATAATCTGTGGCGCAAATATCATAAGGATTACCGCAAAAACCAGTGCATAGACGACCTCCACCATCAAGTCAAAGCGGAGAATCTTCTTGAAGCGCTTCTGGTTCTTCGCACCAAACGTATAGCCAATCAGCGGCTGTGCCCCAAAGGCAAAGCCCACCATCACTAGCATGATGATCATATAGACCTTTAGGACAATTCCCATCGCCGCCACCCTGGTTGCACCGTAGTCAACCAGGTAACGATTCAAGACTGCCGTCCCAAACGCCTGCATGAGATTCGTAATTGACCCCGGAATCCCAATGAACAGGACCTGACGGATCAACTGACTGTCAATCCTACTGAGCTTGACATCGATTGAAATCACCTGGCAATAACGCTTTGTCAGGTACACCAGGAGTCCAGCCGAGACTGTATAACCAATCACCGTGGCTAGAGCCGCACCAGCAGCGCCTAACCCCATCGGAAAGATCAGTAACGGATCTAAGATGATTGTGATCACGGTTCCCACCATGGTACCGACCATCGACTGCGTGGCAAACCCCTCGGTCCGAATCAGATTACCCGGAACAATCGAGACAATGATTGGCATTGCCCCAATCGCCATGATGCGGTAGAACTGTTCAGCGTAGGGATAGGTTGCCGCTGTCGCTCCCAGCAGGTGTAAGATCGGCCGACTAAATCCCAGAAGGACGACTGTCGTCACCAGTCCGAGAACAACTGCCCCATACAGGCAGAAGCTACTGACGCGACTCCCAGTGGCATAAGCTTTCTCCCCTAGCAATCGTGAAATCAGTGAGCTACCACCAAGACCAAAGATATCCCCAATCGCAATCAGGAAAGAAAACAACGGCGTACACAGCGCGACCCCCGCCACTAAATTCGTGTTCTGCGTCTGGGAAACGAAGAAGGTATCAGCCAGATTGTAAATCATGCTGGCCACCATGCTTAACACAACGGGCAATGCGAGCTTAAAGTAAGCTCGCGGAATCGACGCCCGCTCAAACAACTCTTCCATAACTCACTCTCCTACTTAGCTTCAAACGCACAGAGATTATTATAACGCAAAGCACCACATTCTGTCAGGTCGGCCTTTTGAGCAGGCTCTAAGTCCTGCTGGTCTCCCATGCCAGTGCCCCATCAAGGAAGGTAATTGCGTAAAAAAAAGCGTCTCACCATAACGGCGAGACGCTTCATTTTAGAGAACAACCAGACTCTAGTCTTCGACTGGAGTACCGCCATTCTTCTTGATAATATCAGCTTGAACACTCTTTGGCGTTGGTTCGTAGTGATCAAACGTCATGGTAAAGGTACCACGACCTTGTGATGCAGAACGTAACGTCGTAGCGTACCCGAACATTTCGGATAACGGAACGTAAGAGTGAATCATTTGTGCGTTCCCACGAGCTTCCATACCATCAACCTTACCACGACGTGCGGTAACTTGACCCATGATATCACCCATGTAGTCTTCTGGTACCAAGATATCAACCTTCATGATTGGTTCAAGGATAACAGGACCAGCACTTTGGACGGCCTTACGTAAAGCCAATGATGCAGCAACCTTGAAGGCTGCTTCACTAGAATCGACTTCATGGTAACTACCATCGTATAACTTGGCCTTAACATCAACCAATGGGTAACCGGCTAACACACCGTTTGCCATGGCTTCTTGCAGACCTTGGTCAACTGAAGGGATAAATTCACGAGGAACAACCCCACCAACGATAGCGTCTTCGAATTCGTAACCCTTACCACGTTCGTTAGGGGTGAATTCGATCCAAACGTCACCATATTGACCTTTACCACCAGATTGACGAACGAACTTACCTTGGACCTTAGTTGACTTCGTGAAGGCTTCACGGTAGGCAACTTGAGGGGCACCAATGTTAGCTTCAACCTTGAATTCACGCTTCATCCGGTCGATGATGATATCCAAGTGAAGTTCACCCATCCCAGCAATCAGAGTTTCACCAGTTTCAGGGTTAGTTTCAGCCTTGAAAGTTGGGTCTTCTTCAGAAAGTTTTTGTAAGGCGTTGTTCATCTTATCTTGGTCAGCCTTCGTCTTTGGTTCAACGGCAACCTGGATCACAGGATCTGGGAAGTTCATTGATTCCAAATGTAATGGGTGATCAGGGTCAGTCAAAGAGTCACCAGTAGTGGTGTTCTTCAAACCAATGGCCCCGGCAATATCACCGGAGAAGACTTCTGGAATTTCTTGACGGTGATTTGAATGCATTTGCAGCAAACGACCAACACGTTCACGCTTGTCCTTCGTAGCGTTAAGTACGTAAGAACCAGATTCCAGAGTACCGGAGTAAACCCGGATGTAAGTCAAACGACCAACGAATGGGTCGGTAGCAACCTTGAATGCCAAGGCAGCGAATGGATCGTCATCGTTAGCACGTAAAGTAACGGCTTCGTCAGTGTCAGGAACAGTGGCGTTGTAAGGCTTAACATCCAATGGAGATGGTAAGTAGTCCACAACGGCATCCATCAACATCTGAACACCCTTATCTTTGAAGGCAGAACCAGCAAAGACAGGGAACATGTCCAAACGTAAAGTGGCACGACGGATAGCAGCCTTTAATTCCTCTTTGGTGATTTCTTCACCTTCGAGGTACTTTTCCATGATTTCATCATCAACGTCAGCGACGCTTTCGATGATGCCTTCATGACGCTTCTTTGCTTCTTCAAGCATGTCGGCAGGAATGTCAACAGTGTCCCATGAGGAACCCAATTCATCCTTGTCGTAAACGTAGGCTTTCATTTCGATTAAGTCAACAACACCACTGAAGTCATCTTCAGCACCGATAGCCATTTGCAAAGCAACGGCGTTGGCTTGAAGACGGTCGTGGATAGAGTTTACTGAGAAGTCGAAGTCGGCACCCAGCTTATCCATCTTGTTAACGAAAACGATACGGGGAACATCGAAGTCTGAGGCTTGACGCCAAACAGTTTCAGTTTGAGGTTCAACCCCGGCTTGACCATCTAAGACGGTAACGGCACCATCAAGCACACGCAGGGAACGTTCAACTTCAACAGTGAAGTCCACGTGTCCTGGGGTGTCAATGATGTTGATCCGGTGTTCTTTCCATTCCGCAGTCGTAGCGGCGGAAGTAATCGTAATACCCCGTTCTTGTTCTTGTTCCATCCAGTCCATTTGTGAAGCCCCATCATGGGTTTCACCAATCTTGTGGATTTTACCAGTATAATACAGGATACGCTCAGTAGTCGTCGTCTTACCGGCATCAATATGAGCCATGATACCAATGTTACGAGTCTTCTCAAGCGGAAATTCACGAGTATTAGCCATGATTAATGTGTAACTCCTCTCAATTTGATCATAGGTTGATTGTGCCAAAAGGTGGCTACTATCATCACACTGATTAAGTAGCCACCTCTCGATTAAGGGAAGATCCCTTAAGCTAGAGACGAAGGTGCTATGCAACACTCCGCTCTAACATTTTATCACACTGCTGGCAATGCAGCGCAATAGCTGCTTTTTACCAACGGTAGTGTGCGAAGGCACGGTTGGCATCAGCCATACGGTGCGTATCTTCACGCTTCTTAACAGCTGCACCCGTGTTGTTAGCAGCGTCCATGATTTCACGCGCTAAGCGTTCAACCATGGTGTGTTCGCCACGTAAACGGGAGTATTGAACCATCCAACGCAGACCTAAAGTGGTCCGACGATCTGGACGAACTTCGATTGGAACTTGGTAGTTTGACCCACCAACACGCCGAGCCTTAACTTCCAAGACTGGCATAACGTTCTTCATTGCTTCTTCAAAGACTTCAACTGGATCGTTACCAGTTTCGTTCTTAATGATGTCGAAGGCACCATAAATAATTTTTGTGGAAGTCCCACGTTTCCCATCCATCATCGTGTGGTTAATCAAACGAGTAACCAACTTTGAGTTGTAAATTGGATCAGGAAGGACTTCACGCTTTTGTACGTTTCCTTTTCTAGGCATTGTTAATATCCTCCTCGAATGTTGTTTCAGACTGCTTGACGGCAACCGTGCAAGTCAGTCTAATAAGTCATCTTAGTCCTTAGGCTTCTTAGTACCGTACTTGGACCGACTTTGACGACGGTCAGTAACACCGGCAGTATCGAGCGCACCACGGATAATGTGGTAACGAACCCCAGGTAAATCCTTTACCCGGCCACCACGGATCAAAACAACACTATGTTCTTGAAGGTTATGACCGATACCAGGAATGTAAGCAGTCACTTCAATTAAGTTTGATAACCGTACACGTGCATATTTCCGTAAAGCTGAGTTAGGCTTCTTTGGTGTCATGGTACCGACACGAGTAGCAACCCCACGCTTTTGTGGAGCTGGATTCTTAACTTGAGCTTTTTTGAAACTGTTATACCCGAAGTTTAAAGCTGGGGCATCTGATTTAGAACTTTTAGATTTACGACCTTTACGCACCAATTGGTTAATAGTAGGCATCTAAATAGTCCTCCTTTCCTATTCTTGAGTTTAGTCCACACATCCAGGTGGTTCATTTTCCCTTAAAGAAAAAAGCCACTCGGACGCGGGTTCAATTGAAGTGTCTCTCCCGCCGTCAGTCAGCATGTCCGGTAATGATTACCCGAGACCTGTCTGCGAAAAGCACCTTTAATAGAATACCACGCCAGAAAACACATGTCAATGAAGGTTTCTGGCTTTCCCCACAAATATTTCGCCTTCTTTTACGTAGTTATAGAGTATAGGGGTGAAAATAATGCTGATAATTATTCTATTTATATATGGTAGCTGTACAGGATCTCTACTGGTTGCCATGGCTAGTCGCTATGTCACCGGCGACTCCTACCTGTTCCCTGCTTCACACTGTGATACCTGTCAGACACCCCTCACCTATTGGCAACTGGTGCCAGTTCTAAGCTACACCTTACTTCGGGGGAAATGTCAGACCTGTGGTGGAACGATTCCAGCGGTTACCCTCATCGTGGAAGTTACTGCCGGGTTATTAGCGACCACCGTAACTGATTGGACCAGCTTTCTAATTGTTCTATGGCTTGCCCTCTGGGGATTCGCCGCCCTATGCGATTGGCAAACGCAAACCTTTCCCGGCTGGGTGAGTTGGCTGGCGACTGGTTTCTCACTTTGGCACCACTCCCCTCTTGTCTGGCTGCTTGGCTGCGCCTGCTTGTTAGCCATTCATCTACTCTGGCCACGCTGGCGCCACCCAGTCATTGGTGACGGCGACCTGGAAATGATGGTCAGCTATGGTTTACTGCGGGGCGTGACCGCAACTGCCCATTGGCTGGTGGTGGCGTGCTTGCTAGGGCTTTGGCGAGCACGTGTTGGTGGAAGGATTGCTTTTCTGCCTGATTTGGTGGTCAGCGCGGTTGGGTGGTGGCTGGTGGCGTGAAGGAGGAAAGTTACTTAGCTGCTGAAACAACAAAAGTATCAAGTATATCTACTCACAACAGTTTCACTATCAACCGCCAGTTAGTAAACGCAAAGGGTTACCATGATAAGTTTCGACACATTTCTCTGCCTAGGCCTGTTCAAGAAGCGCTCTATCAGTCATCTATGAAAATTCTGGAACATCGAAACGCCACACAATTGGAAGACCTTTATGCTATAGATGCTCGGACCGGTATCGTCATTACTCAAAATTGCGACCAGGTTACACCATTTCACACTGGATTTAACAGTATACAATACCAAAACATTCTCGATCACGGAAGCAAAATTATTTTACTCCATAACCATCCAAGCAGCACGCGTCCTTCTATTACTGACATAAATACTCTCGCCAATGAGCCAACAATCGCATGCAGTATTGTCATCGGGCACGATGCCTCTGTCCAAGTCATTTCAATTCCCGTTCGAGGGCCTAAGGTAGATACTATATTCAACTTTTGGTATACTGCCGGTAAAGCCGCTGGTTGGCCGAACCAAGAAGCCAAGTTACGTGCCACCGATTACGTTTATGCAAAAGGAGCCGTGTGCTATGAAAAATACTGAAGATGATCAGAAACTCGTCCTAGTTATTGATGAACCCGAAGCACGTGCCTTAACAACGGTTGAAAAGGAACAAATGGCCCGAAGAGATCAGGACCCGGCCTTTCAACAATGGTTGGCTGCTAAGGAACGTGAAGCAGATTCTCTTTTTAACTTACCCATTACAAAGGAATAATATTGTCTTAGAATTTTTGGCTTCAATAAGAAACTAGTAGTTATCCTTCATTGGATGGCTACTGGTTTCTTGTTCAGTACATTTGACTTGCTCTCGCCATATTATCCCAATACTGGCGACCTCCGAAACGTGTTCCCTCGGGCAGTCCCCTCCGCTTAACCCCAATAAGTGCCGGCTCGGCTCCGCCGAACTGGCACTTATTGACGTTAATGCTCAAGGACTAACCGCCCTCACTTACACTCTAGTCGAAACGCGTTCCGTAAGGCAGGTTCCTGCGCTTAACAAAAATAAGCTCCCCGGCCGGCAGGAATTTTACTAGCCATATTTGTTCAGTACACCTGATTTGCTCTCGCCTGATTATCCCGATTCTGGCAAGTTCCAAAACGCGTTCCGCTAGCCAGATTCTTCCGCTTAACAAAAATAAGGCTCCTAGCCGGCAGCTGCCGACTGACTACATTTGCTCAGTACATCTGACTTGCTCTCGCCATACTATCCCAATACTGGCAACTTCCGAAACGCGTTCCGTAAGGCAGGTTCCTGTGCTTAACAAAAATAAGCTCCCCGGCCGGCAGCTGCCGACCAGAGAGCTTATTCTCGTTAATGCTCAGAACCTAAGCGCCTTACTGCACGCTCTTAAGCCTGTGAATCCTCTTGCATTTGCTTTTCCAAATCGCTGATTGAGTAGACGCCTTCGGTTGACGAACCGCCAACTTCCTTGGGCTTGATCTGACGGTAATCTGGCATCCCAGTCCCGGCAGGAATGATCTTCCCAATAATAACGTTTTCCTTCAAACCAACTAATGGATCGTTCTTGCCACGAATAGCAGCGTCGGTCAAGACACGCGTCGTTTCCTGGAAGGATGCGGCTGATAAGAAACTGTTCGTTTCCAAAGCAGCCTTGGTGATCCCCAAGATAACTGGACGCGCCGTAGCGGCGATACCACCAGAGATTAACGTCTGGTAGTTAGCGCGACGGAAGTCTTGAATATCCATCAAAGTACCAGGCAAGACATCGGTATCGCCCGGATCCATGATCCGAACTTTACGTAACATCTGCCGAACCATGATTTCAACGTGCTTATCACTGATAGCAACACCTTGCATCCGGTAAACACGTTGCACTTCACCTAAGATGTAAGTTTCAGTAGACAAGACATCGCGAACCCGCAGCATTTCCTTAGGATCAACAGACCCATAGTTCAATGCTGAACCACGGTGAATGAAGTCGCCTTCGCTGACCCGCATACGAGCAGTGATCGGTAACGTGTAACTCCGCGTATCGGCTTCACCCTTAATGGTGATTTCCTTGGTCCGTTCTGCTGGGTTTTCTTCGATTGATTCAACCGTCCCAGTAACTTCAGTAATTTCAGCTTTACCTTTAGGGTTCCGAGATTCAAATAATTCTTGAACACGAGGAAGCCCTTGGGTAATATCTTCGTTCCCGGCAACACCACCGGTATGGAAGTTACGCATGGTCAGCTGAGTACCTGGTTCACCGATAGATTGCGCGGCAACAGTACCAACGGCTTCACCAACTTCAACTTCGTCACCAGTAGCCATGTTACGGCCATAACAATGTTCACAAACACCATGTTCAGTGTTGCAAGTGAAGGCGGAACGAATCGTCACTTCTTCAACACCAGCATCAACAATCTTTTGTGCCGTGTCTTCGACGATCATTTGGTTCTTAGGAACAATAACGTCCCCAGTCTTTGGATCGTAGACGGTCTTTTGGGTGTAACGCCCTAAGATCCGGTCATACAATGGTTCGATCATTTCGTTACCATCAGTGATGGCACGAATCTTCAAACCACGGTCAGTCCCACAATCCTTTTCCCGAATGATAACGTCTTGCGCAACATCGACCAGACGCCGAGTCAGGTAACCTGAGTTGGCAGTCTTGAGGGCCGTATCGGTCATCCCTTTACGGGCCCCATGGGTCGAAATGAACATTTCCATAACCGTCAGGCCTTCACGGAAGTTAGACGTGATAG
The DNA here is from genome assembly GCF_003946395.1 of Levilactobacillus fuyuanensis. Taxonomy (GTDB): domain Bacteria; phylum Bacillota; class Bacilli; order Lactobacillales; family Lactobacillaceae; genus Levilactobacillus; species Levilactobacillus fuyuanensis. The sequence continues at coordinate 43,564 of NZ_RHNZ01000014.1, read as the reverse complement.
GCAGCTCCATGATGTCACCACTAGGAGCGGCCATCAAGCCACGCATACCAGCCAACTGGGTAAAGTTAGAAATGTTACCACGAGCACCAGAATCACTCATCATAAAGATAGGGTTCTGTTGGTCGAAACTGTGAATCAGAGCGTTTTGAATGTCATCCTTGGCATCGTTCCAGATCCCAATAACTCGTTCGTAACGTTCGTGGTCGGTGATCAACCCACGACGGAATTGCTTCGTTACCGTAGCAACCTGTTTGTGGGCTGCGTCGATAATTTCTGGCTTTTCCTTCAAGTCGGTAACGTCGACCATCCCAACCGTTAACCCAGACTTCGTGGATTCGTCGTAACCCAAATCCTTGATCCGGTCCAACAACTTAGAGGTTTCAGTAACCTTGTATTGTTGGTAAACGGCAGCGATAATGTCAGACAAGAAGCCCTTCTTGAATGGGCCAACTAATTCAGCATTTTGCAGGTAATCGTGAATGTCTTCGCCCGGTGCCAAGAAGTACTTGTCAGGGACGTAGCCGTTCAGGTTCGTGCTGGTTGGTTCGTTCAAGTATGGGAATGACTTAGGCAGGATGTTATTGAAGATCAACTTCCCAACGGTCGTTACCATAATCTTACTGCGTTGTTCGTCAGTAAATGGCTTGTCAGTCATGCCGGAGACTTGGACCCCGACACGGCTGTGCCAGTGAACCAAACCGTTACGGTAAGCCAAGACGGCTTCGTTGAGGTCGGTAAAGATCATACCTTCCCCTTCACGGTTATCTTCTTCCATGGTCAGGTAGTAGTTCCCGATAACCATATCTTGAGAAGGCGCAACAACTGGCTTACCACTGGCAGGAGCCAGGATATGGTGAGCAGCTAGCATCAGCAAACGTGCTTCAGCTTGTGCTTCGTCAGATAATGGCACGTGAATGGCCATTTGGTCCCCATCGAAATCGGCATTGTAAGCTTCACAAGCCAATGGGTGAAGACGCATAGCTTTACCACTAACCAAGACTGGTTCGAACGCTTGAATCCCCAAACGGTGAAGCGTAGGTGCCCGGTTCAACAGAACAGGGTGTTCCTTGATAACATCTTCAAGAACATTGAAGACATCGTCATCTTCACGGTCGATCTGGCGCTTGGCATTCTTAATGTTAGAAGCCAAACCACGCGCAACCAATTCCTTCATGATGAATGGCCGGAATAATTCCAGAGCCATTGGAACTGGCAGACCCATTTGGTTGAACTTGAGGGAAGGACCAACGTCAATAACGGAACGACCAGAGTAGTCAACCCGCTTCCCTAACAAGTTTTGACGGAAACGTCCTTGCTTCCCTTTCAACATGTGTGAAAGAGACTTCAGTGGACGGTTACCAGGACCAGCAACTGGACGGCCACGACGACCGTTATCGATCAAAGCATCAACGGCTTCTTGAAGCATCCGCTTTTCGTTTTGAACGATGATCCCAGGTGCGTTTAAGTCCAGTAAACGCTTCAACCGGCTGTTCCGGTTGATAACCCGCCGGTACAAGTCATTCAGGTCGGACGTTGCGAAACGACCACCTTCGAGTTGTACCATTGGACGAAGATCAGGTGGGATTACCGGAATGGCATCCATTACCATCCATTCAGGACGGTTACCTGAAGTCACGAAGGCTTCCAAGATGTCCAAACGACGAACGGCACGCGTCCGCTTTTGACCAGTGGCTTCCTTCAATTCTTCTTTTAATTCCTTAACTTCTTTATCCAGGTCTACGGCCATCAATAGCTTCTTGATGGCTTCGGCACCCATTTCAGCCTTGAAGGCCTTGCTACCGTATTCTACAAGTTTGTCACGGTAATCCCGTTCGGAAAGGAGTTGCTTCTTTTCCAATGGGGTGTTACCTGGATCTAAGACAACGTAGGATGCAAAGTAGATGATTTCTTCCAGGGCACGAGGACTCATGTCGAGGACCAAGCCCATCCGACTTGGGATCCCCTTGAAGTACCAGATGTGGGTTACAGGAGCAGCCAATTCGATATGGCCCATCCGTTCACGACGAACCTTAGAACGGGTAACTTCAACACCACAACGGTCACAAACGACACCCTTGTAACGGATCCGCTTGTATTTCCCACAGGCACATTCCCAGTCCTTGGTAGGACCGAAAATCCGCTCGTCGAACAGCCCATCTTTTTCAGGCTTTAACGTCCGGTAGTTGATGGTTTCAGGCTTCTTGACTTCCCCGTAAGACCAGCTACGGATCTTATCAGGTGAAGCCAGCCCGATCTGCATGCTTTCGAACTTATTGACATCGACCAAAGAAGCGACCTCCCTTATTAATTAGTCTTGTGTGTTCGGTTGACTTTCATTTTTCGTTGATTCTGGTGTGGTCTTGGCACTGTCGGCCTGAGCTTGCGCTTTGCGTTGCTCTTCTTGCTGTTGGGCGTACTTGCTCAAAGCATCAACGTTCACAACATCATCGTCATCGTCGTCCATATCGCGGAGTTCGATTTCTTCGTTGTTCCCGTTTAAGACCTTCATGTCCAACCCTAAGGATTGTAATTCCTTAACCAGAACACGGAATGATTCAGGGACACCAGGCTTTGGAATTGGATCGCCCTTAACGATGGCTTCGTAGGTCTTAACCCGACCAACAACGTCATCAGACTTGTACGTCAAGATTTCTTGCAACGTATAAGCGGCACCGTAAGCTTCCAAGGCCCAAACTTCCATTTCACCAAACCGTTGGCCACCAAATTGTGCTTTCCCACCAAGGGGTTGTTGGGTAACCAATGAGTAAGGTCCAATGGAACGGGCGTGCATCTTGTCGTCGACCATGTGAGCCAACTTCAGGTAGTTCATGACACCAACGGCAACCCGCTTATCGAACGGTTCACCAGTCCGACCATCGTATAAGACAGTCTTGGCATCAGCAGCCATACCGGCTTCCTTCAAAGCGTCCGCGATATCAGTATCTTGGGCACCATCGAAGACTGGCGTAGCCACGTGAATCCCTAACTTACGAGCAGCCATCCCTAAATGCAATTCGAGCACTTGCCCGATGTTCATCCGGGAAGGCACACCCATTGGACTCAGCATGATGTCGATTGGCGTCCCATCTGGCATGTATGGCATATCTTCTTGAGGGATAACGACAGAAACCGTCCCCTTGTTACCATGACGACCAGACATCTTGTCACCAACTTGGATCTTACGCTTTTGTGCGATGTAGACCCGAACCATCATGTTGACACCAGGTGATAATTCATCCCCGTTTTCACGAGTAAAGATCTTAACATCCTGGATGATCCCGCCACCACCATGTGGAACCTTAAGGGAAGTATCCCGCACTTCACGGGCCTTTTCACCAAAGATAGCATGGAGTAAACGTTCTTCGGCTGATAATTCAGTCACACCCTTAGGCGTCACTTTACCAACTAAGATGTCACCGTCTTGAACTTCGGCACCGACACGGATAATCCCGTCTTCGTCCAAGTTCTTCAAGGCATCTTCACCGACGTTAGGAATTTCACGCGTCATTTCTTCAGGTCCAAGCTTCGTGTCACGTGCTTCTGATTCGTATTCTTCAATATGAATCGACGTGTAAACGTCATCGCGAACCAACCGTTCGTTGATCCCGATGGCATCTTCGAAGTTGTACCCTTGCCAAGTCATGAAGGCAACTAATGGGTTTTGCCCTAAAGCAAGTTCCCCATTTTCCATTGAAGGACCATCAGCCAAGATTTCGTCGTTGTCGACGCGATCGCCAACCTTAACGATTGGACGTTGGTTGTAGTTCTTACCACCGTTTGACCGGCGGAACTTCATGAGCTTGTAAGTGTCAAGCGCATCGTCGTCGCGACGAACACGGATTTCACGTGCATCGACGTATTCAACAGTTCCTTCGTGTTGGCTAATTAAAGCAACCCCGGAGTCATGCGCAGCTTTATATTCAATACCAGTCCCAACCAGTGGTGCATGAGGGTCAAGCAATGGCACAGCTTGCCGTTGCATGTTGGCACCCATCAAGGCACGGTTGGAGTCATCGTTTTCCAAGAAAGGAATACATGCAGTGGCCACGGCAACAACTTGCTTAGGCGAAACGTCCATGTAGTCAATCTTGTCAGCACTGGTTTCGATGTTGTTATCTTCGTCACGGGCCATGATGGTATCCGTAGCAAATGAACCGTCATCGTTTAAAGGCGTGTTGGCTTGGGCAACGACGTAGTTATCTTCTTCATCAGCAGTCAAGTAATCGATCTTGTCGGTAACCATGTGCGTGTCCCATGACACACGACGGTATGGCGTTTCAATAAACCCATACTTGTTAACCCGTGCGTAACTGGACAGACTGTTGATCAACCCAATGTTAGGACCTTCAGGCGTTTCAATTGGGCACATCCGACCATAGTGGGTGTAGTGAACATCCCGGACTTCATATCCGGCACGGTCACGCGTCAAACCACCAGGTCCAAGGGCAGACAGACGACGCTTATGGGTTAATTCACCCAAAGGGTTGGTCTGGTCCATGAATTGTGACAATTGAGATGAACCGAAGAATTCCTTAATGGAAGCAACCACTGGACGAATGTTAATCAATTGTTGTGGCGTTACGGTTGCGGCGTCTTGAATAGACATCCGTTCACGAACGACCCGTTCCATCCGGGATAACCCGATCCGGAATTGGTTTTGCAACAATTCACCAACGGAACGAATCCGCCGGTTACCCAAGTGGTCAATATCATCGGTGTTGCCAATCCCAATTTGCAGATCGAAGAAGTAGTTCATGGAAGCAATGATGTCGGCTGGGCGAATGTGCTTCAGCTTGATGTCAATGTTCCCATTCCCAATAACGGGAACTTCTTGTTCTGGGTCATCTGGAGATTGCACCTTGATGATTTGTAACTTCAGAGGTTCAGTAACAACCGCTTCGTCTGAAGGTTGGAAAGTAACCATCTTGAAATCATCTTGATCCAAGAATGGTGCCAACGTCTTCATGACGTCCTTGTCAACGACCGTCCCCTTTTGCGCGATAACTTCACCAGTATCTGGGTCAGCTAACGTTTCAGCTAAGGTCAAGCCGAGCAAACGCGTCTTCAGGCTGAGCTTCTTATTGGTCTTGTAACGACCAACGGGAGCCATGTCGTAACGCTTAGGGTCAAAGAACCGTGCCGTCAGCAAGCTCCGTGAAGAGTCAGCCGTCTTTGGTTCACCTGGACGTAGCCGTTCGTAGATATCCTTCAAAGATTCTTCAACACGGGAATCGTCGGTATTCTTGTGAATATCCTTTTCCAACGTGTTAGACAAACTTTCATTGTCGCCTAAGATATCTAAGATTTCATCATCGGAACCGAAACCTAATGCCCGAACTAATTCGGTCATTGGAATCTTCCGCGTCCGGTCGATCCGAACGTAAGAAATATTCTTAGCGTCGGTTTCGAATTCAAGCCAAGCACCACGGTTAGGAATAACCGTTGCGCCAAACACAGTCCGGCCGTTCTTGTCAGTATCTTCATTGAAGTAAACGCCTGGTGAGCGGACTAATTGAGAAACAATAACCCGTTCTGCCCCGTTAATGATAAAGGTCCCTTGGGCCGTCATTAATGGGAAGTCACCGAAGAAGACGTCTTGCGATTTAATTTCGCCCGTTTCATGGTTGGTTAAGCGTAAGGTCACGTGCAGTGGTGCTGAGAAATTGGCATCGTGTTCCCGTGCTTCATCGACCGTATATTTGGGTTCCAGTAATTGATAATCAACAAACTCTAACGAAAGGTTTCCTTGAAAATCTTCGATTGGCATGATGTCGTCGAACATATCCCGTAAACCTTCATCGAGGAACCAGTTGTAAGAATTCGTCTGAATCTCGATTAAGTTAGGGAGATCAAGGACTTCCTTGATCCGCGAATAGCTACGGCGAGTACGGTGTTTCCCGTATTTCACTAAGTGTCCTGCCAAGTTGTTCACCTCTCCTATTTATTCTGTAAATTGGTCAAAATCCCTAATGTTACATTTTGATTACATTTGCATAATCAGCCGGATTTTTGGCAAAAAAAATCCAAAAACAAACCCACAGTTTGCTTTTGGCTTCTTATAACGGACGCTACCGGACAATATATCGGTGCATCCAATTTCAATTCACAGTTGCATACAAATGATATAGTACTAGATTCTAGGGTAAATGTCAATAGAGAAGCTCTACTTCTTAACGGCAACCCCAAATAAAATCAACCGCACCAGTGCTAGTGTCTGATCGTGCTGTGAGGCATCCGCAGGTCCGACGTGGTGGAACGTATTGAACAGTGGACTCAGGCTGGTCAGATAAAAGGAAGCCGCGTCCTGGGCCTTAACCCCATCTTGCAAGCTGACCACACCGGTCTCAAAGAAGCTGGTCAGGGGCATCAGGTAATCTTGCATGAAAACCATCCCCAGTTGTCGCTTGTTCTCCGGTTTCAGGAACTTGAAGCTCCCATGAATCACGGTGAAGACATCCCGTGGGTGAGCGCTAGTAAGCACTTCAGTGACTGTCGTTAAAGCTTCCACGGGGTCCGCATCTGCTGGCATCTGCGCTACCGCGTCAGTGATACCGGTTTTGATCTCTCCCCCAACGGTCTTGATGACCTCCAGGAAGATGACCTCCTTATCGCTAAAATGGTGATACAGGGCAGGCTGGGTAATTCCCACTTGTTTCGCAATATCGCGGGTCGACGTCGCCTGGTAACCCTGTGCCAAGAATTGTTCCCGCGCTGCAGCTAAGATAGCGGCGTGGGTGTGGGTCAATTGTTCTTCTCTCTTCATGAGCAGGCCGGCTTCCTTTCTAAATGTGATTTGTTTTTTCATATTATATATAGGTTGTTAAAACTGTCATCTACGACCGCCAGAAATTTCACGATTGACGATCCTAAATAGGGACCTAATCAGCCAGTAAAGTGTGACCAATCAACCTTCCTAATATACCATATTATCAATTTAAGTGTACCACATTCATTTATCACCAGCTAGGTCAATGCCTGTGGTTTACCATCTGCTGAGGGACTAGCTCCAACTCACCTTTAAGGCCTACCTGTGTCTAAAAATAGTGGTGTCTCCCCCATCCAGAGGAAACACCACTATCGTTCATTTATCGTAAATTTAGTGACTCGCCACTGCAGTTGGCTTAGCCTTGCTTGGTGCCTTCACGTTTACCGTGATTTCACCACGCGTCGCCCCAACCGTGACCTGGTCGTTAGCTTTAACTTCGCCATTCAGCAAAGCCTCACTCAACTTATCTTCAACCTGCGTCTGCAGAGCCCGACGAATTGGCCGTGCCCCGTATTCGGGATCAAAGCCCGCCTTGGCGACCACTTCAATGGCAGCCGGTGTGATCTTCAGCTTGATGTTTTGTTCAGCGACCCGGTCCACGATGTGCTTAGCCATCAACTTCACGATTTCGTGGAGTTCATCCTTCTTCAAGGAGTGGAAGATGACCGTTTCATCGATCCGGTTCAGAAATTCTGGCCGGAACGACTGCTTCAACGTTTCGCGAATGGTCTGAGACATTGCCCGGTAACTGTTGGCCATGTCCTCGGCACCAAACCCAACGGTCTTTTCATCCCGCAGCTTCGTTGCCCCCAAGTTAGACGTCATGATCAAGATAGTATTCCGGAAGTCGACCTTACGCCCCTTAGAATCGGTCAGGTACCCGTCATCTAAGACCTGCAAGAGAATGTTGAAGACGTCCGGATGAGCCTTTTCAACTTCATCGAAGAGGACCACGGAGTACGGCTTCTGCCGAACCTTTTCCGTTAATTGGCCACCCTCGTCGTAACCGACGTAGCCGGGAGCCGACCCGATTAAACGACTGGTTGAGTACTTCTCCATGTATTCGCTCATGTCGACACGAATCATGTTGTCTTCGGAACCAAACATGGCTTCGGCCAGTGCCTTAGCTAATTCGGTCTTCCCAACACCGGTGGGTCCTAGGAACATGAATGACCCGATTGGCCGGTTAGGGTCCTTCAACCCTGACCGTGCCCGCCGAATGGCCCGAGAAACGGCTGAAACGGCTTCCTCCTGGCCAATAACCCGCTTATGCAGGATTGACTCCAGGTTAACCAAACGATCGGCGTCCGTCTGCTTCAGCTGCGTTACGGGAACCCCCGTCCACTCAGCCACGACATCGGCAACGTCTTCGCCGGTAACATCGATCGCGTATTGCCGGTCTGGTGTCACCGCGGCAGCAGCCTTAGCCGCACGGGCCTCAACCTTTTGCCGGAGGGCCATTTCTTCCGTCCGCAACTTAGCGGCTTGTTCGAAGTCCTGGCGTTCGATGGCAGCTTCCTTGGCTGCAGCAAGGTCGGTTAATGCCTTTGCTTGCTTGCTAGCCGGCGTTGGCTTATCCATCTGATCGATACGGACCTTTGCGGAAGCTTCATCCATCAGGTCAATGGCCTTATCCGGTAAGAAACGATCGCTGATGTAGCGCGTCGATAATTTAACGGCTTGGTCCAAGGCATCATCCGTAATGTTGACGTGATGGTGATCTTCGTAGCGTGACCGCAAGCCCTTCAAGATTTCTAAGGCTTCCGCACTCGTTGGTTCGTTGACCTGAACCGTCGCAAACCGCCGTTCCAGAGCAGCATCGGATTCGATGTACTTCTGGTACTCATCCAAAGTAGTTGCCCCAATGGTTTGGAGTTCACCACGAGCCAGTGCTGGCTTCAAGATGTTGGAGGCATCAATGGCCCCTTCAGCACCACCGGCACCGATCAGCGTGTGGAGTTCATCAATAAATAGGATGACTTGACCATCGTTGTAGATTTCTTCAATGACCTTCTTCAGCCGATCCTCAAATTCCCCACGGTACTTGGTCCCAGCTACTAATGAGCCCATGTCGAGCATCATCAGCCGCTTGTTCTGCATATCCTCGGGAACATCGCCGGCCACGATCCGTTGGGCTAAGCCCTCGGCAATGGCGGTCTTCCCGACACCGGGTTCGCCAATTAAGACGGGGTTATTCTTCGTCCGCCGACTCAGAATCTGGATGACCCGTTTGACTTCCTTTTCCCGACCAACAGTTGGGTCCATGCGGCCTTCTTTAGCGGATTCAGTTAGGTTCCGTGCCAAAGAATCCAAGGTTGGTGTCCCACCCTGTGGTGCGCGACGACTACGGTTATCGTTGCGCCGCTTAGGGGTATCCGTGATACCAAGTTTACGTAAGACGACCTTGTGGGCATCGGGTAAGGCTACGTTGAGGTTCTTCAAGATACGAGAGGACAGGATCGTCTCGTCACTCAGTAAAGCCAGTAACAAGTGTTCCGTCCCAATCTTGGTTGCGCCTAATCGCTTAGCTTCGTCACCAGCCAAGGCCAACATGGATTTGGCCTTTGGTGAGTACGGCAAGTAACTATCCTTGTCTGTGTTTGCTAAAGTGCCATAGCCGGTAAAGCGTTCAATCTCTTCGCGAACGTCATCGTCGGTCACAGAAAATTGCTGTAAGACTTTGTTAGCAATGCCATTTTTTTCAATGGTGAGGGCCAGTAGTAAGTGTTCCGTCCCCACCGCTTGGTGCTTGAAGTATTTTGCTTGTTCCTGTGCCAAGACGAGGACACTCTTAGCGCTTGGTGTAAATAAATTATCCATTGCAGCTCCTCACTTTCTTAACTCTCATATCGTAGGTGATTCAAAATTGAAATTAAAATCTGAGCGCGAATCTGCTCATCCGCCTGTCGGTCACCCGTGTTAATGGCGTCCTTATTGATGGCTGCCAAGATGATATTGGCTTCGCTACGGTTGATGGCCCCAGCTTCGAACAGACTCCGCACGACGGATAGACTGTCATGCCGAGAAATCTGATCACCAACGGCCGTGACTAACGAGTCGATAAAGTCGAGGTTATCTAACAACTTGACCTTTTCGATGCGAATATAACCGCCACCGCCCCGTTTACTCTGAACCACGTAGCCGTCCTGAATCGTGAAACGCGTCTTGATGACGTAATTGATTTGGGACGGCACAACGTTAAACTGATTGGCAATTTCCGCTCTGCGGATCTCCACCTGCTGGGATTCAGCCAAAATCTGCTTCAGGTAAGATTCAATAATATCCGAAATATTCTGATTCTCCATTATCGTCCCCCCTTCAGTCCAGTGTTCTTGACTAATGTTGACTAATATTATACGAAACTACAGTGAAATTGCAACGGATTAGACTGCTTATCGCTGAGAAGTTTTATTTTCTTACCAACAACTGGCAATCAGGTTGCCACCCACAACCCAGGAATTGCTGCTTCACGGGACCTACAGGTATACCTCACGTCATTCCATACAATGATAGTAATCCAATTTCTTCAGATTAGCAGCCAACAGCACTTAGTAATCTATGGTAACAAAAAAACGGCCAGCCTCCAAACAATCTGTATGGAAACCGCCGTTACGCTTATTATATGTATTCGGGATAAAAAAATCGGGAAGACAAGATTTGAACTTGCGACCCCCACGTCCCGAACGTGGTGCTCTACCAAGCTGAGCTACTTCCCGAGAAAAAGCTCACTGACCCACAAATCTTGTCAGTCAAATCGGGAAGACAGGATTCGAACCTGCGACCCCCTGGTCCCAAACCAGGTGCTCTACCAAGCTGAGCTACTTCCCGAAAATTGCTTACAATTGCTTATAAGCAACAAAAATGCACCCAGTAGGAGTCGAACCTACAACCTTCTGATTCGTAGTCAGACACTCTATCCAATTGCGCTATGGGTGCATAATTATTATTCAATTAAATGCCGAGGACCGGGATCGAACCGGTACGGTCATCACTGACCGCAGGATTTTAAGTCCTGTGCGTCTGCCAATTCCGCCACCCCGGCAAAAGGGCAAAAGCGGAAGACGGGATTCGAACCCGCGACCCCCACCATGGCAAGGTGATGTTCTACCACTGAACTACTTCCGCAAATTGGCTATTATATTAATGGTGCCATGCCGACTAGAGGATTCGAACCTCCGACCTCCTCATTACTAGTGAGATGCTCTGCCAACTGAGCTAAGTCGGCAAAATATTTTTTAAGATATTTTGCAATATTCGGTTAATGCAGGTGAAGGGACTCGAACCCCCACGTCATAAGACACTAGAACCTAAATCTAGCGCGTCTGCCAGTTCCGCCACACCTGCAACGCTGGCGAACTAACGCCGAGGAACCTGAGTTCCCGATGGAGGATACAGGGCTCGAACCTGTGACCCTCTGCTTGTAAGGCAGACGCTCTCCCAACTGAGCTAATCCTCCATGGACTTCCGAAGCAAGAAGTATATCTCGTTCGAAACAACTATTATAATTTACCATGTTCAGCGAAGCTTGTCAACAACCTTTTTGAAATATTTTGAATAAATATTCGTTAGCTGAATAACTACTCGCTTAACAACAAGTAATATTTTAGCGTACCTGAGAAGAAAAAGCTAGTCTTTTTTGCATTTTCTTGCAAAAAACTTGAATCGCTTATTTCTTGTAGTTGCGGTCAACACACTGCCTTGCGCCTTCAGCGCGACGGGAGCTAATTAACCAACAGAAACTATTTTATACGAACTCCCTACCCTACGTCAATAAGAAATTGCAAAAATAATCAAAATAATTATTCATTTCATAATTAGGGCGCATAGCACTCTCGCCAAAGCCCTACATGACACTGTTCTCCGCTACTTTAGCCGACCATTCAAAAAAGGCACTTAACGGTTATATTCACCGTTAAGTGCTCCATTCAGTGCCGACTTGCACTGACTACTTATTCATATTGATGCATGTAAGTTGCATTTAACACAATCATCACGCGACCTGTAAATAGCTAAAGGTTACTTCGTGATCCGCGTTACGCCACCCATGTAAGGGACCAAGACATCGGGAACCGTGATAGAACCGTCAGCGTTTTGGTAGTTTTCCATGATTGCAGCGACTGCCCGACCAACGGCCAAGCCAGAACCATTCAAGGCGTGGACATATTGGAGCTTGCCATTGTCATCACGGTATTGGATGTGTGCCCGACGTGCTTGGAAGTCCGTCGTGTTAGAACAGCTGGAGATTTCCCGGTACGTATTTTGTTCTGGGAACCAGACTTCCAAATCATGAGTCATAGCAGCCGTGAAGCTCATGTCGCTCGTCGTCAGCGTAATCACATGGTAAGCCAAGCCCAGCTTCTGTAAGAGGCTCTCAGCATGCTTCGTTAAGGCTTCCAGTTCATCCCATGAGTTCTCTGGCTTACAGAACTTCACCATTTCAACCTTGTTAAATTGGTGGAGACGGATCAAGCCACGGGTATCGCGACCGGCACTCCCGGCTTCGGAACGGAAGGCTGGGGTCAAGGCAGTGAACCAAACTGGCAGGTCCTCTTCAGGGATTACTTCGTCACGGTAGTAGTTGACCAAAGGCACTTCGGCCGTAGGAATCAAGGTCATGTCCTCGTCTCGCAATTGATAAACGTCTTCCTTAAACTTAGGGAATTGGCCAGTCCCGTACATGGAATCATCGTTCACGATGTATGGGGGTAAGACTTCCTTGAAGCCAGCTTTGGTGTTTTCATCAAGGAAGAAGTTGTAAACGGCTCTCTCTAGACGTGCGCCTAAGCCCAAGTAGTAGAGGTAACGACTTCCGGAGACCTTGGCCCCTGCTTCAAAGTCCAAGATACCCAAGTCCTCACCCAATTCGTAGTGGGCCTTTGGCTTGAAGTCCAAGTTAGGCTTTTCGCCCCACTTATGAATTTCGACACTGCCGTCTTCCGTCAAGCCAACAGGCACGTTGTCATTAGGAATGTTTGGTAAGTGAGCAGCCGCGTCGTGGACTTGGGCCTTCAACGTATCGAGGTCAGCATCGATCTTCTTGATGTCCGCACTAACCTGACGCATTTCGGTAATCTTGTCGTTAGCGTCTTCCTTGTTGCGCTTCAGTTGTGAAATTTCATCGGACACCGTGTTACGTTGGGCCTTCATGGTTTCACTCTTAACGATCAATTCCCGGCGTTGGGCATCTAAGCCCAATAGGTCATCGATATCAGCGGGATCAACACCCCGGGTTGCTAACTTCTCTTTAATGAAGTCTGGTTCTTGGCGAATCAATTTTAAATCTAGCATCTACTTACTCCCTTCAATTTTCCGGATGGTACAAAAAAAGCCTCCGTCACATGGGACGAAGACCTTCGCGGTACCACCCAAGTTCATGACTGCAATCTTCAGTCATACCCTTGAACATGATAACGGTCTGCACCGTGCGGCATTACCCGCCCACTTTAGTTAGTGCTGGAATGTTCGACGTTGCGGTTTGCAGCTTTCCCCGCTTCTCTGGCCGTCTACTGGATAGGCACCTCGTGTTTTTGATTACGCTTATCATACCGCATTTCGGCCGTGATGACAATCGGGAATTTTTCCGGCTACTGTATTAGTACAGCTATCGTCTGCGGCTGCCAGAGATTCCGCCTGCTACTTACCTGCAGATTGCGTAAAAGCGCCGCCTGCGGCTGTCAGAATTCCGCCTGCTGTGGGGACCGGTCCAAGCCTGAGAAGCGGTCTTGGACCTCGACTTGAAGCCGCAAGGACCAGCGTCTCCAAGCTCGTCCCATGACCTAACCTGACAAAAATCGTCAGCTAAGGTCATCGTCACGGCTGGCTACATTCTGACCTCCTCCGGCTAAGCTTGTTACTCACCCGGATACTTGCTGATGACAATACCGCAAGAAATACAAAATTTCCGCCAAATTGTTATATGACGCGCGAAATCCATTAGCTATGGCAGCTCTTCGATAAGAACTGACAGCAGACAAAAAACGGATCTATGCGAAAATTCACTATTCTTCTCAATCGTAAGAGAACTCTAGTGTGTCTACACTTGGGGTTCCCAACCAGTTCAATGCATACTGTCAAACGTTGCCTTAGCCGAAGGCAGCCAGGGTGTAGCCAGCTGTGACAGCGGTGTTAGACCGGTGACCTTCCCGGCCGTACAGCGCGGGACGCGTTGGGAAACTCGCACGAATTTCGCGAGGTTTCAAACCGAGACGAAAGCTCGCACTCTGGCTGCAGGCGGTCCCCATAGCAGGTGGAACCCTGGCTGCCGCAGGCGACACCCGCAACATTTGTCAGATGTATTTCGCTGTAAAGAAAAGAGCACTAACCGTGGTCAGTACTCTCAAACGCCTAATAGCGTTTAGTCAAATTAAACTTAAAGTGACGCAATCTTTTCATCGATCAAGTGGAGAACTTCTTGACGTGCGGCTGGGTCTTCCACGAAGTCCAGCTTGTCACCATCGATTTGCATCTTGGGTGACTTGTCGTAGCTGTTGTACCAGTTCACGTAACGTTGGTCGAGTTGTTTGTAGTATTCAAACAAGCTAGGATCGTGATCGATCTGTTCGTAAGAACGGCCACGTTTCTTGATCCGTTCCAACATCGTTTCAAAGGAAATATTGATGTGAATCAACAGATCAGGGTTCTTCTTGTGAACGGCGTCTGGTAATTCTTGCATCATGTTGGCCAGTAAGGAGTCGTAGATGTCAACTTCTGTGCTGGTTGCCCGACCGAGGTCAGCGTTTAAGTGAAAGAGCAAGGAATCTTCAAAGATTGAACGATCCAAGACACTTTCATTGTCAGCGTTGGCAGCCTTAATGCTGTCCAACCGCTTGTTTAAAAAGTAGATTTGCAATAAGAAAGCATACTTTTGCGGGTTCTGGTAAAACAGTGGCAGAATCTTATTATCGTCCACCGATTCATAAAAAGCTGGTTTCTGTAAGTGTTCGGCTAATAAGTTCGTTAAACTCGTCTTGCCGGCCCCAATTGTTCCTGATAGTACAAGCATGCTATCTCTCCTTTGATTTACGCGCATACCGGAAATCGTTTTCATCCGGTCTAAATTTCAACACTACATATTGTACCAACCCTACCGGCAAAAGACAATATATCGTGGAAAATTCCTCTTCAGCGGTTGACGGGTTCTGTCCCCTTGTCAGACACAAAACGGCGACTGGTCGGGATTCACCCGAACCAATCGTCGTTAAAATTTTTTTATTTAAGTGAAAATTGCCCACACAATTTCAGATTAATCGTTTGATGCTTCACGTGCTGCAGCGTCTTCCTTTAACGTCCCATCACGATGGACTGGGGAAACGTCGACATCCTTCAATGGAATCAACTTCGTGTGCTTCTTGATCTTGTAGCCAACGTAGAGCACTAAGACCAGTGGCACACTCATGTAAGTAACCAGTACTTGTTCCCAGTTACCCGTGAAGAAGGATTGTGGATCTTGACCTACGATAACAGCGATACATAATACCAAGGCCAGGATTGGTCCTAATGGGAACCACTTTGCATGGTACTTGAGTTCAGACAGCTTGTGACCTTGTAAGGTGAAAGCCCGACGGAACCGTAAGTGAGATAAAGCAATCCCGAACCAAGCAATGAATCCAGTCAACCCACTAGCAGCAACTAACCACATGTAGATTTGAGGACCGGCAATACTACTGATAAAGGTCAGCGCAGCGATGATGGTCGTGGCAAACAATGCAGGATAAGGAATCCCATTCTTACCAGTCTTTTCGAACAACTTAGGTGCATAACCTTCCTTAGAAAGGGAGAACAGCATCCGCGTTGAAGCGTACATCCCGGAGTTGGCGGCTGAGATAACGGCCGTCAAGATAACCGCGTTCATCACACTAGCAGCGGCGGCCAAACCGGCACGCCGGAAGACCAACGTAAATGGACTGATTGCAATATCACTTGCAGAAGAACCTAACAGATCATGACTCGTGTATGGTAAGACAGCGGCAATGACAAAGAT
This sequence comes from Levilactobacillus fuyuanensis, assembly GCF_003946395.1. GTDB lineage: Bacteria > Bacillota > Bacilli > Lactobacillales > Lactobacillaceae > Levilactobacillus > Levilactobacillus fuyuanensis. The sequence continues at coordinate 27,818 of NZ_RHNZ01000014.1, read as the reverse complement.
AGCTAAAATATAGAATAAAATAATCCGCCAGAACACTGAGTTAATCGCCTTAGGCACACTGTGTGAAGGGTCTTCAGATTCACCGGCCGTGATACCAACTAATTCAGTACCTTGGAAGGAGAACCCGGCAACAACGAACACACTCAGAATGGCTGGGAAACCGCCAACGAATGGTGCCTTCTTGTAAGTGAAGTTTTCCAAGCCAGTTGCGTGACCACCCATGATACCAACGATGGTCATTAACCCAACGGCCAGGAAGACAAAGATCGTGACAACCTTGATCAGAGACATCCAGAATTCCGTTTCACCAAAGGCTTGCACGGAGAATGCGTTGATTGTGAAGACCAGAAGCAAGGCAACGGCACTCCAGATCCAGCCGGGAACGCCGGGTAACCAGAACTTCATAACCAAAGCGGCAGTAGAAATGTCAACGGCAACCGTAATGGCCCAGTTGAACCAGTAGTTCCAGCCCATGGCAAATCCTAAAGCTGGATCAACATACTTGGCAGAATAAGCGGCGAACGAACCAGAAATTGGCATGTTCGTGGCCATTTCGCCCAAACTAGTCATCAGGAAGTAAACCATCAGACCCATGGCAACATAGGCAACTAGCGCACCACCAGGCCCGGCGGTTGAGATAGCTGAACCACTTGCGACGAATAACCCTGTCCCGATACAGCCACCTAACGCGATCATTGATACGTGTCGCGTCTTGAGTCCCCGCTTAACTTGATCAGAAGCCTCGCTGGTTGTTGCGTTTGTCATGCTTTGTTCCATAATGTTTCCTCCTTCTTATTTTAGAAGGACTTCCTCGAAACGACCCAGTGAACGAAAAAATCTCCTTCGCAATAAAAGCCCGCGAAAGAGATTGGAAAGTTCATAATTCCAAGTCAATATCGTTGAAAGCGCCCCGCAGCCTAATATTTGACTGCGACAGTCCCTGATCTGTTAAACCAGGACCCAATCCTCACGCTAGGTAGTCACGTGGGAATTTCGGCAATCGCCCCTTTTGCTTCCCCTCATCGGTGATACCCACCTGAGGGAAGCGACTCATGTTGATTGCGCCTCTTCTATTCGATACATTGAAGTATACTCATGAATTCTGAAAATTGCAAGATTAAATTTAGATTAGTGTCAATTATTTTGCGAATCATCCAGGCTTAGTCGAAACAAAGCTTGACGTTGCAACGTTTGTCCACCACCGGTCACGCCCATCAATTGGTCACCAATTGTTTGGAAACATAATTTTTCTAATAATTGGCAGGAGCGTTCGTTGCTGACCAGGCAGTTGGCCCAGACTAATTTAACCGACGATTCTGCCTGGCTCAAATCCCTAAAACATGCTGTTAAAGCCTCAGGCATGAGGCCTCGTCCCCAATATTCAGGGTCCAAGAAGTACCCCAATTCTAGACTCGTTTCATCGGGAAGGCCGTTATCTGCGAACCAATCGTAAAAGATGACCGCGCCAATAAATTGATTGGTCTGGTGAAGAACGACTGCGTAAGACTGCACACTGTTTCGATCCGCGCGGTACCACCGCCGAACCTGCTGGTCATCCGGTTGTGGTGAGAAACCCACGGGCTGTGCAATCACTGGATTGGTCACTAAGCGCTTATAGGCCGGATAATCGCTGTCCGTCAGGGGCCGTAAGTCCAGCCGTTGCGTCTTTAAAATTGCTGTCAATCGCACAACTCCCTCTCGTTATTTTTTGATAAAGTGCGTTACAATTAGATATAATGTCTGCATAACTTTTAGTATCTATACTAACATGATCTTAACATGATTCACTAATTCAAGGAGGATTTGCAATGAAGATTATTACCCAGTCACTGGCCACCGACTCCGCGGCTTACTTACAAGGTTACCTGCGTGAGGACGGCAATGCGACCGCTCCCGCCATAATCATCGTGCCCGGTGGGTCTTACACGCACATCCCCGAGCAACAGGCTGAGGATTTAGCCTTGGCTTGGTCCGCCCGGGGCTTTCAGGCCTTCTTCCTTCGCTACAGCTTTACAGGAGAGAAGCATCCCCTGTTGCCTGCACCAATCGTTGAGTTGGCCCAAAGTGTCGCCACCATCCGGCAACACGCTGAGGAATGGCGCATTGATTCCGATCGTATCACTATCGCCGGCTTCTCCGTGGGTGGCCACATCGTTGCCCTCTTCAATGACCTCTGGCACGATGCCAAAATCAACACCCTCGCTGGCACCCAGCCGGAACAGGTCAAGCCAAACGCCGTGATTCTGGGCTACCCGGTTATTTCGCCCAAGCTAGGCTTTCCGACTGACGCACAAGTGTTGGCAAGTTGGACGGATGATGTCGACAGTATTGCCGCCGATGAACTGGTCAATGACCAAAACGTTCCCACCTTCATCTGGGGTACGGCCGCCGATCCACTGGTACCGGTTCAAAACGCAATGAGCTACGCCCAGGCTTCCCTGGCTCATCATGTAGACACTGACCTTCACATCTTCCATCACGGTCCCCATGGCTTGGCACTTGCGAACCACGTGACGGCGTGGAAACCGGGAACCGATCTGCCCCACGTTGCCCACTGGATGGATCTGGCGAACGAATGGCTGAACGAGCTAAATTAACTTAAAGTCATTTAAAGAATTATTGACAAAAAGGTAGTTGCGTCAATTCCAAATGGAATCGATGCAGCTACCTTTTGATTTTTGCTAAGAATATTATCCTCAGCTTCACTTTCATACCCTTAAATTTCGGACTTCTTGAGTAGTGGCCAGTTCTGCATCATCGGCGCAACCCGAATGTAGAGGCCCTCTGCCACTTGTAACCACAAGTAAGCCAATAAGATTGCCCCAATGGTATCCGTTGGGAAGTGCGCGTTTAAGTAGACTCGAGAAACCATAACCAACACCATCCAGATAATTAGGACGATTCGAAGCACCCAGGCCTTCCACGCATGCGAAATCATTGGTAGGAGCACGACCCAGATCATCGCAATAATCAGAAATGTCCCGAAGACGTGCCCACTGGGAAAGCTAAAGCCGTCGTCAATGGCCAAATGGGTCGATGGCCGGGGACGCGCAATGACCTTCTTCACCAAAGCGGCGATAACATCCCCACCGGCTAAGGTTGCTAAGCACCAGAGCGCTGGAATCTTGAATTTGAAGCCCCACAATAAGAAGGCGAGGATCAAGACCCATATAATAGCTAATTTTGGTTCTGCTAGGCTAGTCACTCCCCTGTATAGTAACGTTTTCCAGCCTGGCTGGTTCTTCTGGACCACGTCAATGATTGATGAATCCAAGAAGTCCACGTAGGCGTTCTGGGCCTTCACAAAGTAAGCCACCACCAGGAAAAGTACCGTGGTCAATGTAAACTTCCACGGCCGATCCCGATCTCGATTAAATAACATCATGATTAAAATTCCTTTCGTCATACCCGATTCTGGGAAACCCCTAGCAATGAGTATACCACCCCACCGCTAGATTTCTAGAGTTGCCTTAAATTATCAAACTTCCTTAAGGTTATCGCCGATGCCGCCAGACCCGTTGCTGGACCCGGTTGACCAATTCTGATAGCAGAAAACCAAAGGCAATCGCTCCGGAGATCATGACGACCTGAATTAGGAAGACAAACGCCGTGGAGTTCTCTCCCAGCGCAAAATACTTGATCATCTGGTAGGCCTGACCCCCAGGTACCAGGGGCACCAACGCGGGGATATTAAAGAGAATCATCGGCATCTTCTTGATCCGGGCAGCCTGCAGCGAGGCCACCCCAATGAGGACCGCCCCCATCATGTTACCGACGACGTAGCCGCCACCCCAGATCACGATAAATTTATATACAAAGTAACCCATGACCCCAATCCAGCCCGCATAGTTCAGCGCGCGCCGAGGGATGTTCAGCAGGATACCAAAGCCGATGGTCGCCACGTAATTACCCGCGACCTCAATCAAAAATTCAGTCAAAGACATTTGGTACCCTCCCTAAAGAAATTGTAAGACCATGGCAATGCCAAAGCCGATTGCAGCCGCACTGACCAAAGCCTCCACACCCCGTGCCGGGCCACTGACTAGGTTACCGGCCAGAATGTCGCGCACGGAATTGGTGATTGGCACCCCAGGCACTAGGGGCATGACGCTCCCAATGATAATATCATCCACGCTATTCCCCAGTCCCAGGTGAACAGACCAGATAGCTAGCACCCCAATCGTGGCTGCTGCTGCAAATTCCGACAGGAAACGGATCTGAATAAATTTGTTGAGTAGGTAGAAGACTAACCAGCCCAGAGCCCCTACCACACAGGTGATCCAGAAATCAGGGAGGTTATGCCGGAAGACGACCTCCAAGGGTCCACTGACCATGGCGGCCGACAGGAGCTGGAGCCAAAACGGAAAATACTTGGTCGACTTGTCCAAGTGACCCAATCGATTAGAAAATTCCTGTAGCGTGATCTTGTGCACCGCAAATTGCCGCGACAAATCGTTCACCACAGAGATCTTCTCCAAGTCAAACGTCCGGCGCTTGACCGGTTCGATCTGAGCGCCAACCTCACCATTGATGGCCATCAGAATCCCCGTGATCATCACGAAAAGCTGGCTGGTTTTCGCCCCCGCGTTGTGGGCAATACGTTCCATAGTATCTTCGACCCGCTCGACTTCCGATCCATTTTCAATCATGATTCGACCAGCGGTTAATGCCGTATGTAAAATTAATTGATCCCGTTTCTTCTGGCTACTCATCTCTGTCCCTCCCGCCGGTTTTCACTTATTATACGACAGTCGCTACGGGTCTGACACCACTAACTTACCGGATAACGCAAATACTTTAGAATTTGGCTGGTTGGTCTACGAAGTGTCGCCTGCGGCTGTCAGGGATACTGCCGCGGTCACAGCCGGCGCCATCCCTAGCCTCCATCGACTAGGCTGGCTTTGATTGCAAATGTTGCTTTTATCCCTAAAAAGTTTTTATCTTAAAACGAAATTCCTATGTATTCTGGAAAAAGTGAGACTGATTTCCAGATTTTTACATTAGTAATAAGTATAGGGGAAACCCAACCATTCTGGCCGATAACGCGTCATAAATAAAAGGAGCAACCAGTAGCTACCGATTGTTCCCGTCAATTACATTATATTTAATATTTGCAGTTCAAAGCGTAGCATTATCACTTCAAAATCATTAAATGTTGCCGGCTAAACATTTATCTAGACGGAGGCTGTCAGGGGTGGCGCCAGCCGTGTCGACGGTGTAAGTCCGGGCGGTTGCTTTTGCCCGGACTTACAGCGTGGGACGTGTTTGGAAACTCGCACGCTTTTAGCGAGGTTTCAAGCCGAGACGGAAGCCCGCCTTTTGGCTGCAGTCGTTCCCCACAGCGGCAGAACCCCTGGCAGCCGCAGGCGACAATGTTCAGCCAAATTTACTTAATGAAGATGTAGTGGGACGCCTTATAGCTCACAATCAATTCCGCATCATCCGTTAAGTTCTGAACGGTCACGGGGCCTTCAAATGGATCGTGCTTGATGATCCGCAGTTGATCACCGATATCCAACTTCAAATCACCCAGATACGTCAATAAGTCCCGGTTGTCGATAAACCGGTCCACGGTCACGACCGAGCCGTCCTTAGCATCATTCAAGACCACATGACTGTCTTCATGGTAGTGGCCAAACCGATCCGGAATGACCCCACCGTGGGGACAATGCGTGGGGTGACCCAGCATGTCATCCAGTGAATTGACTAATTTAGGACTTGTCACGTGTTCCAGCACTTCGGCCTCCGCGTGAACGTCGGGCAGATCATAGTCCAATTTTTCCACGAGAAAGACTTCCCAGATTCGGTGCTTACGAACCAAATCCTCGGCCAGCCGGATACCCCGGTTAGTCAGGGAAATTCCCGCGTAGGGCGTGTGCTCGGCCAAACCCTCTGCCGTCATCTTATTGACCATTTCGGTCACGGACCCGGCAGCAATATTCAAGCTGATAGCAATCTGTTTGTTGGAAACTTTCTTTTGCTTACCACCCAGCTCGAAAATAATTTTTAAATAATCCTCCTTCATCGGAGTCATCACTGTTCACCTCATCTAGATTATGTTCCTAATACAACAACATCAGCCGCACAGTTACTCGTGTCGCCAATCATTTTGATCATAAAATAATGCTTCGTGCTCTCCCCGATGGCACTCCGCCTGAATCGTCACGTGATTCACATTATACTTCCGACACAGCAAGGTTTCAATCTGCCGATAAATTGGTTCGATCTCTGCCAAAGGTAAATCATCCATATTGACGTGCACCGAAAAGACAATATTATTCTCGTCAATCTGCCACGCATGAAGATGATGAACCCCTTCAACCTCCGGCAACTGCTCAATATCGGCAGCAATCGCTTCATAGTCGAGATTGGGTGAAGCTTCCATCAGAATGCCCAACGTCTGCTTCACAATCGGCCAAGATTCGATAGCAATATAAATCCCCACCAGAATCGTAATCACCGGGTCAACCCAGTTCACGTGCCACACGGTGATCATCACGGCCCCAACAATCACACCAACCGAAGCCAGTGCATCACTCAATAAATGCAGATACGTCGCACGCACATTCAAATTGTGCTTAGCCCCCCGATTCAGGAGCACCGTGGACAGAAGATTCGCCACGAAACTCACGATTGCGACCAGGAGCATGACCGTCCCCTGCACGTGCTCGGGATGAAAGAGCCGCCGAACGGCTTCGACCGCCAGAATGACGCAGACAACCACCAATACTAAAGCGTTCAACAACGCCGCCAAAATTTCTGCACGTCGATAGCCATACGTGTTGGTGCGTGTCTGCTGGCGGCCACCAATCTTATGGGCTGCATAACTCAACACTATGGAGAGTGCGTCGCCAAAGTTGTGAAAGGCGTCTGAGAGCAGTGACAGACTGCCCGATAACAGACCACCAATGAATTCAAATATCGTAATCACAACGTTTAACACGGTAACCAGAAAGAACCGGCCACCCGATAAGCTACTCTTCTCCAACGTGCACCACCCCTATGGTTGACTACTCCCTATTATCGCAGAGTTTAGAGCGAATGAAAAGGTGGTTTTCGGCAAACCTGACTTTGACGCAAAAATAGGATCAATTCCCGATGAAAGCGGAACCAATCCTACTATTGTATACATCTTTATTTAACGGAACTGCACGTCACAAAATTATTTGGTCGTCACTGAGTGCAGCATGTGTTCTGGCTTAACGTTAGCGGTAACCCGTTCGTAGGCAAAATCCTTCGTGCCAGGCATATCAACGGCGGCAAGATCAATCATCCCAGTTTCAGTGAAACCGTTCTTCTTGATCACGTGTTGCATTGCCATATTTTGAGGGTGCGTATCAATGCGGATACTTTCGATGTCCGCCGCGTGGTCAATCTGTTCAAAGAGCCGACTGAACAATTCACCGGCAAGTCCCCGACCATGATGGTGGCTGGATACTGCTACACGATGAATCGCCAAGTAAGGCGCCTGTTTGGTCAGCCACTGACCTTCAATCTGTTTGTACGTTGGGTCTTCTCCCGGAATAATTGCGGCAGTTCCCAAGATTTCGTTGTTCTCTTCCAACACGACCGTCCACCCTTGGTGAATGTCGTCAACTAAGACCGCAGTGTTGGGGTAGGCTCCCTGCCATTGATCAATTGCTTGGGCCGCCAATAATTCACGACCATCACGAATGATTGATTCAATTTGTGGTAAGTCCGCCATAGTAGCTTGTCGTAACAGCATGTATAACACCATCCTTCATGTTTTTGGTTTAAAGCGATTTTGTTATATTAACACGCTGACGACGAAATACAACCATCTTGACCAACTTTTTTCTTCTGTGCAAAATGGCACAAATGAAAACGCCCATCTGATGGCTTTCATATAAAAATTTTCTTTTCATTTTTCTTTCATTTTCTCACAGATTTCTCACAGACGAGATCAGTCTCTATAATAGCGATTATTGCCTAAGATATTGAAGAATCTGTCAGCTCAACTCATCGTTACTGATTTTTTCATGGCATAAGTCTAAACCAGTGATGACACATTTCGACCATCGTTTGGGCCAGAACCGGAGGCAATTAGGAACGGAACCCCGTGACGGTGCAGTTAGACCGGGTACCCTTCTCGATCCGTAGTTACCCATATCTACCTACTAAGCACAATTCAGGCCAATGCCGCTTATTACTGCCAGCGCATACTTGGCAACACACAAGTATTAGCCGGAGGGCGGTCAACTATCGGCTCAGCCGGCGGAATTCTCTTGGCGGTGGTTTTAACCGCTTAGAGAATTGGTGTCCTTGAGACGCGACTCACAGCGTCTCAAGGACAAGTTGGAAGACCGCTCCTTGGCTTCCGACGTCCGCCGCCAGCGTTCCGGCCGATAGTTGACCGCCCGGGAGGCGACGTTAACGGCCGTGTCCAAGGAAAAATGGCAACAAAAAAAGCGGCTGGTCAAGAACTTTCTAAACTTGACCGACCGCCAACGGAAGCCGTTCCGGGCGAGCGAAAAATCAAAATCAGTTTCAATTTTCCAAAAAACACGTCGTTTAGGTTTCACGATTGCTTACGTCAACTTTGGTTAACGTAGTCCATGCGCGAGATGAACGCGCTATTACTCATGGTTATTAGCCTGGTTTCACAACACGTCAACAACATGATTGACCACCAATCCAGCCAGAAGATCGATTGGTATCGAAAGTTTTTTCTGCCCGGGACATGTAGAATCTCCCGTACCTTCAGATTACCATTGTTACAGGTGATTAACAATGAAATCGCCCTATTTAACCGCGGGAATCAGCTTAAAGTGCCACTGACCGTTAGTACGATCTGCAACCAGCTCCTGAGTTGGCTCTGGATCGAACCGACCAAGGTTGATTTGAATGTCTCCGTCATCAGTCATACTAATATGGGAGAATCGCCCATCCATAAAGGATCTGAGCGCATCAAAAAAATCTTTGCGATGCTGTGCCTGCTTCACCGCAGCCACTAATGTGAGCCCCTGATCCAGAAGCATTTTGATTTGCTGCACTTGGATCAACGTTTTATAGCTAAATTTGCGATTTTTACCATCGCCGACCTCTTGGCTATGAATATAGCCTTTGCGTTCCCAGTAACGTAACTGGCTCTGCGAGACGCCGGTTGCTTCGGCTACATTTCCAATGCCCAGCACGATATGCTCCATCGAAAACTTTTTAATTAAATTTGTTTCGTCTTCATTCATGAGAAGGATCACCTGCTTTCTGAAAAAATTTCAATTTTTATAAATGCCCGTCTAAGTGCAATGAAAGCGGTCATCAATTTTGATAGGTAATTTAAAAAGGTTGTTCACTTTTCTCCAACCAGTATATATATTTTAAAAAGGTTGTCAAGCTAGTTGACAAAGTAGTTCATTCTACGTATAGTGGTTTCAGAATTAATTTTAGGAAAAAGAGGGAATTATTTTGGGAAATGCAGCATCGCTTGATACAAACGGCAAACCCTACAACCGGAACCTCCTGGTTGTGCTCCTATTAATTGGGACGTTTTGTACCGTTTTAAACCAAACCATTTTAAGTACGGCCTTTCCAACCTTAATGAAGGCCTTTGATGTCTCAACGTCAACCGTGCAATGGTTGACCACGGGATTTCTATTAGTCAACGGGATCATGATCCCAATCAGTGCCTGGTTGCTGAACACCATCAGCTCCAAGGTTTTATACATCAGTGCCATGACGACTTTCTTAGTCGGAACCATCACGTGTTGGGCAGCCGTTAACTTCCCAATGTTATTGGCCGGTCGGTTGATCCAAGCCGTTGGTGTGGGGGTCTCCATGCCATTACTGCAGACCATGATGCTGACAATCTTCCCCGCTAACAAGCGTGGGACTGCCATGGGTCTTGCTGGGATCGTTATCGGTCTGGCACCTGCCATTGGCCCGACCCTTTCAGGGTGGGTCATCGACAACTGGACTTGGCGTGACCTCTTCGGCATGATTATTCCTATCGTTGCCGTTGTCATCTTAGCCAGCTTCTGGCTCATGCGTAGCGTTCTCGAAACGCACAAGGAACCATTAGACGTCCTGTCCGCAATTCTCTCTACTATTGGATTCGGAAGTATGCTGTATGGCTTCTCCTCCGTCGGTGACGATGGTTGGGGTAGCGTCAAAGTGCTCTCTACCTTGATCATCGGGTTCATCTTCGTTGGTCTGTTCATCTGGCGTCAACTCGTCATGGACGACCCATTCTTGAACTTCCGGGTTTACAAGTCTAAGCAATTTACAGTTGCTGCTATCTTAAGTTCCGTGGTCAACATGGCCATGGTCGGTGTTGAAATGGTCATTCCCCTTTACCTTCAAATGGTTAAAGGGATGTCGGCCTTCCATTCTGGATTAACGCTGTTAGCTGGGGCCCTCATGATGGGGATCATGAGTCCCATCACTGGGCGGGCATTTGACCGCTTTGGGGCTAAGCGTTTAGCCACGATGGGGATGTTCCTCCTGACGGTTGGGACCTTACCATTCGTCTGGATCACCAAGGACACCTCAACACTTTACATCGTGATGCTCTACGCCATTCGGATGTTCGGGATTGCCATGGTCATGATGCCTGCAACCACCGCCGGAATGAACGCTTTACCAATGAACATGCTGTCTCATGGGACTGCCGTCAACAACACCCAGCGGCAAGTGGCCAGTTCTGTTGGAACGGCCATCATGGTCAGTGTCTTGACCAACGTGACCAAGAACAGTATGCCAGCTAAGCACGTCTTAACGACGGACCCTCTGAGTTACGCCTCACGTGCCATTAACGCCACTTTGAACGGTTACCATGCTGCCTTCTGGATTGCCATCGGGTTCAGCGTCATTGCCCTGTTCGTGGCCTTCCAATTAAAGGGCTCCCACTCTGTTCATATGGCGGATGAAGATTCTATTAAAGGAGGTGCCGCAAAGTGATTCTCATTACATTAGCTCTCTGTGCGGTTCTCGCTTTCGTGTTTTACGTCTACATGTCTAATCGGGTTCTCGCCAATACGTTAACTACGATCGCAATTATCGGGATGCTGACCAGCATCTTCTTCCTGGTCAAGAACGATCATGACCACTATGGCCTGCACAACGTCACCACGACGTCGACTCAAAAGATTTACTCGGCTTCACCTTCCAAGCAGCTCCCAATGATGATCTACCAATCCATCGGGACAGCTAATAAGCATCAGGTCTACGTTTACAAGACCAGTGCAACCGCCAAGAAGACTAGCCATACCAAGGCTAAAGTCACGACGAAGAACGTGGTTAAACGGACGACAGGTACCAATCGCATCGTCACCAAGAAGGTTTACCGCGAATACAAGAGTGATATGGACAGCTTCTGGTTTGGTCTCACCGGTAACGGTCACAAGTATGTGAAGGAAACCAACACCATTTACATCAACAAGAACTGGACGGTGCTGAGTGCTACGCAAGCCAAGAAGTTACAAAAGCTTGCCAGTTCAAAGGCCTTCCAAGCCAAACAGAAGACGGCGGCTACGGCCTACGTCAAGCAACAAGTCATGGCAGCGATGACCAAGAACCCATCGCTATCAGCGGCAGAACAGAAGAAAGTTACCAAGCAAGCTGCGGCCGCTTACCAAGCCCAAGCCATGCAACAGCTGATCAAACAAGTTAAAGCTGAATAATCGGTAACATCAAAGACGGTCATCCCCTATTGCGGGAATGACCGCCTTTTTTCGTTGTTAATTAACCGCAAAAAAATAACGCCTGCGGCTAAACCGCACGGCGCTACTTGGAACTATATTTACACTATCGTTACTAAACTTGCATGAGTCGAGATTGGCCTTTCCGGCATCGTGGTAACAATCCGGATAAGTCATCTAAAGACGTCCCGTTATCCTGAAAACACTGAATCATGTCGATCCAGTAGAGATCCGAATCGTCGAATTCCGTCGCAGAGTGGTCTGCCCCTAGCAAGCCATGCTTAACGTATTCATCGATCCGACCAGCATCAACATTAGCTGCCTTTGCCAGTTCAGTTAAGTTCATCTTCATCATCTTTACCCCGCTTTCTTCGTTCGTCAATGAGAGTATCATACAACCGCCATCAGTAAAAAGCAACCCTTTTACACGAAGTATTTTTCACAGGAATTTTACATTTTTGTTGCAGAGTGGCCTAGGCCAAAGGTAAGCCCCATAAACCGCGGCACATCAACCTCTGGTTCAGATTGATTGGGACTAATTTGAGTTAATTTTTAGGGTCTAATAACTTTTAACGCATCTCTTATTTCACTGCTTTAGTGTACCACCTTTGCTACCCGCAATTATCTCTGTTTGCCTCCTCTTCACAAATTGGGATAAATAGTTCAGATTGCCGGTTTACCTTCACCGACGATAGCGATAAACTGGTACTTAACTTGATTAATTTTCAATGAGAGGAAGTCTGTCTATGGGTCCTTCACTAACCTTCAGGACCGGCGTCCGCGATGTGTTACCGACTGTTTTTGGCTACATTGGAGTTGGATTAGCATTTGGTATCGTCGCGCACACTAGTCACCTGAGTCTACTGGTCGTGGCCGGTATGTCCTTTATCGTTTACGCGGGTTCCGCACAATTTATCATCACGAGCATGCTCCTGCTACACGATCCCCTGTCCGCCATCTTCATCTCGACCTTTCTGGTCAACTCACGGATGATTCTGATGAGTACCAGTCTGGCCCAATATTTCCGGCACGAATCCCTGTTCAAGAATCTTTTGATTGGGACTCTTGTGACCGATGAGACCTTCGCGCTGGCAATGAACAAGCAGAACAAGACCAACGGCAAGTTGAGCTTTGCCTGGCAATCTGCGGCTAACTTGGTGGCCTACCTGGTCTGGGGCGTGGCAACCATTGTCGGCGCCCTACTGGGAGGCATGATTGCCGACCCAACCCGTTTTGGTTTTGACTTCGCCCTAACAGCCATGTTCATTGGGCTAGTCTACCTCCAGCTGATTAGCGACCGGCGTTTGGGCTTATCCCTGCAACTCATGGTCATGATCTTTGTTGCCATTATTTATTACTTCATGATTGGCCTGATGAGTCAGAACTTTGCCTTACTCGTCGCTACGGTAGCTGGCTGTCTCTTTGGAATGGAGATGAAGAAATGTCGATGAGTTTAACCGAACTGTGGGTGATTCTCGGGTGCGGCGTGATTACCGTCGCTTCACGGGTACTCCCCTTTGCCTTCGTGAAGCAGGTCAGCATGCCGGCTTGGCTGATTGACTTTCTCACGTTTGTTCCCATTACGATCATGACAGCCCTCTGCTGCCAGAGCCTGTTCGTCGCCAATCCTGGCCACCTCGCCACGCTTAACGTGGCTAACTGTCTGGCTGCCATCCCCGCCACGATTGCTGGGGTGCTGACCAAGAGCCTCCTGATGGTCGTCGTTGTCGGCATCATGGCAATGGCCGTCCTGCGCTACTTCTCAATCGGTGGCTAGTTCACCACAAACTCTCTCAGAAATGATAAAGCATCGCTGACGCAAAGGTTGTCAGCGATGCTTTCATTTTATCTCGACTTATTTTAGACATCCTTTGGCAGAATCAGGTTCAGTGTAATCCCCAACACGGCCGCCACCGCTAACCCGGAGAATTCGTACTGACCGAGCTTCAGGTAGGCATTCCCAATCCCGATAACCAGGATCGACGAGGCAATCATCAGGTTGCGCCGTTTGTTGAAGTCGACGTGCTTTTCAATCAGAATGCGCATCCCACTGGAGGCAATCACCCCGAATAATAGGAAGCTGATTCCCCCAATGACCGGGTTGGGAATACTCTCAATCAAGGCGCTCAGCTTGCCGACAAAACTGAAGATGACCGCGAAGACTGCCGCCCCAATCAAGACGTAGACACTGTGAACCCGCGTGATGGCCAGCACCCCGACGTTTTCACCGTAGGAGGTCACGGGCGGTCCACCGACCAGACTAGCCACGATTGAAGCCAGCCCATCCCCAGCTAAAGTATGGTGAAGTCCTGGGTCATCGAAAAAGTTACGGTGCGTCAGTTCGTTTAATACCGTGATGTGGCCGATATGTTCGGTCATCGTCACGAATGCGATGGGTGCGAGGCTCAACACGGCGCCCCAGTAGAAATGTAGCGGATAGCTCACACCCGGGAATTCAAACTTTGGGAGCTGGAACCAGGCCGCTTCCAATACCGGCTTAAAGTCGACTAATCCCGCAATCGCGCCAACCAAGTAACCCACCACGATTCCCAGTAAGATGGGAATCAGCGCGAGGAAGCCCTTTAAGTACAGGTTAAAGGCTACCGTCAGGAGCAACGTGATCATCGCCACCAGGAAGAACTGCCAGTGATAGGTGCCATTGCTGTCCACGGTCGCCTTCTGCGCGGCACTACCGGCCAACGACAACCCGATGACCATGATCATTGGGCCAACGACAATGGGTGGCAGGACCTGATTGATCCATTCCGAGCCAGCTAGCGCAACGATAACAGCCACAATCAGGTAGACCAGTCCCACGGCCATCGTCCCCTGCGCGATTCCCGGATAACCAGTCGTCTTCATCAGGGCCACCATCGGCACGATGAATGAGAAACTCGATCCCATGTATGCTGGAATCTTCCCGCGCGTAATCAGAATGTACATCAGAGTGCCCACCCCAGAGCTAAAGAGCGCAATCCCTGGGTTCAACCCAACCAAAATCGGGACTAAGACGGTGGACCCAAACATGGAGAATAAATGCTGAAGCGATAACCCAAACCACTGTCCCAGACTCGGTCGTTCCCAAATATCGATCAACGCATCTGGATTACGATAACGCGATGGTTCTTTCATCCCACATGACCTCCAGTTCAAAATTGGTTTAAAAAAAGGCGTGCCCGTCCCGTAAGGAAGCGTGCTCGCCCAGTTTACCCAGCTATCGCCGGAAGTCGAACCCTTCACCGCCTCACGGGACGATGTTAAAGGAACTAAATTTTTACTAGTATACGGTCTGTGACAGACCCCTGTCAAGAACAATCGTACCCAGGGGGTCAGGGACTAAACAATCAAATTGTTTAGTCGTTGACCATCCGCCAGTCACCCTGATCAGCCTTGGAGATGTCGTTCAAGAACTTCAAAACCCGCTTGGCCCGGTTGGGTTGTTGCTCATTTAACAGGTTCAGCCCGGCTCCGGTCACCATTGGTTGGCTCAATCGGAAGTCGCCATCGGCCGTCTCCCCAGTCGCAAACGCCATCACGGTCTCGCCGGATTCGATCTGCGTGGTCAGGAAGAACATGGTAAAATCATCGTCTTCCTGCATGTAAGCTGGCATTGCCCAGATGTCGGGCGCAATCTCCTGCATTTCGCCAGTCTCGGTCCCATCAAGGAATTTGAATTCTTTGTGGTTAGCCTGCGTGACGGGTTCTTTCAGAACCAGCATCATTTGGGCAAACTCATCGTCACCCATTTGAATATTGTCTTTCATGTGATTATTCCTCCTAAATATCGTTGAGATTGAACACTGTCGCCTGCGGCTGCCAGGGGTTCTGCCGCTGTGTGGGGATCGCTTGCAGCCAAAGAGCGGGCTTCCAGCTCGGTTCGAAACCTCGCTAGGATCATGCGAGTTTCCAAACGCGTCCCGCGCTGTAAGGCCGGGAAAAATCACCCGGTCTAACACCACTATCACGGCCGGTGCCACCCCTGGCCTCCTCCGGCTACGCTAGTCTTTAATCTGTATACGCTCTTCTGCAGTCACAAATAATAAACACAACACGTTTTTTAATCGCAATAATCGACCCTCACCATACCAATATTTACAGGTACTGTTCGGGCCATGGTTGTCATACTCGCTTACCGGCAATCAGTATTATACCAATATTTACGGCCAAATAAAATTTCATTTATGCCCACAGCATTTTCTAAAAGAGAGGCCAGGACAATTATCCCGGCCTCTCACGTCACTATCTAGTTAGTTCGCAACCCGGGCACGCTGCCCAATCTCTAGTTGCATGTGATAATAGTGGTGATCACCAATCATCTGTTCACCGGAAACTTCGTACCCCATACGCTTATACAAACGCATAGCGGCCGGATTCTCCAGGTCCACATTCAGACCGATCACAGCTTGATTGTCCCGTCGCGCGTAATGTGGCAGCGCCCGCAGTAGCTGGTGGCCAATCCCCTTCCCTTGATGGTCGGGCGACACAGCCAGTGAATCCAGGTACCACTCACCCTTAGCCGTTTCCGACTGGGTTTCAAACGGAACGTCAAACGCAGCACTCTTGGCAGTGATTTGCGTAAAGACATCGTCCACAGTTTCTTCTCGTTCTCCGGGGTAGCCAAAGGCCATCCCCACGACTTGGCCATCGGCCTCGGCCACCACTGTGGTTGCCGGTCCAGACAAGTATGTCCGGGTCCGGTACGCCGCCGTAATGGCCTTCAATAAGTCGGGTTCGGGAACGTCTTCCAAATCTGTCAGTTCCATCTCATCGTAGATCAAGTTCATCAACGGCGCTATCTGAGGAGCGTCCGTTGGTTGAGCCTCGCGAATTATCACAAAAAATCCTCCATTTCTAGTTCTCTCACTAGCCTAATGGAGGATGCAGTGTTTGTCAAAGATTTTGCCAAACTGAGCGGAAAGCTTGCCACTCACTTATGTAGCGGTCATGACGTTTGGCTGGTCGCCTAATCCGAACTATAGCGTCGGAATTGACGTCACCAAACCCAGCTTAATTTTCGCTGACAAGCCGTTTAAGACTACTTGCCTTACGATCAGCGGCCCGCTTGCCAAATATCAGTCCAACGGCAAATAAGGCGCTAGCTGTTATCCATGTTCTCATGGGGGGACTCCCTTCGTTTTGCCGAATCTGAACTTCCGGCGTCGTGCGCCCGTAATTCGGCTAGTTCTTGGCGAATTTCGCCTAAAATTTCAAGTTGAAAACGTGCGATCTCCATTGTATGGGGGACCTGATTCTGTGCGAGGTGATCGACCTTAGCGTGAAGCAAACGAAGCTCGTGCTCCGACTTCAGATTGACATGGTAGTCGTTTTCAGCCATCATGCGATCACGATCGGCGGAACGATTCTGGCTCATCATGATGATGGGTGCCTGAATTGCCGCCACGCAACTTAGTACTAAATTTAACAGAATGAAGGGGTAGTTGTCAAAGTTGACCCCAAATAAATGCAGACCATTGACGATCATCCAGCCAATCAAGACGAACATGAAAACAAAGATAAAGCCCCAGGAACCACCGAAACGAGCCACATCATCGGATACCTTCTGCCCAAATGTCAGACTCTCTGACAAGCTATCATTCACGTCAATAATATCGTAGTCATCGCTCTGCAGGGCCTTCGTCAGCTTCTGATTGATCTTCTTAGTCTGCTTCATATCGGCATTGATTAGGGCGTCCACGTGCTCCAGACGGTACTTTAAGAGGTGATGGCCACAGATATAGTCAGTCGGCTTACTCTGCGGATAATCCCGCTTAATTCGATTTCTCAGCCCAGCGTCTAATTCTGCCAATCGCAGGCTGCCCTCTAAAGAAACAGGGTCACCATCGACCAAACAGTGAAATTGTTCATCTGCCATTCATGTCACTCCTTAATTGCTTAACGAGCTGCTGCCAATCCGCAGGTACCTCGCTGATAAAAGACCGACCCTCTTGGGTAAAGGGGTCGGTAAAACTCAAAGTATGCGCATGCAAGGCCTGCCGTGTCATCCCGCCCATTTCGGGACCATCATAGAGGTGATCGCCAATCAGGGGATGATCTAAATAAGCAAAGTGGGCGCGAATCTGATGGGTCCGTCCCGTGTGTAGCTTAACTTCCACCATCGTGGCCTGGGCAAAGCGTTCCTTGACCCAGTACTCGGTTTGCGCCGGCTTGCCAGCCGGTGAGACCATCTGATTGTAGCCAGTTGGATCACTCGCCAATGGCTCATCGATCATGCCGTGGTCCTGCGACAATCGACCGCTAACGATGGCCAGGTACCGCTTATCCACCTGATGTTGGGCCTGCAACTGACTCGCAAGACTATTAGCCAGACGGTGCCGGGCAACCCAGACCACCCCACTGGTGAACCGGTCCAACCGCGTTAAGATATGGGGCACCCGATTCTCAGCCTGCGTTTGCGCCCAGTGACCCTTGATCCGATTGACCAGGGTATCCGTCCGGTTAGCAGGCCCAGGCACCACGTTGAGACCGGCTGGCTTGTCGATCACCAACCAGTCCCGATTTTCAAACAAAACGGTGATGGGGACTGTGCTCGTCGCCACGTCGGGATCATCTGCTTCAGCAGGTAGCGTAACCGCCACTACATCCCCCACCTTCAGGGTTACTGCGGGAGTGACGACCGTGTCATTAACCCGAATCGTCCCATTTTCTTTCAAGTCACTAAAAACGCGGTGACTAACACCCTGCTGGTTCAAGAACCGTTTGAGACTCGTCACTGGATTTGTTACCTGCCACGTTAATTCCATGCCATAATTTCCCTTCTATTCAATCGCGAGGTCGACCATCCAATCAAGGTCGTCGTTGCGGTCGTTCAGCCATTCCGGGTGAGCGGCTAATGCTTCATTGATCTGCGCGATTCGCCCAGCAAACGGGAAATGCAACGTTAATTCTTCGTTCGCGCCACTGACAATAAGAAATGGCGTCCCTAAGTGGACCCGCCCCTCTGTAACCTGCCACGTAATCTTCTGAACGGGACCTAACAGTTCTCGCCCGTCATCGGCGAATCCGATGCGGATGATACCTTGTTCCAATGGTGTCAGCCACAGAGCACTGGCACTTACTTCTGGCTTGTCGATCATTCTCGTCACCCCTTATGTGCTGTTAGTTCTGATTACAAATTGACACTCGTTAATTGCTTATTTGATAACCCGACTGCAACTGCAGTAGGCGTGGGTAAAATTCTTCTAATCACGATACATTTTAACATAGGCATAGAAGTGGCGGGAATTATTTCACCCTTTTCTGGCATTAGTCTGGCCGAGTCGTTATAATAAAACCAGTTAAAGGGGGAGAAAATTATGATGATGTCGCACAATATCTTAACGGGGACACTAATACTATTAGCGGGAATTGCGTTGCTGATTTTTATCATCTTTAAGTTATTTCCACAAACAAACCACAAGGCCGATGCCGACACGAGGACCTTACTGATTATCTTTACAGTCGTTGGAATTGGATTGTTGGGCATGGGTAGCTGGGTCTGCTTCATCTAGAGTTCAGTAATCAACTGCTAAAAAGTCACAGGGACTTGCGAACTAAATCGCAGGTACTTGTGACTTTTTTGTCGTCTATTAAATTACTCCGTGTAGTCCTCAGAGGCAGCCAAGGTTTCGGTTTCCTTAGCATGCGTCCCCTGTTGTTCGATTTCTTCCAGCGTCCGTCCCTTAGTTTCTGGAACACAGAACCGGACGAAAACCACACCCAGCAAGCAGATTACCCCAAAGATGGCGAAAACAGCTTCTTGAGACATGGCAGCGGTCATGACTGGGAATAACAGACCTACGGCGAATGACCCGATCCAGTTAAAGGATGAAGCCAAGCCGGAAGCCCGACCACGGACGGCCAATGGGAAGACTTCCCCAATCAGCACCCAGGTCAGCGGCGCCCACGTGAAGGAGTAGAACGCCACGTAGATGGACAGGAAGACCACAATCAACATGGGGTTACTGTTGAGGTGCGTCACATTCAGGAAGGCTGGCAATAGGAAGGACAGACCCATGACGGCCCCGCCCAAGATCAACAGTGCCCGCCGATTGAATTTATCGGCGATCCACAGGAAGACTAAGGACCCAACAACGAGAATAATACCTTGAATAATTGGCCACATCAGAGCATTGCTAGCAGCGCTCCCGGTAGCCTGTTGCACGATCAGTGGAATGTAGTAGAAAATAGCATTGGCACCTTGGAATTGCTGGAAAGCCGCGACACCGACCCCAGCAATCACTAGGTAACGGTATTTACCGGAGAATAACGTTGCCCAAGAGGTATTCTTAGCAGCAACACTTTCCGTTTTAGCCGTGCTTTGAATCGTCGCAATCTCGTCTTCAATTTCATCAGCCGGACGAATGTAGCTCAAGACCGTTCGAGCGGCGTCTAATTGCCCATTTTTAATTAAGAAACGTGGTGATTCTGGTAACCGGAGCACCCCAGCAAATAAAATAATTGCGGGAATTGCAGCGGAGCCAAGCATCAGTCGCCAAGCGAAGGCTTCTGGCAACCCTTTCAGAAGAAAGTCGACAACGTAGGAAATCAACATCCCGGAGACAATCATCGTCTGGTTGATCCCCGTTAACCGGCCTCGTAACCGTGCTGGAGACATTTCGGACATGTAGGCTGGCACTAGCGCTGAAGCAGCCCCTACGGCCAAACCAAGGAAGATTCGGACGCCAATCAGGTAGTATTCGCCCAGGTTAGGCACCATGGCGGACATCAAGGACCCCAGCGCAAAAATCAAGGCTGAAAGCAGAATCATCTTCCGCCGCCCAAGCTTATCTGACAGTTGACCAGAAAGCGCGCCACCAAAGATAGCCCCAAACATAACGGCTGAAGTGATCCAGCCAATTAGTGTTGCGTTGGACAAGCTCCAGTCCGTCTCGAGGAATGGTAATGCCCCCGTCATGACCCCGATGTCATAACCGAATAAAATCCCCCCGAAGGAGCCAAAGAAATAGATGTAACCGCTTGAAATTTTCTTGTTGCCTTTCACTTTAAAAATACCTCCCAATGTCTCTGCGTGTTCTCTCTGTGCCAAATCGGGCTAAAGGTAAATTGGTCCGATAAATCATAGTTATCGTTTCAACGTCAGGAAAACCGGTGTTTACCAGAATTTAGGTAAAACGTTTTCACAAACGCAATACAAGTATTTTAGAACAGTTATACGGATAAATCAATAGTGTTTTTGATTGTGCGGATGATTTTTCAAAGCGCTTTCTTTAACAAATCCCGGTATGAAAGCAACCGCTTGCTCTAAAAGTTTTTTCGCAAATTGACTTTTTATCACAAAAAAAGTGACTCATCAGAACCCCTCACCCATAAGGATGGAAGCGTTCTGATGAGTCACTTAATAATGGATTACCGTTCAAAGGTATCTTTCACCCTTTGAACCTGGTATAGTCGGTCTAATCTAAGTGCTTAACGACCCGGGCTGGATTACCTGCAACAACCACGTTGTCTCCAAAAGACTTCGTGACCACGCTACCAGCACCAACGATCACGTTATTCCCTAACGTTACGCCAGGGCAGATAATGGCACCACCACCGACCCAGACATCATCGCCCAGGGTCACAGGCTTACCGATACCCATGGCACCGTTACGTCGCAACTTAGGATCTGCCGGATGGTTCACGGAATAGATCTGTACCTTGGGCCCTAATAAGCAATGTTTCCCGATTCGAATAGGGGCAACATCGAGCATCACACAATCATAGTTGGCAAAGAAATCCTCATCCACGTAGATGTTATAGCCGTAATCACACTTGAAGCTCGCATGAACACTAACGTCCTTACCCGTGGAACCAAAGAGCTTCTTAACGAGCTTTTCACTCTGTTCGGGATCGCTTTCCCCTAAAGCATTGATGGCTTCGACTTGCTTACGAGCGGCACCCCGTTCGGCAACCAATTCGTCGTTATAAACGTCGAACAACTCACCGGTGATCATTTTCTCTTTTTCTGATTTTCCCATATTCTCTTCCTCCTTGCACGTTCCTGTTGAAGCCACGATCCGATCTGACAACACACAATAGCTAACAAGCACAGCTAGAACCGGTCACCACAGCCTCGCAACGAGTTCAATCGTCTCTCAGTGCGCAATCAACGCCTCAAGACGTTGCTGAGAACGACGACTCAACATCTAGAACCTACCTGACCACATTTTCACTGTCTCACTTACCCATTCCACGTCACAATCGTCGGCCGCTTGACTGGTTAAACAAAAATGGCCGGAGCTGCTCTCGGCAACCCCAACCATTTTTTCAGTCATTAATGACTATTTGATGAATGCCTTGTTCATGTTAACCATAGTAGCAAAGTCTTCCATTTGTTCTTCAGTCAGAGCGAATGAGAGCATAGTGTGGTGACCACCACCGGCTTGCATCCAAGCTAAGGCACCCTTTTCAAGGCCAACCTTTGGCGTCCAGAGTTGCTTAGCAACTGGCAACTTAGGAGTCTCAGCTTCTGGCTTGTGGGCAGCTACGGCGTAACTGATCATCTTGAAGCCGTCACGGAAGTCAGAGACAGTAACGTCAATGGCGTCACCTTCTGAACCAGTGAAGACAAGACGTGCAGGGTCAGCCTTACCACCAATGTCCAATGGGTGAACTTCAACACGAGGCTTGTCGGAAGCGATAGTTGGGTCAACTTCCAGCATGTGAGAACCAAGGATAGCCTTGTGACCCTCACGTAAGTCAAGTGTGTAGTCTTCCATGAAGGCAGTCTTCTTACCGTGGGACATGATCTTCATGACACGGCCAAGAGCAGCGGTCTTCCAGTCACCTTCGGCACCGAAGCCATAACCGTCACGAATTAACAATTGTGCGGCTAAACCAGGTAATTGTTCCATACCCCAGAGGTCTTCGAAGTTCGTGGTGAAGGCAGTGTAGCCACCCTTTTCCAAGAAGCTCTTGATTCCAAGGTATTGCTTCAATTGAACACGTACTGAATGCTTGTACTTGTCAGCATCGTTGTCGCCTTGAACCATGGTGTACTTGCTTTCCAAGTCAGTGTATTCCTTGTCGATGTCAGCATCCTTAACCTTGTTGATTTCTTCAACTAAGTCACCGATACCGTAGTAGTCAACAGTCCAGCCCATTTGGATTTGTGCTTGTACTTTGTCACCTTCAGTAACGGCAACGTTACGCATGGTGTCTCCGAAACGAGCAACCTTAACCTTGAAGCTTTCGTTGTAAGCTACAGCAACATCTTCCCAAGAAGCAATCTTGTCTTGGACTTCTTCGTCACCCCAGTAGCCGTAAACGATCTTGTTGTTCTTTTGTAAACGAGCATTGATGTAAGCATATTCACGGTCACCATGCGCACTTTGGTTCAAGTTCATGTAATCAAAGTCAATGTCAGCGTATGGAATCTTGTTTAAGTATTGCGTAGCCAAGTGAAGTAATGGCTTTTGCAACAATTCAGTCCCACGGATCCAGTTCTTGGCTGGAGAGAACGTGTGCATCCAGGTAATAACCCCGGCAACTTTATCGTTGTAGTTAACTTCCTTCATGAAGTTAGTGATGCTTTCGGCAGTCGTCATAACATCCTTGAAGACAACCTTGTAAGGTAACTTGCCGCTTGCGTTTAACTTGTCGGCAATGTCTTGAGCATCCTTGGCAACAGACTTCAATTGTTCTTCACCATAGAGATGTTGACTACCGGTAACAAACCAAAATTCATAATCAGGAACTGATAACATAATTTAAGCACTCCTTCTATATAATTGATTGTTATTCATGAAGCAATTGATACCAGATTATTCACGCGCCGCATGACTCTGCGACTTGGCATTGTTTTGCCCATAATAAGCGTTCTTACCGTGCTTACGGTAATAGTGCTTATCCAACAGATATTGTGGCAATTCCAGGTTCTTATGGGTTAATTGCATGGAGTGATAATCTTCTTCAGCAACCACTTCCAAAACTTTGGCATTGTACACGGCCTTAGCTGGAGTAGGACCCCAAGCGAATGGCCCATGTTGACTAACCAGAGCGGCTGGAATAGCTTCGTAATCCAAACCACGTTCCTTGAAGGTCTTGACAATGGTTTTACCCGTATTGCCTTCGTAGTCTTCTTCGATTTCTTCCTTGGTCAATGCATCGGCCGCTGGAACATCACCGTAGAACGTGTCGGCGTGCGTCGTGTTCATTGCTGGAACGTCTAAGTTGGCGCCAGCATAGGATACGGCCCATGGAGAGTGCGTGTGCACAATCCCACCAATGTTTGGAAATGCGTTGTAAAGTACCGTATGCGTTGGTGTGTCGCTGGATGGGTTCATGTCCCCTTCAACAACTTCACCTTGCAAGTTTACGACGACCAAGTCGCTAGGCTTCAGCTTGTCGTAATCAACCCCTGAAGGCTTGATGACGAACAGACCCTTTTCCCGGTCGATCCCGGAAACGTTACCCCAAGTAAAGGTAACCAGGCCAAGCTTTGGCAATTGCATGTTGGCTTCGTAAACCTCTTGCTTTAATTCCTCTAACATTCAATTAACTTCCTCTCTTAGTCGCTAATTGCATCGCCAGCGGCAGCTTCCACCGGCAAGCCACCTTGATACTTTTCGATGAACTTCTGGTATCCAGCAACCCCTTCAGGTTCTGGACTCAAAGTCATGGATTCTGGGTTCGTGAACACTTCTTGATCCAAGAAGTCTTCCAATGATTCATCGGTATCGCGCTTAGCATATACAGCTAAGACCGCCATCCCCCATGGACCACCTTCGCCGGCAGTACTCATAACAGTGATTGGCACGTTCAACGCATTGGCCAAAACTTGTTGACCAATAACAGGTGTCCGGAATAAACCACCTTGGGCAATCATAACATCAGTATGAACATGTTCTTGATTGATCAAGATGTCCATCCCAATCTTCAATGGTGCAAAGGCAGCGTATAACTGAGTTTGCATGAAGTTTGGTAAGCTAAACTTGCTGTTTGGTGTCCGGACGAATAATGGACGACCAGCCTTGATCTTGGTGATATTTTCACCAGATTGATAGCTGTAGTTGACCAATCCACCAGCATCTGGGTCTGCCTTAGCTGCTTCTAAGAAGAGCGTTTCGTACAGACGGTCTGGCTTCAATTCAACACCCAAACGGGCAGCAAATTCGTTGAAGACACTAGCCCAAGCATTAATATCTGAAGAACAGTTGTTAATGTGGACCATGGCTACTGGTGAGCCATCTGGGGTCATCACGATATCAATATCGCGGTAAACCTTAGTCAATGGCTTGTCCAAGACGTTCATGGAGAAGGATGAGGTCCCAACGGAGATATTCCCAGTCCGCTTCCGCACACTGTTCGTACCAACCATCCCGGTACCAGCATCCCCTTCAGGTGGTGCCATCACACTACCGGCTTCCAAGTTGCCATTAGCATCCAGGAGACTAGCCCCTTCAGCGGTCAAGTGACCGGCAACCTTACCAGCTGGTAAGATATCAGGCAAGATGTCTTCGATGTCCCAAGGGTATTGCTTAACGTTGTCGAGGTTGCTGAATTTCTCCAACATCTTCTTGTCGTAAGAACCCGTCTTGTCATCGATTGGGAAGACACCAGAAGCATCCCCAACACCTAAGACCTTTTCGCCAGATAATTTCCAAGTTACGTAGCCGGCTAAACTGGTAATGAAGTTCACGTTGCGAACGTGGTCTTCACCATTCAGGATAGCTTGGTACAGATGAGCAATACTCCAACGTTGTGGAATGTTGAAATCGAACAACTTGGTCAATTCATCAGCGGATTGTTCCGTGATGTTGTTCCGCCAAGTCCGGAATGGTACCAACAATTTGCCACTCTTATCGAATGCCAAGTAACCATGCATCATGGCACTGACCCCGACGGCACTGATCTTAGTCAAAGCACTGTGATACTTGCTTTGTACATCGGCTGCCATTTGCGTGTAGCTTTGTTGAATTCCAGTCCAAACTTCGTCGATAGGATATGTCCAGACACCGTCTTCAAAGCGGTTTTCCCAAACATAACTGCCTGAGGCGATAGTATTGAAGTCATCAGTGACCAATACCGCTTTAATCCGGGTTGAACCTAACTCAATCCCTAAGGAAACCTCACCGGCTTCGATAGCGCGAGTCGTTTCAACTAAGTTCATTTAACTTACCTCCCAATAATTTTAAATCGAGAATTACTAGTCGTTGTTCGTAGCTTCTTTGCTCTTACCATGGTTAGTCCCACGAGCTTCGATTTCTTCAAGTGAGTGACCACGAGTTTCTGGAACGCAGAAACGAATGAACAGAACACCGAATACACAGATGATACCGAAGATAGCGAACACAGCTTCTTGTGACATTGCAGCAGTCAAGATAGGGAAGATCAAACCAACAGCCCATGAACCGATCCAGTTAAATGATGAAGCTAAACCAGATGCACGGCCCCGAACAGCTAATGGGAAGATTTCACCAACGAGGACCCAGGTAAGTGGTGCCCAAGTGAATGAGTAGAATGCAACGTAGATTGACAAGAAGACAACGATCATCATTGGACTTGCGTTAGGAACTAACTTGTTGATGATAGCTGGTAACAGGAATGACAGAGCCATAACCGTACCACCCATAGTCAACAACGTCCGACGGTTGAACTTTTCAGCGATCACGATGTAGAGTAATGAACCAAGAACTAACAGAACACCTTGAATGATTGGCCACATCAGAGCAGAACTTGCGGCGTTACCAGTAGCCTTTTCAACGATCAGTGGAATGTAGTAGAAGATCGCGTTGGCACCTTGGAATTGTTGGAAAGTCGCAACCCCAACACCGGCAATAACTAAGTAACGATACTTGCTGTTGAATAAGGTAGCCCATGAAGTCTTTTGTAAGTTACTCTTTTCAGTTTCAGCAGTCTTTTGAATTGATTCAACTTCTGGGTCAATTTCTTCTGGCTTACGTACGTATGAAAGAACGGTACGTGCTTCGTCGAGTTTACCAGTCTTGATTAAGAAACGTGGTGATTCTGGTAATTTCAGAACCCCGAAGAAGAGGATGAAGGCAGGCACTGAAGCCAAGCCTAACATTAAGCGCCATGACATATTGCCAGGCATGTCTTTTAAGAGAAAGTCGACAACGTAGGAAATTAACATCCCAGAAACAATCATGGTCTGGTTCATCCCAGAAAGGTTACCACGCAAACGCGCTGGTGCCATTTCTGACATGTAGGCTGGGACCAAGGCTGAGGCAGCACCAACGGCTAACCCCAAGAAGATCCGCATCCCGATTAAGTAGTAAGTCCCACCGTTAGGAGCAAACCCACAAAGGATTGATCCAACAGCGAAGATTAAGGATGACAACAAGATCATCCGCCGACGACCTAACTTATCGGCAAGTTGACCAGCAATTGCGGCACCGAAGATGGCACCGAACATAACTGATGAAGTAACCCAACCGATTAATGAAGCGTTAGTCAATGCCCAGTCGGTCTTCAAGAATGGTAAGGCACCGGTCATAACACCGATATCGTAACCGAACAGAATTCCACCGAACGATCCAAAGAAGAATATGAATTTACTTGAAACTTTCTTTTCCGCTTTCGCTTCCAAATTTCGTTCCTCCTAAGTTTAAAGGGGTCAAAGATAAAAACTAAATAATGGCTTTTCCCGCTTAACTATTGATAGAAATGAAGCAGTTCCACCTGGTGTTAATCACCCTTCTAGACTGGCCGGCCAGCCCTAAAATTCCGGTTAACTTTGTGAAGCGTTTTCATTTCTGAACAAACTTAGTGTATTATATTTATACGCATAAATCAACACCTATTTTTTATATGCGGATTAATATCTCGTGAAAACCCTTGCTATAACACGGGTTTGCGGAATTTTATTTTTTTGAAAGCGTTTCCGAATCCCGTCAAGTTAAGCCTTTTACTTCGACCGAACCCTTTCAATCAATTCGCGGTACAGACCAGTTTATTGGGAAATGTTTTTTTAATCGGACAAGTTCCGTCTCCACATTTCCGATCCATTCAGTTGGTTGGTTAGTTATCGGGCGATTGCCACAATCCCCACAATTGGGTGCCCACTCCCCCCTCAGTTAGTCGATTAACCCCACGTGCAAGTTCATTGATTGACAGCGGCACAAATAAAAACCACCCGTTGAACGGGTGGTTTTCTCGAGGGCTATAAGCCCTGGGTTACTGGCCAGCGTCTCAAGGCGC